>JBGGMJ010000024.1:0-12244 GCA_041288095.1 Myxococcota bacterium
ACCGCCGCATCGCTGCCGCGACGGAGCTGTTGCGCAACTACCTCGCGAACGAAACGACCCTCGAGCTCCGCGCCGGTATCGAGTTCGCGATCATCGGTTTCTTCGGCGATGTCGACGTGCTCACCCGCGACGAGCGCGGCCTGCCTGGTTTCACGGGCGACGGGCGCCAGGCCATCTTCTCGCTACCGCAGCTCGCACGCCCAGGTGCCAACACCAACTTCCAAGGCGCCCTGAGCCGCGCCTTCACTCTGCTCGACCGCGACATGGCCCAACTCGATGAGGTCGCCCGCGAGCGCACCCGCTACGAGGTCATCTTCCTCTCGGACGGCCAGCCCTTCCCGAACAACTGCCGTGGCGAGCCCAACTCCGCCACCAACGCGGTCCGCGCGGTCAATCGCGTGGTCTCGCTTGGCAGCCTCTACAGCATCGATGTCAACCTCTCGACCGTTTTCGCGGCCACGCCCGAAATGTTCGCGCCCGGCGCCATCAACAACAGCGGTTGCACCGAGAACGATCCCTACGTCGAAAACTTCGCGACCATCGGCGAGACGACCCGCGCCCTCATGCAAGACATGGCCGCGACCGGCGGCGGCACCTTCCGCCAGTTCTTGAACGGCGACGCCATCAGCTTCGCCGGCTTCGAGTTCGCCGAGTCACGTCGTATCTACGCCCTCTCGAACTTCATGGCCTCGAATCTCTCGGCGCGACCAGTCGAAGACACCTTGATGGCGGACAGCGACCGCGACGGCCTCACCGATCAAGAGGAGTACAATATCGGCTCCTCGCAGGTGCGCACAGACAGCGACAACGACGGCTTCAACGACATGGTCGAGTGGCGTTTCCGCTTGAGCGGATTCGATCCGATGGATCCGACCGACGCCGCCTGTACGCCGCTCACCAAGGTGGACGCGGATGTCGACGGCTTGCTCGACTGTGAAGAGATCTTCCTGGGCACGCAGCGCAAGACCTTCGACTCCGACAACGACTCGAGCCCCGACTTCGTCGAGATCTCCTTCGAGGGCAATCCGCGCTCGGCGAACAGCACCCAAGATCGCTACGCCGACGATGACGCCGACGGCGGCGGCAATGCCGACGAGCTGCGCTGGCACACCGACCCCAAGGTCAACGACGTCGCCTATCGCGCGAAGTTCGCCTACCAGTACGACCAACGTCAGCTGCCGCTCACCGCCGGCTCGGCTTGTTACGAGTTCGATGTGAAGAACGTGCGCATGGCATCGACGCAGGCGTTGCCGCTCGGAGGCGCGAGCTCGCGTCAAGAGCCCGAGGGCGTCAACCGCATCATGCTCTACTTCGCACAGACGCCCTACGACGAGCCCGAGGGTGATCCCGTCTATCGCCTCGCCTGCGTCGAAGGCCGCTACGTGCAGGCTCGCGATCTCAAGATGCCGGCGAGCGGCCGCTTCCGCCTGCCGGAGCGGCGTCCATCGGACACCTACGAAGCGTCGGGCGTCCTGCGCCCGAACAACGACATCTGCCAAGCCTCCGTCAACCAAGACTGTGGTCTCGGCACCCTGTGGTGCCGCTTCGAGATCACCGGCGATTGCACCTGTTGCCAGGCGCGCAATGCCAGCACCGATCCCAACGACGGCACCAACTGCGGCCCATGTCCTGCTTGCTCCGACGGACAGGACAACGACGGTGACGGCCGCACCGACTTTCCCTACGACCCGGACTGCTTCGACTCCGTCGACAGCGACGAAGGCAGCGGCGTTGCTTGCAGCGACGGCCTCGACAACGACGCCGACGGCTGGGTCGACTGGCCGAACGAGCCCGGTTGTTCGTCAGGCTACGACACCGATGAAGCGGACAGCCCGACGCCGCGCGCCTGCTCGAACTTCGGCCTCATTGCCGGTCAGACGCGTCCCGTGGATGACGACGGCGACGGCGCGCCGAACTATCCCGCGGACCCGGACTGCGACTCGGCTTACGACGACGACGAAGGCACCTCCGACGGATCGCTCGGCCCCCCTGCGTGCGACGACGGCGAAGACAACGACGGCGACGGGCTCATCGACTTCCCAGGCGATCCAGGCTGCGGCAGCCGTGACGACCCCGACGAAGATGGTCCGCAGACCTGCTTCTTCTGCGAGCGCTTCACCGACGCGCAGCCGGGTCAGTGCGACATCGGCGCCGGCTTCTGCAAGCCACGCGCGGGACAGGTTCCGCAGCCACAGGCTTGCGGCAGCAATCTCGATTGCGGCACCGCGGCCTTGGGCTACGCGCCTTGCGTCAACAACCAGTGCGTCGCAACCGCGCTAAACGGCGTTGGCGCGGTCACCAACTGCACGTCGCGCGCTGACTGCCGCGGCGCCCCTTGTGTCGCCTCGAATGGCTCGCAGTGCCTCGGCACGGGCCCATGCGTCGGCGGCATCTGCTCGCCCTGCTTGCAGGACTCCGACTGTGACACCGCCCCCGGCGCGCGCGACGGTTTGTGCGACCAATCGATCGGCTGGTGTTTGACCGACGGCTTCACGCCGACCGAGTGCGCCGGTGACGGCGACTGCACCGCGGGTATCTGCGAAACGGACATCGGTGTGTGCTCGGTCGACCCGTATTACGCATGTGACAGCAACAAGGACTGCCGCGACGACGAGCTCTGTGCGCTCGAGCGTGGCTTCTGCTTGCGGCGTTCGTTCATTACCGAACAGTGCGACACGTCGGAGCCGTGCACCCAAGACATCGACGCGGACGGACAGGTTGATGGCAGCTGCAACGCCGACATCGGCTGGTGCTTGCCGTCAGAAGAGAGATTCCAATGCAGGCAGGACGACGAGTGTCCCTTCGGGAACTGTGTGAAAGACGGCAGCGCGGTGTTCGGATACTGCGATCAGCAGACATTCGTGTTCCCGTCGGACTTCAAGCCCGAGGTGGACTGCATTCGTGGACGCTAGTCGTCGCCGCGGCGCTGCTTGGCGTCGCGTGCGGCGGCTCTGTCGGTAAGCCCGACACCGATTTCGACAACCCTCCGCCGATCGCCTGCGATCCAGACGACTTCAATAGCCTCGCGGAGACCCGGCCCGCGACGCTCGGCATCATCTCGAGCGACTTCATGTGTCCGCGCGCCGACCGCGACTATTGGAAGTACACCGCCATCGGCGGCGACAAACAGCTGCTGTCGGTCGACCTGCTCTACGAGAAGCTCTCGCCCACCATCGAGCTGCAAGCCGACGTCTGGGGCCCGCGCGGCCGCTGCATGGCGAATGCGCTCACCGCTTGCACGACCAACGCCTCCTGCGCCCCGGCCTTCGACTTTTGCGACACGGATCGCGGCGGTTGCCGCGCCGCCAACGCGCCGGTCTGCTTCAAGGACAGCGACTGCATCGCCGGCGAGAGCTGCTATGGCGCACAGACCGCCGTCGAGCAGATCGCCCAGGTGCGCATTCCGCCGACCTCGGTGCTTCAACACCGCCTCACGGCCAACTACGCCGCTTTCGCGCAAGGTGATTACACCGTTATCGTCTACGACCATGCCGAGCGCGAGGAAGAGCCCGTCATCCAGTATCAGTTGACGGTGACGACGCAGACCGACCCTGACGTCAACGAGCCCAACGACCTGCGCAACCTCGCGACGCCCCTCGTTTCGGGGACCGGCGTCGAAGGCGCGATGTCTTACGTCGACGACGTCGACTGGTTCGTGATCACACCGGCCTTCTCCACACCGGCGGTGGTGCGCGTCAATCTCTCGTATTCGGCGAGCTCCGTGATCGCGCCCACCTGGACGATCATCCAGGGCAACTTCCAATACGAAGGTCCCGACGCCGTGACCGAGGGCGCGGGTGGCACCGCCCTTCGACGTCAGAGCGCCGGCGTCGTCACGCCAACCAACGCCCCGGTGCTCATCCGCGTCCAGAACGCCGCCAACGCCACGAACACGACTGACCGCTATAACCTCATCGTCGACATCACTGACGACCCGCAAGAAGGCGCTGTCCGCAATGACGACATCGCCACCGCGACCAACCTCAACGCCGGCAGCGCGACGGCTCCGCCGGGCGCCAACATGTTCTACAACCAGACGGACCGCATTCTGATCGCGCTCAACGACACCGACTGGTATCGCATCGCGCGCAGCGCGGCCATCGACGACAACACGCTGCTTCACTTCATCAACTCGGCGGCGGCGAACGCGCCTTACTCGCTCGTCTTCCAGATGTACCGCCCGACCGCCACGGCGTGCAGCGCCATCAACCAGTGCTCGCAAGGTCGCCCCTGCTCGCAGGAAGGCGTCTGCTTGGATCTCATGGTGCAACGGCCGTCGCCCGACGGCCCCGGCGATCCGCAGCTCGGCGGCTTGTCGCCGAACTACATCGAGACACAGCTACCGATGCTCGCCGACATCGTCTACGTGCGCGTCGTGAACAACGCTTCGACGCTCCTCGACGTGCCGGGCTACGACTTCACCAAGGCGAATCCGTACCGCATCACCATGGAGCACATCTCGGAGCCCGACCCGGGTGATGCCGCCAATCCGCCGGACAACCGCTTCCTGTCGCGGCCGTTCGACGCCAGCGCGGGCGACTTCAATCCGCAATGGCGGGACGTGACCGGAGGCAATGTCATCGTCACGCCGTCGACTCCCGGCAGCCCGATGGCGGTGGCGCGCGCGGCATCCGTGGTCAATGGCACCGCGGCCTCGTGCACCACGGTGACTCTCGACGTCTACGACGGCCTTGGTCGTGCGAACGCGACCTCGCGCACAATCACCCTCTCCGGCAGCGGAGGCGCGACCTTCGAGGCGATCTGCGGCGACGGCATCCCGATCACGCAGGTGGTCGCGACGGGCGCAAGCACGACGGTGGGCCTCGTCAACACCGGCGGCGGCGCGGTGACGCTCACCTCGGGCATCGGTGGCGTCAACGTCAACTCGTACTTGCCGACCGGCAACGCGACGAACTTCCAATCGCAGCAGGGCACGGCAGCACAACGTGGCGCGGCGTCGGACAGCGGATCGGCCCCGGTCCGCATTCGCTTACCGGCGGCAGCAGGCGCGGCGACCACGATCAACCTCGTCGCGAGCGGTGGTGGTCAGATCACCTGCGTCGCCGCGGGCACCAACCCAACCTGTCCCAACGACGACCTGACGGCTGACTACTGCGATCCGACCGCGGGGCAACCGGATTGTCACGTCATCATTCCGACCGGCGGCCAGACCGTCGATGTGCGCGTGAACTTCCCAACGGCTGGCAATCCGCAGACGCTCACCGCCACCTGGGGCGGCTCGAACACCGGCATCTTCCAGTGGGTCGTCTACACGCCGGGCGAAGCCGTCAGCTCCGGCGGCGGCCCGCCCTACAGCATCGTCGGCTACATCTCTTACGACGGCGACCAGGACTTCTTCGAGGTCGTGCCGCCCAACCCCCCGGGCCTCGGCGCTGGCGGTATCAGCATCTTCGTCGATTTCCCCGCGAGTGAGGTCGACATCCGCGCGCAGGCGACACGTGGTGGTGGTGGCGCGGGCGTCGGTAACGGCAACGATGTCTGCGAAGACGGATGCGGCGCCGGTGGCACCTGCAACACCCTGCGGCAGACCTGCCGTCACGCGGCGTTCAACGACTCGGCCGGACCAACCTCATCCAGTCCCGAATGCGTCTACACCGGTGCGAGCGGCGGCGAGCCCATCCAGATCTGGGTGAACGACGTCAACTCGAACGACTGGGAAGAAGTGCAGCCGTACACGATTCGCGTCGAGTACTTCGAAGGCTGTCCCGGCGTCTGTCCGGCGGCGGCGTGTCAGTAGCGTGAATCCGCTGGGGGGCTCTCGCCGTATCAATCTCGCGAGGCCCCCGTGAGCGACCCCCAAGCCCAGCTGCCCCCAGGTCATGACGGTTTGCCCGTCCTCGGAGAGACGCTCCGCTTTCTCGGCAACATCTTCGGCTTCGTCGGTGATGGCGCCCGGCGGCATGGTCCGGTCTTCCGCTCGCGCATTCTCGGCAGGCGCACGGCGGTCCTCTCGGGGCCCGAGGCGACCGATGCCTTCGTCGATCCGGAACGCGTCCAGCGCTCGGGGGCCATGCCGCCGAACATCCAAACGCTCTTCGGTGGTGAATCGTTGCCCGTGCTCGATGGCGCCAAGCACCGCGAGCGTAAATCGTTCGTCATGGCCGCCTTCACCCGCGACGCGCTCGCGGGCTATGTGCCCATCTTGCAGCGAAGCATTCGCGCCGCTTTAGCGGACGCGACGACGACGCCAAAGGTGTCGTGTCTCGACGCCTTCCAGCATCTCGCCATCGAGGCGATCTGCGAGATGTTCATTGGCCTAAAGCCCAGTGCCGAGCTCGAAGAGGTGCGCGAGGACTACGTGCTTGTGGTGCGCGCGGTCGCCTCGCTTCCGTTACCGCTACCTTGGAGCAAATTCGCGCGCGGCAAACGCGCCGTCCAACGCATTCTCGCGGTGTACGCCAAAGCGATCAAGGAGCACGAGCAAGGCGCCGCACGCACCGACGGTCTCGCGCGGATTCTCTCCGCCAAAGTCGAAGACAAGCATATCGACCACGCGGCACTGCAACGCGAGCTACATCATATCGTCATCGCCGGCTACATCGTCTGGGGTTGGTTTTGCACCACGGTCATCGAGCTCGGTGAAAACCAGGAGCTGTGCGCGCGCCTCACCGATGAGGTAGCCAAGCTCCCCGCCGACTACCATCTCGACGCCGTCGATGCGCTGCCGCTTTTGCGGACGGTTAGCATGGAGGTGCGACGCGTGAGCCCGGTCGTGCCGGTGAGCTTTGGCGTTGCGCATCGCGACTTCATGCTCGGCGGCTACCGCGTGCCGGCGGGCTGGATGGTCTTGTGGAGCCCCAGCGCTTCGAACCGCGCCCCGGTGTTCAGCGAGCCGGACCGCTTCGATCCCACGCGCTTCGGCGAGAGTAGGCACGAGGACGAACGCCATCGCCACGCCTATG
Source organism: Myxococcota bacterium (assembly GCA_041288095.1). Lineage (GTDB taxonomy): Bacteria > Myxococcota > XYA12-FULL-58-9 > XYA12-FULL-58-9 > JALHOP01 > JALHOP01. The sequence continues at coordinate 6,924 of JBGGMJ010000024.1, forward strand.
TCCCAAACGGAGGCGGCGACGCTCACACCGGTCACAAATGCGCCGGCCACGAGCTCGCGAGCCTGATGCTGCGCGTGTTCACCATCGAGCTGCTACGAGGCTACCGCTTCGAGCTCCTCGAGGGTCGCCCGAGCTACGACAGCACCAAGATCCCCGCCGAGCCGAGCGATGGGCTGCCGGTGCGTTTCACCGCGAAATAATTGGGGGAATTCTTGTCAGGCTTTGCGCCCCTGGCGCGACGCGTCATTCCCGCCCTATGATAGTGGGATGTCCGATCGGTCGGAGTTTTTGACGCGGCTCGCTGCCGCGCGTCGCGAGCACTGCTTCCCCACCGATCTGCGCCCACGCACCCAAGCCTTCCTGCAACGCACGTTGGCGCTCTTGTTTCCGCATTTCGCGGAGGGGCGAGGCTGCGCGCCCGAGAGCGTCGCGTCCGAGCTCGACGGCGCGGCGTCCGCTTTGGCGTCCTTGGTGCATGACATCGCAGGGAGCGACAAAGCGTCCGCCTCGGCGTACTTCATGGATGCACTCCCCGGTGTCTGGCGGACCGCGCGTCAAGACGCGGAGGCGTTGCTCCACAGCGACCCGGCGGCCAAATCCGTCGACGAGGTCGTCCTGGCTTACCCAGGCTTTTACGCGACGATTTGTCATCGCATTGCCCACGTCTTGCACACCGCCGCGGTGCCGGCCCTGCCCCGCCTCATCGCCGAGCTCGCCCGCGAGCGTACCGGCGTCGACATTCATCCAGGCGCCACCATCGGCAGGCGTTTCATGATCGACCACGGCAGCGGCGTCGTGATCGGCGAGACCGCGGCGATCGGCAACGGCGTGAAGCTCTTTCAAGGCGTGACCATAGGGGCGCTCACCGTCGACAAACGCAGCGCGGGCAGCAAGCGCCATCCCACGCTCGGTGATCACGTGGTGGTGTACGCAAACGCAACCATCCTCGGCGGCGACACGGTCATCGGCCACGACAGCGTGATTGCCGGCAATGCATTCGTCACCAAGAGCATCCCGCCCTTTTCTCTCGTCGATCGCCACGGCGAAGCGCGTCCGCGTAGTGACAGCGGCGACTTCTCGGTCGACTTCAGCATCTAACCAAGGAGAATTTAGTGAGAGCCAATGACATCCTCGGCACCATCGGCAAGACGCCAACCGTGCGCATCAACCGCTTGTTCGCACACCGCCCCGACGTCGAAGTGTGGTGCAAGCTCGAGCGCGCCAACCCCGGCGGCAGCATCAAGGATCGCATCGCAGTGTCCATGATCGAAGACGCCGAGAAGCGCGGCATCTTGAAGAAGGGCAGCGTCATCATCGAGCCCACCTCGGGCAACACCGGCATCGGCCTGGCGATGGTCGCCGCGGTGAAGGGCTATCGTCTCATCCTGGTCATGCCCGACTCGATGAGCATCGAGCGCCGCCGTCTCATGGCCGCATACGGGGCCGAGTTCGATCTCACGCCTCGCGCCGTGGGCATGAAGGGCGCGGTGGCACGGGCACAGGAGCTCGTGCAACAGACGCCGGACGCCTGGATGCCGCAGCAGTTCGACAACCCGTCGAACGTGGAGGTCCACCGCCGCACCACCGCGGTCGAGATCATCCAGGACTTTCCCGAAGGCCTGGACTTCTTGATCACCGGTGTCGGCACGGGCGGACACATCAGCGCCTGCGGAGAGGTGCTCAAGGAGAAGTGGCCGAAGCTCAAGGTCTTCGCGGTCGAGCCGGCCAAGTCACCACTCATCAGCGGCGGCCAGCCGGCGCCCCACACCATTCAAGGCATCGGCGCCAACTTCATCCCCAACAATCTGAACCGCGCCATTCTCGACGGCACCATCCAGGTCACGGACGAGGATGCGTTCGCCTTCGCCAAGCGCGCCGCCAAGGAAGAGGCGATCTTCCTCGGCGTATCATCGGGCGCGGCGCTCGCAGGCGTGAGCCAGAAGCTCGCGGACGTCCCGAAGGGAGCCCGCGTGTTGACCTTCTGCTACGACACCGGCGAGCGCTACCTCTCGCTCGAGAATCTGTTTTAGCGGTCTAGCGCTGACCGTTTAGAGTCACCAGCACCGGGCTGCCGCCATCCGGAGTGATCCGCAAGCTGGCGGTCTGGGTGCCGGTGCCCGCGTAGTAGATGTCGAGGACGACGGGGTCCGCCACCGGCACGCTCAAAGCGCACGTGCCGTCGGTGGAATCCGCGGCCTCGAGCTTGCAAAACAAGCCGAGCGCGCAGTCGTCGACGTCGTTGAGCTTGCAGGCGTTGCCCGGCGTCGGGGTGCCTTGGGCCAAGCTGAAGCTCGCGGCGCCCGCTCCGATGAACGAGTAGCCGGTGATGACGAGCGACTCGCGACCGACGTTGTAGTAGCGCAGAACGCCACGGCCTTCGGGCGCCCCGGCGGGGACGGTGATCGACACGGTCTTGTCGGCGACTTGTAGGTTCGGCTCGTCGCCGTTACCCGATGGCGCCACCACGTCGACGACGAACTCGGGGAAGTTCGCGGCGTTGCTCGCGATGGTCACGTTCGCCACGTAGGCGCCGACCACGTTGGGCCGGAAGGTGATCGGGATGGAGGTCGCTTGGCGCGGGTTCACGGTGCTCTGGATCGGTTGACCCAAGGTGAAGCGCGTCGCGTCTTGGCCGGCGATGCTCACGCCCGAGATGGTGAGCGGATCGCGTCCCAGGTTGACGACCGGGATCTGCGAAACGCGCTGCCCACCCGGCGCCGTCAGGTCGAACGCCAGGAAGCCCGGGTTGACCAGCTGCGGCCCATCCGGCAACGGCTCCGCGGTGGACACCTCCTCATCCCCACACGCCACCCCCATCACCACACAGCAAACCGCCGCTCCAAGCTGCAGCCAAGTCTTCATGCTTCTCATCTCCACGTAGCAAATACCTATTGCCGTAGGCCCTTGTAGCGCAAAGCGGGGCGGGATTCGAATCTCCAGCGACCGCTAGCGCGTCAGGCCGATCGCGGTTTAACCTCGATTCCTCGATGAACCGAACCCCCATGCGCTGCGCTCTGTTTGTTGGACCCGTTCTGACGCTGGCGGCGTGCTTCGACTTCACTGCGACGCCGTTCGGGGAGAAGGGGCTGCGGTGCGATGTTGGGGGGAGGTGCGATCCGGGGTTGGTTTGTGATGCGGCGGATTTCTGCGTTGACCCGTGCGAGGGTGTCCGTTGCAGCGGTCATGGGGCGTGTGTGCAGGGCGCGGAGGGGTCAGCTGTTTGCGACTGCGACACGGGGTTCGTGGTCTCGGGACTCGATTGTCTCGAGGTCGGTAGCATGGGTGCGCCATGCGGACCGAGCGGAAGTTGCGCGCTCGGGCTTACCTGTGTTGCCGATGTTTGCGTTGATGCTTGCTCGCAAGTGGACTGCGGAGGGCATGGAACATGCGCGCTGTTTGGGACCACCACGCAGTGCGATTGTGACGCAGGCTATCACGTCGCGAACGAGACATGCGTCGACGACTGTCAGGGCGTGGCCTGCGGTGGTCACGGCACCTGCTCGCTCGTTGGCAGCTCGGCGACTTGCTCGTGCCAAGCGGGTTATGCACCGAGCGGGTTGACTTGCGTGTCGGACGCCTGCGTCCCCAACGGCAGCACCACTTTGGTATGCGAAAGCGGACACGTCCTCACGGTCGATAGTTGCGACCGGCGTATCGGCCAGCACGAGAACTGCGGATACCGAGGCTGCAACGGCACCAACTGCAACGCGGTGACCTGGGTCGGCTATGGGCCTTCAGAGTTGGGCCCATGGACGGCGTCGCAAGGGTTCTCAACGAGCCCAGTCGGGGTGAGCAGAACCGGCAACGTGCTCAGCTCACGGATCGCTCTGGATGCAGCTGGGCGCCCCGTCGTCAGTTGGACTTTCTTCGGCACCAACCGCGTTCGCCTGCTGCGCTGGAGCGGCAGCTCGTGGATCGGCGCGAGTAACACCGCGGGCAGTGATGTCGTGCTTGACGAGCAAGGCTATGCGGATGGTGTCTCTCTTGTCATGACTAGCGCCGACCAACCTGTCGTCGCTTGGGAAAGCCTCAGAGTGGATGGTTTCGAAATCTATCTCCGAGCCTGGAATGGGGCAGCTTGGAGTGACCTGGGTGCGTCGTCCACGGGTCCCGGCATAAGCAACAGCTCCGACGACGCCCATGCGGCGTCGATGGCCCTCTTGCCGACCGGTCAGCCCTTCGTCGCATGGCAGGACAACAGCACTGGCACGCACCGCGTTCGCGTCGCCCGTTGGACTGGGACCGCTTGGGCAGGCTTTCTTGGGGGTAACTACGATGTCGTCGGGACGTCCAATGTGACAGCGCGCTACGCGTCGGTCGCAATCGACGGGTCAGCGCGACCCGTGGTGGCCTTCATCGCAGCAAACGAGCCAATGGCATTTCGGTTTGAGTTGGGGGCTTGGACTCGGCTAGGCGCCGGTTTCACGACTCTTGCCGATTCGATGCAGATGGCTGCCACACACGATGATCAGCTGTTGATTGTGTGGGAGGAGTCCGTGAGCTCGCAACGCGAGGTCTTTGTGCGTCTGTGGAACGGGAGCGCGTGGACAGAACTGGGTGGATCAGGAAGCGGGGGTGGAGTGAGTAACACTCTGACTCCATCTGCTGAGCCGACGATCTCAAGCGTCGTAGACGGCAAAGCGTTCGTCGCGTGGACCGAAGGCACGGGACCCGGTCGACAGGTCTTTCTTCGCCATTGGAATGGAGCATCGTGGAGTGAGTTTCCGCCCGGTTCTGCTTCTGGCGGCGGGGTATCGAACATGACGGGTGGCAATCAGGCGCCGTCAATCGCTGTCGCGCCGGAGCGGGTCTGCGTGTCCTGGCATGCTCAGGGAATCAACGACGCCAACCAAGACGTCTTTGCCCGCTGTGCCACGCGCTGACCACCTAGTCCTACATCACTCGGCGAAGATCTTAGGGGTCTGCTACGTCGATTGGTATTCGGGCGCGCATAGGCTAGCCTAACCAGAACACTCTCAGGACTTGCGAAATGAAGCTAAGCCTCCGTGGTTTGGGCCTATCTGGCCTCATCGCGCTGGCCGCGTGTGGTGGCGGCGGCGGTAACAACAACGTCATCGAGGGCGATGACGACGAAGAGATCGTTGATCCCAACGGTGGCCTCACAGCGCCGGCTCCGTGGAGCAACGTGACATTCACCGTGCAAGACGTCGAGGTGAAGAGCCCGTCTCAACCGGCAGGACGCGGTGGCAAGCTTGTCCGGGACGCTGCTGGAACGCTGTACTACACATACTTTCGCGCGGGCCCCACGGTGCCCGCGTGCGACATCGCTCTGTTTGGCGGTGACCGGGCGCCGAGCGTTG
>JBGGMJ010000025.1:0-13071 GCA_041288095.1 Myxococcota bacterium
CCGTTGAATGCTCCCATTGGCGGATCCCTCCTACTCGGGATCGTCGGAAGGGTCGCGCAACCCCGCAAACGATCGTGGCTTTCAACCCGTCTACAGCCCGCGATCGCGCGGGTCAAAAAAACAGCGGCGGCTGGTTCGACCCTAGCGTGCGAGAAAGACGGTCTGGGTCTCGCCGTTAGGCTGAATCTGCTGCAGGCGTGTTTTGCCGCGATAGAAAGATAAGCGGGCATCTGGGTCGACCGGTTCGCCATCGCGGAACCACTGCGTGCCGTCGTCGGGGACGCGCAGCTCGAGCATGCCGCCGGCGCCAACGCGATAGCCGACACGTAAGCGGCCCATGCCGAGATCGCCGGTGACGTGGTCGATCTTCAATATCTTCGACGGCACGACGTCGCCGTCGAGGAGGGCGTTGGTGCTCGGCTCGCCCGCGATGGTGATGGTCACCGGAGTCACTCCGGCGGGTAGCGGCAACTGCTTCGGTGTTTCCGGCGCTTGCGGCTTGGGATCGCGTGGCTGGGTCGCTTTCAAGCGCACGGGCGGCTCGGGCGGTACGCGGCGCAAGGCGATGCGCAGCTTGAGCGGGGTTCCAGATTGGATCTCGATGGGCACCGTAAAAGTGAAATGGTCGGGGGCGGCGATCGACAGCTTGTGCGCGCCCGGCGGCAGATCCTCACCTTCGAACGGCGCCGCGGTGCCGACGACCTTGCCGTCGATGGCGATGGTCAAACCAACGGAGGGCGCGACATCGAGGCGCAGACGCGCGGCACCGGGTTCTCCGCGGAAGTAGACGCGAAGCTTCTGCAGGTTCTCGCAGCCCGAAAGTGCCAGGCTGGCAGCGATGGCCAAGGGAAGGGCGCCGCGCAGGGGGGAAAGTCGGTCGGACATGTCGAGGCCCAGTCTAACGCACAAAATGAAAAAAAATCGAACGCCCCGCTGAACGGCATAACATCCCGTTCGAACACCGTTTTTATCGCCTCTTTCCCTGCATCGCCGCCTTAAAACACCGGATGTCACACAAAAACCCACTAAAGTTTTGCCAAAAGAGGGCGTTATTCGAGGCTACGCCAGAGCTGACGGTCATCGTTGTTCGATCGGTAAGCACAGGTGTCTCGTATCGTAGTCGGCGCCAATGCCGTATACGCCGCGGGTCCGCTGGGGGGCGGATGAACCTTGTTGCGACCAGTCGAGTCGCAAGGGATGTGCGACATGACCGGCTCAAAGAAGCGCCCCGGCCCTGCACGTGCAAAGCCTCTCGCCGCCAGCGATGACGTCATTGGTGGTCCGCTAACGGGGACACGTTCCCTCGGTGGCCTCGCGCGAGCTCGCGCTCCCAGCGCGCCACGCCGCCTCTCGGAAGCACGCCGCCTGCCCGACTCGCGGCGCACCAACGAGTGGCTCGCGGAAGCCTCGCATGCCATCTATGACTGGAACTCCGTGAATGTCAGCTCCTCGCTCGTCGGGCGCTCGTTCACCCTCTGCGACGAGACCCTGCGCGATGGCTTGCAGTCGCCCTCGGTGACCGATCCGTCGGTCGAGGAGAAAGTCGAGCTCCTCCACCTGATGAGCTCGCTCGGCATTGGCGCCATCACCGTCGGCTTGCCCGGCGCCGGCGAGCGCGCCTATCGCGATTCGCTGGCTCTGGTCCGCGAGGCGGTTCGTACGCGCCTTCCCGCGCGTCTCAACCTCTCGGCGCGGACCATGGAAGCGGACCTCCGTCCGATCGCCGACATCGCGCAAGCGACCGGCGCCGCCGTCACTGCTTACACCTTCATCGGCTCGAGCCCCATCCGCCTGTTCGCCGAAGGCTGGACGCTCTCGACTCTCCTGCGTCACGTCGAGACCGCGGTCAGCTTCGCGGTGCGCGAAGGCATCGAAGTATGCCTCGTCACCGAGGACACGACCCGCGCGCGGCCCGACGTCCTCGATCCGCTATTCCGGACAGCGATCAGCCTCGGTGCCCGCCGCTTGTGCCTGTGCGACACCGTCGGTCACGCGACGCCGGACGGCGTGCGCGGGCTCGTCGCCTGGACCCGCAATCTCATCGTCGGCTGCGGCGCCGAAGTCGGGTTGGACTGGCACGGCCACAATGATCGCGGCCTCGCCGTGATCAACTCGCTGGTGGCGCTCGAAGCCGGCGCCGATCGCGCCCACGGCACCGGCCTAGGCCTAGGTGAGCGCGTCGGCAACGCCGCCATGGACCAGCTCCTCATCAATCTGAAGCTGGGCGGCGCATATGAGCACGACATCTCGAACCTCGCCCGCTACTGCGAGCTGGTGGCGAGCGCTTGCCAGGTGGAGATCCCGGCGAGCTATCCGGTCTTCGGCCGCGACGCCTTTCGCACCGCGACCGGCGTTCATGCCGCGGCCATCATCAAGGCGCAGCGCAAGGGCGATACCGATTACGCCGACCGCGTGTACTCGGGTGTGCCCGCGAGTTGGGTCGGCCGCAATCAGGCCATCGAGATCAGCCACATGAGCGGCGCATCGAACGTCATGTATTGGCTCGAGGCGCAGGGCCTGCCGGCGGACCAGGAGCTCATCGCCACCATCATGCAGCGCGCCAAGAGCATGCGCCGGGTGTTGAGCGACGACGAGCTGCACGCGTTGGTCGCGAGTCAGACCAGCGCCGACAGCGACAGCACGGACATGGCTCCGGAGCTCACGATGGGCCGCGAGCGCGAAGCCGACGCCACCGTCAACTGAGCGGCAGCGCCGCGAACGGCGCCGTGCCGGGGGGCGCGTTGGTGGCGTAGACCGTTACCGTCGCGCCCGCGAGCACGATGTTCGAGGTGCGGGTACCGTACGGCCCCGCCACCACGAAAGCCGCTTCGACGCTCGCTGGCCTCCAGTCGCCACTCGCCGCATGCACGCTCTCGGCATCGGCGGGGATGGTGCGGTCGGCGAGCACGAGCCCCAAGCGAGCGACGAGCTCGCCACGCGGCCAGCGTGCCATGTCCGCTACAGCGGCGCGCGCATGATCGGCCTTGGGCGACGGTGCGTCGATGGGCCGGTTCTCGAGCACGTGGATGCCCGACGCCAGCTCGCGGATGTCGGGCCGATCGCCGCCCAGCATGCCGATGTAGAAAACGCGGGTGGAGTCGGCGACGAGCAGCGCGCATGGGTTGTAGTCGCGCGCTGAAATGCGCTCGGCGAACGCCCGCACCGCGAGCTCGGCGGTCGGATGGCGCGCGAGCACCAACGGCAGCTCTCCCCGCGAGCGCTTGGCTGGATCGCGTCCACCCTCGGGAGCCTCGGGGCGCTTCGTGGCCAACGGCTGGTTGGTGAGCGCCGCGACCACGCCGTCACGGTTTGCCGCGAGCCAGGTGCCGCCGGCGAGCACGTCACGTCCTCCAGCGATCCCAGGCTCGAGCTCGTGCACCGGCTCGGCGGGCCGGCTGAAGAGCTCATCGCGATTGGCGGCCACCACCAACGGCACCTCGGGATGCACCTTCGAGGCGAGGATGACGAGGCACATCTCTAGGGCTTCGGAGCCGGCAGGTTCTTCGGCATGAACGTGTTCGGCACCTCGACCTCGGCGCGCGCGTAGAAGGCGCCGGTCGAAGCGTCCTGCCAGGTACCGACGATGCGCGCGTTCACCAAGCGCTGGGTGTTGAGGTAGCGCGCCAGCACGGCGCGGGCGCGGTTCTCGGCGGTCGTTTGCGCGAGCGAAGGATTGTCGATGCCGTGGACCACGCCCGTGGCGAGCAGATAGCGCTGGCCCTCGCGGTCGATGACCTCGGCCTCGTTGCGCGCCCAAGCCGGCGCGTTCTTGCGATCCTCGACGGTAGTCGGCGTCAAGACGCCGGTGCCGTCCCAATCCGCCGGCACGGGCACGTTCGGATCCTCGATCATGTCGACCTCGGTGCTGGCGAGCACCGGCGTCGGGTCACCACCACCAGCGGCGGTCGGCATTTGCGGCTCGGCGTCGCCGCCAAGCTGCTCGCAGCCGGCGAGCACCAGCAAGGCGAGGGTGAGTCTACGCATGTTCACCTCGCCCCGAAGTGTCCTTCGAGTCGTTGGTCTTGAGCGGCTTGCGGGCGCTGATCTTGGTGTCGCCGGGCGAAACCAGCGAGCTCTTCGGCACCGACTGGGTCAGCACCGAGGTCGCCATGATCTTGCTGCCCTCGCCGACGCGGATCGGTCCCAAGATGACGGCGTTCGGACCAATGTGGACGTCTTTCTCGAGCGTCGGCGAGCCGACCGATTGGGTATCACCATCGCGGCCTTCGCCGAGAGTGACGCCCTGAAAAAGGATGCAACCTTCGGACACGCGCGCCGCGTGGCTCACCACCAGACCTTGGCCGTGGATGATACTGACGCCGGGAGCGAACTGCGCGTCCCAATGGATGTCGGCGCCGTAGAGATGCCGAATCATGCGCGAGGCGACCTGTGGCGCGAGGGGCACTCCGGCATCGCGGACGAAGTGCATGACGCGCACCGCGACCATCATCTGCACGCCGACCTTCTTGACGACGTCGATCGGGAACTCGCCCCAGCTCTTGGCGTCGGCGTTATACTTGCCCCGGTACGTCATCACGGCCTCGTAGTCGCCGCGGACGTTGGTCACCAGGTTCTGCGCCGCCTGAGCCAGTCGTTTGAGTGCTCTCATGGTTTCGTCCTCAAGCTTTCTTCCGCTTCCCCAAGTAACGCACGAAATCCCGGGCGCATTCAGCGAGCGAGCCGCTGTCTTCGCGGACGCCTCGGAAGTACTCGAGACCGTAACACAAGGTAGTGCCGGCGATCGCCAAGCGCGTCGCTCCGAGACGATCCAAGGCCATGGCGGCATGGATGCTGGCGTCGGCCAGACGTTTCCCCGCCGCGGGCACGCTCGCAGCTGTCAGCAAGAGCGGACGCGACACCGGGTTCACCATGAACCAGAAGCGCCAGGGATCGGCTGCCTCGACTGCCTGGTGCTTCTTGGCGATGCGGTGGTCGTAGACGCCGTAGTTGAAGGCACGCTTGCGCCAGACCTCGAGGCTCGCGTGGTCCGAGCGATGCGTCGTCTTGGCCCGCGCGGAGAGACCGAGCTTTTCACCAGCCGTCTCGAGACGGACGCCGAGCTCGCGGTCCTCGCTGCGTCCGAGCGTCTTGTCGAAGCCACCGACGCCTTCGTAGGCGCGCCGCAACATGCCGAGGTTGCCGGTGCAGAGATCGACGCCCCGCACCGTGGCGGTGCCGTTCTCGACGGAGTGAACGAAGCGCTCGAGCTGGTCGGCGTGGAAGCGCTCGAAGATGGGCATGCGCGAGAGGCCGGGATCGGGCGCGATGAGCCCCTGCACGACGGTCAGACCGCCATCGATCGCGGCGAGATGGGCTTCGAGGAAGTCGGCCGGCAGCTCCATGTCGTCGTCGATGAAAACGACCAACGGGTGCTTGGATAGCTTCACTCCGCGATCGCGGGCAGCACCGGGGCCCTGGTTCTCCTGGCGCTCGACCTTGAAGCGGAAGCGCGGCCGCATGCCGTCGAGGATGGTGGCCGCCGGCTCCTTGGAGCCGTCGTCGACCACGGTGACGTCGAAGCGCTCGGACGACAGGCTCTGCCGCTCGAGATCGTCGATGAGTCTCCGCAAGAGCGGACCACGATTGTATGTCGCAACGACTACCGAGACGTTCATTTCGCCTCGCGAAGCGCGAGGCTAGTGATCGTGTTCTGGAAACAAGCCAGAACACGATGCCTGCTTTGCCGCGCTTCAAAGACAGGCGTTGCGGCTTCATCATCGCTGAAAAGAGTATTCACGACATCACACCTCGCGCAGCTCATCGCTCGGGCCGCGCGGACGAATTTTCGCGGGCACGCCTACCGCCAGGCTGTCCGGCGGCACGTCCGTGACCACGACGGCGTTGGCGCCGATGACCGAGCGAGCGCCGACACGAATGGGACCCAGGATGCGGGCGCCGGCGCCGACGACCACGTCGTCTTCGATGACCGGATAACCATTGTCCTTGGCGGTGCCGACCGTGTTGTTGCCATAGAAGCGCACGCGATCGCCGACCTTCGCATCGCCGCCGATGACGATCCCCAGCGGGTGGACGAAATAGACGCCTTTGCCAAGGGTGACGTCGTTGCCGATCTCGATGCCGTGATACGCGGTCTGCACCACCCGCAACATGTGGTTCAACCCAGGGACGTGCCAGGTCCTGGCAAGCACGCGCACGCGTTGAATAGCGGTTATCTGGTAGGAGTCACTGGTGATGATGGCCTTGGCGATTGCTTTGCGGTCATTGCTGCCGAAGGCGCAGAGCGCCAATTCTTCGGCATCGCCGATGAGGTCGTGCAAGATCACCTGCAACCCCGAGCTTGCGCGGGCGTGAGGCAGTTGCGAGCATAGCGCACGCGAGATGAGCATAGGATGACGCAAAAACGGTTTGGATTCATCGCTCTCTGGAGTGTCGTAGCTCTCACGTGCGCAAGCAACTCCGAAGGTCCGGTCAAGCCGGAGCGTACCAAGGGTCCCGCTGACGACGGCCTGCGCCTCGTCGAGCCGGTCTACGATCGTGGCTTCAAGGGCGACTGGCAAGACTTCGGCTGGTCGCGGCGCGAGCTCAAGGGCGAGGCCCCCGCCCGCGTCGATATGTCCGACTACGGTGGGTGGATCGTCGCCCGGCCGGGGCTCTCCGGCATCTACGAGGCCCTGATGCTGCGCGTGCGCAGTGCCCGGCCCGTCGATTTCCTCTCGGTCGCCGTCAGCGCCGGCAAGCAAGGCGAGTTCCCGGACGTCAAGGTCACCGGCAAGCACCTGCGCCAACTCGAGGGTGGGGACATCGAGGTCCTCGTGTCGATGAAGGAGCTCAATCCGCAAGGACGCACCTTCGACCGCGTCGTGCTCCGCGCCAATCGGCCGGTCCCGGTGGGCTTCATCGAGCTCGACGCCATCGGCTTGTGGGGCTCGACCGACGCCAAGCGGCAGGCCGATGTCGCCAAAGCGGTCGCCTCCGCGGCGCGCAAGGTCGACGTGGGCATCGAGTGCGACGGGGCCTCGCACCCCATCAACGACATGATCTACGGCATCGCGTATTACCCGATGAACGATCACAAGGATCAGCACGTCTGGAGCATGAACCCGGCGGTGCGTCGCTGGGGCGGCAACCACACCACGCGCTACAACTGGAAGCTCGGTAACGCGTGGAACACGGCGTCCGACTGGTTCTTCAAGAACGTCAACTACACGCCGGACCCGCGCTTCAACTGGACCGACTTCCTCACCGCCGACGCGCAGCACGGCGTGAAGACCGCGATCACCTTGCCGACGATCGGCTGGGTCGCCAAAGACACGAGCTCGTATAGCTTCCCGGTCTCTGTCTTCGGCAAACAGAAGGCCGTCGAGCCAGGTCAACCCGACGTCGGCAACGGCATGAACGAGGCGGGCAAGGCCATCCCCCCGGCTCCGCCATCGCGGACGAGCATCGCCATGGCTCCGGCTGACATCGCCGCTTGGGTGTCACGCATCAAAGAGCGCGATCAGAAGGCCGGCGGCCGCAGCGTCCATCAGTACATCTTGGATAACGAGCCCGACCTCTGGCACGTCACCCACCGCGACGTGCATCCGGAGCCCGCTAGCTATGACGAGCTGCTGCAGCGGACGATCCAGTACGGCACCGCGGTGCGCAAGGCCGATCCCGAGGCGCAGATCGCCGGCCCGGCCTCGTGGGGTTGGACGGGCTACTTCTTCTCGGCCGTCGATCAAGTCGCTGGTTTCCAGCTCAAGCCCGACCGCCGCAAGCACGGAGACACGCCGTTCCTCGCCTGGTTCTTGAGGGAGCTCCGCGCCAACGAGCAGCGCACCGGCACGCGCGTGCTCGACGTGCTCGATATCCACTTCTATCCCCAGGGCGACGGCATCTACGGCGGCTCGCGCACCGATCCCGACACCAACGCTCGGCGCTTCCGCTCGACCCACGCCTTGTGGGACCCGGTCTATCGCGACGAGTCGTGGATCAACGACGCCATCGAGCTCTTGCCGCGCTTCGAGCGCGTCATCGCCGACAGCTACCCGGGCACGAAGCTGTCGATCGGCGAGTGGAGCTTCGGCGCCGAGAAGCACATCAGCGGCGCCTTGGCGATGGCCGAGACGCTCGGCCGCTTCGGCCAGTCGCCCATCATGGCCTCGGCCTACTACTGGACCTATCCGCCGGATCAGTCACCCTCTTACTGGGCCTTCCGCGCGTTCCGTAACTACGACGGCAAGAACGCCAAGTTCCTCGAGCACTCGGTGGCGACCCGCGACGCGCGTGACGTCTCGATCTTCGCTAGCCGCGATAGCGGAAAAGGCAAAGTCGTCGCCGTGGTCTTGAACAGCTCGAGCGACGCCATCGAGGCCGACATCCAAACGAACAGCTGCGGCGGCGTTGCGCTTACGCGCACTTTCCGCATGTCGGAGCTCGCCCCGGCGCTCGCACCCGCGAAGCCGACGCGTGACCACGTCGCGGGGAAGCCGCTCGTCGATGTGCTGCCGCCGCAGTCGATCACGGTCTACGAGCTGGCGAAGGGCAAGTAGCTTCAGGTTGACCGCTGATGAAGGCGGGCACACATTGCCGTCTGGCGGGTTGTCCAAGGCCAGCGCAGTGTGCCCATGGCGTCTGGAGAGACAAAGGACCGGCGGGGTGAAACCGGTGGCCTCCTCGTTGAGGCTGAAGAGCTCGTCGGCGTTGCCGCATGGGCCTGGGACGTCGTTCGCGATCAGGTGACCTACTCCGACGGCCTGTGCCGGCTGCTTGGCCGTAGCCATGCCGAGCTGGGTCACACGTTCCTCAACGCCATGGTGCTGGTCGACGAGGCGACTCGCGAGCGCTGCGCCTCGACCATCCGCCAGACCATCGAGACGGGATGCGAGAGTTACACGGTCGAGCTCCCGGTCGAGCACCCGACCCGCGGGCAGATTTCCGTCCAGGTCTGCTGCCAAGTCGTCCGTGACTGCAGGGGACGTGCCACGCGGTTCGTCGGCACGCTCCTCGACGTGAGCGAGCGCCAGGGCGCCGAGCGGCGCTTGGCGCAACAGCAGCAATTTCTCGACGCCATCATCGAGAACATCCCGGACATGATCTTCATCAAGGACGCGGTGACTCTCCGCTTCGAGCGCTTCAATCGCGCCGGCGAGCAGCTCTTGGGCTACGAGCGCTCGGAGCTTCTCGGCAAGTCCGACTTCGATTTCTTTCCTCGCGACCAGGCCGAGTCCTTCACGGCGCGCGACCGCGAGGTCCTTGCCGGTCGCTCGGTGATCGACGTCCCGGAAGAACGCGTCCTCACGCGGCATAACGGCATCCGCATCCTGCACACCAAGAAGGTGCCGCTCTTCGACGAGGATGGTCGGCCCAGCCACCTGCTCGGCATCTCCGAGGACATCACCGACAAGAAGCGCGCTGAAGAGTTTCGCCTTTCCGATCTGCTGGTCCGCAGCCTCGATGAGTACGCGGTGTTTCTCCTCGACGTCGAAGGGCGCGTGCGCACCTGGAATCTCGGCGCCGAGCGCGTGACCGGATACACGGACTCCGAGGTTATCGGAACGCCGCTGGCCCACTTGTGGGACGAGGCGGGCCTCGGGTCGGCGCTCGAGCGCGCTGCCAGCGAGGGCTGTGTCACCTTGGAGGTGACGTGGCGCCTCAAGGACGAGCGCGTCATTTGGACAGTCGTGACGCTGAGCGCGGTTTACGGCGATGGTGACTCGCCCGTGCTCTTCGGTGTCGTCGCAAAAGACGTCACGTCGCGACGCCGTTCCGAAGGAGAGCGCGAAGCCCTGCTCACGCGGCTGCAAGAAGCGCTGCGCTTGCGCGACGAGTTCCTGTCGGTGGCGTCTCACGAGCTGCGCACGCCGGTCGCGACGCTCAAGCTGCAGGCTGGCCTGTTCAGTCAGCTGCTCAAGCGATCACCCGACGAGCTGGTCGCGCAGTTGCCGAAGCTGGTGACGAGGTTGAGCCATCAATGCGACCGACTCGAGCGCATGGTGGACGCGCTGCTCGATGTCTCGCGTCTGACGGCCGGACGTATGGAGCTGCACCGCGAGCTCGTGGATCTGTGTGCGATTGCCTCGCAGGTCATCGGGCGCGCCCGCGAAGACACGCGCGGCTCGCAAGAGATCGCGCTCGTGTGCCCCGGCAACGAGGTGCGCGGCTTCTGGGATCCGCTGCGGATCGATCAGATCCTCACGAACCTGGTCTCGATCGCGATGAAATACGGCAACGCCCTTCCAGTCGAAGTGTGTATCGAGGCGCAACCCGACACGGCCCTCGTGCGGGTCAGCGACCATGGCATCGGTATCGCCAAGCAGGATTGCGAGCGCATCTTCGGTCAATTCGAGCGCGCCGTATCGGGGCGCCACTTTGGCGGCTTTGGGATGGGTCTGTTCATCACCGAGCGCCTAGTCACCGCGCACGGCGGTAAAATCTCGGTGGAGAGTGTTCCCGGCGAGGGTGCCACCTTTTCCGTGGAGTTGCCCTATGGGTCCCGTGATTCTGGTCGTCGATGACGACGATGACCTTCGCGACACCATGAGCTTGGTCGTCGAAGGGGCAGGGTACAAAGCCGTGCAAATGTCGCGTGCCGCGGATGTCATCGCCTACGCCTCGGTGTCGCCGGCACCGGCCGCGATCCTTCTCGATCTGATGATGCCCGGCATGACGGGTGCGGAGCTGCGCGAACGTTTGCGCGCTATACCGGCCACCGCCGGAACCCCCATCGTCGTCGTCACGGCGTTTCGCGACAAGCGTCATCTGCCCACCGACGTCGCCGGGGTGCTGTTCAAGCCCTTCAGCGCCGACGATCTCATCGCAGAGGTCGAGCGCGTCGTGAGGCTAGTTAACTAGCGGGCGGCGACTCTACTCCCCAGTCCCAGGACGGTTTGTCCGCCGCCATCCCTTGCTTGCGCCGTAGCCGCGGTTTGGCGCTGGCCCGCATCTTGCTCTCCCGATGATCGTGTCCCCCTCCACTCGGCAACACGTCGGCGCTCAGCTTTGCGCCTTGCTCATCGCCGCAACCGGCTGCCTGGGGTCGATCGGCGATGCCGCCGACGACCTCGCGGCTGTCGACGACCTCGGCGCCGACAGCTCGCGCGCCGGGCTCGTGTGTGAGCCGGGGAGCCTCTTCCCGAGCCCCGCTCCGATAAAGCGGATGACTCGGGTCGAGCTCGACAACACGTTGCGCGACCTTCTGGGTTCCCGCGAGCGGCACGCAACGGCGGTCCCGGAGGACGACTACGGCGGCGGCTACAATGTCGGCTCGACGATCTCGCAACTGCATATCGAGACGTACCTGGCCGTTGCCGAGGCGGCGGCGACCGAGGCGATGGGCCGCATCACGACGCTCTGGGCTTGCGCCGACTACAGCCAAGCCTGCGCCCGCGCCTTCGCCGAGCGTTTCGGCAAGCGGGCCTATCGACGTCCGCTCGAGCAGAGTGAGGTGGACGTCCTCGCGAGCTTCTTCGCGGCGCAACAGAGCGCATACGGCGGCCCGGAGGCGCAGCGTTTGCTCATCGCGCGCATGCTCACGTCACCGAGCTTTCTCTATCGCGCCGAGACCGGCGACGCCGGCCTAGCGGCGTTCGGCGGGCCAGCCGACGGCGTGCCACTCGACCGCTACGAGCTCGCCAGTCGTCTCGCGTATCTCATCTGGGCGAGCATGCCCGACGACGAGCTGATCGCCGCGGCCGAGCGTGGTGAGCTCTCGACCACCGAGGGTATCGAGCGCCAGGCGCGTCGACTGCTCGGCGACCCCAAGGCACGAGGTGGCCTGCGGAACTTCTACGCGCAATGGCTCGAGCTCGACCGCGGCGCCGAGCTGGAAAAAGACGCGGCGCTGTTTCCGCGGGTCGACGACACGCTGCGCGCCGCGATGAACGGCGAAACCCGGGCTTTCATGGACCATGTGCTGTGGGACGACGACGCGACGCTGACGACCGCCCTCACCGCGTCGTACGGGTTCGTCGACGCATCACTCGCTCGATTGTACGGCGTCGAGTCGGCCTACCAGGCGGCGAGCGCGCTCCAGCCTACGGGCGCGACGAGCCTCGATATCGGCGCGGCCATGGGCGAGACCGTCGTCGCCGAGCCAGCGCTGACGTTGGCCAGCGATGGCTTGGATATCTGGGGCACGAGCGATGCGTTCCGCTATGCCCACTTTTCGATCGACGGCGACGGCGGCATCGTCGCGCGCGTCAGCGCCATGAGCGGGGGCTCTGAATGGGCCAAGGCCGGCGTCATGCTCCGAGATGGCACCGCGCCGGGAGCGCGCAACGCCGCCCTTCACCTCACGAAGGCGCACGGCATCGTCTTCAATCGCCGGCTGCTCGATGGCGGCGCCACGGTTTCCACGGCGGTGCGCACAGCGAGCGCACCCGTGTGGCTCGCCATCGAGCGGCGCGGCGACGTGGTCATCGCATCGACCTCCGATGACGGCGTCGCGTTCGTCGAGGCGGGACGGGCCCACATGGTCTTGCCGTCGTCGGTGCACGTGGGCCTTGCGGTCGCCCGCGGCAACGCCCCGGAGGCCGTCCGAGCGACCTTCGATGGTGTCCGCCAACACGGACTCGTGAAAGTGGATCTCGACCCCAGCCAGCGCGCCGGCTTCTTGACCCAAGCCGGAGTGCTTGCTCGCTTGTCGCGACCCTACGAGACGTCACCCATCTTTCGCGGCATGTTCGTGCTCGATCGTCTCTTGTGCACGCACCTCGCGCCGCCCCCGGACCTCGACGTCGACCTCCCGGCGATCGACCCGACCAAGACGACGCGCGAGCGCACCTCGGAGCTCACGGAGAAGGGGACCTGCGCCGCTTGTCACACCGTAATCAACCCCCTCGGCTTCACCTTCGAGAGCTACGATGCGGCGGGGGCCTTCAGGGACACCGAGAACGGCAAGCCCATCGACGCATCCGGCGCGCTCCAGACCAGCAGGGGCCGCACCGCGGTCGTCGGTGTCGTTGGCGAGGGTGGGCTGCTCTCGGCGCTGGTCGACGACATCTCTTTGCACGAGTGTGTCGCGACGCAGTGGCTGCGCTACGCTTTCGGTCGCAACAACGTCGAGGCCGACGACTGCAGCCTCGCCGAGGTCGATCGCCGGTTCGCGGTATCCGGCTACGACCTCAC
>JBGGMJ010000026.1:0-21495 GCA_041288095.1 Myxococcota bacterium
GCTGGTCGCAACGCGCGCGGTGGCTTGTACCTCTACGACTCGTTGCGCAGCCCGACGTTGATGGAGATCACCGAGCCCGACGCCGCCGAGCGCTTGGCTCGCGCGATGGGCTTTCATAGCCGCTACATCGTGCGTGTCAGCGGCAACCCCTGAGCCTGTCGACTCGGGGCCGCCCGCCGTGGCATGCCTTGGCGCCATGGCCGGCAATCAATCTTTCGACGTAACCAGCGGCGTCGACATGCAGGAAGTCGACAACGCCGTGAACAACGCCAACAAAGAGCTCGCGCAGCGCTACGACTTTCGTGGCGTCGACTACAAGCTCGAGCTCAAGCGCGCCGAGAAGGTCGTTCAGATCACGGCCGAAGACGAGTTCAAGCTGAACGCCATCTGGGACGTGCTCGCCAACAAGATCGTCAAGCGCAACGTGCCCATCAAGAACTTGAAGCGCGAGGACGTAGAGAAGGCCTCGAGCTTCGCGGTCCGTCAGACCATCACGCTGCAGCAGGGCGTGCCCATGGAGATCGCCAAGGAGATCGTGAAGTTCATCAAGGACGCCAAGCTCAAGAAGGTCCAGGCACAGATCCAGGCCGACCAGGTTCGCGTCATGTCGCCTTCGCGTGACGAGCTGCAGAACGTCATGGCGCTGCTACGAGGTCACGACTTCAAGCTCGAGCTATCGTTCGGGAACTTCAGGTCGCAGTAGTGCGCTGGCTCGTCGGCCTCTTCCTGGTGCTGAGCCCGCGGGTCGCGCTCGCCTACCACGACGACTGGACCGGCCCCGACAAGGTGCAACACTTCGCGGTCGCGGGGGCGCTTGCCGCCGGGACCTATGGCGTGGTCGCGATCGCGGACGAAGATCTGCAGACGCGGCTGCTCGCCGGCTTGCTCGTGGCGGGGGGCGCGGCGCTCGGCAAGGAAGCGATCGACGCCGCCGGAAATGGCGATCCTTCGTTTCGCGACCTGGCGTGGGACGGCGCCGGCATCGCGACCGGCCTGCTCACGGCCTTCGCTTTCGACATGCTCGTGCAGTGGATAAGCGAGCCTTAGATTCGTTCGAAGGCCGCTTTGACGGACGGTTCGCCGTATGTCCGCTCTAGCGAACGCACCGTGAAGTGACCGTGCGCGAGCTCTTGGAAGTGATCCATGAAGATCGTGTTCACGGTGGCGCCGCCGATGGCGCCAATCGCGGGCAGCGCCGCGGCGAGCGCCTTCTCGGTGACCACGAGGCCGAAACGCGCGGCCACGGCACTGATGAAGCGGACGACCGCGGGAGCTTCGCGGGCGGCGGCGCCGCGGGTGAGGAGATGCCGGGCGGCATCGGAGGTAAGGCGGCCGATGGCGAGCCGCGTGGCGTAGTAGCTGGTGTCGGCGCCATCGTCTTGGGTTTGCGGACCGCCCAGCGCAAAGACCTGAAGGCACGCGAGCCGGGCCTCGATCTCGGTGAGATCTTCGCCGTGATGGCGGGCAATCTCGGCGATGGCGCGGAGCATGAGGGTGGTCGAGACCGGTAGCTCGACGATGAGGGCCGGCAGGCCAAAGAGGCCACCCACACCGCCGGTCAGCGCCGCGAACGCCAAGCTCAGGCGCTCGTTTACGGGCCCTCCCTTCCCGCCGCCTAGCGTCAAAATCGCGACTTCCAGGGCTTTCTGGATGGCCTCGGTAGCGGCCCGGTCGACGACGCCGCGGGCCTTGGCGGGCAGCATGGCGAGGCCTTTTTCGATGGGCGTACCGATGAGCTCGGCGACACGTCCGGCGATGCTCTGCTCGGTGAGCTGCTGCTTGGCGAGCGCCAGCCGCTCGCGGTCGGATGGGGTAAGGTCAGTCATGGGCTTCTGCTACTAGTATGCGCAGAACCAGGGACGCTGGTAGGCTTCCGTCGCCTCCAAAGGAGCTTGGACCGTGGAATGCCAAAAATGCGGTGAAGAGGTCGAAGAGCTTGTGCGGGTCAAGGTCGCCAAGAAGAGCATGAAGGTCTGCGAGCAATGCGCGGACGTGCTGCGCGAGAGCGAAGAGATCGCGGGCGAGGCCGAAGGCGCCATGAAAGACATGATGGGGTACAAAGGTCGGTGATTTTTTCGCTGTACGATTACGGCTCGACTCGCTACAGAACCCCTGCACATGGCCGACGCTAGACGTTCCGCTGAAGATGTCATTCCCCGGGTCAGCTCGAAGATCGCTCGCGGTGAGAGCCCGGCGCACGGGGCCGGCGCGTTCGCGACCGAGACGATTGCCAAAGGCGAGCTGATCGCCATTTTCACGGGGCGCATCACGCACGCGTCCGAGACGGACTTCGAGGACTATCATCTGCAGGTTGGCGAGGAGCACTACCTCGGACCTTCGGGCGATCTCGACGACCTCGTGAACCATTCGTGCGAGCCGAACTCGGGATTCAGTCCGCAGAGCAAGAACGAGATGCCGATCCTCATCGCGCGGCGGGATATCGCGGCCGGCGAAGAGATCACGATGGACTACAACGGCATCATCGATGAGGGTGGTTGGGCCGGCTTTGCCTGCGGCTGTGGCACCGCCTACTGCACGGGCATGGTGCGGAGCTTTCGCGACCTGTCCGATATGAAAAAGCAGGCCTTGAAGCCCTGGGTCCTGCCGTACCTCCGCGAGAAATACTTCCGCTAGAGCGTGTGCCGCCGCGTGGTCTTACGGATACACTTGAGCGTGCACTTCTTCGCCGCGTTGGTCGCGTTGTTGTTGCTCCTTGCTCCCCTCGCTCACGCCGAGTCGACTGGTATCGTCGGGCGCTCGGGCAAACAGGCCGGCACGTTTTGCAATGCTTGCCACGGCGACGGCACGTTCCTCACCGAAGCCGTCATCACCGGTCCTACCTCCGTCGCCGCGTCGTCCATCCACACCTACACGGTCACCATCTCGGTCGCGGGTCCCGATGCGGCCAACGCGGTGAACGCCGGCTTCAACGCGGCGGCGAGCGCCGGAGTCCTGAGCAGCCGGGACTCATCGGTCCAGGTCGCGACCTTCGGAGGAGAAGCCGAGGTCACGCACGTGTTTCCGCCCAAGGATCTGATCGCCAACACGGTGAGCTATCAGTTTCGCTGGGAGGCACCGGCGGCGACCGGCACGTACACCATCTACGCCGCCGGTAACGCCACCAATGGCTCCGCGACGGAGAGTGGCGACGACCCAGACCTCGCGACGCCGCTCCTGGTCACGGTGGATTGCCTCGACCCTGACTTCGATCAGGTGTGCGCCACGAGTCCCGACAACTGTCCCACGGAGTACAACCCCACGCAGAGCGACTGCGACAGCGACGGCGTCGGTGATGCGTGTGACGCGACCTGTGCCGCGCCCGCGTGCGCCGGCCTGTGCCTCGGGAGCTGCGGCGATATGATCGTCGATGCGCTCGAGGAGTGCGACGACGGCGTCGAGACCACGACGTGCAACAGCAATTGCACCTTTGCTGGTTGCGGTGATGGGGTCACCAACGTGACGCGCGGCGAAGCTTGCGACGACGCCGGCGCCTCGGCCGACTGCGACGCCGACTGCACGGAGCGCGTTTGTGGTGACGGCACGGTGAATCAGAGTGCCGGCGAGGCCTGTGATACGGCGACGAGCACGACCCAATGCGACAGCGACTGCACGCAACCGTTGTGTGGCGACGGCTTCACCAATCCAACCACCGGTGAGCTGTGTGACGACAGCGGCTTCTCCGCTGCCTGCGACGCGGATTGCAGCCTGCCCGTGTGCGGTGACGCGGCGGTCAACTCCGCCGCCGGCGAAGCATGTGACGATGGCGACGCCGTTGGTGGCGACGGTTGCTCGGCCGACTGCACGCAAGTCGAGCCAGGTTGGGCGTGCGCGACGGGAGGCGCTGCGTGCACGGAAATCTGCGGCGACTTCCTCCGGGTCGGCACCGAGGAGTGTGACGATGGCGGAGCGTCCGCGAGCTGCAACGCGGATTGCACGGTGTCGTCATGCGGCGACGGTGTCGTCAACGCCGCCGCCGGTGAGGTCTGTGACGAGGGCGACGCAGCGGCCAGCGGTGGCTGCGCGGGGGACTGTGGGCAGATTTTTCCGGGCTGGTACTGCAGCGCCGGAGCGCCTTGCGTGACCGTCTGTGGCGACAGCATCACCAGCGGCGCCGAGGTCTGCGACAGCGGTGCCGAGTCAGCGGCGTGCGATGGCGACTGCACGGCGCCCGCGTGTGGGGACGGACGAGTGAACGCCGCGGCGCTCGAGAGCTGCGACGACCACGACGCGCTCTCCGGCGACGGCTGTAGCGCCTCCTGTACGACCGAGGCGGGCTGGCACTGCCCTGCCGGTGGTGGGTCCTGCTCGGGCACGTGTGGCGACGGCATCAAGGTCGCAAGTGAAGCGTGTGACGACGGGACGGCCAACAGTGACACTGTCGCGGACGCATGCCGCGGCGATTGCACGCTGCCGCGTTGTGGTGACCAGGTCGCCGACAATGGCGAGCAGTGTGACCAGGGCACCGCCAACAGCGCCACTCTCGCCAACCACTGCCGCCTCGATTGCACGCTGCCGCGATGTGGAGACGCCATCGTCGACGGAGCCTATGGCGAGGGCTGTGACGACGCGAACGCGATAGAGGGCGATGGATGCAGCGCCACCTGCACGCTCGAGCTCTGTGGCAACGGCGTGGTCGATGTCGGCGAGGAGTGCGACCAGGGGTTTGCCAACAGCAACGCCACGGCCGACGCGTGTCGCGGCACCTGCCTTGTGGCATTTTGCGGCGACGGCGTCATCGACACTGGCGAGGCCTGCGATGACGGCCGCAACAACTCCAGCGTGCTCGCGAACTTCTGCAGAACCAGCTGCCAAGCAACGCGATGCGGCGACGGCATCGTCGACACCGGTGAAGACTGTGACGGGAGCGACGGCTGCGCCGCCGATTGTGCGCTGCGCGAGCAGGGGCTCGAGCAAAGCGGCTGTGCCGCGAACGAACGCGGTTCAGGTGCGGCGCTGGTCATCGCGCTGGCCTTGCTCTGGCGCGCGCGTCAGGGGTCGCGGCGGTACTTCACGGCGACCTCGAGATAGTCGAGCTTGACCTCCGCCGGCGTCGACCCGTTGCCCATGGGAAAGGTCGGCGTGAGCGCGAAATGCACGAGCGAGTCGTCGGCAAAAACCGATTGGCTCTCTTGTGGGCTCGCCGTCGTGTAGTCGATGACGCCGGGAGCGCCATCGACGCCGGCTCCGGTGCTAGCCGAATTCACCCAACCGTTGCGCTCCGGCTGCCACACCAACAGGCGGGCACCGTCCAGGGGCGTATCGACGGCGGCGGTGACGAACCCCGTACCACTCGCGTGCGCTACGATCGTCAGGCCTTCGACGTCGGCGATGTCCGCTGATGCAAAGCGCCAATCGATGGATGCGATGAGCGCCGGTCGCTGATCTGGATCCGCGGCGAGCTCCCAGGTGTCGCGGCGCGAGCTGCCGCCAAAAAGGACCGCCTGGCGGCGCGCTACGTCGTACGCGAGTGTGTGTGCGAAGCGCGCCGGCGGATTGAGCCTCGATGGCGTGATCTCGATCCAGCGCGATCCCGTCCACTCCCAGGTGTCGCCGAGCTCCTCGCCGTCGGCAAGCTGTCCGCCATAAAGAACAACACGCTGGCGCGCGACGTCGTAGGTCATCGCGTGCGAGCTGCGCGGCGTAGGCGATGGCGACCCCACGGGCGTCACCTCGCGCCAGCAGAACGCGTCGTCGGTGATGCAGACCGGGATACCCCACTGGCCCCACTCCCACGTGTCGTCACAGGCTCGCCCAGCACCCATGTCGTCGCCCCGGCACTCACTGCTCGCGTCGAGGCCGCCAAAGAGGACCGCCACGCCGCGCGTCCTGTCGTAGGCCATGGCGTGGCGCGTGCGCGCCGAAGGCTGATCGGCGCCGAGCCCGCTTTCGTCCGACCACGTGTTCGTGACGCTGTCGTAGCGCCAGGTGTCGGCGCAATCTTTCGTGCCGCTGACGAGTGGGCATCGCGTGGTGGCGCTCGCCTGTCCGCGACTGCCGCCAAACATCACCACGCCCGGCGGCGTCGACGCCGTGACGTAAGCCATCGCGTGCGAATGCCGCGCCGGTGGCGCTCCGACGGCGTCGAGCACCTTGTCCCAGAAGCCGGCGCTGAACAGCCACGTGTCGCCGCACGTGTTGACCTCGCCGTCACAGAAGGTGCTGCCCTTGATACCGCCGAACATCACGACGCCGAGCGCGGTGGCGTCGTAGGCCATGGCGTGGCGAATGCGGATCGGCGGCTCCACGACGGGCGTCACATCGAGCCAGTTCGATCCCGTCCATGCCCACGTGCCGGGGTGAATCGGTCCATTGGAGCCGCCAAACATGATCGCGCGCAGGCTCTCCTCGTCGTACGCCATGGCGTGCTTGTCGCGCGGCTCTGGCACACTCGCATCACCCGGCGTCGCTTCCGACCAGACGGACCCACCCCACTCCCAGACGTCGCCGCACAGTTCGGTGACGGAACCGGTGCAGACGGCCGTGGCCTTGCCGCCAAACAACGTGACGCGCTTGCGTACGGGATCGAATTCCATTTCGCCAAAGCTGCGGCTGTCCGGCGTGATGGTGCTCGCCGTGTTGGGCGCGATCCACTGCGTGCCCGTCCATTCCCAAGTCTTCTCGCCGAAGAGCACCAAGCGCTCGCGCATGAAGTCGTACGCCATGCGATTGACGAACAGGGGCGATGGACGTGATCCGAAGAAGATCTCTTCGTCCCAGGTCGTGCCGTCCCACGACCACATGTCGGCGCGCGGCGACGTCGCGCGGCCGCCGTAGATGACGATGCGGCCGCGGATCGGATCGTAGGCCATGGCGTGATTCCAGCGCGCCGGCGGCAGCGCGCCGCCAGAGACCACCGGAGCCCAAGTCTCGCCGTCCCACTCCCACACGTCGTCGAGCTCGTTTGCCGACAAGCCGCCGAACAAGATGACCGTGCCGCGCTCGGGGAAGTAGGTCATGCGATGAAACTCGCGGCCCGGCGGCGACAGCGCGGGGGTCGCCTTTCTCCAGGCATTGCCGTTCCAGATCCATGTCTCGTCGGACAGCGTCCCCTCGACCGTGAGACCACCGAACATCACGGTGACGCCTCGGGCCGCGTCGTAGGCCATGGCGTGGCCGGCGCGTGGTGATGGGCTCTCGCCGCCGACGATCACGAAGTCCCAACGGGTTCCGTCCCACTCCCACACGTCTTGCAGCTTGCCGGCATCGTCTTGACCGCCGAACATGATGGTGCGACCGCGCTTCAAGTCGTACGCCGTCGCGTGCTCCGTACGCGCCTCCGGCTTGAGGGTCGTGGGAAAGCGCTGCGACCAGATGCGCTCGCTGGCCGCGGAGAGCGTCACGCCATCGGCGCCGCGCAGACGCACGCCCACGGGTGGGTCGACGACCGGCTCGAGCGCCCGCACCTCGTCTTGCGCGAGCGTCGCGCGAAACGATGGCGTCGTCACCACGGTGTGGGGATTGGCCACGGTGCTGTTTTCCACCTTGCCGGAGAGGGTCGCGATCCAGACCGCGTCCCTAACCGCGATAGCTTGCGCGCCGTCCGCCGCGTTACCATTTGCGTCGCTCACGTTGCCCGCGGCGTCGACCGCGGCCACGTAGAGCACCGGCACGTCCACCTCGGCGAGATTGACCTCGGCAAAACCGCCATCCACGGTCACGTCGGCGCGCCCCAGCTCCGAGGTCGCCGCGGTCACAGCGCTCGCGTAGGCGACGACGACATGACACGCGTCGCCAGCGGGGACGGGAGCGTTAGGCGAACACGACGCGACGGCGCCGGCGCCCCCTCGCATGGTAAAGCGCGGTTCCCCTTGCGTAACGTCTCTGCCCCAGGGACTGCGCGTGTGCACCACGAGGTCACTTACGTTGACCGCGGGTGGCGCCGGCGCTTCGGTGTCGACCACGAGGGGGAGATCGACGACGAGGGTCTCGACGTGCTCGTTGCCGCCCAAGTCGACCAATGTCGCTTGCAGGGTGTAGATGCCCTGGTCGTAGGTTGCGTCGTCAGCCAGCGTGATCGCGTAGCGATAGACGCCCGAGACGGTGCCGGATTCTTCGAGCGTCAGTGTCGTCGAGCCCTTGATCGCCCGCACCACCGGTGGCTGCGCGAGCTCCTCGGATGCGACGAAGCGCACCGCGTAAGTCGAGCCATGGGTCACATGGCGCGCGACGTTCAGCGGCGCGCCCGGCGGAGGATCGATGGCCACGGCGTCGACGCTCACGATCGAGGGCGGGGCGAAATCGAGAGTGAGCTCGAGCTGCTTTTCGCGGGTGACGAAGTTACCAGCCGCGTCCGTCATGGGCAGCAAGAGCGCGGCGCGGCCCGGCGGCTCGTCGCCAAGGGCGGTGTACTCGAACTGATAGCGGTTGAGCGTCGGGTTGTGCACTCCAGCGCGCATCAGCCGCGGCGTCGTACCGTCGGCAAAGCTCAAGAATGCCTGGGGCGTCGCCGCGAGCTTCTCGTTGGCCTGGATGCTGACCAGCACGGAAGCGCCCGCCGCGATGAACGCCCGCGACGCTGTCGGAGACGCCGTGAGATCGGGCGGCGTGAAATCCAGGTCGACGTTGCCGATGACGCTGTTCTCGGTGCCGTTGCCGACCTGATCGTAGAGGTTCGCGACGATGGACCAGCGGATCTCGCGCTCGGTGCCACGCGGACGAAACACGTAGATGTAGCTGCGACGATCCTCGCGCAGCGTGATGATGTTGGCGTCGACGATTGGGCTCGCCAAGCCTTGCGGGTCGACCAGTGCCAGTGTGGGCGCCGCCGCCAGGTCTTCGTCGACCGAGAAGCTGATGAAGACGGCGCTGTTTTGTGACGCACGCGCCGGCTCGATGGTGATCGACGCTGGATCGATGTTGGGTGCGACCGCGTCGTCACTCGTGGTGCTGACGCATCGGCCGAGCTGCGGGTGACAGCGCGTACCCGACGGGCACTCGTCGTTGGTCTCGCAGATGAGGTCGGCGTCGCGCGGCACCTCGAGCTCGACGCCACAAGCGGCTAACCCAACGAAGAGCAAACACGCGCGCAGTCGTTTCATCGTCTTCTTTTGAAGCGCAGACCGAGGAGGAGCGCAAACAATGCGCCTGGCCACGCCGGAGAGGTGGATGTGCAGCTCGACACGGCGGCGCAATCGCCAGCGGCACAGACTTCCGGCGCGGGCTCACAGGCATCGCCCGCCGCGGCACCAGCACTATCCTTTTGATCTGGATTCGCGACGCTCCGACAGTTGTCGAACGGGTCGCGGATACCGTCGTCGTCGGAGTCGTCGTCCTGGGCATCGGGGGTGCCGTCACCGTCCGTGTCGAGCGGCGGCGTTTCGGGGTCGTCGTCGTCTTGCTCGAGCCGATCCGTGATGCCGTCGTTGTCGGAGTCGTCGTCTTGGTAGTCCGGGACGCCGTCCTCATCCGCGTCGCGCGGCGTCGCGCTTGACGACGTCGAGCCCGCCTCATCGGCGTCGCTCACCGTGTCGCCGTCGGCGTCCTCGTCCAGGTAGTCCGGAGTGCCGTCAATGTCGGTGTCAATCGGCGGGGTCGCCGGATCATCGTCGCCCAGCTCGATGCGGTCCGCGATACCGTCACCATCGGAGTCGGAGCTGCAGGTCGTGCTGCAGCCGTCGTCATCGACCTGGTTACCGTCGTCGCATTGCTCGGCCCCGCTCTGAACGACACCGTCGCCACACGCCGCCAACATGCAGTGACCGAGACACAGATCGCGATCGTCCGCGTTAGCGTCGTCGCACTGCTCGACGCCAGCGCGGACGATGCCGTCGCCGCAGAGCGCGACCTTGCAGACCTGCGTGCATGCATCGGTGCCCACCGCGTTGCCGTCGTCGCAGGCCTCGCTCGCGAGAGCATTCACCACGCCGTCGCCGCAGGCCGCCGGCGTGCAATCGGTGTCGCAGGTGGCGCTGCCGGACGCGCCCGCGTCGCAGGTCTCGACGCTCGCCTGCACCACACCGTCGCCGCAGGTGGCGCTCTTGCAGTTGTTCAAGCACGCATTGGTGGGGTCCTGATCGCCGTCATCGCACTGCTCCTTGCCGGCCCAGACAAAGCCGTCGCCGCAGACGGCCTTCTTGCATTCGCTCGAGCACGCGTCGCCGTTGTCAGGATTGGCGTCGTCACACTCCTCGCTGCCGATGTGGATGACGCCGTCACCGCAAGAAGCGACCTGACAGGTGGTGGGGCAATCGTCGTTGTCGTTGGTGTTGTTGTCGTCGCACGCCTCGACGCCGGCACGCACGAAGCCGTCCGGGCAGCTCGCGACCCGGCAGGTGTTCAGACAGGCGTCGGTGTTGTCTTGGTTCGCGTCGTCGCAGCCTTCGACGCCGGTGAACGTATGCCCGTCGCCACACGTCGCGGCGGCGCAGCTGTTCAGGCAGGCATCGGTGTTGCTGGTGTTGCCGTCGTCGCAAGTCTCGATGCCGACGCGCACGAAGCCGTCGCCGCAGAATGGGATCTTGCACGTGCTCAAACATGCGTCGGTGTTGCTGGTGTTGGCGTCGTCGCAGTCCTCGACGCCGACCCGCGTGAAGCCGTCGCCGCATCCGGCGAAGGCGCAGCTATTGAGACAGGCGTCGCCGTTGCTGCCATTACCGTCATCGCAGGCTTCGACACCGGAACGCGTGAAACCGTCACCGCAGGTCGCGACCACGCAGGTCGTGAGGCACACGTCCGTGTTGTTGGCGTTGCCGTCGTCGCAAGCCTCGACGCCCGAGCGCACGAAGCCGTCGCCGCAGGTCGCGGCGACGCAGGTCGTCAAGCAGCCATCGAAGTTGCTCGGGTTGCCGTCGTCGCACTGCTCGGTGCCGGCCCGCGTGAAGCCATCGCCGCACGAGGCAACCTGACAGCTGCTGAGGCACGCGTCGGTGTTCAGCGCATTGCCGTCGTCGCACGCTTCCACGCCGGCGCGCACGAAGCCGTCGCCGCACGCGGCCGTCGTGCAGCTGGTGAGGCAGGCATCGGTGTTGCTCGCATTGGCGTCGTCACACTGCTCGACGCCCGCGCGGACAAAACCATCGCCGCAGCTCGCCGGCACGCACGTGGAAAGGCACGCGTCCGTGTTGACGCCGTTGCCGTCGTCACAGGTTTCGACTCCCGCCCTGAGGAATCCGTCGCCGCACGTCGCGGTGACACACGTCGTGAGGCAGGCGTCGGTGTTGACGCCGTTGCCGTCGTCGCATTGCTCGACGCCGGTGCGGGTGTGCCCGTCACCACAGGTGGCCGGTACGCAGCTGGTCAGACATGCGTCGCTGTTGCTGCCGTTGCCGTCATCGCATTGTTCGACACCGGTGCGCACGAAACCGTCGCCGCACGAGGCGCTCGAGCAGGTGTTCAAACACGCGTCGGTGTTGCTCGTATTTGCGTCGTCGCATTGCTCGACACCGACCTGGACGACGCCATCGCCGCAAGCGGCGAGCTGGCAAGAGTTCGGACACGCGTCGGTGTTGACGGCGTTGCCGTCGTCGCATTGCTCGACACCGGTACGCACGACACCGTCACCACATATGGCGGTGACGCAGGTGGTGCGACACGCGTCGGTGTTGACGGCGTTGCCGTCGTCGCATTGTTCGACACCGGTACGCACGACACCGTCACCACACACGGCGGTCGCACAGGTGGTGAGGCACGCGTCGGTGTTGACGGCATTGCCGTCGTCGCATTGCTCGACACCGGTACGCACGACACCATCACCACACGCGGCGTTCACACAGGTAGTGCGACACGCATCGGTGTCGACGGCGTTAGCGTCGTCGCATTGCTCGACACCGGTACGCACGACACCATCGCCGCACACGGCGCTCACGCAGCTGTTGAGACACGCGTCCGTGTTCGTGGCGTTGCCGTCGTCGCATTGCTCGACACCCGCACGCACGACACCGTCACCGCACACGGCGTTCACGCAGGTGGTGCGACACGCATCCGTGTTGACCGCGTTGCCGTCGTCGCACTGCTCGAAACCCGTGCGCGTGAACCCGTCGCCGCATGTGGCGGCGACGCAGGTGTTGAGACACGCGTCGGTGTTGCTGGCGTTGCCATCGTCGCAGGCTTCACCGGCATCCACGACGCCGTCACCGCAGCTCGCGATGACCGTCAGGGTGCGCGAGCTCTTCGCCGGGTCATCGCCGCCGGTGCCGGCGGTCAAGTTGACGGCATTGCCTGCGACGAAGAGCGTATAGTTGCCGGTCGTCGTCGGGGCCGTCCAACGGAAGGTAAACGTCGCGACGCCACCCGAGATAGCACGCGGGGTGGTGTGGGTGAGCTCACTACCGATTTTCTGCACGCCGGTGTCCGACACCGACGTGAGCAGCGTGCCGCCACTGACCGATGCGTTGAAGCCCGCGGCCGACAACCCAGAACGATTCACCGTAGCGGTCAAGGTGAGGGTCTGGCCGCGTGTCGCGGTGCTCGTGCCTCCGAAGGTGACGGAGGTGAGAAAGCCGTTGTTGGCGTGGCACGAGGTGCAATACGGCGTGTTCGAGTAGCCCGTAATGCCGGACGAGGCGGCGTGCGCCGACGGTGCTGCGATCAGAGTGAGCCCTGTGACGCACAGGGCTGCGAGCCAACGCATCTGGGGTGAAGGGTAGCCGAAGCTCGGAGCGCCCGCACTTCTCTCAGGCGCGTCGTAAACCGCGGTCCGTCAGTCCAACCAGCGTGATTTCACGGCGATTTGCAGTGAGCTGCTTGGCGTAGACGATCGGGAAGCCACGACTGCGAACGCGGTTCACCAGCTCGGGTATCCGCGTCGAGAAGCTCGGCTGATTCAGCTTCAAAGTCAGAATCACCCCATAGGTCGGCATGCGCCCCAGCTTGATTTGGTGCTCGACCGCGCGAAGCCCGAGCTCGGGCTCGGTGTTCATGTCCAACAACAACCAATCGACGCGCTTCGGTAGATTGTTTTCGCGGACATCGAACGCGCTCATCGCGAGGTGCGTGAAGCGCTTGTTCGCTTTCACCGCGGGGGCCATCTCGCCGGGATCGATGCCGGTGACCTTCAGCCCGCGAGCCAAGAGCGCGTACACGACGCCACCAGGAGCCGACCCGAGCTCGACGGCGATGTCACCCTCGCGCAACGACAAGCCAAACCAGCGGATGGCCTCTTCGACTTTCAGATACGCCCGCGAAGGCGCCTCGGGCGGATGCACCGGTGTGATCGGCGACGGCGGATGATCGATGCTGTGCTTGTGCACACCGAGCCACCAGCTAGCGTCTTCGACCACGACGATATCGAACACGAGCTGGCCAACGGCGGGCATGGCGCTCACCTGAACCCCGAACGCGCCCAGCTCCTTCGTCAAGCGCGCGACTTCGGCGGCCCGCGCCTCCAAGATGTCGCCTTCGTCACCCGGCGCCGCGACATCGCGGAGCCACAGCTGCGCCACCGGCTTGGGCTCGAGCGACAGGATCTTCTCCGCCATGACCTTTGCCTGGTCATCGGCGGACGTGACGACCTCTCCGAGACAAGCCCCGTAGGCCCTCGCGAACACCGCGCCCAGCTCGAAGTCCGGAGCGACCGCGGCACCCTCACGGCTATCCTTGAAGGTGATGAGTCCCGGCCGCGAGAAGGCTGGTCGCAGGAATGGAAAACGCTGCGCGAGCTCTTCCTTGAGGATGCGCTCGGTGCCGACCTGGCAGGTCGCGAAGAGGAACTGCGTCTCCATCACAACGTCACGACCATGGCACGGTAATCGGCTTGCGTCACGCTGCGCGCCCCCGCATATACCGCCGCGCGGATGGACATCTTCTTCCAGAAGGCCAAGGTGCTGGTGGCGCTCGTCGTCATCGTCAATCCGCTGAGCGTCATTCCCACCTACATCACGCTGACCCGCGACTACACCAAAGCGCAGCGTGCCAGTACCGCGCGCCTGGCCGCCTCGGCGGTCGCCATGGTGCTGGTCATCTCGACCCTCTTGGGCGCGCACATCCTCGGGTTCTTCGGCATCAGCATCGCGGCCTTTCGCGTCGGTGGCGGCATTCTCATCCTCATGATGGGGCTGTCGATGCTCCAGGCACGTCAGAGCCGCGCCAAGCAGACTCCCGAAGAGACCGCTGAAGCGGAGGACAAAGCGACCATCGGCATCGTGCCGCTGGGCATTCCCCTGCTCGCCGGCCCCGGCGCCATCAGCACTGCCATCGTCTACGCCGAACAAGCCAAGTCCTGGATCGATACGGGGTTCACCGTCGCCTGCTGCGCCCTCGTTGGGGTCGCCGTCTGGGCGGCGTTGCGCTTGGCGGAGCCCATCGGCAACGCCCTCGGCCGCACCGGCTTGAACATCGCCACCCGCGTCATGGGCCTGTTGCTCGCGGCGCTTGCCATCGAGATCATCTCGTCGGGGCTGCGGGCCCTCCTGCCCGGCCTGGCTTCCGCATTGCACCAAGGTTAGCTATGGAGCGGCGCGTGCAGTCGATCCTCGTCGCCAGCCACAACATCATGCACGGCCTGCGCTTGCCGCAGCTCGTCGCGACTTACCGCTCCCTCGCCACCACCCTCGACCTCGGCGTCTTGTGCTTGCAGGAGAACAGGCTCGCCGGCGAAGCGACCCCCGCGGAGCTCATCGGCCGCGCCCTGGGGACGGACTTCGACGTGCTCTGTCGCGGCGAAAACGCGCAGCTCGCGGTCATTTACGATCACCGTCGGGTGAGCGTGCGCGAGGAGCTGCTCATCCCGCTGCCGAAGCTCAAGGTCCTCGGCAAGCTCGCGCCGCTCTACATGGCCGAGCCCGAGCCCGAGCAGAAATACGCCTTGGTCTGCACCGTCACGCCACGCGACGGCACGCCCTTCACGCTGGTGAACTTCCATCTCGACGCCGCCGGCGGCAATCGTCATCGCCAGGAGCAGCTCGCCATGGTCACCACCACCCTGGTGTCGCGCGATCTGCACCACCGCCTCATCGCGATGGGCGACGCCAACGTCTTCACCTTCCGTCACAAAAAGCACCGCCAAGCCTACGAGGAGCTCCTGGCGCCGCTCACCGAGCTCGGCGCCGTCGACCCCGAGACGCGTCCGACGCACTTCTTCTCTCGCTCACGCGACCCCAAGGTGGCGCAGCGCCTGGCCCGCGCGCTCGGCAAGCTCCGGCTCGACCTGCCCCGCCGCTACGACGTCATTTGCAGCAACCTGGAGCCGCTCGCGCGCGGCCAGGTGGCGACCCCCGACTCCGATCACGATCTCTTGTGGGGACGCTTCGACGTGTCCGCTACAGCGGAACAGCGCGAGGACACTAGGCAATGGGCCTGACAGCGATGGTCGCCGTGAACCTGGGCGACGCGAGCAGCGAACAGCGCGATGCCTTCGACACGCACATGGACAGCCAGGATTGGCTGAAGGTGCCGAAGCTCCAGTCGACGTACGCGGCGAACTTCCCCAACGCCGCCGACGGCTCCGAACAAGCGCTGGCGCAGGTCGCGGTCGACGTCGTCACCATGGCGGCACGCGGTAGCAAGATCGAGCGCTTCGATGCCGCCGTGCACGTCGGCAAGGGCATCCCATCACTATTCAGCGGCCCATAGCGTAATCGGCCGGCAAGCGCGTCATCTGGAACAGCGCCGCGATCAACTGGTCGTTTCGACCGGTGCGATGCGGATTCCAGAACTCCCAGACGATGTCGCCCGCGGGTGTGACTTCCAGCGCGCGCCCCGTCTCGGTCTCCGCGATCAACGTGTTGCCGTTGCCCAAGCGCTGCTGCCCACCACAGGTCTCGGAGTAGAACGCGGCGCCCTTGCCGTCGAACACCCAGCTCGGCCGCCCTTGTGGATCGATCTCCATGACTCGCGAGCGACCATCGATGCCGCGATTGTCGAACAAGAGCATCTTGCCGTTCGCGAGGAGCTCCGGCGCATGTTGCCGCCGCCAGACGCCCATCATCGACCATACCGCTTTGGCGGACGCAATATCGATGAGCACGAGCGCATCGATCTCGCGGATCGACAGCAACACCCGCCCCCCCGTGAAACCCGGCCAGTTCGCCGCGAAGCGCCCGTCGAGCACGCGCACGGCGTTGGTGTGGAGTACGTCTTCCCCCGGCGGGATGGTGCGCAGGAGGTGCTCCTCGCTGCTGCCGTGCAGCGCCTCGAGGATCGAGATGCGCGCACGCAAGCGGCCGTCGGCCTCCAGGATCTGCAAGGTGTCGTCGATCACCGGCTCGGCGCGCAGCCAGGGCACCACGCGCCGTGTCCGGCCCAAGGCCCAGATGGCGCCATCGGCGGCGACATCCACGTCGTGATGATTCCACCCCTGATGCGTCCACAAGGGACGTGAATTCCAATCCAAGGCGACGAGTCCGGCGCCCTCGTAGACCGCGATGATGGACCCGTCGGGTCTTGGTTTCGCGTAACGCCAGTAGAGCCGGTCTTCGTCCGCTTTAGCGGCAAAGCCAGCGAGCGCCGGAAATGCGCGCTCTCGTGGGTAGCTCCAGGTGTGCAGGAGCTTTCCTTGCATGTCGATGAGGTACGCTTCCGACGCGTGCCCCGAGACGTAGAGGTTCACGCCAGCGTCGGCGAGGCCAACGTCGTGGCGCGTGACGCCGCTAACGGCTGGCGCGTCGTTCACGCCCTCGACGTAGCCCAGCGCCAAAAGCCGTTCCGCTTCTTCGTCGGACGCTTTCGTGCGCTCGATCTCGTGCCACTGTCCGACCTTGGGCCAGCCTTCCAGGGCATGCGCACGGGCGCGCTGCTGGTTCCAATGGCGCTCGATGGCCCAAGCGGACCCGAGCATGGCCACCAGGATACCGAGCTTAAGGAGTATCGCTCGCCGGTCCACGCGTCGACTCGACTGGGAGGTGCTTGGTCTCGACCACCGGCGACTCGACCACCGGTGCCGCATGCTCCGTCTCGACTCTGCGGGCGCGCAGCGCGGACCTAACCTTCAAGATCACATAGAACAGCAGGAACAAGCCGACGGCGGACAAGAGCACGCCACGGCCGACCTTGCGCGAGACGACATCGAGCCACTCCTTGCCGTGAATGGCGGCGAGCGTCCCCAGGGTCAGCCAGATCGGCACGCTGACCAGACAACCGAGGAAATCGAAGAGGATGAACTTGGTGACCGGCATGCGCATGGCGCCGGCCGAGAAGAAGGTGACGAAGCGGACGCCGGCGATCTGGCGGCCGAGGAACACCGTGAAGTTGCCGTAGTGGTCGAACCAACGCTGCACCCGCGCCAGGCGCTTCTCGGGCAACAAGCGGCCGATGAGGCGCACGCGCGCCGGCAGTGAAAAGCCCCAGCGCCGGCCAATGCTGTAGGTCAGGAGATCGCCGGCGAGGATGGGCACGATCACCGCCGCCATGGTGAGGGCGTAGTTGACCAGGACGAAGCGGTCACCGGAGAGCTTGAAGGTGGTGAAGCCCGAGATGGTGAGCGGGATGTCCTCGGGAAGCGGCAGGCCGATACCGGCGAAGAACAAGATGAAGATGATGGTGGCCCAGATGACGTGGCGATGGGCCTCGTTCCAATCAGGATCAAGGAAGCTCGACACCAAGCCGTGAATCCACCGGCCGGGGCCTCCGTTCGTCGCGCCGATAGCGACCACGGTGAGAGCTGCTTTGAGAATACTGATCAGCATGCGACAAGGTGCATCAGAGATGCCTAGCGAGCCACGTAGGAAGCGGAGCCGGCGAAACGCCAGTACCACGGCGAATCATCGGACAGGAAGAGCGCCCGACGCACCCCCCGTCGAGGCCTGCCCAACTTGCGGAAAGCCGCTGAATGTCTGCGTTTGTGACCGTAGTGCCCCCCAGGATACGCGCCTGCGCATCGTGGTCCTGCAACATCCCCAAGAACAAGATGTGACGCTTGGAACCGCGCGACTACTGCCAACGAACCTCAAACGCGCCAAAGTCGTCGTTGGGCTCTCCTGGCGCTCCTTGAACGCGGCTCTGGACGACGAGGTCGACCCGGCACGCTGGGCGGTCATCTTCCCACGTAAGGGGACGGCGCAAGGCAAGGGCACGCGCGTCGTCGACAAAGGTGGCGTGGTCGTACCGGCCAAACGCATCCAGGGCATCATCGTGCTCGACGGAACCTGGTCACAGGCCAAGACCTTGTGGTGGCGCAACGCATGGTTGCTCAAGCTCCAGCGCATCGTGCTCGAGCCGCGCGAGGCGTCCATCTACGGGGCCATGCGCCGCGAGCCGAAGCGTGAGTTCGTGTCGACGTTGGAGGCTGTAGCGGACACTCTGGTCGCGCTCGGCGAGCCCGAGGCGGTGCGCGATCACCTGCGGCGCGTCTTTCGCACCATGCTGCAGCGCGTACGCGACGCCGCTAAGCCGACCGCTTCTGCGTCAGCGCCCCCCGAACGAAGCCCGGATGAACCGTAGTCTTCGGCACCTTCATCGGAAACCACTGGCGCACGTCTTCCTCGAGCCCGAGGCCGTGCATGAAGTTGTACAGGCCGCGGCGTAGGCCTTCGCCCAAGCGGTCGTGATCGGCGCCGGTGGGATCGACGAAGGCAATGTCGTTCTCGGCGAAGGTGGGCTCGGGACGCGGCGGTAAGGTGATGCCGTAGCCTTCCGGGTTCTTGGCGACGGGGGCGTGCACGGTCGCGGCGAAGCGGTGCCAGAAGGCCGAGTCGAGACAGCCTTCGACGAAGAGCTGGCGCACGTACTCGAGCGCATCGACGGTCTCCTGCACGGTCTGCGTCGGGAACCCATACATCAGGTACGCATGCACACGGATGCCGGCGTCGGCGAACGCCTTGGTGACCCTGGCCACCTGCTCGACGGTGACGCCCTTTTGCATGAGCGCCAGCAAGCGATTGCTCGCGACTTCGAGGCCGCCGCTGATGGCGATGCAGCCTGACTGCGTGAGCAGCTTGCACACCTGCGGCGTGAACGACTTCTCGAAGCGGACGTTGCCCCACCAAGCGATCTGCACCTTGCGAGCGATGAGCTCCTCGGCGAGCGCCTTCAAGGCGGCGGGCGGCGCGGCTTCGTCGACGAAGTGGAAGCCACGGGTGCCGGTCTCGGCGATGAGCTGCTCGATGCGATCGACGAGCAGGCTCGCGGCCAGCGGATCGTAATGCTGGATGTAGTGCAGGCTGATGTCGCAGAACGAGCACTTCCGCCAGTAGCAGCCGTGCGCCACCGTGAGCTTGTTCCAGCGCGTGTCGCTCCACAGGCGGTGCATCGGGTTGAGCGTGTCGATGACCGCGAGATAGCGCGTGAGCGGCAGCCCATCGTAGGTCGGCGTGCCGGTGTCTTTCATGGCGACGTCGGTGATCTTGGCGTCGTCGTGCAACGCCACGACTCCGTTTTCGCGGACACGGGTGCGGACCAGCGGAGTGCTCGTGCCCGACCAAGCACGCAGGAGGTGCTCTAGGGGTCTCTCGCCGTCGTCATAAGTCACGGCATCGACGTAGTCGAACAAGCGAGGATCGGAGAGGCGGCGCAGCTCGGTGTTGACGAAGCCGCCGCCCCAGACGATGCGCGTCTTGGGCGCGGCGGCGCGGATCGTTTCGGCCATGCGCAAGCCACCCAAGACGTTCCCCGGAAACGGCAAGGTCATGCCGACGACGTCGGGCCGATGCTCGGCTACGAGCTGCTGGGTGAGCTCCGCGAGCACGCGCGCGGTGACGCGGTCACGACCCGCGGCGAGCTCGTCGAGGAGCGGATCCATCGTCGGCTGGCTCGTGGCCAGTGACTCGCCATAGCGGGCAAAAGCGAAATGGGTATCGATGCCGTCGCGGATGGCGTCGGCGATGCACTCGATGAACAGGGTGGCGAAGTAGCGGGCTCGGTCGACGACGCCCATCGCCCCGAACGCCCAGTCCAGATACTCCTCCTCGTGGCCCGATGGTCCGATGTCGCGGAAGCGAGGGCCTTCGACCAG
Source organism: Myxococcota bacterium (assembly GCA_041288095.1). Lineage (GTDB taxonomy): Bacteria > Myxococcota > XYA12-FULL-58-9 > XYA12-FULL-58-9 > JALHOP01 > JALHOP01. The sequence continues at coordinate 19,823 of JBGGMJ010000026.1, forward strand.
CATGCGCCGGCCGGCGATGCGGTGCGCGAGCGAGAGGTCCTGATTCTGGAGGAAGGAGACGACCGGCCCGACCTGAGCCGCCACGGCGTCGAGGTTCTCGACGAGGAACCGGACCGCGGGCGAGGTGTGTTTCGCGGGCAGCGCCGCCCCGACCCGGCGGACACCGTCGGGTGAGATGAGCTCCAAGACCCAGGAGAGCGCGGGGTCCGCCTGGGACACCGTGACCCCCTGCGAGCGCAGATAGCCCGTCAGATACGCCGTCGCGGGGTACGGCGTATTGAGCTGGGTCATCGGTGGGGTCACGAGCAACAGCTTCATGCGCTTCTACAGTATCCACCGATCTGGTAAGCCGTGCCCACGATGAAACCCCGCTTGATTGTCGTCGCTTCGTTGGCTTTCGTCGCCGGTTGCACTTTCGTGCGCGGCAAGGGCAACACTTTCCAGCCCCACGCCGGCAGGCCCCAAAACACCTTCCAGGAGCGCTATTACAACGTCCGGGAGGATGCACCAGGGGTCAACACCTGCACCGCGAAGCCCCCCCTGCAAAACCTGCTCGAGGAGCCGTACCGCTGCGCGCTCGATCTCGTGTCCTGCAAGGCCGGCATCGAAACGGTCGCCGGGCGCCTGGACGCGACCTACGAAACGCTCTTTGCCGATACGCTGACGCGGACGAATGGGGAGTTCGACTACGTCTGCGCCGGTGGTACGAACCCCGCGAACCTCCATCTGCTCGGGCTGAACGGCCTCGCATACCTGGGCAACGCCGTGCACGTGGACCGCATGCTCGCCGTCGACGACACGAGCCAGCGCGAAGCGGATTGGCACGTCGCGATGCGGCCGGCGCTCGCTCTCGCCCTCTTCCAAACTGGCGATCGCGAGCATGCGCTGCCGAAGATCGTCGAGCTCGCTCAGCTCCCGGGGGGCGATGACGCCGCCCGCGCCCGTTATGTCCTCTATGTCGGACGCTGGGACAGCGACGGGCTCATCGACACCTGCACCAAGGCGGTCAGCGAGCCGGCGAGCGAGCCGGTGGCGCAGGCCTGCGCTTGGTACCTGGGGCGCCGCAAGGTCGGTGAGGCATTGCCAATGCTCGGCAACAACGACCCACGACTCGGCCTCGCGGGGATCCGTGCTCTGGGCCTCACGGGGGATGCGCGCGCGACCGAGATCCTGACTCGCGCCATGAACCCAGCGACCGCGTCGGATCAGCAACGCATCGCCGCGCGCGTCGCGCTCTTGAACCTCGGCAAAAAGGAAGCGCTGCGCGACTACCTCACGATGTTCACGGGTAGCATCGGCGCGCGCAAAGCCGCGAACACGACACCGAAGCTCTCACCCGAGGAAGTCGCGCGTGACGCGGCCCTCGAGGTGCTCGCCCTCGCCAACCGGAGCTTCGACAAGGACCTCACGAAGGCGCTGCGTCGCGCCACGACCGCCATAAAGAACGAGCAAACCGCCGCGGCGTCGTGGATCGCGCTGGCGTATCTCGGCGACGATGCGGCGTTCGACATCCTGGTTCAGCTCATCGGTGGCGACAACGCGGCGCTACGCTCGTTCGTGCTCGAGCACATCGGCGGCCACGCCTTCACACCGGGACGTCACGCGGCGACCGGTGGAGGCGGTGTCCTCGTCGACGCGCGCCTGCGCAACGCGCTGCTGACCGCGTACACTGG
>JBGGMJ010000027.1:0-68283 GCA_041288095.1 Myxococcota bacterium
CGGTCATCGACCTCGAGAAGACCGAAAAGTTCGGTATTGCGACGAGCGCCGACCTCAACTGGAAGATGGTCCTCGACACCTACTCGTGCACCGAGTGCGGTCGCTGCAACGTCTACTGCCCGACGATGCTCACCGGTAAGCCACTATCGCACCGTCAGGTGAACCTCGATCTCAAGAAGGCCCTCATCGACGACTACCCGGCGCGCTTCGGCGGCACGAAGCCGGTCGGTGACGTCGAGAAGAAGGACTCGATGCCCGCCGAGGCGGCGGCGCCCACGTTGGCTGACTTGATCGGAGGCCGCATCAGCCCCGAGACCATCTGGGCCTGCACCACCTGCGGCTCGTGCGAGCAAGAGTGCCCCGTCTTCATCGAGCAGGTGCCGCGCATCATCCAGATGCGCATGAAGAAGGTGCTCATGGACGGCGACATGCCGCAGGAGCTGGCCCGCGCCTTCAAGGGCATGGAGAACAACTCGAACCCCTGGGGCATCGGCTTCGACAAGCGCGACGCCTGGGCCGAGGGGCTCGACGTCCCGCGCATGGAGTCGCTCGACGGCAAGGGCGGAGACGCTCCGCTGCTCTACTGGATCGGCTGCGCCGGCTCGTTCGACGACCGCAACAAGAAGATCACGCTTGCGATGGTGAAGATCCTGCGCTCCGCGGGCGTCGAGTTCGCGATCCTGGGCAAAGAGGAAGGCTGCACCGGTGACCCGGCGCGCCGCACCGGCAACGAGTACCTCTTCCAGATGTTGGCGGCGAACAACGTCGAGGTGCTCAACCGCTACAAGGTGAAGAAAATCCTCACCCACTGCCCGCACTGCTACCACACGCTCAAGACCGAGTACCCGCAGTTCGGCGGCAACTTCGAGCTCGTGCATCACACCCAGCTCATCGAGTCGCTGATCGCCGACGGCCGCTTGAAGCTAAGCAAGGAAGTGCGCGCCGACGTCGCCTGGCACGATTCCTGTTATCTCGGCCGCTATCACGACATCTACGATGCGCCGCGCAACGTCGTGAAAGCGATTCCGGGCGCGAAGCTCGTCGAGCTACCGCGTAACAAGTCGCGCTCCGTGTGTTGCGGCGCCGGTGGTGGCCGCTTCTGGATGGAAGAGCACATCGGCGAGCGCATCAACGAGCATCGCGCCAAGGAAGCCTTGTCCGCCAACACGGACACGGTCGGCAGCGCCTGCCCGTTCTGCCTCATCATGATGCGCGACGGCGTCGCCGCCCAGGGCAAAGAAGACGTGAAGACGCGGGACATCGCGGAGCTCGTGGCCGAGTCCATCGACGTGCCGGCGAGCATCGAGGCGCAAGCATAGCCCGCGTAACCTCTATGTCGACGCACAAGTGCATGTGAGCTAACCTGAACACTGGCTGAGGCGGCATGGCCTTCAACCGGTTCCCGGCACGTTTTGGTAAGTACATCGTCCTCGACCGCGTCAGCGTCGGCGGGATGGCCGAAGTGTACCGCGCGAAGGAAGCCGCGGACGGGTTCTCCCGCATCATCGCCATCAAGCGCATGCTCGACACGGTCGCCATCGACGTGTCGATGGTGCCGATGTTCGTCGACGAGGCAAAGCTCGCATCGCGCCTCGTGCATCCCAATATCGCGCAGATCTTCGAGCTCGGACGAACCGACGGCGCGCTCTACATCGCCATGGAGCTGGTCTGGGGCTACGACCTCAAGGCCATCGCCAAGGCGTGTGCGCAGAAGCGGATGCGCTTCCCGCCGCGCATAGGTTGTTACATCGTTGCCAAGGCCGCCGAGGCTCTGGACTTCGCGCACAACGCATCCGGGCCCGACGGCCGGCCCATGCGCTTGGTGCATCGCGACGTGAGTCCGCAAAACGTGATGCTGGATTACGACGGTGAAGTGAAGGTCATCGACTTCGGCATCGCCAAAGCGAACGCGAAGGAGGCCAAGACGGAGGCCGGCGTCATCAAGGGCAAGTTCAGCTACATGGCTCCCGAGCAGCTCGCCGGCAACGCCGTGGATGCTCGCACGGACGTCTTCGCTCTCGGGATTGTGCTCTACGAGATGCTCTCGGGTGAGCGGCTGTTCGACGGCAGCAGCGTCTTTTCGATCTACGAAAAGGTGGTGAATCAACCGGCACCGCGCCTCGCCGACGCCGCCGACATCCCCCCCGAGCTCGATGCGGTCGTCGCGCGCTGCCTCGCGCAGGACGTGGAGGAGCGCTATGAGAGCGCCGCGCAGCTAGCCGATGCCCTGGCGCCTTTTCTCATTCAGGACCGGAGCATCGTCGGTCGGCGTGAAGCGCAGGCGTTCATGCGGGAGCTGTTTCCCGACGATGAAACGCAGGTCCGCGCCAAGATGCAGCGCTATCAGCAAGTCACCGAGGTGGAGTGCGTCGAGCCGAGCCACGAGGTCGATCCGGCGGAGCTGCGCCGCACCCAAGTCTTCCTGTCACATGACCTGCCCCTCGATCTGAATCGTCGCGGCAGTGGCTATGGCACCGAGGTGCTGACGCCGAACATCCCGCCCGAGGAAACTCAGAAGCAGCCCGCGCTCCGCACGACCGAGAAGGTCGAAGCCGAGGCGTCGAGCGCCTGGGTGGCGGTGGTCATCGCGGTGATCGCGTTGGTCGCTGCGTTGATCGTCGTGGTCGCGAGGTCGCGCGACTTGACCGCGATGGAGCTGTTCGAAGAAGCGCTGCGCGGCTCGTCGCAACCGAACACCGAGGTGTCGACCGCCCCGGCGGATGCCCCATCACCCGTCAAACCAGCGCCGCCGCCGGAGCCCACGAAGCGCAAAGGAGTGAAGGCCGTGCCCCGGCGGCCAGCCCCAAGTCCGCCATAGCACACACGATCTCTAGTTGCCCTTGCCGAAGAAACGCGCGAGGCGAGCCGTCTCGGTGAGGGACGGGTCGATATGGAACGCCCGCATCGCTTCCTGCACGCTGCGCCCCGGCTCATCGAAGGCCGGGGTAACATCGAGGGAGCTCTCGGCTTTGTGAAGGACGCTGGCGAACTCGGTCGAGACTCCCGCGATGTGGAGCTTCGCGTCCTGCGCGGCTAGCTCGGCCTCGAGCTCCTCGAAGGCCACCAGCGCCGTGAACCGCATAGCGTGCGCGTGCGAGAGATCGAGCACGACGTGTTTGGGCGACGCGGGCATGAGCTCGAAGATCTCGGTCAAGAACGCCTGCGCCGCCGCGAAGTGCAGCTCACCACTCACCTCGACGATGATGATGTCGGCGGCCTCGCCCTTGACGTACGGGTTCAGGCGCATGCCGTACGCTGGAACGTACAAGCGGAGGCGGGGCGTCGCGCTGTCGGCCAAGTATTGTACCAAGCTGAAGGCGACACCCAAAACGATAGCCCACTCGAGCTTGAACAGGAGCGCGGCGGTGAGGGTCACCGCGAGCACGAGCCGCGCCTTGCGCGACGCCAGCCAGATGCGACGTACCTTCACGCGGTCGACCATGTTGTAGGCGGTAGCGAACAAGACGCCGGCGAGGGTCGCCTGCGGCACGAATCCAAGGAGCGGCGCCGCGATGACCAGCGGGATCGTCGCTACCGCGGTGACGATTGGTGCGATGCGCGTCGTGTTGGGCATCTGCCGCAGCAGCGCCGAGCGCGTGAGGCTCACCGATGCCGGCTGCGCGCTAACCAAGCTGCCGACGATGTTCGCGAGAGCCTGGGCACGAATCTCGCGGCGCATGTCGACACGCAAGCCGTCGCTCCGGAGCACCGCCGTGAGCTCGAGCGTGCCGAGGAGCGCGATGGCCGCCGCGGGCGTGAGAAACGCTTCGACGATGTCGGGGTCGAGGCTCGGCAGCGCGTGTGGTGGAATGCCACGCGAGAGCGGCGTGCGATCGGAGACGATGGGCAAGCCGTTGGTCTCGTCGAGACCGAGCGCGTAGGCGAGCAAGCTCGAGCCCACCATGACGATGAGCGCCATGGGTAAGCGAGGGTAACGCCGCTGCAGCGGCACGAGCATGGCGACGGTGACGATGGTGACCGCGATAGCAGTCCATTTCGGATAGATGCCGGCCTGAAACGCGCGGGTCAGGCTCGCGGCCTCCGATGCAAGTCCGGTCCCGACGACGTGCGAGAGCCCCATGGCCTCGTCGAGCTGCATCACCACGATGAGCACGGCGACGCCGCACATGAACCCGACGAGCACCGACTCGGGCAGGAAGCGCACCAGGGTCGAGCCGCCGATTCCAGAGAGCGCGAGACGCAACACACCGGTGAGCAAGGTGAGTGTTCCCAGCGCCGCAAGGCCGCGAGCGTCGACGACGCCGTTGGCCGTCAGGTGCGGGAGCAAGGCCGCTAGCACGAGGAGCGCGGTGGTATTCGTCGGGCCGGTCACCATGTTGTGACTGCGGCTGATGGCCGCGGCGATGAGCCCGGGCACGGCGGCGGACACCAGACCGTAGACCGGCGGCAAGCCGGCCATCATAGCGTACGCGAGGCACTGCGGCGCGCCGACCGCCGCGACGGTCAAGCCCGCAACCAGATCTGTCTTCGTGAGCTTCATCGACCGCCAAACCGATCATACCAGGCGTGGACCCGGGCGAGGTGCCGGCGTAAGGTCCCGCACCATGAAAGTATTGGCTCTCTTGCCCCTCTTCGTCCTCGCCGCTTGCAACGACCACCAGAAGCCGCCGGAGGATGTGCCCCTCGGCAGGCGTCCGACTCCATCAACGACTACGGCTCCCGCCGCGGCGACTCCCGGTCAAGACATCATCACCGGTACCATCAAGGTCGCCGACGCCCTCAAGGATAAGACGCCCGCGAGCGCGACGCTCTTCATCATCGCCAAGACGGAAGGCGGTGGCGGTCCGCCGGTTCTGGTGAAGCGTGTAGCCGGCGTTGCCTTCCCCTACACCTTCACCCTCGCCTCCGACGACATCATGATGCAAGGCGCCCCACTGCCGGAAAAGCTCACTGTGTCCGCCCGCTATGACCAAGACGGTGATGCCATGTCGAAGAGCCCCGGCGACTTGACCGGTGTGGTGAAGGTGGCGGTGCCCAAGGGGACGAGCGGTGTCGAGCTGATGCTCGACCAGGTCATCGCGGCGCAGTGACCTTGAAGATCGGCGGCGCGTCGATCACACTAACGGGGTGATTCGCGCCACCGTTGCCATGGGCCTCGCCTTGTATGTCGCGCTCGCGATCGGCGAAGCGCCCGTGCTCGGCTCGACGGTTTGCGCGCAAGAATGCGCCGATGACGACGCCGACGGGCACTGCGCGCCGACGTGCAGCGATTGCGCCTGCTGCGCCCACATCCGCGTCATGACCGTTCCAGTCGCGATGAGAGCCATCGTGCCGGCGACAGCCGCCCGTCTGCCACAGCGGACTGTCGACGCGCCGCCCATCCCCGAGCCCCGCGAGATCCTGCACGTACCCATAGCCTGAGCACGGAAGACCGTCAGAGCTGTTCTCGTGTTCTCTCAGGCGAGGTGTGTCTTGAGATCCAGTCTCAGGGCGGGAGCGTGCGCGCTCGCCGTCGTCGTGTTGCCTATCGCCGGCCAGGCGGAGGCCGATCCCTGCTCGCTCGGCATTCACCGCGCCAATGTCGCGGCCTGTGCGCTGCGCTGGAGTCCGACGCTTCAAGCGGAGCTCGCGACGCGTGACGCGGCGGTCGGGCGCCGAGAAGCGGCCCGCCCGTTCCTGCCGGCGAACCCCGTCGTGTCCGGCTCGATCGCTTCGCGCCGCGCCGACATCGCGCGCGACACCAATTGGGCCGTGTCCATTGGGCAGCAGATCGAGGTCGGCGGCCAGCGTGGTCTGCGCATCGCGGCGGCCGAACGTGAGCTCGCCGCCCGTGGACATCAGGTGCTGGCGGCCCGCATGCAAGTCACCTCCGAGGCGTTCAGGGGCTACTTCGTCGTGCTCGGGATGCGAGAAAGAGTCGACCTGGCGCGACGCCTCGAGGCCGCGACGAACGACGTGGCAGGCACGGTGCGCGCCATGGCGGCGGGTGGCGTCGCCTCCGAGGTCGATGCCGACATCGCGGACGCCGCGGCAATCGGGGTCACGCAGGAGCGGCTGCGCCTCGAGGCAGCGCTCGAAGCAGCGCGCGCGGAGCTCGCCATCCACGTGGGAGGTTTTGTCAACGCGGTCGATGGGGAGCTCGAGCCAATCAAAGGCGTCGAGGCACCCGAGATTGTTCCAGTCCGGCCCGAGCTCTTGGCGCTGGACGAAGAGCACACGGCTCTCGAGAGCCGCGTGAGCTTGCTCGGCCGCGAGCGGGTCCCAAACCCGACACTCTCCCTCACGGCGCAAGACGATGGCTTCAACGAGCGGGTCCTGGGGATCGGCGTGAGTCTACCCATTCCCCTGCCGCAGCCGATTGGTAGGACTCTCGCCGGCGAAATCTCCGAAATGACTGCTTTGGCGGATCGCTCGAGAGCGGAGAGGCAACGGCTCGAGCTCGAGCTGCGCGCGGAGGCGAATGCGGCGACGGCGGACCTGACCGCGGCGCGACAAGCTCGCGCTCTGCATCCGCCGGAGCGCACGGCGCGCGTCGAAGCGCGCCTCGCGAGCATCACCACTGAGGTCAAGGCAGGGCGTCTCGCGGTCCGTGACGCCCTGATCGCGCAACAGGCGCTCGTGAGCCAGCTCAAGTCGGCGATCGATGCGCGAGAATGGCTGTGCGTCGCTTCGGTCCGCTTGGCGCGGGCTGTCGGGATCTCGCTCGAGGGAGACGACCGATGAGGCATTGGCTCGTCATCACCCTGCTGCTCGCCGGCTGCAATCGCGATAGCGGAGACCCCGAGCGCCCGGTCAGCGGGCCGGTGGACACCCACGAAGACGAAGAGCACCACGAGGCGTTACCGCGGCAGCTCCGTGTCACCCCGGAGGTCGCCCGTGACGCCGGTATCGCGACTCAAGCGGCCAAGCGCGGTCTCCTGACGGCGGTGGTGAGCCTGCCGGGCGAGATCACCTCCGAGCCCGACAAGACGGCGCGTGTCTCCGCGGTCACCGGTGGTCGGCTCGAGCAAGTGTCGTTCAACGAGGGCCAAAGTGTGAAGAAGGGCGACGTGCTCGCGGTGCTGCGCGTGCCGGACGTCGGTCGGCTTCGCGGGAGCCTCGCGGCCAGCGCCGCCAAGGCGAAGGCCTCACGGGCCAACGCCGAGCGTCTGCGCTCTCTCCGCGAAAGTGGATTCGGAGCAGAACAAGCGGCGGTCGATGCCGAAGCCGAGGCGCGCGCGCAAGAGGCCGAGACGCGGGCGGTTGGCGAACAGCTCGCCGCCATTGGGGTCAACACCGATGCCGTCGGCGGCTACTTGGTCCCGCTCCGCGCTCCGATCACCGGCGTCGTCGTGGCGCGCGACGCCATCGTGGGTCAGCCGGTGAACGCGGAGCAGACCGTCGCTACCATCGTCGATTTCTCCGAGGTGTGGTTTTTGGGCCGCGTCTTCGAGAAGGACTTGTCACGGCTGCGCGTCGGGGCGCGAGCCGACGTCCAGCTCAACGCGTTTGCCGATCAAAGCTTCGAGGGCTTCGTCGAATACATCGGTCAACGCACCGATCCGGTGGCCCGTACGCTGACCGCCCGAATTCGCCTACGCAACGACAACGACCGCCTGCGCATCGGGCTGTTCGGCACGGCGCACGTCGAGCTCGCCGAGGCCACCGGTGCGTCACCGCGAATCATCGTGCCGCGCACCGCGGTCACGGAGGTCGGCGGCAAGGACATGGTCTTCGTAAAGGCTGCCGACGGTGACTTCATCGTCCACGACGTGACGGTCGGGAGGTCGGCGCTTGCCCAGGTCGAGATCCTGTCCGGCCTCGATGAAGGCGAAGAGGTCGTCATCGGTGGTGTCTTCACGTTGAAGAGCCTGCTGCTCAAGTCGACGCTCGGCGAGGACCAACACTGATGCTGGCGCTGCTGTCAGGCATCGTCCGCTGGTCCCTGCGCAACCGACCCATCGTGCTCGCCGCGACCCTCGTGTTCTTGGCCGTGGGAGTGCGCGCGGCGGTGCTGTTGCCGGTGGACGCGGTGCCCGACGTCACCAACATCCAGGTCCAGGTGATCACGGCGGCGCCGGCTCTTTCGCCCGTCGAGATCGAGCAATACGTCACCGTCCCCGTCGAGCGCGCCATGGCAGGCATCCCGCGAACATCGGAGATCCGCTCGATCTCGAAGTACGGCGTCTCGCTCGTCACTGTCGCTTTCGCGGACGGCACCGACATCTATTGGGCGCGCCAGCTGGTGAACGAGCGAATGGCCGAGGCACGCGAGGCGGTCGCCGGGCAATACGGCAAGCCCGAGATGGGCCCGATCTCGAGCGGCCTGGGCGAAGTCTACCAGTTCGTCCTGCGCAACGACGCGCTGACGCTGATGCAGCTCGAGGAGCTGCTCGACTGGTACGTGGCGCCGCAGCTGCGCATGGTTCCGGGGATAGTCGAGGTCAACAGCTTCGGCGGCGAAGATCGCCAGTACCAGGTGATGCTCGACCCCGGCCGCTTGCAAGCGACGGGCATGTCGATCGCACGCGTCGTCGAGGCGCTGGCGAAGTCGAACGCCAACGCGGGTGGCGGCTACATCGAGCACGAGCGCGAGCACTTCGTCATCGGCACCGAAGGCCTCGTGACCAGCCTCGACGACCTGCGGAGCGTCGTCATCGACGCTACGCCCCAGGGCGTGCCGATCACCATCGCGACCGTGGGCGACGTCCGCTTTGGCGCACGCTTGCGACGGGGCGCGGCGACCAAGGACGGCGAGGGTGAAGTCGTGGTCGGTGTCGCCTTGATGTTGATGGGCGAGAACTCGCGGACCGTCACCGAGGCCGTGAAAGCCAAGCTGGCGGCCATCGAGCCGACTTTGCCCGCGGGAACACGCTTCGAGACGTTCTATGACCGCTCGGAGCTGGTCAAGCGGACGTTCGGCACCGTTGGCAAGAATCTGCTCGAAGGGGCGGCGCTGGTCATCATCGTGCTGCTATTGCTGCTCGGCGACCTGCGCGCCGGTGTCGTCGTTGCCGTGACGATTCCGCTGTCGTTGCTGTTCGCGGTCGCGGTGATGAACGCGACCGGCCTGTCGGGCAATCTCATGAGCCTCGGCGCCATCGACTTCGGCCTCCTGGTCGACGGCGCGGTGATCATCGTCGAGAACGCGACGCGGCGACTCGCCGAGCGCCAGCGCTCAGCGACCCGACCATTGAGCGACGACGAGCGCATCGCCACCGTCGAAGAGGCGACCCTCGAGGTGCGCGCCGCCAGTGTCTTCGGCGAAGCCATCATCGCCATCGTCTATTTACCGGTGCTCGCGCTCTCCGGACTCGAGGGGAAGCTCTTCCGCCCCATGGCGACGACGGTCTTGCTCGCACTGCTCGGCGCCTTCGTGTTGTCGCTGACGCTGGTGCCGGTGCTCACGACCTACTTGGTGCGCCCGCAAGCCGCGCATGGCGAAACCTGGCTGCTACGCAAGGCCAGCGCGCTGTACGCGCCGCTACTCGCCGGTGCCATGCGCCGTCGCGCCCTGACGGTCACGCTCGCCATCGTGGCGCTCGCCGTAAGCGTCGCGCTTTTTGGACGGCTTGGCGCGGAGTTCGTGCCGCAGCTCGACGAGGGCGATCTCCTCATCGAAGCACGGCGCATTCCGGGTGCCGCGCTCTCGGAGTCCGTTCGAACGGACCTGAACCTGGCGAAAGAGATTCGGAAGATTCCAGAGGTGGACCACGTGGTCTCGCGTATCGGGTCGCCCGAGGTGGCTACGGATCCCATGAGCATCGAGGCTTCCGACGTGTACGTCGGCTTGAAGCCTCGCGACACCTGGCGGTCCGGTGTCCGCAAAAGCGACATCGCCGAGGAGCTCGACGAGATCCTCGCGGCTTCACCAGAAGTTGGCGGCGCCATCTCGCAGCCCATCCAGATGCGCACCAACGAGCTGGTCGCGGGCATTCGTTCGGACATCGGCGTGCTCATCTACGGGCCGGATCTCGAGACCTTGGCGCGGCTCGGTCGCGAGGTAGCGGCGGTGGTGCGAACGGTGCCCGGCGCCGTCGACACTCGCGTCGAGCAGACGCAGGGCCTCAAGTATCTGCGCGTGCGGCCGGACCGAAGTCGCTTGGCGCGCTACGGCCTCACGGTGGAGGACGTGAACCAAGTGACCGAGACGCTCGCGGTCGGGCATCGCGTCGGCGACGTCCTCGAGGGCGAGCGCCGCTTTGCCATCGTCGTGCGCGTCGATCACGGGTTTGCCGGCGACTTGGAGCCGTTGCGCGCCCTGCCGCTGCGGGCCGTCACCGGACAGGTCGTGCCTCTCGGCGACGTCGCGGAGCTCGAGCTCGTCACCGGCCCGGCGCAGGTCTCGCGCGAAGGGCTGTCGCGGCGTCTCACGGTGGAGCTGAATGTGCGAGGCCGCGACTTGCTGTCGGTGGTGGACGAGGCGCGCAGCGCGGTGGCGCGGGAGGTGAGTCTGCCGGTGGGCTATCGCATCGCCTGGGGCGGGCAGTTCGAGCATTACATCGAAGCGCGGGCGCGGCTGCTCCTGGTCGTGCCGCTGGCGCTCGGCTTGATCATCGGCATGCTCTATCTGACCTTCCGCTCACTACGGGCGGGGCTCATCATCTTCGCCAACGTGCCTTTCGCGGTGGTCGGCGGCGTCCTGGCGCTCTTGCTGCGGGGCATTCCGTTCTCGATCTCCGCCGGCGTCGGCTTCATCCCGCTCTTTGGAGTCGCGATGCTGAACGGCCTCGTCCTCGTCGCGTTCGCGCGCGAGCTCGAGGCGGGGGGGACGAGCCACGCCCACGCCATCGAGCAGGCCGCGCGGCTGCGCTTGAGGCCGGTGCTGACGACGGCGCTGGTGGCTTCGCTCGGCTTCATTCCCATGGCGCTCTCGCTCGCGCCCGGCGCCGAGGTGCAGCGTCCTCTGGCGACGGTGGTCATCGGCGGCTTGATCTCGGCGACTCTGCTCACCCTGGTGGTGCTGCCCGTCCTCTATGCGCGCTTCGGCGCGCGAAAAAACACGTCGCAACTTGCGACACATGGGGATGACGAGGCTCCTTCTCCGGCGTGAAATCGCTGGCGCGGGAGTTGCTTTGGTTCTCCTGCATGTTCACGCGCTGCACGACCGCGTCCATTCTCGGCATCGAAGCCCTGCCCGTCATCGCGGAGGTCTTCAAGGGCGGAGGCCTGCCGGGCATCCATATCGTTGGCCTCGCGCGCGGCGCGATGCGCGAGTCCTTGCCCCGCATCACGTCCGCCGTGAGTGGGTCGGGGCTCGCTCTCTCCAAGGTGAGGACCATCGTGAATCTGTTGCCGGCGGAGGTGCCCAAGACCGCGAGCGCGCTCGATCTCGCGGTCGTCATCGGCTTGCTCAAGGTCTATGGCGCGCTCGACGACGCGAGTCTCGAGGAGCGCATGTTCTATGGCGAGCTGTCGTTGAGCGGCGCGCTGCAAGCGGTGCGCGGCGCGCTGATGGTAGCTGACCTCGCGCGGCGCCGCGGTGATCGCGAGCTCATCCTGCCGGCGGCGAACGCCGACGAGGCGAGCCACATCAGCGGCATCGACGTCATCGGCGCGCACTGCTTGGGCGACGTCGTCGCGCATCTCACGCGCAAGACCATCATCCCCCCGCACGTCACGGCGAGGAAATCGCGCTCTATCGTGCGCGGGCCTTGTCTCTCGGAGGTCTACGGCCAGCATCGCGCCAAGCGCGCACTCGAGATCGCCGCGGCGGGTGGCCACAACATGTTGATGATCGGCCCGCCCGGGAGCGGCAAGACGATGCTCGCGCGACGCTTGCCCACCATCATGCCGCCGCTCACCGCGGAGGAGCATATCGAGGCGATGCGCGTGCGCTCGGCCGTCGGAGACTTCGACCATGCGGACCACGCGCGGCCGTTTCGAGCTCCGCATCACACAGCGAGTGACGTCGCGCTCTGCGGGGGTGGCTCGCCACCGCGTCCGGGCGAGATCTCGCTCGCGCATTGCGGCGTGTTGTTCCTCGACGAGCTCCCGGAGTTTTCACGGCGGGCGCTCGAGGCGCTGCGTGAGCCGCTGGAAGACGGGATCATCCACGTCGCGCGGGCCGCTATGGCGGTCATCTACCCGGCACGGAGCCTGTTGGTCGCCGCGATGAACCCGTGTCCATGTGGCCACTTCAGCGACGCCATGACCGTTTCCGCCCGGCCGTGCTTGTGCGGCTTGGAGACGGTCCGTCGCTATCGCTCCCGCATCTCGGGGCCGCTCCTCGATCGCATCGATCTGCACGTCACCGTCGACGCGGTCCCCTACCGGGAGCTCGCGCGTCGCGACGACACGGTGGAGAAGAGCGAAACCGTCCGCATCCGCGTCGAAGCGGCGCGCCACCGCCAAGAAGCCCGTTTGGGAAACGGCCGCAGCAACGCAACGATGACGGAAGCCGAGCTCGAGGCCCACGTGCATGTAAGCGCGGACATCCTCGCCCTGCTCGAGCAAGCCATCGAAACGCACGGTCTGTCGACCCGGGCGGTGACGCGCGCGCTGAAGGTAGCGCGAACCATCGCCGATCTCGCTAACGTAGCCGATGTTCACATCGGGCACGTGCGCGAGGCGCTGGGTTTTCGAGTGCTCGACAAAGAGCCGCTAGCTTGTGAGCTAGCGGCTTGATCTCGGCCGACGAGTGCCGCCTAGCGTGGCGGTCAACTAGCGGAGCGAAATACTACGCGAGGGCGCGGACTGACTTGGCCTGCAGGCCTTTGTCGCCACGAACGACCTCGAACTCCACGCGCTGACCATCGGCAAGCGACTTGAAGCCGTCTGCCATGATCGCGGTGAAATGAACGAATACATCTTCGCCGCCGTCTGCGGGAGTAATGAAGCCGAAGCCCTTACTGTCGTTGAACCACTTGACCGTGCCGCTCGCCTTGTCCGTCTGCTCACTTGCCATACCGCACCTCAGCTCTCTGTGACTTCGTCGGTCGACCAACCGACTAGGAAACCAAATGGGACCCGCTGTGAGGAGCACTCGAGCCGCGCGTCGGTGCGAGCACCGGACCTGCCCAACCACTTCCCACGTCTAACCACAGGGTCATTTGTTTATCGCGATCAAATTCGAGCTCGCAACAAGAATCACCCAAAAAAACCTGACACGGTCGTTTTTGTAATGTATAGCCCTACAAAATCGAGGTGTTAATCGTGTTAATTACGGTAATATGGTTTAAAAGTCGAGCAATAATGAACAAAAATGATCGGCATTCATGCTTCAAGGGGCTGCCCGCTATCGCGGCCACCGACAGAGCGGTGCCGGCCGCGCCGGGAAGGCCCGCGCGTCCCTCGAAGTCGAGGCAGCGAGAGAAGCATTCACGACTCAGCAATGAGCGGCCGACTCAGCCGGCGAGTGTTGCCCCGTGGTCGCGCATCAGCTCCTCGAGCAGCTTCCTCGCCCTCGCCTCCGCGGCTTCCATCGTCTCGGCCGGCGCAACCGTCTCTCGCACCTCGTAGTAGCACTTGAGCTTCGGCTCGGTGCCCGAGGGTCTGACGATCACCCGCGAGTCGTCCTCGAGGAGATAGATCAACACGTCGCTCTTCGGCAGGTCGATTGGCTCCTTGGCGCCGCTCTTGGTCGTCGTCGTCGCGGTCGCGAAGTCCATGGTGCGAGCGACAGCGCGGCGGCCAATCTGCTTCGGCGGATTAGCGCGCAAGCTCGCGCCTACGGACACTCCCGGCTTGAGAGCCAGGCTCTTCTGGACGGTCAAGAACAGCCCGTGCTCTCGGTAGAGCTTCTCGAGGCGTTGCCAGACGGTCTCGCCTCGCTCGGCACAGCTCGCGGCCAGCTCGGCGAAAGCGACAACCGCCGAGACGCCATCCTTGTCGCGCACCAGCTCGCCGACCGTGTAACCGAGGGCTTCCTCGTAGCCGAAGACGAAGTTCTGATTGCGGGCACGCCGGGTGATCGCGGCGTTGGCGATCCACTTGAAGCCGGTCAGGGTCTCGAAATAGTCGGCACCGCGCGCGCGTGCGATGTGGCCCAGCATGCGGGACGAGACGATCGAGCAGCCGACGACCGGGTTTCTGGGCTCCGCCGCGATCAGGTCATCGCCGAGCAGGACTCCGACTTGGTCACCGGTGAGCATGCGGTAGCCACCGCTCGCGTGCGGGAGGCCGACGGCGAGGCGATCGGCGTCGGGATCATTGGCCATCACCAGGTCCGCTTTGACCTTGGTCGCGAGCGCCAGCGCCAGATCCATGGCTCCTGGCTCTTCGGGGTTGGGGAATTTCACGGTCGGGAAGTCACCGTCCGGCTCGCGTTGCTCCTTGACGGTGTGGACCTTGGTGAAGCCGGCCCGCGCCAGCGCTGCTTCGGTAACGCCGGCGCCGACTCCGTGCATGGGCGTGTAAGCGATGACGATGCCTTCGCGTTTCGGCGTCCGCGGGTGCACCGACAGGGCGCTCACCGCCCTGAGGTAAGCCTCGACGGTGTCATCGCCGAGCATGCGCACCATGCCGTCCGCAATCGCGTGGTCGACGTCGCGCCAGAGGATCTCGCTCTTGGACGCCTTGTCGATGGCCAGCGCGATGCCTTCGTCGATGGGTGAGATGATCTGGGCGCCGTTCTCCCAGTAGACCTTGTAGCCGTTGTAGTCCGGCGGATTGTGACTCGCGGTGACCATGACGCCGGCGGCGGCGCCGTACTCCTTGACCGCGAAAGCGGTCAGCGGTGTCGGCAGCTCGCGATCGAACAGGTGAACGACGATGCCGTACCCGACGAGCACGGCCGCCGTATCACGCGCGAACTCACGCGATTGCTTCCGTCCGTCATAGCCAACAACGACGCCGCGGCGTCCGGCTTCTCTAATGTGCTCGAGCAGATAGGCGGCGAGGCCGCTGGTGGTCTCGCGCACGACCAACCGATTCATGCGGTTGGGGCCGGCGCCGAACAAACCACGCAAGCCGGCCGTGCCGAACGCGAGGCGGGTACCAAAACGCTCACCGAGCGCGGCGCTGTCGTTGGTGGCGAGGAGCTTCTCGACCTCGGCGCGGGTGTTGGAGTCGGGATCGCGGGCGAGCCAGGAACGGGCGGTTTCTACGAGAGACATTTGGTCTAGTTCCCCTCAAGACCGAAATATGTGGCGGATCGCCGAGGACTGCTTGCCGATGAGCGATGACCGATGGCCGCTACATGCTTCGCTTCACCAGATCCACGAACTCGGTCGCCAGCAAGAACGTCATTTCGACATTACCGAAGCGAAGCCGCATCCCCGACTCGACGATGACCGGGCCGCCCTTGTTCTTGTCGGGCACCTCTTCACCATCGACCGAAGTTCCGTTCTTCGAGCCCCCGTCTTGCAGGACGAACTCACCCTTGTCGGAGCGCCGGAAGAAGGCATGGAACTTCGACACCGACTCATCCTCGATGATGACGTCGTTGCTCTTCGCTCGGCCGATGGAGATGAAGTTCGGGAACGGCGACCTGCCGGTCCGGCGGACGGGAAAGACCGCGAAGTTGAGCCTGATGGCCGGTGTTCCTGGCGAGCCGCCTTCGGCCATGGTGTCGATGGCGACCGTCGCCCTGGTGCGGGGCACCGGCTTCAAGGTCTGCATGCCCGCTTCGTGCACCAGAAACGCCTCGCCGTGACGTTGGCGGAAGTCCTCGGCCCCTAGCAGGCGAGAATCAGCCACGTAGTTTGACAGGGTCTCGTGCTCACCCGGCGTCAACACGACGTTCATGGATAAGGCACTATCTCCACGCAGGGTGCTGGCGATCAAGCCTCAAATGGCGGAGCGGTCGGGCAATGTGGGCCTAATTGGCTTCGTCGTCGTCGGTAGGCCCGCTGCACTGCAGGTCGGCCAGGTCGGTGGCACCGTCGAGCTCATTGTCGACGCCGTCTTCGCAGGCAAAAGCCTCGCTCGAATCGCCAGAGGACGAGCACGCCGGGTCGCCGCCGCTGGGCTTGAAGTCGATCAAGCCGTCAGTAGGCGTGTCATTATCGATGCCATCGTCGCAAAATAAAGCGGGATTGGTCTCGGTGGTGTCGGTCGGCCCGTCGCAACCGATGTCGCCGGTTCCGCCCTGCTCGAAGGCGGCTTCCCCGTCTCCGTCCTCGTCGGCCAAATCGTCGCAAACGGGTCCGCCAGCCTCGCGCTCATTCGTGTCGTTGGGTCCGACGCAACCGGGGTCGCGCGTCGGGTAGGAGGGGTGGCCCGCAACGCTGACAAAGTCCGACAAGCCATCGTTGTCGTTGTCGGAGCCGTCATCACAGACGCGCCCTGTCTCACGCTCGCTGCTATCGGTGAGCGACGTACAGCCGAGGTCGCCGCCCGACGAACGGAAGTTGTTGAGGCCGTCACCGTCATCGTCGGTGGTATTGTCACAAGCCAAGCCGGCGTTGGTCTCGTCGTTGTCTGTGACTGCGGTGCAGCCAGGATCGCGGCTCCCCGTTGCTCCGCCGGGATCGTAGGCAGCCTGGGAAAAGTCATTGCGATTGTCACTATCGTCGTCCACTCCGTTATCGCAGAGTGAGCAGCCGCAGGTCGGACAGCCGCCAGGGATCGGCGTACCGGTGACACAACGCTCGCTGTTGTCATCGGCCGCCCAGCAGCCCGGATCGCCGGTGCCGTCGACACGGAAGTTCGACAGGCCGTCATTGTCGTCGTCGGACTCGTTGTCGCAGGCGGCGGTGCCGCGCTCGCTGGTGTCGTTGGCGTTCACGCACCCCGGATCGTTGCTGCCGCCCGAGTCGATGAGGCCGTCACCGTCGTTGTCGATCAAGTCCTGGCACGCGATCGTCAGCGTGTTCTCCGAGTTATCCCTGCCGTCCGAGCAGCCGGGGTCAGCCATATCGGTGGTGCCGTCGGGCTCGTTGTCGACCCCGTCGTCGCAGGCGGCGCACACACCGCTTTCGCAGATCTCGGAGTCGTCGGCGGGCGTGGCGCAGCCCAAATCGGTCGAGGTGCTCGACAAGGTGTTGACGTCGGTGAACGAGTCGCCGTCGTTGTCCTGACCATCGTCACAACGTGGGCAACCCGCGCCTGGATCGCACTTCTCACTGCCGTCCGCCGGGCCCCCGCAACCGGGGTCATGGAGCCCGGCGTTCTGATTGAAGTCGGTGCGGCCGTCGTTGTCGTTGTCGGTGCCGTCGTCACAGGCGATGCCGTTTTGCTTCTCGCTGGCGTCGGCAGGACCGTCGCACCCCGGGTCCGAGGTCGCCGGATTGACGGCCCCACCGGCGGTCACGCGATAGTCGGTGCGGCCGTCGTTGTCGTTGTCGGTGCCGTCGTCGCATTCGTTGTTGCCGGTTTCGGAGTCGTCGCTGGGATTGGCGCAGCCCGGATCACTGAGCGCGGCGTTGACGTTGAAGTCGACGCGACCGTCACCATCGTTGTCGATACCGTCGTCGCAGCGAGGGCAGCCGACGCCCGCGTCGCACTTCTCGCTGGGGTCTGTCGGCGACGAGCAGCCGGGATCGCCGCTGGCACCGCCACCGAGGAGGCCATCGTTGTCGTCGTCGACACCGTTATCGCAGACGAGCGACGCCTCGCGCTCGCTGGTGTCGATCGAGCTGGTGCAACCCGGATCGCCGGTGCCGTCGACCTTGTAGTCAGCGCGGCCGTCGCCGTCGTTGTCGAGACCGTCGGCGCAGGCAGTGTTACCTGTTTCCGCGTCATCCGTGGCGCTCGTGCACTGTACGTCGCCGGTACCGTCGAGGCGGAAGTCGGTGGCGCCGTCGGGCTCGTTGTCGGCGCCGTCGTCGCAAGCGGCGCAGCCCGCGCCTTGGGGACAATGTTCACCGGAGTCGGTCGGGCCGCTGCAACCGAGGTCACCAGTGCCGTCGAGGCGGAAGTCGGTGCCGGCGTCGTTGTCGTCGTCGGCGCCGTTGTCGCAAGCGGCACAGGCGCCGCCGCTGCAGCGCTCGCTGGTCGCCGCTAGCGTCGTGCAGCCCGGGTCGCCGCCGCTTACGCGGAAGTCCTTCAACCCGTCGTTGTCGTTGTCGAGATCGTCGTCGCAAACCGACGTGCCGATCTCGCTGGTATCGGAGAGGCTCGCGCAACCGGGATCACTCGAGGTCCCCGCCACGGTGTAGTCGGCGCGGCCGTCGTTGTCGTTGTCAGCGCCGTCATCGCAAGGCGCGACGCCGCGCTCGCCGTTACCAGCGGGGGAATTGTCGCCAGGCGCGGTACAGCCCGGGTCGCCGCCGCCATCGCTCTTGTAGTCGATGCGGGCGTCGCCGTCGTTGTCCAGGCCGTCGTCGCAGTGGCCACCGCCGAGCTCGGAGACGTCGCGCGCCGAGGCGCAACCGGGGTCGCTCGCCGACGAGACGCTGCCGAGGTCATCGAGCACGTAGTCCGCGAGGCCGTCGCCGTCGTTGTCCATACCGTCGTCGCAGGCGAGCGTGCCGCGCTCACTGCCGTCGGCGGTAGTAGCGCAACCCGGGTCATTTCCTCCCGAGGCGCCAAAGTCGATGAGGCCGTCGTTGTCGTTGTCGATGCCGTCGCTGCACGCGGGGCTACCGGTCTCGTCGTTGTCCGAGGGACTACCGCACGACGGATCGCCCAGGGCATCGAGGCGCGCGTCGGCCAGAAAGTCGCCGTCGTCGTCATCACCGTTATCGCAGACAGGGCAACCGACCTCAGCGGAATCACACTTCTCGCTGGTATCGCCGGAGCTCGAGCAACCAGGGTCGGTCGCCAGCGGATTCAAGTTGAAGTCGGCGCGCCCATCGTTGTCGGCATCGATGCCGTCGTCACACTGCGAGGCACCACGCTCGGAGAGATCGAGGGGTGAGTCACAGCCCGGGTCTCCCAAGCCACCGCTGTGGAAGTCCTTGACGCCGTCGTTGTCGTTGTCGTTGTCATCGTCACAAGGACGCGAGCCGCGCTCGTTGGTGTCGAGAGACGAATCGCAGCCAGGATCGGAGAGCAACGGATCCAAGCTGAAGTCAGTGCGGCCGTCGACGTCGTCGTCGAGTCCGTTGTCGCAGGCGCTGCTGCCGCGCTCCGAGGCGTCCGTCGGCGAGCCGCAGCCGGTGTCGCCGTTGCCGTCGACCGAGAAGTCGCCGCGACCGTCGTTGTCGTCGTCCGCGCCGTTATCGCAGGCGAGCGTACCGCGTTCGCTGCCGTCGATGGGGCTGCTGCAGCCGGGATCGTTGGTGGCTCCCGGGCCGGCGTCCATCAGCCCGTCGCCGTCGTTGTCGACGCCGTCGTCGCAGTCGTTGATGCCGCGCTCGGAGAAATCGAAGACGTCGGCGCAGCCTGGATCACCGCGACTGTCGATACGGTAGTCGAGCGTACCGTCGCCGTCGTCGTCCTCGCCGTCGTCGCAGGGTGGACCGCTGGCGTCGCCGCGCTCACTGCCGTCATTGCCGTTGGCGCAGCCCGGATCCTGGAGGTCCGAGAGCCCGTCGCCGTCGTCGTCGACGGTGTTGGCGCACGCCGGGGTATTGCTCGACACGCAGGTGGACTGCGAACCAATGATGAAACAGGTGAAGCCACTCTCGGCGAAGCAGTACTGATCGCAGCCGTCACCTTGGTTTTCGTTGCCGTCGTCGCACTCTTCGATGCCGAAGGCGGTGATGTTGTCGCCGCAGGTGACCGCGGTGCCGAGCTCGACGCTGGTTTCGATGAGGCGTCGGCGGCTGAGGGTGACGGGCACGATGCCGGAGCCGACGATGGCGCCGGCGCTGATGCCGTCGACACGCAGGAACATGGCGCGGCCCGCGTATTCGTCGGGGAAGACGATGACGACGCTGGTGCTCGTCCCCTCGAGAGCCGCGGGAGTGTCGGGGCGCACGACCAGCGGCAAGATGTTACCGCCGCCCTCGGCGAAGTTGGCGTAGACGCGGATCTGATCGAGGCCGCTTGCATCACCGAACTCGACGGTGAGCTTCACCGCGGTCACGACGGCGGTACCGCCGCCGCCGCAGGCGGCAACGAACAACAACAGGGCCGCGGCCCAGGCTTTGGCGAGACGGTGATATGTCATAGCGGATCCCGCGCGTCGATCGTCGGCAGCTCCCCACTCGGCAACCGGTCTTCGCCGCCGCCGGTGGCGAGGATGATGCTCGTCGCCGTGATCGCCACGACTCCGGCCGCCGCGGCCCAGAACCACCATTTCTTGTAGATGGGTGGCGCCGTCGTCTCTTCGGTGATGCGAAGGCGCTGCGCATCGAGCTCGGCTTGCTTCATGGCGGCAACGTGGGCCTGCTCTTGTGCGCGCATCGCCAGCTCCTGACGTTCGCGCTCGTTGGCCTCTTCACGCTGGCGTTTTTCTTCGGCCGCCGCGTAGGCGACCTTGGCTTCCTGAAGGCGTTTGTTGGCGAGCTGGCGCTTTTTTGTGTCGACGTCGCCACGCAGGAATTGCTCGTAGAAGAAGATGGCGCGCTCGAAGTTGGCGAGCTCGAAGTGGCACTGGCCGATGTTGAAGAGCATCGCCGGCAGGGGCTTGGCCTCGTAGGCCATGGAATAGCCCTCGAGCGCTTCCTGGAAGCGGCCAAGCGCGAAGTCGGTCTCCGCGGCCTTGAAGAGGGTCTTGGCCTTCTTGGTGGCCTCGTCTTCGACGGGCTCTTTCTTGGACGCGGCCGAGGCGCTCGCCGAGAAGAGCGCGCCTACCAACACCACCGCCAGGAGTCGCCGAAGCATCTCCGAAACTCTCCCACCCCGTTCACGCATCGTCAAAATACCATTCTCGGGTCAATCAATCGGCAAACGGGTCGATGGTCCCGCGACTCGACGGATCGCGCTCCGTTTTGCCGTCTTCGGTTTTCCGGCGGGGCTTTCCGGAGTCGAGCTTGGCGAGGGTCGTGCTGACGTGGTGGTCGCTACTGAAGGCGACGGTTTCGCGGCTCGAGCGGTAACCGCTACGCCGGAACTCGAGGACCTGGGCGACATCCGAGCGCTCGGCGCTCAAGATGAACGGGGTGACGCCGAGCGGGGCTTCGACCCCGTCGCGATAGACCTCGGCACCAGAAGGCGTCGAATCGAGATGGATTTGCACCTTGGGAATCGCCGCGGGCTGCTTCGGCAGGGCCTCGAGCGCCAAGGCGGCGTCTTGGGGGGAAACCTCGGTGGGCGGCACGACGAGGTCACCAACCGGCAGCTGCGCCGGAGCGACCGCGAGCTCCGCCGACGGTGTCATGCCTTCGTTCTGTGCTTGGCCGTGCGACGACCGCAGCATCATGACGCCGACCCCGGCCACTATGCAGAGAGAAAGACCAGCCGCGATAGCGTAGCGCGTGTTGCGCGCGCGGCGCACGGGCGACTCGATGCCCGCCACGGCCCCGGCGATCTCCGCCGCGATCGGCGTCAAACGCTCGGTGATCTCGCCGACGTTCTGCGGCCGCTTGAGCGGATCCTTCTGCAAGCACTGCATGATCAGCTGCTCGAGATCGCGCGAGGGCATGTGCGGCAGGTCTTTGAGCTTCGACGGCTTGGGCGGCGTCACGGTGAGATGTTTGATGGCCATCTCGCCCAGGGACTTGGCCGTGAACGGCTGCCGGCCGGTGACGACTTCGTAGAAGATGATGCCGAGCGCGTAAATGTCCGAGCGGTGATCGACGGTCTTGCCGCTCATCTGCTCGGGCGACATGTATTCGGGCGTGCCGACGAGCGCGCCGACGCCGGTGCGGCCCATCTGCTGACTCGCGGACAAGTCGGTGAACTTCGCGACACCGAAGTCGAGGAGCTTCACGAAGTCCGTTTTACCGGCCTTCTCGATCAGGAAGATGTTGTCGGGCTTCAGATCGCGGTGGACGATGCCGGCCTCGTGAACGGAAGCGAGGGCGCTGCACACTTGCATCATGATCGGCATTGTCCGTTGTAGCGGAAGAATGCCTTCGGTCTTCTGAAGGTCGCCGAGGGAGCGGCCCCTCAGAAGCTCCATGATGTAGTACTTTTCGGCGGGCTTGCCTTCGGCGTCGACGTCGTTCTCGATGAAGTCGGTGATCTCGACGATGTTGTCGTGGCTGATCTGATTGACGGCGCGGGCCTCTCCGAAGAAGCGCTGCACCGCCTTGGTGTGACGCGCGTATTCGGGACGCAGGAGCTTCAAAGCCACCTTGCGGCCGAGCCGAGTGTGCTCGCCGAGATAGACCTGGCCCATGCCGCCTTCGCCGAGGAGTTGCAGCAAGCGGTACGAGCCGAGAACGCGACCGATATTGGGGTTCTGCGGGCTATCGCTGGAGTCGAGCGTGGACAGACGGGTGCCGTCGCCCTCGCAATAAGCGACACCGTCAGCGTATTGCTTGCCGCATTGCGGACAGGTTCTCATGACTCGATCTGCGCGTCCCGCTGCCTCCGTCACGGACGTGACGTCGTAGGTAGCAGCGAGAACCCCGGCACACATCATACCCCTTGCGACAAAGATCGTCCAAGTGCACGACGTGCCGGCTGTTAATATTGGTGCCCGGAACCAACACCGCACTTCTTGGTTTGGCCTCCCACACCGGGTAGCCTTTGCGCCGTGCTGGTTCGCCTCGTTGACGTCTCCAAGCGTTATGGCGGCCGTTGGGCCTTGGCGCGCGTCTCGCTCGAGCTCGACCGGCCCGCCGTCATCCTCCTTACCGGCGAAAACGGCGCGGGGAAGACGACCCTTCTCAAGATTATCGCGACCCTGCAGCGGCCTACCTCGGGGGAGGTCGAGCTCTTTGGACTCCGAGTCGTGGATAACCTCAAATCCGTCCGACGCCGACTCGGGCTCATCACCCACCAGGCGCACCTCTATTTCGATCTCACGGCCCGCGAGAATTTGCTGCTCGTGGCGCGCCTCACGGGGGGCGACACCCGCGTCGTCGATGGGTTGCTCGATCGCGTCGGCTTGAGCGACCGCCGGGAGCAGCTCGTGCGCACCATGTCCGCGGGCCAGAAGCGGCGCGTGAGTGTCGCGAAGCTTCTCCTGCAACGCCCGCGGATCGCCCTCCTCGACGAGCCCTTCACTCAGCTCGATCCGGGCGGCGTCGAGCTCATGGAAGAAGTCGTGCGCGAGCTCCGTGCCGCTGGCTCCCTCATCGTCCTCGCGACCCATGACATCGATCGCGGCAAGGCCCTCGCCGACGCGCATCTGACTCTCGCTCTGGGCTCGGCCGAATCACTCACCAAGGTGGCAGCGTGAGCTTCGTCCGTGAGGTCGTCACCCTGGTCGCCAAAGATCTGCGTCTCGAGTGGCGCAGCCGCACCCGCATCAACGCGACCCTCTTCTTCGCCCTGCTCACGCTGCTGCTCTTCTCGTTCGCCGCCGGGCCGGCGCAGGCGCTGCAGGCCGCCAACGCCCCAGGTTATCTCTGGCTCGCCTTGCTGCTCTCGAGCGTCCTCTTGCTCGGCGAATCACTGCGCATCGAGCTCGAAAACGACAGCCTCGAAGCCTTGCGTGCGATGGCGGTCGACGCGCGCGCGCTCTTCGTGTCGAAGGCGCTGACCAACGCGCTGTTTTGCTTCTTGCTCGGCGTCGTCCTCGTGCCGGTCGCGGTTGGTCTCTATGGCGCCGAGGTCAAGCTCGGCTTTCCGCGGCTCGTCGGCGTCGTCGCCCTGGGGACGCTCGCCATCGCCGCCCCGGGGACGCTCTACGCGACCATCGCGGTGCAGATTCGCGCCCGCGACGTCTTGCTCCCGCTGCTTCTCTTCCCCGTTTTGGTACCAGGCCTTTTGGCGTCGGTGCGCGCGAGCAGCCTCATCATGCAGGGCGACCCCATGGGCCAGACGGGGAGCTGGTTGCTTTTGCTCGCGGTCTTCGACGCCCTCTACTGGATCTTGTGTACACTCATGTACGGTCGAGTCATCGAGGACTAGAACAATGAAGCGCGCGTTGAACATTGGCCTCCCCGTCGTCGCGCTCATCCTCGTGGTGCTCGGCGCCTATCAAGGCCTCGTGGTCGCACCAACCGAGCGCATGATGGGCGAGGTCTACCGCATCATGTACGTGCACGTGCCGACCGCGATGATGTCGCTGCTCGCGCCGACGATCGTTTGCGTCGCAAGTCTCGTGTACCTCGTGAAGAGCTCGCGGCAAGCCGATGCCCTCGCCGAGGCCGGCGCCGAAGTAACGGTGTTGTTCGCGACACTCTGCTTGGTGACCGGCAGCATCTTCGGGCGTCCGACCTGGGGTGTGTGGTGGACGTGGGATCCGCGGCTCACCAGCGTCGCCATCTTGTGGATCGCTTTCATCGGTTATCTGGCGCTGCGCCGCTTCGTGGACGATCCGGACAAGCGCGCCACCTGGAGCGCGGTCACCGCGATCATCATCTCCGTCGACGTGCCAATCGTTTACTTCTCGGTGAAGTGGTGGAACAGCCTGCATCAGATGCAGTCGAGCCCGAACACGGTCGACCCGAGCATCGCGGCGCCGTTGCGCCTCAACATCACTGCTTGGTTCGTCGTCTTTCTGGCACTGTTGTGGACGCGCTACCGTATCGGCCGCGCCGAGCGAGACCGCGAAGAGAGCACGCCCGTGGGGGAACCCAAGGCCGTGTTGCGGATGAGCCCATGATCCAGGGTGGCTGGGAATTCGTTTGGGCGGCCTACGGGTTCGCTTGGCTCGCGGCAGGCGGTTACGCGGTGTCGCTATGGCGGAGAAGCAAATGACCAGCGCCGCGAAGAAACGCCTCGTTGCCCTGATCGCCGTGCTCGTCGCGGGCGGCGCGCTCTCCTTCATCGCGCTCGGCGGGCTCGAGCAGAACCTGGTGTACTACTGGAACGCTCAAGAGCTGCTCGACCGAGGCGACAAAGCGCACGGGGCCACCGTCCGCTTAGGCGGAGTCGTGAAGAATGGAAGCGTCAAGTGGGACGCGGGGACACTGAAGCTCGACTTCGCCGTCGGCATCGCGCCCGAAGCGGGCGGTCCAGCCGTCACCGTGCACGCCACGGGTGCGCCACCGCAGATGTTCCGCGAAGGCATGGGTGTGGTCGTCGAAGGACGCTATGACGGACAAGTATTCACCGCTGATCGCGTGCTGGTGAAACACTCGAACGAATATCGGCCGCCCGCGCCTGGTGAAAAGGCGAGCGAGATTTACAGCACTCTGGTCGAGTGAGAGGCCGGCGGTGTTCGCGCCGGCCCCTCGCTTGCGTGGTCGAAAACTACTGCGACCGGCGCGTGTTCACACCGCTGTTGCCGAGCGGAATCAGCCCGCGAACGCCGAGCGTCGCGCCGAGGCCGAGGCCGTAGCCACGCTCGCCACGGAGGGTCGAGGCCGAGCCCGCAATGCCGAGGCCACCGTAGAGACGGCCTTCGACGTCCACGCTGTCGCGCGAGACGGGGGTGTCATTGCGGAAGTAGTAGAGGCCACCGTTCGGGCCGATACCGGCGCCGACGTCGAGGTAGGTATTACCCGCCTCGTCTTTGCACTTACCGACGCGAACATCGATACCCAAACCGATTTGCACACCTTCACAACGAACGCTGGTCATAGCGAAGCTCCCAAGTTTGCGGCCCGTAGCTTTTGCCCAAATGCTGGCCTAGTTTCGGCGCGCCTTGGGTGGAGTTGCGCGCAGCGCCAGGATGTCGGTGTGCCGCGCTAGTCAGCGGCGACGAAGGTCGCTGACCAGTCGGCGCTGATGACGACGGCGCCGAACGTGGTCGCCGTATTGCCGACCAAGACGACGTAGCGGGATGTCGCTGGGATGCCCGTGGTGTAAACGAACGGCGCACCGACGAGTGGCGTGGCCGTGATGGCGGTCACCGCGGCCGGGTCGGCGATGAGGGTGCCACTGCTCGGCGAGGCGGCGCCCACGACGAGGTCGCTACCGAGGACCGGAGCGGGCGACAAGGCGATGTCACGAGAGCCCGAACCGATGGTCGCGTTGATGGCGCGGATACGCGTCTCGGCGCTGTCGGCTAGAGTGTCGCGATAGGCGAACAACGTGATGCCGCCGGCGGCCGTGTTCGGCGCGATGACGACCAGGTAGGTCGTGGCAGGGTCGAGCGCACCGCCGAGAGTCGCTGGCTCGCCGTCGAGCCTGATGCTCGGATTGCTGGAGACCTGCACCCGCGGTGAGACGCCAGAGAACAACAGCGTCGGCTGATCGACGCCGTCAATAGTGAGCAAGCCTGCGCCACCAGGGACGCCGTTCACGAAGACCGCGAAGGGATTCTGCGCGATGGTGGTGGCCGGGGTCGTGTTGCTGATGCCGACGGCGGGGACGTTGAGCAAGCGCAGAGCGCGGACGTCGCCGTCGTCGGACCCTCTCGAGCCAATTACCACGATGGTGACGTCGGTCGCGGGAGGCAGCGGGGGCGTGGTGAACGCCTTCGCATCCGCCGTGATTTGCACAGGGACGCCGGCATCGACGGTGGTGAGCACCTCTTCGTTCGCGGGCGGGCTAACGAGGGCTTGGTCGGCAACCCCGATAGGAAAGCTCTCGCCCTCGACAGTCGCGTTGACGATGCGGAGCTGTGTCTTGCCGGGAGGTGGATCCACCCGCGCGTCGTCGAATGCCTTGATGCTGATGGGTTGCTCGCCGGGACCGGGAGTGCGGGCCCCGGAGACGATGAGCAGGGTGCGCGCCGATATGTCGAGCCCGACATCAAGCTGCGCGAGGATATCCGGATCTCCAGGCTGACGGACGATGAACTGATAGTTGCCCGTGTCGAGGCCGACATAGCCGGTGGCGCTACCGCTCGCGAGGTTCGGGAAGGCGGGCAGGCGCGCCGACGCGAGCACGTAGACATCGAGCGCCGGAGCGTCGACCACCGCTTGGACCACCCGCACCTGAGCGCGGAGGGCGGTATCGTCGAGGCCGTCATCGGTGTCGCCGCCACAGGCCGACAAGAAGGTCGCGCAAAGAGCGAAGATTGCGATCGAGCCACGCATTACCGCCGTCGTAAACCTCATTTGCGGGAGAAGCGCCAGTCATGCGAAAGCCCTCCCACACCATGGGCGACGTGACGGAAATCGTCAGCTCGGTCAAAACCCGGCGCTTCGTGCGCTGCCTCGAAGCAGCCATGCTGGTGATCGTGTTCGCGTGCGTCGCGATCATCGGCATCAAGAGCCGCGTCGGCGTTCACCCCGACGAGCCCCTGCACATCGACAGCGCCCGCTACTTCCAGGACCACTGGTTGCCGCCGCGCGCCAATGACGAGTTCATACCCTACCTCGACCCGGCCTACGGCGTGTCGTACGCGCTGTCGGTACCCCCGGAAGCCGTCTACTTCGTCTACGGCAAGGTCGGGGCGATCGTGACCGCGGCCGGCGGTAGCTTCTCGGACGGCTGCCGCTACGCCGCACTGCTGCTCTTTGCCCTGCTGTGCGGCTGGCTCGTGGTGAAGCGACCCGAGCATCCGGCGCACGCCTTCGTGCTGCTCGCGACACCGCAGGTCTGGTACGTTTTCGCGTACGTGAACGGCGACGCCTTCGGCATGTTCGCGTCGTTCTGGGTGGTATGGCAGCTCGGAAACCACCAGGCGCTCGGCCGGCGCTACATCGAATCGGCGTCCTCGCGCTGGGGCATTCTGACGCTGGGGCTCGCGTTCGCGGCGCTGGCGCTGTGCAAGCGCAACTACGTGCCCTTCTTCATGTACGCTTTAGCATACGGAACGCTCATCACCTTCCGCGACCGGGGCCGCCTGCAGCGCTGGGCCTTGTCGCTCGGCATTGGCGCGCTCATCGCCGGGTCGGTCCTGGTGTTCGACGAGGCGCGCAACGGCTTCGACAAGGAAGGCCGAGCGCTGGCGCTGCGTGAAGCTCATGCCATGCAGCCCTGGAAGCAAAGCTCAATCGACAACGGCACGGCGATGAACGGCCTGGGGCTCAGGCAAAAAGGCGTGCCGCTCATGGACGTCGTCGGTAAGCCCTGGAACTGGGCCGAGGGCGTCTACAAGACCTTCCTCGGCGTCTACGGGCCCATGTCGATCTGGTTCCCGCCCTGGGAATACGTGCTGCGCGGCCTTGCCTTCCTGGCTCTCGCGCTGCTCGCCTTGTGGGGAGCGCGCGGCAGTCCGCTATCGCTGGCGGCAGCGCTGGCGATGGGCTGCGGCGTCATCGTCGCGGCGCTCAACTTCGCCTGGACCTACGACTTCCAACCGCAGGGCCGGTACATCTTCGCCATCATCCCGATCATCGCGCTCGCATGGACGCACGACACCCGTCCGCCAAAGCGGTTGGCGTGGGCGTTGCTCTTCATTGCTTTCCTGCTGGGATACCGATCGATGTTGACGCTCGGTATCCCGGAGCTGTTAGGCGCGCACTTCGTTTAGAACGTCGTGCGGTCCTAGAACGGCGTGCGGTAGGAAGCCCGCGGCAAGCGGCTCGCCGGCACGTACGGCGCCGGACCCGCGGTGTTCGCGGTGCCGAAGCGCTGCACGAACAAGCGGTAAGCGGCCATGATGCGCAGGTCACCCGCGCCCTCGTGGTTCGACGCCACATTGGGATTGTCGAGCGCCGCCTCGGCGACGATGCGCTGGAACTCGCCGGTCTTCACCAGCTCGCGCGGATCGACGCGCAGCTCGCCGCGCCGATACATCGCGAGCAAGCCCTGGCCGAGCGCGAGGACGGCGCCGCCGGTGATGGGCGAAGACATCGAGGTGCCGCTCATGCCGCCATAGGCGTCACCCGGCAAGGTCGAGCGCACGTTCACACCGCGCGCCGTAAGCGTCGGCTTCGGTCCGCCTTCGCGGTCACGCGAGGAGAAGCGCGCCACGACGTCGTCCGAGGTCGCCGGGGTATTGCGGTGATCCATGGCGCCGACGGTGATGGCGCTGGGCGCGATGCCGGGCGAGCCGACGGTGCCGAGCCCCGGTCCGCTGTTGCCGGCGGAGATGGTGAACAAGATGCCGTGCTCACGCGTTGCGCGCTCGATGGCTTGGACCATCGGGTTGTCGGCGATGTCGCCGCGGGCCGGGCCGCCGAGCGACATGTTCACGACCACGAAGCCATCGTGGGCGCGCGCGAACTCGACTGCGCGCTCGATACCGCGAAGGATCGCGGACGAAGTGCCGCGGCCGTTGTCTTGCAGCACCTGGACACCGGCGAGGCTGGCGCGCGGGGCCATGCCGCGAGTGCCACCGGCATCGGGATTCCCACGGGCTACGGCCGAGCCACTGACGTGCGTGCCGTGGCGGCGAACGTCCGCCTGCGGATCTTCGGGCTGCTCGGTGTAGACGTTATCGAAGCGGACGGTCGGCGGCAGGTCGCGATGCGGTGCGACGCCGGTGTCCACCGTGATGAACAGTCCGCCTTCGCCCTCGAACTCCGGGCCAAGCGCGTTGAGCTCGTTCACCTCGTGAATGTCGCGACCGAAGACGTTGTTGGCTTCGAAGTCGGACGACGGCTGCGGCTCGGGAACACTGACCTCGACATCTTCGACCACGCGTACGCCGCGCTCTTGCAGGGCGCGCGCTTGACCGCTGGTCAGACGCGCCGTGGTCCAGGCCTCGCCGGTGGGCGAGGTGCCGCGCATCGTGAAGCCCTGCGGAGCCTGCAGCTCCATGACGCCCGGGTCGCCGAAAACGATGTAGCCGCGTTGGCGGAGATCGATGAGGTCGGTGAAGCGCCGGATGATCGAGGTCGCGGGCGCGGGGGTGGCGGGCTCGTTGGCAGGTGCAGCGGCAGTGGTACCCGGCGCGACGGCAGTGGTGGACTGCGTCGCACGGACGATGGCGTCGCCCATGAGAAAATACTCCGAAAATGTGGTTGGACCCCGCGCCCGGAGAGACCCGTGGGGGGGCATGACATATCGGCAGGGTGGGCTAAGTTGTTGCGCTATGAGGCGGTGCCGCGGCTTGGAAAATCTAGAGGGCGAGGCACTCGTGCGTCAGCTCTGTCATCGTGCGAGCCGACTCAACACAAACATGCGCCCCCTTCGGGGCCCGGCGCCCGACGCAGCGCTGCAGCTCGGAAGCAAGGTCGCGTCGCAGCTCGATGCGCCGCCGCTCGCCGAGCTCGTTGTCATGGATGTTCATCGCCGCGAGCTCGAGATCCACGATGCGGTCCATGATCGACTCGCAAAGATGGAGGTCGGCGCGCTCGTGCCGCCGGCAGCCGCCAAGAGCGGCAAGTAGCGTGAGGAGGGCGAGGGCTCTCATCGGCTGAAGGTCACTCGAATGGGCGCCGATTCGGCGCGAACAGGGTTGCCCGCCGCGTCGCGGGCGCCGGCGTACTGCTCACGCATGGCGCAGGCCGCGGCTGCCGCCCCGAACCCGAAGCCCGGGTCGCGGACGATGCGTACCGACAGCGGCTTGCCGTCGCCATCGACGGTCACCCGCACCGTGGCTGCTTCCTCGTTGACGTCGGCGCGCTCGGCTTCCTTGGGCCAAGGACATGCCCAGTCGGCATTGGTCGGCTCGACCGCTTTGGCGTACGAGCGGGCTTCCTGCGCCACCCGCGTTCCAGGGGGTACCGCCGTGGTGCTGGTCCCCGAGCTCGTGGTGACGCCGCCGGCGTAGACCGATGCCTTGCCGGTGACGATGGTCGTGCCGGTGAAGTCCGCTGGAGCGTCATCCATGGCGACGACCTCGGCGGCCTGCGCCGGCGCGGCGGCTGGAGTTGCCTCGGCTGGTGCCGACGGTGCATCCGTTTTCGCGGCGGGTGGTGGCGCTTTCGGCGTCGGTGGCGGAGGAGTTGGCGGTTGCTGAGGTGGCGGCGGCACGTCCGGCTCGAGCGGCGCTTCGTGGAGTCGCGAGAGCTCGTGATGGATGCGGGTCGCGAGATCGCTCGCCCAGAACTCGAGTGTCGGCTCGCTCTCGAGAGCCGCGATGAGGATGCCGACGTGGACGACGACGGCGAACAGGCCACCGAGCAACCAGCGCTGCTGCGGAGCCGGCGGCGTTCCCTCGTAGATGACCTCGGCGATGCTCCTGCTCACGGCGTGGTCTCGAGCGGCCGCGCCGCGAACGCGATGGCCGAGAAGCCCGACTGCTTGAGCAGATCGAGCACGTGCAGCATGGTCCGGTGCGGCACGTCACCGTCGGCGGAAATGACCGCTCGCGCGGACGGGTCGGCATCGTGCACGGCGCGCGCCGCGCCCATGAGGGCTTCGTCGCCGGCCACGGTAACTCCGTTCACCAGCGTTGGTCCCTCCTTGGGGATGATGATCGACAGCACGACTTCGTGCTCCTCGGTGCTCTTGGCCGCCGGGAGGTCGAGATGCACGGCGGGCGTCACGATGATCTTGGCGGTAACGATGAAAATGACCAGCAGCACGAGCGTGATGTCGACGAGCGGCGTTACGTTGATGCCGCTGATGATCCCGCTGTCGCGTTGCTGGGTGCCGGCCATGCTCGTCAGGCTCCCTTGCGCTCGCCGTCGCCGATGTAGGCGAGCACGAGGCTCGAGAGCGCTTCCGATTCGCCCAAGATCGCGGTCACGCGCCGCTGGAAGTAGTTGTAGAAAGCGACGGCTGGGAGGGCAACGAGGATGCCGACCGCGGTAGCGACGAGCGCTTCCGCCACCGCCGCCATGACCGCCTGTGAAGCGACCTGCGAAGCGCTCGCCGCCGCCTCTTGGCCGGTGCTGCGGCCGAGCTCTTCGAAGGCATGAATGACGCCGATGACCGTGCCGAACAAGCCGACGAATGGCGCGTTGTTGCCGACGGTGCCGAGGTAAGCGAGCCAGCGCTCGAGGCGCGCGCGCTCGAGCGCGGTCGCGCTGCGCATGCCGTGCTCGGCGGCGGCGGCTCCGCGGTCCGACAGGCGAATACCGGCGACCGCGATCGACGCGGCCACCGAGTCCGACTTGGAGAGCTCCGCCATCGCGGTCGCGCGGTCGCCTTTGGCGAGCCAACCATCCACTTCGACCACGAGAGTGCGCAGATCCGCGCTCACGGCGCGGTAGAAGATGATGCGCTCGACCACCAGCGCCACGGTGATGGCGGACAAAATGCCGAGGAACCACAGCACCCAGGCCGCGCCCGACTCGAGGAGCAGGTGTTTGACCGCATCGACGGCGTTCATCGCTTACTCCAAGACCTCGCGGGTCGGGCACTCGCCCTCGCCTTGGTAGTCGCCGAGCGTGTGTGCCTGCGCCTCGAGGAAGGTGAGGCCGTTGGTGACCGGTGTGAGCGTGCCCGAGAGGTTGTAGCCGAGCGACGCCGGGAAGAAGGCGCCGGCGGTCGAGGCTTGGAGCTCCGCGATGGTCACGAGGCCGTCGCTCGTATGACCGGCGTTGCTGCGGTCGGCGTCCGCGATCCACTGCGCCTGGCGCTCCGTGATCTCGGCGCCCTGCGTGATGTTGTCGAAGAACCAGTGGTCGCCGTGAATGGTCGGCTTCACCTGCACCGTGCCGCCGGAGGGCACCGCGAAGCCCGGCACGTCGTCCTCGTCGGAGCAGTCGTCGTACGAGGTGCCGCTCGAGAGCCCAAAGACGAAGGAGATCTCCGGAGCCGCCACGCAATCGCTCGTCCCGCCACCCGCGGCGCGCAAGCAGGACTCACCATCCGGCTTCGTCAGAGTCGCGGCGAAGTACACCGAGAAGTGGTGAGTGCGCATGAAGTCGCAATCATCCGCTGAAACGGACGGAGCACACGGCGTGTCCGCGGCGGCTCGAGGCATGTCGAAGCCAACGCGATCCCAACGCGCGGCCTCGATGTCGTCGAACTCGGCGATGGTGAAGCCGTTGGTCGGCAGGCTCTTCATGTCGACGATGTAGACGTCGTTCGAGATGCGCTGGTCGCCGCTCCCTTGGCGCGCCGCGCGGAAGTTGCCGATGACCGCGAGAAAGCTGTCGTAGGTCACCGTCCAGCCGTCCTGGATGTTCTCGAGACCGTCGCCGGGAGTCAGGCCTTCGGGAATGGTCTCCTCGGCCACCACGAACGCTTGCACGCTGCCGCTGCCGCCGCCACCACCGCCCTCGTCACCGCATGCCGCGAGAAACAACGCGGCGAGCACCCAAGTCATCTTCTTCATGATCTCACTCCCAAGTGAAAGTCAGCGGTACGTTGGCGGTCATGCCGATGCGCACCGTGTTGCCGGCGACCGAGTCGCTCGTGATCTCGACCGAGGTAGCGTCCGCCGGAGCGGCGGCGTCGAAGTCGACGGCCGCGAACCACAGGTCGGGCCGCGCCGTAAGCGTGAGGCTCGTCGTCGACGGCGCGATGGTGGCCGCGGCGCGGGCGCCTTGCACCGCGTAGGTTCCTTGAAGCTGCGGCGTGATGTCGATGACCGCGGTGAAGGCGAGCGAGCGGCCCGTGGTGGTCGCGACGCCGGCGAAGCGCGCGGAGCTGCCGTCGACCGAACCGGAGGTCGGCGTGGGCTGATTCTGCGTCGCAAGCCAGGAGATCCCGTAGTCGTAGACGGCGGAGCGCACCTCGCCGGTGACACCGTCGGCCGTGCCGATGAGCTGCGCATCCGGCGCGAGCCCGTCGACGGTGGCGCTCTGGGTAAGCTCGAAGGTCGCCGCGGGACACAAGTCCGCTGAAGCGGCTGCGGTAGCGCACCAGTAGATGGGACCGACGGCGACCAGGGCTTCGCTGAGGGTCACGTCCCACAAGCCGGCGGTGAACGTCGCGGGACCACCCCGCGCCGCGACGGCGACAGAGAGGCGCTCCTGGCCGGTCTCGCCGCAAGCCGCGAGGAGCAGCGCCAACATCAGAGCGTAACGCCTCATGGGAACCTCAATGTGAGCGTGGCGAAGGCGGTGCGTGGCGCGCCCGCGGACAAGTGCCGCGCCGGCACGCGCGACGGCAGCTCTTGGCTGCGCCAGTCCGAAACGAACGAGTACTCGCTCGCGGCGTATTGCCGATCGAGCAGGTTGTAGAGCTCGGCGCCGAGCTCGACGAAGCGATAAGTGAGCGCCGCCGAGGCATCCCAGAGCGCCACGGTCTGGCCGAATTGGCCATAGGGTAGCGGACGCCTGGACAGGAAGGAGAACCCGCTGCCGACGCGAAAACCGAGCGGGGCGTCGGCGATCGTGACGATGGGCCGCGAGATGCTGGCGTCGGCGCGCACCACGAGCGGCGGCACATACGGGAGCAGCTCGCCTTCGCTGAACGCGGGGGTTGGATTCTCAGCGCTGGCCGGCGGCGGCGCGTCGAGGGTCGCGTGCACGTAGGTCGCGGACAGCGACGCGATCGCCCAGGGGCGCGGCTGCGCCACGAGATGGACCACGGCGCCCTTGCGGGTCGTCGGGCCAATCCGCTCGAGCGCACCTTCACCGGCGTCGAAGGCGAGATCTTCGCTGAGCGTCGTGCGATACGCGGCGACACTCGCGTTCAGCCACTCGGCGCCCGGCGGCTGATACGCGACCCCGATCTCGGCGCCGCGCACCTTGGCGTAGGGCGCGTTTTCACCCTCCGTGAGCAGGCGTGCTTGCGGCGAGCGGTAGCCTTCGCCGTACGAGGCGATGAGGCGCAGGCCTTTGAGCGGCCGTGCCTCGATGGTCGCGCGGGGCCCGCTCGCGACACCGAGCGCGGTGCGGCGAAAGCCGGTGATGAAGCTCGCGCGCTGGAAGACGGGGATGAAGTTACCGAGGGAGTCGTCGACGTCGTAGTAGAGGACGTCGGCGCGGAAGCCCGCGCGGGCCGTGAGCCATGTCGAATACGTGAGCGTCGCGTCGGCATAGGCGCCGATATCGCTGCCGCGGATGCGCGCGTCGACGCGGCGATCCCAGGTTTGATTCTCGGGCGCCTGCAAGAGGTTCTGCTCTTGCTCGACACCGTCGGTGCGGAACGCGAGCCCGAGCTCGAGGCTGCCCGACAGGTCGCCGACGAGTGTCCGCGTTCGCGTACGGTGGCTCGCTTGCGCGCCGAGGCCGAAGTCGTCGTTCGATTGCTCGATGAGATCGCCGCGGCCGACCCAGTCGGGGTTGTGCTGCGAGCGTTGCATGTAGCCGGTGAAGTTCTGGCGCGAGCGGTAGTTGGCTTGCATGAGCCAGACCGAGAAGAGCGTACGCGCGCCCTCGTCACCGCGATGCTCGAGCGTCATCGCCGCCTGCACGCGCGAGGTGAGCGCCGACTGCGCGTTGGCGGTGGGGTCGGGATAACTGTCGTAGAAGCCGACGCGCCCGGCGGCGACGTCGTCGCGGCGCAAGACACCGGCGAGGTTCGCGCGCGCCCCGTAGGCGGCGACATGGAAGAGGATCGACGTGCTGTCGGAGAGACGCAGCTGATATTGCGCGATACCGCTGCCGCTGCGCGAGCCACGGTTCATGCCGAAGCCATCAGTCTCGCGTAGAGAGACGGCACCGAAGGTCTCCTCGGCTTCACCCTCGGGGGCCCAGACCAGGACTTGGCGCTTGGTGTGGAAGGAGCCGTACGAAGTCCGCGATAAAATACCGCGTGTGGTGACGCCGAGGTCGAAGCCGACGCTGCCGGCGACGGCGAAGTCGCCTTGGCGGGGATCGTAGACGCCTTCGGTGACGCGCAGCGAGCGCACCACCTCTGGGATCACGAAATTGGTGTCGGCGTAGCCTTGCCCATGGATATGCGAGGGTTGATTGAGCGGCACCACTCCGACGGACAGCTCGATGTCCTGGCCGTGCGAGGCGTCGAAACCGCGCAAGAAGATCTCTTGGGCAACGGCGTCGCCTTCGGGACGGCTGACGTAGACACCGGGCGCGCTGGACAAGAGATCGGCGGCGTTTTGCCGCGGCATGGCGGCGAGAATGTCGTGGTCGAGGACGAAGTCGCTGACAGCGCGCTGCGGCGGGCGTCGCTTGCCGCGGACCGAAACGTCGATGATCTCTGGCTCCTTCTCCAGAGGTGCTGGAGATGCCTCGACAGGTTTGACCTCTTCGACGACCTCCACCGCCGGCGGCTCGAAGCGAAACGGCACCCGTATCCGCGCCGCAATCGCCGTCTCATCCCGCATCGCTGGCGCGAACTTCCACTTCAGCACCGCCTCGATCGCCGCCGCCGCCATCTCCGGCCGATCAGCGGACACCACCGCCACTTCACCCACGCTGCCGTCGGCAAGCACCGTCACGGCGAGCTCCACGGAGCCCGCGATGCGCTCCGCGAGCAGCGCCTCCGGGTAAGTCGCCGGCGGCGTGACTGTCGGAACAGGCGGTGTAACCGCCGCGATAGCGGTCACCAACGGAATCAGAAAGCGCACACGCGCTCCACGAAGAGGAGGGTCGAGACACCAGCACCCAAAACGACGAGCGTCGTTAGGCTGGTGGACCCATCTTCGGCGCGAGGCGATAGGTGTCGCCGCTATCGGCGACCCGCCGACAGAAGATCGGCATCGGGCTGATCACGGTGCCGAAGGTGCTGACCGCTTGAGCAGGCGTTGGCACCTGATACGCCTGACGCTGCAACGCCGACACCGCGCAGCTCGTGCTCGGCAGGCGCGTGATCGTCGTATCCGCCGAGACGCTGTTGGGCGCCTCCGCCGCGTCGGCGACGCCTTCGGTGAGGTGCACGAGGACCCCACCGTCCGCTACGGCATGCTGGACCAGCGCGTAGTGCAGCGCCGACCCGACGTGAGTCAGGGCGAGCAACGCAACGAGGAGCACTGACGAAAGCGATCGCATGGTCGGCGGGGGCAAGCCTGTAACGGAGGCGCGCCGACCTGTCTAGAGAGCTCCGCAGGTCGACATGTCATCCCCCATCGCCATGTCGCAATCAGCGTCCGTGTCGATGTCCGAGAGCTGGTCCGTCGGGTCGCCGTCGTCGTCAGGGTCGCCTATGTCGTCGTCGGGGTCACCATCGACGTCGATGATGCCGTCGGCGTCCGGGCCGCCCTCTTGCTGCACGCAGGCCAACGCGTCGCTGGTGCCCGGATCGCAGTCATCGTCGGCGCCGTTGCAGATCTCAGGCCGGTCGGGCGCTCGGGTTGCCGTCGTGTCGTCACAGTCCGGTCCGAGACAGCCGGGCCCGCCACGGCCGTAGCCATCGCGGTCGTCGTCGAGACAGGTGTCACGGCAGTCCGGCGTGCCGTCGGCATCCACGTCGGTCAGGCAATCGAGCCCGCACGCCGCGCTCGACTCGTCGCAGTCGGCGGCGCAATCGAGGCCGTCCTTGTCGACGTCGACCCCGACCGTGCACACGCCGAAGAACAAGGTCTGGGTCACCGCCGCGCCCTGCCCCACGGTCAGCACGGGCTCATTGACCAGCCCGAGCGTCAGACCGCCGTCACTGAGGGCGCTGGTGAGGACGCGATAGCTGCCGGCCGGCACCACGAGACGCTCACCCTGACTGGTCGCGAACGTCGCAACCAGCGGGTCACGCGGCGCAACCGCCTCGAGCTCGACGCGAAACCCTGGTGGCACGACACCGCCGTCGATGCGTTGGATGTCGACGAGGAGCTCACCGGCGGCGTACGCGGAAATGACGACTTCGGCGCGGCTGCGCGGCACCGGCGTCGCCCGCGCCAAGCCCCAGTAATTCGCGACGCACCTGCCGGCGACCGAGATGCAGGTCTGCGCCTCGAGGAGCAACGGCACCCCCGAGGGCACGTCGATCTCGAAGCGCAGCGACTCGACGTCGACCGGCCGAGCGACGGCGCCGACCAATCGATCGGAGGTGACCGCGACGGTCGCTTCGTCGACCCGCTGGCCAGCGGCAACCGCGCGTTCGCGCAATACCCCGAGCTCGAGGGTGAACGCGGCATCACCTTCGCCGTCGAAGCACCCCGACGCGCAGACTGCGGCAAGCGTTAGCGCCATCTGGAGACGCATGACCCGAGCTCCCCACCCAAACGACCGGCAATAGCTTCGCCCCCTGAGAATAGCCGGTGCGCCTTGAAAAAACCACGCGCACCTGGGATTACGCCGCCAAGTCATGACGAGCATCGTGGTGCCCGCAGCGCGCGAGCCAAAGACCTCGCAATCCCTCCTGCACTGGGGCGCCTGGCAGATCGTCATGGCGATCTACGGCCTGCTCTGGGTCGTGATTCTCGGCCTCATTCACGAGATCAGGAAGGGCTTGTTCCGCTGGGGCGCGTTCGTACTCGGCACACTGCTGATGTTGGCGGGAGTCACCGCCACGACGATGGCCATTCAAGTCGACCCCAACCGGTTTGGTGACGACGCGGTCATCCTCACCTGGGCCGCGGCGCTCTTGATCTCCATGCTGGTCGGCGCCGTCATCGGCCGACTCGGGAAGCGCATCGGCTACTGGGAGAGCTACGCGGCG
The DNA here is from genome assembly GCA_041288095.1 of Myxococcota bacterium. Classification (GTDB taxonomy): domain Bacteria; phylum Myxococcota; class XYA12-FULL-58-9; order XYA12-FULL-58-9; family JALHOP01; genus JALHOP01. Next base: position 37,891 of record JBGGMJ010000027.1, read on the forward strand.
ATGCTGGTGAGCGGCGCGACCTCGTACGTGCACCTGCGTTACGGGTTCCACAACCTCTGGGCCAAAGTCGCGGGCGAACACACCTCGTACCTCGACATGCTCGGTGTCCTCGCGCCCGGCCAGCGGATGCTCGGCGACCTGTGGCTCGCGCTCTGGGGGCTCTGGTTGTTCATCGGCTTCGTGCTGATGATCTTTGGCGGCTCGCTCGTGTTTCTGGTGTACGGCGACGACGGCGTCCGCGATCTGAAGATGGGTTACGAGCGCTTCATTGGCCTTCGTCAGCTCGTGACGCAGCGCCGCGGCCTCGTCTCGGTGACCGCCATGGTAGCCATCACCGGCGTCGCTGTCGGCGTCGCCGCGCTGGTCGCGGTGACCGCGGTGATGAGCGGATATCAGAGCGACATCCAGGCGCGCATCCTCTCCACCAACGCGCATCTCGTGGTGCAGAAGTATGGCGTCGACTTCAGCGAGCACGCGAAGATCGCCGAGACCGCTCGTGACGTGCCCGAGGTCCTCGCGACCACGCCGTTCGTCTTCAACGAGGCGTCGTTCAGCTTCGGCGACCGCGGCCTGGGCGTGCTCCTCAAGGGGGTCGTGCCCGAGACCGCTGGAGCGGTCACCGAGGTGACGCATAACCTCTGTGAGCGTGTCGAAGCCGGACGTTGCATCCCGTACGCCAGCGATCCCGACGCGCAGTTCGCGAAGATGTTGCGACCAGCCATCGGTGTGCCCGGCATCGTCGTGGGCCTCGAGCTCTTCAAACGGCAGGGTCTCGCCGTCGGCGATCTCATCACCCTGACGACACCCGTCTCGCTCGCCAGCGTCCGCAACACGGCGCCCAAGCGCATGCAGTTTCAAGTTACCGGCGTGTTCCGCTCCGGCATGCACGAGTTCGATTCGCGGCTCACTTACCTCGAGCTCGGCGCCGCCCAGGAGCTCTTGGGGCTCGGCTCCTCGGTGTCGGGCGTCGAGCTCAAGCTCAGCGATCCGCAGCGCGTCGAAGCGATCGCCACCAAGGTGCTACGCGCCGTCGGCCGCTATCCCTACCGCACCCTCGACTGGCGCGAGCTCAACCAAGGCATCTTCCGCGCGCTCTTCCTGCAGAAGGCTGTCTTCTATAGCATCCTCGTCATGATCATCGTGGTCGCCGCCTTCAACATCGCGTCGACCTTGTTCATGACGGTCATCGAGAAGGCACGCGAGATCGGCGTGCTCAAATCCATGGGCGCGCGTGACGGCAGCATCATGAAGATCTTCGTGCTCGAGGGCTGGATTGTCGGCCTCGTCGGCACCGGCGTTGGCCTCGCGCTCGGCATCGGGGTCGCCATCGCCTTGTCCCAGCTCAAGCTGCAAATCGCCGCCGACGTTTACATGGTGGACTCGCTCACCGTGCGCATCCGGCCCCTCGAGATCATCTTGACCGCCGTAGCGGCCTTCGTCATCTCGCACCTCGCGACCATCTATCCGGCCATGCGCGCGGCCAAGCAGCGCCCGGTCGATGCGATGCGCTATGACTGAAGCGATCGCTGGGCGTCATGGCAGTCGCGGCCAAATCTTGGTCGAGGCGGCCATCGCGCTGCCGATCGCCATCTTCGTCGTGCTGGGTGCCTTGCAGATCATGCTGGTCCAGCACGGCCGCGCCATCGCCGAGTACGCCGCGTATTGCGCCGCGCGTGCCGGGATCGTTCACGACGCCGACCACGCGGTGATGCGCAACGCGGCGCTGGTCGCCGCCCTGCCGCTCTATGGCCGGACCGACACATTGGCTACGTTCCGAGACACGTGGGCGCTCGCGCGGACCAACGCGCTCCTCGGCTCGTCCCTCTCCGGCGTCCCGCTCGTCGACGTCGAGGTCACGAGCCCGGACGCCAACGCCTTTGCCGCGGCCCAGGCCTGGCAATACCAGCACGAGCTCGATGCGCTCAGCGCCGACCCGCAGGGCCCGCTCGCCTATCAGCGCCTGGAGATCGACTTCGACGACGGAGCGCTAATGGCCGCGCATCCCGAGGCCGGACGTCTGGCGCTCACCGTCCGCGTCCTCTACCCCCTGCGCATTCCGGTCATCGGGCGGCTCATCTTCGAAGTCTGGCTGCTCGGGGCCTATCTCGGCGGCACACCCTGGGCGGCGGAGCTGCCGGCATTGCACGCCATCGCGGACGCGTCCGGGGTCTACCTCGTGCCGCTGCGCGCCTCCTACGCCATGCAGATGCAATCGAACCCGTTCGCAGCCAACGTCGCGAGCGCGACATGGTTCGGGCCATGAGCTCACAGCGCGGCCAGGTATCGCTGGTGCTCGTCGTGGGTCTCGTGGTGCTCGCCTTGGGCATGTACACGACGTTTACGCTATCGCGGACGATCTACGAGAAGATCCGCCTGCAGAACGCGGCCGATGCCACGGCGTATTCGATCGCCACGCGCGAAGCCCGCGCCTTCAACTTCACCGCCTTCGCGAACCGCACGCAGGTCGCGAGCTACGTGCAGCTTCTGGAAGAGCACGGCGACTATTCGCGCGCGCTCTACGCCGCGGCCATGCTCGGCTTCTGGGGCGACTTTCTGCAATCGTTCGGCAACGCCTTCCCTGCCCAGGCGAGGTTCGTCGTGGCCTTCGGCCAGACGTTCACGTCGCTCTACGACGCCTACATGCAGATCATTCACTTCTGGATGAAGCCCAAGCTCATCGCCAAGGCGACCGCGGTGCGGCTCACCAACACGGGTTACTTCGCCTTGAGCGCGGCCATGGTGCTCTCCGCCGCGGCCCAGGCCGCGAACGGCGACTTCGAGATCGCGCGGCGCAACGATCCGCGTGTCGTCACCAACGAGCTGAGCAGTGCCTTGAACGCGCTCAATACATTGCGTTTCGCCGTGGCCATCGACGCCGCGAGCTTCGCTCCCGAGCTCGTCGACGAAACCTCGAAGCTGCGCGCGCAGCGCCTCATCACCGAGCTGGTGAACGCGTCGCGCTACGGCACACGCTCACCCAACGCCATCGTCGATCGCCTGCGCGACGAGTCGGTCGACAGCATCTTGAACGCGATCATCGCGCCCGGTTTCGCCGACGCGATGATGAAGCTCAACGATACGCTCATCGGTGGCGGCGGTGGCGTGTACGTCGGCACCAGCAAGATGGTGCGCGACATCGGCGTGCCGCCCCAGCGGCCTCCGCTGGAGCAAACCGGCTACGCCAATCCCGACTGGAGCTACCTCAACCCCGGCCCCGTGATGATGTCGAAGGACACGGTCACGCCGAGCCGCTTGTCGGACACCGGCGTCGCGAGTCTAACCTCGTCGAGCAACGGCTCGACCGTCTGCTACTACGACCGCCAACAAGTGCCGGGGTACGGTACGGCCCGCCACTTCTTCGAATTGATCGCGGATCCTACCGCGCACGGCTTCGTCTGCGAGCAAGACGATTGGATCCGCATCGGCGGCATCGGGCGCTATGTCGGCTATGGCGCACCGCGGAACCCATTCGGTACGACGACCGGCACCGCCTTCAACCAACCCGACGTCTGGATCTTCCTCGGCAAACAGAACGCCACCGGTTTTCCAGGCGGCACGGACCTACGCTTCACCATCGCGCGGGGCTCCGAACGCGCCGACTTCGACGCGACCCCGGACGGCGTCTTCAGCGGCTTCGTCCACGGCATGACGGCGCTCTCGCGGGCCCAGGTGTACTACCACCGCCCCGGCGCCTGGCAGGAGCCGCCCAACCTCTTCAATCCCTACTGGAACGCCCGGCTCGCGCCCAAGGCGGACGCTCTCGCCGGGCTCGCCGGTGACGTCGGCCTTTCGGGCGCCTTTCTCGACCTGCTTGCCGATAATGTGACGATGTTCTGAATGGTTGCGCGAGCCAAACAGGAGCGCGGCAGCGCGCTGGTCGAAATGACCGTCATCATGCCGCTGGTCGTGGCGGTCATTTACGGATCGATCTATCTCGCGGACTTAGGGCTCCTGCGTCTCAAGGCCCTCGAGGTATCGCGCTATGCCGCCTGGGGGCTCGCGACCAGGCCGCTCTCCGAGAATCTCCATGGCAACCACTCGTCCGCTTTTGCGTACATGCGCAACACCGTGCGCGATGAAGTGCACGCCCTCTACATCGACCTCGACGCCGCGCATCAGTGGCCCGAGATTGGCGTCTCGCGCCTCACCGCCGGTGGCCAGCTCATCGCCCTCACCGACTACGATCTGACGAGCACCGCGGCACCGACCGTGCCCGTCATCGGCGACATCGGTTACGCCCATCAGCTCAGCATCCTGGGGCAGGTGGCGCGCTTTCTCGGCGTCGGGCCCGACATCGACAGCCTGGTCGCGTCGTTCTTCGACCGCCTTGGCTTCAACGGCGACGGCATGGTCGCCGGGAGCGCCGGCATCCTCGCGTCATTGCCGTGGGTCGCGAGCGATGCCTCGCGCGCGCTCTTGCTGGCGGCGGAAGGCGCGCCCCGCGGCGCCGATCTCACCGCCTGGTCTCCCACCTACGGCTTCGTCCTCGGCAACGAAGCCGGTCTGCCGGTCATGACGACGCTCCTCGCCGATAGCTGGCGCCTGCAAGAAGGCTACAGCGCGCTGCCCACGCGTCCGGCGACGTTCCACGCGGTCGTCCGCCGTCTCCATGGCAGCGCCCTGCGCGCCCTCCCCGCCATCGGTCCGGTCGCCGCGTTCTTCGCCGGCGTGAACGACATGCAAGTGGTCTCGCGCCCGTATCTCGGCTATCGCGACCCTTGGCAGTCTGGGAACGCCCTCTTCACGGAGACCGGACAAATCAACGTGTTCGAAATGACCGGCACGTCGATCGACGAAGCGAGCCCGGTGCAGCTCTTCGAGACCGGTGCCCTCTTCGACGATCCGAACGACAAGGCATCGAGCCCCTATCTGCGCGAGCTCAACAGCCGTGGCGGCAACTTCATGGGCTGCCCTTGGCCCGAGCGCAGGGGGTGCCGGTGAAGCACCGCATCGCCCTCATGGCCGGCTTGTTCGTTCTGTCCGCTCTAGCGGGCGTGCTCACGGCGACGTCGCCCGCACGCGGCGACAGTGAAGCCGAAGTGCCCTTGCCGCGTGACTTCCAGCGGCTCATCCCACCTTACCCCGGGGCCGCATACCGCGCGGCCGGTGACCAGCTCGCGGTCGAAGGCATACGCCGCAAGCTCGCTTACTCCGAAACCGACGACGCGCCGCCCACGGTGCTCCGTCGCTATCGTGACGCGCTCGAGGGTCGAGGTCTCACGGTGCGCGACTATGGTGACGGTCTCACCGCTGGTGGCGACGGCTGGCTGCGCACCATCGTCGTGACCGGGCGCGCAGAGGGCAGCCTCATCGTCGCGAGCCTCCGGCGCGAGGACACGAGCGTGAGAGGCGCGCTGTTGCCGATACCCGCGACCTGCGCCCGACGCGACGACGCCAGCTCCCGCGACGGTACGACCGGGCGGAGCGTCACCAACCTAGTCTGTGACGGCTACGTCGCGGAGCTGCGCGCGTATTACGAGAGCCTCATGGGCAAAGAGGCTGCGTTCGTCCACGATGACGGACTGGCGCACGTCTTGCGCTTCGAGCGCGATGGCGAGGAGCTGACGGTCACCATGGCTCAGCTTCCTGGAGATCCGCCACGCGTGGCCGCGAGCCTCTACTGGGAGGCCCGATGAGACGCTCGCAACGTGGTCAGGCCATCACCGAATACGCGCTGCTGGGCGCCCTGCTGGTCGGCGCTTTCTTCGTGCCGTTTTTCCCCGGACCGAACGGCGGCTTCGTCTCGGTCTTCGAGCTGTCCATCAGCGTCATCGACATCTACATCGCCGGTTTCCATTCCGCGATCATGCTCCCCGTCCCCTAAGCGAGGCCCATCGTGCTGCAAGGTAGAGCCCCCCTTCTCATCGCCGCCATCTTCGCCGTGCTCGCTGGCCTCGTCGCCTACGTCTTGGTGCGGAGTGAACGCCGGGACATCCAGCGCGGTTGGGAGCCGGTCGAGGTCGTCGTCGCGGCGCACGACATGGCACCCGGCGATACGCTGACCCGCGAGAGCCTCGCCAAGAGCACCCTGCCCTCGAAGTCGGTGACCCGCTCGGTGGTCACGGTCGAGGACATGAACAGCGCGCCCATCCTGGGTCGCCGGCTCGCGGTGCCGATGCTCGCCGGCGACGTGCTGCTGTACTCGCACGTGCATAGCGCGACGCGCGATCAACAGCTCTCCGAAGCGGTGCAGACCAAGGGTCGCGCTCTCGCCATCCGCGTGACACCCGAGAGCTCGGTGCACAACTGGATCGAGCCGGGCGACCGCGTCGACATCATCGGCATCTTCCGCGACCCGAAGCGCAACGAGACAGTGGCGACCACCATGCTCCAGAACGTCATCGTGCTGGCCACCGGCCGCATCGGCGGACGGACCAACAAGCGTCTGCTGAGCGAAAACGAGCGCTCCTACAACACGGTCACCGTCCACGTCCTCCCCGAAGCCGCCGAGATGCTCGTGCTCGGCCAAGAGCTCGGGTCGCTGCATCTCACTTTGCGCAGCCTCGACGACAACGAGATCCACGACCTCGGCGACGGCCGCACCACGATGACGACGCTGCTCACCGGCGAGCGCGCGAAGGAGCTGTCGCGCACCCAGTCGAAGATCTTCAAGGTCGAGATCATTCGTGGCAGGCAATCGGAGATGCAAACGGTACCGTGAACGTCGTCGTCCTCATATCGGCCGCTTTAGCGGTCTTCTTCTTGATGCTCGTCGTCGTCAACGTCTTGTCGCGCGCGCTCGATCAGTACGCCGCCGAATACGTGGCGAAGCGCGTCTCGGACCTCTCCGAGATGTTCTTCTTCGTGGGGCGCGAGCAGCTCATGTTGCTCACGGTCGCGCTCACCGCCGCGGCGGCGATTGTCGGCCTGCTCGTCGCCGGACCGGTGCTCACGGTCGTGCTCGTGGTGGCGGGCCTCGCGAGCCCGACGGTCTTGGTGCGCTTCTATCGCGCGCGTCGCATCAAGCTCTTCGACCGGCAGCTCGTCGACGCGCTCGCGGGCATGGCGAGCGCCTTTCGCGCCGGCATGACGCTCTACCAGGCGATGGAAGAGGTAGCGCGCTCCGCGCCGGCACCGCTCTCGCAGGAGCTCGCGCTCACCGTTCGCGAGATCCGCGTCGGCACCAGCACCGACGACGCTCTCGAGAACCTGGCCAACCGCGTCGGCAGCGACGACCTGCGCCTCGTGGTCACGAGCATCAACACGGCGCGCAGCTTCGGCGGCAACATGGCCGAGATGCTCGACACCATCGCGGCGACTATCCGCGAGCGCTTCCGCATCGAGGGTCGCGTGCGCGCGCTCACCGCCCAGGGCCGCCTGCAGGGGGTCATCATCGGCCTCATGCCGATCTTCGTCTGGGTCGCGTTCGACTTCATCCGACCCGATCTCACGCGGCCCATGATGAGCCACTGGTTCGGCGTCGCCGTCGTCGGCTTGGTCATCAGCATGGAGGTCATCGGCGCGCTGCTTATCCGGCGCGTGGTGACGATTCGCGTATGACCCCCATGCTCGCCATCCTCGTCGCGGTGTTGGTCGGCTCCGCCGGCTTCCTCGCCGCCTACTACGTGAGCACGCGTCTTGTGCGCGAGCTCGCCGCGGTCAAAGCAGCACCTCGCGAGCGTCGCAGCGACGTGCCGCGGAGCCCATTCGTCGCGGCCTGGGTCCGGCGCGTCGAGCCGCTGGTCCCTACGAGCCTCGAGGGGCGCATCGAGCGTCGCATCGTTCAGGCGGGTGGTCTCGAAGGGCTGACGCCGGCGGAGCTCTTCCTCTACGTCGTCATCACCACACTGGTCGGAGTCGCCCTATCGATCTGGATTGCCATGGCGACTGGCTGGACACTTTGGCTCGTGCTCGCCGGCGTCATCCTCGGCGTCGTCTACCCGTTCGTTTGGCTCCGCGATCGCGTACGCCTGCGCCACCTCGAGATCCAGCGCGAGCTGCCCTTCCACATCGACTTGCTTACCTTGTGCGTCGAGGCCGGCCTCGACTTCGCCGCGGGCGTCGCGAAGACCTGTGAGAAGGGTAAGCCGGGTGCCCTTCGGGACGAGCTCACGCGGTTTCTCGGCGAGGTCCGCGTCGGCAAGACCCGCGCCGAAGCGCTCGAGGCGATGGGCGCGAGAGTCGGCTTGATGGCGCTCACCAACTTCGTGTCGGCGCTGGTGCAAGCCGAGCGCATGGGTAGCGGCGTCGGCAAGACGTTGCGGGCACAAGCCGAGCAACTCCGTAGCGAGCGCTCGCAGCGCGCCGAAAAAGCGGCGGGCGAAGCTCCGGTGAAGATCCTCATCCCACTCGTGCTCTTCGTCTTCCCCACCATCTGGATCGTGCTCGCGGCCCCACTCGTGTTCGAATGGGTCTTCGGCGGTGGGCTTGCGCCATGAAGCTCCGACTCAAGATCGTCAAAGGCTCGGGCGAAGGGAAATCATTCGTCTTCACCAAGGCGCCGGTACGCATCGGACGCGCCCCCGAAAGCGACCTGGTGCTCAACGACGACGGCATCTCACGCTTGCAGTGCGAGCTGCTCGTCGAGCCGGCTGGCGTCATGCTGCGGGACCTGACGAGCGCCAACGGCACCAAGGTGAACGACGTCATCGCCACCGAAACCGAGCTCAAGGTCGGCGACAGCATCGGCATGGGACCCGTGATCTTCGAGGTGCTCGAGATCGATGCCCACGCCGAGATCCGCGCCAGCGGCATTCAAGCCGCTAAAGCGGACAGAGTCGTACCCAAGCCCATGGGCGAAGGCGACCCGGGCACCAAGCCCTCGGCCCCGCCACAGAAGCGCAGCGAGCTCGTCACCAAGGTGGCCGGCAAGCTCACCGGCATCTTCAAGAGCCACCAGGTCGTGCAAAGCCCCCGCGCTCAATCGTCACAGCGCCGCATCGTGCGCTTGGCGGCGTTGACCGCGCTCGTCATCGCGGTGTGCACCGCGTACTACATCGCCAAGCACAGGAAGCCGGACGAATCGTTCAGAGTTTTTCCCATCGACAAGACGGCGCTGGCCACCTCGTACGGCAAAGGCAACGTCGACGTCGTCGCAAGTGACCGTGCTACCTTCACTTTCGACAGTCAGGGCGGGCGCGTCGTCATCGCTTATGCGGCCGCGTCCATCGACCGCGGCGACCAGGTAGAGATTGTGGTGAATGGTGAGCGCGTCGGCTACGCTCCGCAAACCGCAAGTGGATGGACGACCGGCTTCCGCATCAACGTGCCGCGACGGCTGCTCAAGGCGGAACGTAATATCGTGATATTCGATAACCTCGACATTCCGGCCCGGGCCGGCAAAGAAGACGACCGCTGGGCGATCGGACAGGTAACTGTCACCGAGACGGTGCTGCCCGCTCCCGACACCGCCAAAGCCAAACAGCTCCACGATCTCGGCAAGGTGGCCTTCGACAGCCGCTCGGTGGCGCCGCAGAACCTCACGCGTGCTCTCGCCTATCTCGAGGAAGCGGAGCTTTTCACCGCCGCCGAGGCCAGCCCATCGCCGGTTGCCCAGGACATCGAGAAACTGCTCACAAAAGTGCGAGCCGAGCTGCAGACGACGTTCGAAGCGCATATCTTCTCGGCCGAGCAAGCGCTGCGCTTCGGTGATACGGAGCGTGCGCGAGATGCTCTGCGCGACATCTTGCGCTACTTTCCCGATGCCAATGATCCACGCCACCAAGCCGCCAAGGAGCGCCTAGCCGAGCTCGGCATAGGTAGCGCTCACTAACCGTTCGTACGTCGTCGTTCCGTTCCAGAGGACTGCATGGATCCCATTCGTTTGCAGGTGGTCATTCCGTTTCACCAGCCGTTAGCCGCCGAGGGCGATGCCATCGAGCACGCCGTCGCGGTCTGTTACGAGCCCATTCTCGTGGCGCTAGAGGAAGCCGCGCAGGCGCGCGTCGCCGTGCACTTCTCGGGTCATCTGCTCGACCACTTGTCGCGCAAGCGTGAGGACTTCCTCATGCGCTTGAAGGCGCTTGCCCGGGCTGGTCGCGTCGAGATTCTCGGCGGCTTGTTCTACGGCAGCATTCCGACCTTGCTCCCCGAAGCCGACGTCCGCGCTCAGGTGCAGATGACCGCCGAATACTGGGAGTCGTTCATCGGGCGCGCCCCATCCGGCTTCTGGCTCCCCGAGCTCGCCTGGACCGCCGAGCTGCCGCGCATGCTCGACGAGACCGGCCTCGACTACGGCTTCATCTCGGCCTCGCAGATCGCCATCGACTCGAGCTCGCAGCACGGGGTCGTTACCATCGAGCGTGGCGGCGCCGCCGCGCATGCGTTCGTTTTGGCGGACCAGCTATCCAAGGCCGCGCTCGGCAGCGATGCCCGCGAGTGGGCGGATGGCGCGGTCGACAACATGCAACGCGCGAGAAATCAGGTGCACACCATCTGGTTGCGCGCCGAGAGCCTGGGACTCGAGGGCAGCTCGCAGGAGTGGGCCCGCGAGTGGTTGCCGGAGTGGCTCGAGGCCGTCAGCGGCGGCCGCGACGAGCTGTCGACCGTCCTCCCTAGCGAGGCCTACGCCGGTGCACGGCCGGCGCGACCGGTGAAGCTCCTGCATCGCTGCGCCGACGTGGTGCTCGACGGCAAGCCGAGCGAAGGCGTCGACTGGCCGGACTTCGCGCTGCAGTTTCCCGAGGTCGATGCTCTGCATCGCCGCATGCTGCGCGCCTCGGACAAGCTGCGCGAAGCCATCGCCACCATGGAAGAAGAGAGCATGGAGGACGAGTGGTCGAGCGACCTCGCGACCGCCCAACGTTGCATCTTCGCGGCGCAGGCGCCCGACGCCTACTGGCGCGGCCGCGGCAAAGGCTTCGCCGATCCCAAGTTGCGCGACGCCGTCATGACCCGCCTGACCCGCGCGGAACGCTTGATCGACGCGCTGGTGCAAGGTGAAGACGATTGGATCAGCGCCGAAGAAGAAGACCGCGACGGCGACCTCGTCGACGAAGTGTTCGTGTCGAGCCGGCATCTCGCCGCCTGGATCGTGCCCGGCGAAGGCGCGCGCGTGCGCACCCTCGATGACCGCTTGAGCGGACGCAACGTCTTCGACGTCGGCAGCATCGAGCGCGAGCGGGCAACGACGCAGGGCCTGCGTGAGCTGGTGCTCGATCTCGAGACCTCGCCGGAGGAGCTGTTTTCGGGGGGCACGAAGGAGCTCGCGACCGGCAGCTACGTGCAGCAGGAGAGCGCCATCGATGAAGCCGGCGACCTCACGTATCGGCTCGAGGTCACTGGGACGGTCACGACCGGCGGCCACACCGCGAGCAACGTCGAGATCCAGAAGAGCCTAGGCATCCCCATCGACAAGGCCGAGGTGACTCTCGCAACGACGGCGCGCGTCACCGAGGGCAAGGGCGTGCTGCTAGCGACCCGCATTCCGATTCGCCTGGGCGCCGCGGACACCAAGCTCACGGTGAACGGCTCATCGGCGAAGGCCGGCATTGCCCGACATGACGAGGTGTCGAGCGTCCGCATCGAGGCTGCCGACGGCGGCGCCGTCGAGCTCTCGCTGGTACCCGCGCTCGAGGTCTGGACCGCTCCCGCCTCGCGTGAAGATGCCTCGCAGGGATTCATCATCGTGCCCATTCTTCGCGCCGAGGGTGAAGCCACGGCTCGCCTCACGGTTCAGCTCATCCCGGCGCCGCATCACGTCGAGCAAATCGTCGCGGAGAGCGAGAGCCACGACGAGGAAGACGAGCTTGACGAGGATAACGAGGATGAGAGCACCCACGAGGATGCGACCATCGTCCCGGGTGATTCTGACCCCTGATACGTCCGAGCAAAACGTGACACCGTCCGGGGCGAAGCACGATGTCGCGCCCCTGGACGATTTTTCTCCTGCTGGTCATCAGCTGCTCGTATAGCCCGCGGCCCTCCGGTGATCTGGAGTCCGTGTGCATCGACTGCTGCAATGTGGTCACCCTCGCGGGCGGTGAAACCTGCGAGAAGTGCCACGACAGCGAGGGCACCGTCACCGGCACCAATTGCCCGGCCGGCTGCGGCCTGTGCGTGAACCCGACGTGCGGCCCCAACGAGCGCTTGGTGAGCCTGTCGGGACAGTGCTGCCCCATCTGCGTTCCGGCTAACGACTGCGGCGGCGCGACCTGCGTCATCGTCGACTCGATTGATTGCCCGAGCGGACAGCACGTCGAGCGTGACGCCACCGACTGCTGCAAACAAGTGTGCGTCTTCGATGCGTGCACCGGTTCTTGTTCCGCCGCCGAAGCCGCGCAATGTCCCGCCCACTATCGTCTCGATCCGACGGCGCCGCCGTGCTGTTCGGTTTGCGTGCCCGACGGCTCGGGCGGTTGCGACGGCAACGAAGATTGCGATGCGAGCTCCGAGTGTGTCGCCGGCGTCTGCGAAACTCCCGCGGGCGTCACGTGCCCCGCGCTGGACAAGCCGGACCCGACCGCGTGTCCCGGTTATTGGCGGGTCGACGCCGACGCGCAGGGCTGCCCGCTGCCGCCGCTCTGCATCTGTCCCGATCTCTATCCGGCGACCAACAGCACGTTCTGCGCGGACCACTGCGCGCTCGAGCCGATCATCTGCATCCTCGATCTGTTCTGCGACAACGGCGACACGGTGACCCGCAACACCTGCAATCCGTGCTGTCCGCAGCCGAACGCCGTCTGCTCGCCGCCTCCCCTCGCCTGCGACGCCGACAGCGACTGCACGAACCAACCCATCTCCGGCTCGACGTGCATTGGCGGCTATTGCGGAAAACGCCTGTCCGGCCTCGACGGCCTCGGCGTCACCTACAACGGCGAGACAGCCTGCATTCAGGCGAACTGCCGACCTGATCAGGTGATCGACTTCGGCTCGGGTTGCTGTCCCATTTGCCGCGACACCTGCTCAACGAGCGCGGACTGCACCGTCACCCAGACTTGCAGCCGCCACGCCTTGTCGACCTGCGCCGTCGAAGCCTGTCACCTGCCCGATGGTGCCTGTGACGACATGACGGGGTGCTTCGGAGTCTGTCAGTAGTTACGATGGCGCGGTCATGCGTCTCGTCGCTTGCCTCGCCGCCTTACTGACCGCCGCCCCGGCCAAACCGGAGGCCACCGGCGCCTTGGCGCTCACGCGTTTCGGCTACGGTCCGCGCGGTAGCGAGCGTGCGGCTGTCGAGAAGGCGCGCTGGGCGGACGTCATCGAGCGTCAGCTCGCTTACGAGCGCATCGACGACGGTCAGAGCGACAAGGCGCTAAGAGAGCTCGACGATCTGCCGACGACCGCCGGCGAGCTCATCGCCCGCTTCCCCAAGCCCAACATGCTGCAGAAGGGCATGGAGCGCATGGGTATCACCCGCGAGCCACCGCCCGACGTCGACAAGCCGGGTGAGCTCATTCAGGCATTGCAAGCGCGGCGCCTGGTGCGCGCCGTGACCACCGAACGCCAGCTCTACGAAGCCATGGTCGAGCTCTGGCTCGATCACTTCAACGTCTTTGCGCGCAAACGCGGCGTCATGTATGCCATAGCGGACTACGAACGAATAATCCGCGAGCACGCGCTCGGCTCGTTCGAGAGCTTGCTCATCGGGGTGGCCGAGAGCGCCGCCATGGCGATGTACCTCGACAACGACGACAACGTGCGACCCAACGCGCCGTGGCCCATGCAAGCCATCCCCGACGAAGTCGACCTGCGCGCCTGCAAATATCTGCCGCGGGAGCGCGTCGAGAAACTGACGCGACGCGCCTCGAAGAACAAATGGCCCAAGGGCAAGGAGCCCAAGCGCGAGCGCGGTATCAACGAGAACTACGCGCGCGAGCTCCTCGAGCTGCACACGCTGGGGGTCGAGGGCGGCTACACGCAGAACGACGTCACCGAGGTCGCGCGCGTCTTTACCGGCTGGACGGTGTTCGACCCCGAAGGGTCACTCGGCTGCGCGGACTCCGGACGCGCGGTGTTCGTGCCGGAGCTCCACGATCCCGGCGACAAGGTCGTCTTGGGGCAGACGATAGCGAGCGCTGGACGCGAAGAAGGACTGCAGGTGCTGCGCCTCCTTGCGCGTCATGCGTCGACCGCGCGGTTCATCGCGACGAAGCTCGTGCACCGGTTCGTCGCGGATGCACCACCGGCCGCTTTGGTAGACAAGGTCGCGGCGACCTTCACGACATCGAAGGGCGATCTGCGCGCGGTCATGCGGGTGCTCGCGCTCGATGAGGCGACCATCGCGGCGGCGCTACAACGCTCCAAGGTAAAGCGGCCCTTCGATCTGGTGGTCAGCAGCCTGCGAGCCGTCGACGCCCAGACCGACGGCGACGTGGTGACGCGCCGTTACCTGCGCGCGCTCAATCACATGCCCTATGCCTGGCAGACACCGAACGGCTATCCCGACGACGCGGTACGCTGGACCAACGTCGGCGCGCTCACCCAGCGCTTGCGCTTCGGCATCGCCCTCGCGGGGAACGGCATTCAAGGCACGCGCGTCGAGCTTCAAAAGATCGTCGGCGACGAGATCGCGAACGGTGGCAAGCCCATCGCCGCCGCCGAGCTCGTCGATGCCATCGCCACCCGACTGCTCGGCAAGGACCTCTCGAAGAGCACCCGCGACACCGCGATTGCGGCGCTGGGTGATGATCCCAACGCCGCGCGGGCCGTCGGTCTGCTCTTGGGCTCACCGGAGTTTCAACACCGATGATCGACCGACGCACGCTCTTGCAGGCCGGCTTGTGCGGTATCGCGGCGCCGAGTCTCCTCGGCCGCCTGGCTTTCGCCGCGCCCGACACCAAGAAGGTGCTCGTCGTCGTGATGTTACGCGGCGCGGTGGACGGCTTGTCGGTGGTCGCGCCATGCGCCGACGACTCGTATTACGCCGCGCGTCCGACCATCGCGGTGGCGCGCCCCGATGACACCGCCAAGCCGGAAGCGGAGCGCCTGCTGCGTCTCGACGATCGCTTTGGTCTCCATCCCGCGATGCAACCCCTGCACCGTGCCTTCAGCGAGCGACGGCTCGCGTTCGTGCACGCCGCGGGCTCGCCGGCCGCGACACGCTCGCACTTCGACGCCCAGGACTACATGGAGAGCGGCACACCCGATCGCAAAGCCACCGAGGACGGCTTCTTGAATCGCCTACTCGCGAGCTCGGCGAAGGCCGCCGACACCGAGCTGCGTGCTATCGCGGTCACCAACGCGATGCCGCGCATCATGAGCGGTCAAGCGCGCGCCGTGGTCTTCTCGACGCTGGGCGACCTCTCGCTCGGACAAGGCAAGGGCGCTGCGAGCACCGGCGCGAGCTTCGAGGCGATGTACGCCGCTGCGGTCCACGACGTGTTGCACGGGCCGACACAAGAGGTCTTCGACGTCGCCCGGCAAATCGAGAAGGCCGGTGTCACCAAGATGAAACCGGAGAACGGCGCGGTCTACCCCAAGGACGCCTTTGGCCGCTCGCTCTCCGAGATCGCGGCGCTCATCAGGGCGAATCTCGGTGTTCAGATTGCCTTCACCGATATCGGTGGCTGGGACACGCACGCGTCCCAGGGAGGTGCGACGGGGCAGCTCGCCAAACGCCTCGACGTCCTCGCCAAGAGCCTCGATGCCTTCGCCATCGACCTGGGCAAGCGCATGGACGATGTCGTCGTCGTCGCCATGTCGGAGTTCGGCCGCACCGTGCGCGAAAACGGATCACGCGGCACCGACCACGGCCATGGCAACGTCATGCTCGTCGCTCACGGTGGGGTGCGTGGCGGCAAGGTTTACGGCACCTGGCCGGGCCTCGGCGAAGGGCAGCGCTTCGAAGGGCGCGATCTCGCGGTGACGACCGACTTTCGCGAGGTGCTCTGGCAAGTCGCGGCGAAACATCTGCGGGCGACGAACCGGGATGTCGTTTTTCCGGGGTTTACGCCGGTGGCCGATGCATCCGCGCTAGCGTTGTTCTAGTCTCTTGCGAGGCCGTGACGTCGGCGCTTGCGAGCCGTTTTAGCGTCTGCTGTTTGGGGCCTCGGTGGATCTGCACCGAGGGGGCGGAGGAGACCCGGGGGCCTTCGCCGGCTTTGGGGTCGGGGTTCTGCATGAGCCGGAGGGGTTGTGCTTCGCTGCCTATGTCGGTGTGTCCGCTGTGGCGGAATGCGCGTCAACGCGCATTTTGGTGAAGTTGCGGGCTTGGTTATGGGCGCGGCAGTAGAGGCGTAGATTCGAAGTCCTGGTTTCGCCTCCGTCGGCGAACGTGATCTTGTGATCGAACTCGATCCAGGCGGTCGCGCTGCAGCGCTTGCCTGTGGCGCTGACGAAGGCACAGCGGTCGCCGTCGCGCTCCGAGACTTCGCGTCGGGTCGGGGCTCCTGGGGCACGTGACTTGTCGGGGGCGCGCTCTTCGCGGACCTCGCCGAGAGGGAGCTGCTTCGGCTTGTCGCTGCGCCCTAGCTTGCGCTTCTCCACAGCCTTGCGTTGATCCCTGATGGCCTTGCTGATGACCTTGGCGATCTCGCCGTCTGGAACGCTGTGGCGCACGAGGTCGCGCAAGCGCATGAGCTCCTCGTAGGTCTCGGCGTCGATGGTGAGCTTCAGCTTGTAGTGGCCGGCGTCGAGGGGCTCGGGTTGGGGCGCGCGCGGCGGAGGAGGAAGCTCGAGCCGCGGAGCTTCCGCTGGCCGTTCAGCGACCCGCGCATGTTCCTGTGCCCGCCGCTCCTCGACCTTCGCCGCAAACAGGCCCGGCCGCTCATCGACCTTCACTCTGAAGACCGTCGTCGGAACGTGCGGCTTCGGTTCCCAGGTCGCTACCAACAGCTTAATCTGCGCGCAGGTCTTGCCCGCAGCCGCTTTGAGCCGCTCACCGTAGTTGCCGGCGTCGAGCACTGGGCCGAGGAGCAGCAGCCCAGACAGATGCAGCTGGCGCGCTCGCAACATGTCCAGCACGACCGGATAGTCGACGATGAGATACGCCGCGGTAACGCGCCGCCCGGCCTCATCCCAAGAGTAGCCGAGCTCTTCGACGCAGTAGGTGCGAAGACTCGTACACGCCTCGCTGAGATGGAGCTTTCTGCGCGCAACCTCCGCGAGATGCGCGATGACGTGGACACATTCTCCATGCTCCCGCGCGGCGCAAGCCTTCAAGGACACCAAGAGTTCATCGGGTGCTAAAGCGGACAAGTCGTTCATGACTCATCCTAACACGGTAATTTTTTGCCCCTTTGCAGCCCCGTGGTGCCCCGCAAATGCCCGCGGATGCGAAAATCAGGGAAGCCGCCGCGAAAACGCAACAGCGCGCACACCAACGCGCGCCAAGGCCATTCCTGGGCACGCCGGAAGCGCTAAGGCGCCGACACCGAAACGCGACGTCAATACAAAAGTTAAATTTTTTATGCGCCCGCGTACGCAAAATACGCGTTAACGCGCATTTCCAAAACGTCCGCTATAGCGGCACGATCCCATGCGAAGCACAACCCTCCGGCCCCGCGCAGCAAGCAGACGCCAAGGTAACCGCCCGCCCCCCGGGTCTCCTCCACCCCCTCGGTGCAGATCCACCGAGGCCTCAAACAGCAGACGCTAAAACGGCTCGCAAGTGACCACAAAACAAGCTCAGCGCAGCCCCAACAAAATCTCGAAGTACGCCATCACCTCGGGGTCGCACGTAGGTCGCGTGGCATAGACCAGAAAAGCCCGGCTCGCTCCCACCTGCGGGTCGTCGGGCACCGCGGCGAGCGCTTCCTCGAGGTGCGTACGCAGGCGAACGAGGGCGGGGTTGTCGCGCAACGCCGCCTCGAGGTGTCCATGCACCTTCTGCGAGAACGGACGCGGATCTTCGGCGTAAGCCGACTCGATGGCCTGCATGAACTGGCCGATGATCTCGGTGGTCTGGCCGTCGACCTCGCCCATCACGGCGCGCATCCACATGCTCAAGATGCCGATGGTCTCGAAGAGCTGCTCGTCGTTGAGCTGGCCGCGGCTCACCATCAGCGGCACGTCGATGTTCAGGAGCTCGTCGATACGCGCGCGTACGGTCGCGAGCGGATCGTCACCTTGCGGGACGTCGCTCAAACCTTGCCGCCCGAGGCGATCCAGCGCCGCGTGAAGTCGGCCGCCTGCTCGTAGCTCTTCTCGATGTCGGCGACGATGAAACGCTCGATGACGCCGCCGACGCCGAACACCTTCACCTTGATGTCGCCCTCGATGATGCGCTTGACGCCGTCACCAGCCTGCTCCAACCGGAAGATGCCGGAGGACTCGACCTTGTCCGTCATGACGGAGGAGATCGATTTCCAGGTGCCTTTGTAGGTGCCGAAGTCGTATTCGACCTGCTCGGTGTATTCGATGCGTGAGGAGCCCAGCACCTTGACCAGCGGGCCCGGGATCTCCCGGTCGCGCGGCGAGACCTTCACCGAGCGCGACAGGTGTTTATCCTTCTCCTCGCGCTTGACCACCGTACGGTCGAGGTTCACCGCCTTGCAGAGGGCGATGTTGAAGTCCTCGTCGAAGTACAGCTTCTCGTAGTCGACGAGAGAGATGCCGCGGAAGGTGTGGGAGGCCTCGAATTTCATCGCGCCCGCGACTATCCGCCAAGCTCGGTACGAAAGTCCACGACCTCGATGGTGGCCGCTGGGAGCTTCGTAGCGAGCTCCGCGCGAATGTCGGCTGCCGTGGAAACCATGGCAACCGTGAGATTCGCCGGCTGCAAGTGCTTGATCAGCGCGGCGCGGACCTGGGCATCATCGAGGCTCTCGATCTTCGTCGGGGTCGTGAAGATTTCGGTGGCCGGCTCGCCGAGCAGCTCGCAGCGCAGCACTGGGTTGAGCATGTCGGCCGCGGTGGCCACTTCGAACGGATAGCGGCCGAGCATGTAGGATCGCGCTCGTTCGAGGACCGCCTGCGGGAGCTGGCCCTGCGCGAGCTTGTCCAAGAGCTCGAGCTCGAGCACCAAGCAATCGACGGCGTTGTCCTTCGGCGGCACGCTGCGCAGCACGATGGGTGATGGCAGCACCTGACGACGCGAGAAGTCGGCGTGCGCGACATACGACCAGCCGCGCACGTCACGCACCTCTTGGGTAAGCGGCGAGGTGAACGTGCCACCGAACGCGACGATGCCGAGCCAGAGCGCGAGTGTGTCGCCGTGCACGCCGGGCAGGCCGGGGTTGGCGACGCGGAGTTGGACTTGCGCGCGGTCCGGCTTGTCGGCCACGACGATGCGCAAGCCCTGCGGGGCCGGGAGCGCCGGCAAGGCCGCGGTGAGGGACGGCTGCGCCATGCCGCTGGGCAGCTTTTCGACGATGATGTTCGCCGCCTGGAGCGACTCCGCGGGCGTGATGTCACCGGCGAAGGCGATGATCATGTCGCTGGTGACGACGCGGGTGCCGTGCAGGCAGCGCAACGCCTCGATGTCGAGCTTGGCGACCTGCGGCGCTTCACCCAAGGGACTCCGCTGGAGCGGATGGCCCTTGTAGAAGCTCCGGCGCAGGAAGAGCTCGGCGACCGTGTCGTCGTCGTCGCGGTCGGATGCCAGGGCTTGCACCATCTCGTCGATCAACGCGGCGTGCTCTTCGGCGTCGAAGGCAGGCGTGCTGAGCGCCTCGGCGATGAGGGCCACGGTCGCGCTCAAGTTCCTCTTGAGTGCCACCCCTCGGAAATAGGCGGCCTCGCTGCCGGGGACCGCGTTGAAGCTCGAGCCAAGCTCCTCGAGCTCGGCGTTGAAGCGCTCGCGGTTCTTGCCCTGGGTGCCGCGCAGCATCAGCTCCATCATGGCGCGGAGCGCGCCCGATTGGCCGTCGGGATCGACGGCACTGCCTCGCCGCAGGGCGATGACGAAGCGGACCACCGGCAAGCTGTGCTCTTCGACGGTCAGGACGGCGGCGCCGCGCAAGGTTTCGCGCGACACTGTTGGGGCGTTCAAGTGGACTCCGGCTGATTGATGACGACGGTGCGGCGGCTCGGATCGAAGTACGTTTTAGCGGCCGCCGCGACTTCCAAGCGTTGCACGTTCTCCCAGCGGCGAATCGCCTCGAAGGTCTTCTCGAAGGCGCGCGTGTTGGTCTCGTGATGGCCGAGCTGCTCGGCTAGGCCCTCGGCGTCCTTCAAGCTATCGAGCGCCGACAGGGTGAGGCCATTCTGAGCCTTGCGCCACTCGCCGTCGGTGAGTCCGTCGGCGACGCGCGAGAGCTCTTCTTGCACGATGGCGATGGCCTGCTGTGCATCGGCGCCGGGTCGCAAGGTGAGCAGCACCTCGTAGATGCCGGGCTCGGCGAACGGCGAGAGGAAGCCGTCGATCTCGGTGGCGAGCTCTTCCTCGGTGACCAGTCGCTTGTAGAGGCGGGCGTTGTCACCGGTGAGCAGGGCCTCGCTCGCGATCTCCAGCGCCGCATGCATCGGATCGTTCTGCCCGGGGGCGCGGTAGCCGATGGCGACGTGAGCGCTCACGGCGGGGAGCTTCAAGCGCGCCTCGCGGGCTTCCTTCTGCTCGGGCTCGGCGGCGCGGCGGCGCTCGGGCAGCTTCGACGACGGGATGGGGCCGTACGCCTTGGCGATGGTGGTGATCGCCTCGACCGGGTCGAGCGCGCCGACCACCACGACGGTCGCGTTATTGGGCGCGTAATACGTGTCGTAGAAATTGCGCGCGTGCTCGAGCTGCATGGTCTCGAGATGCGCGAGATGACCGATGGTCGGCCAGCGATACGAGTGCTGCGTGAAGCTGGTCGCGAACATGGTCTCGCTGATGCGACCCATGACCGAGTCGTCGACGCTCATACGGCGCTCGTTCTTCACGACGTCGAGCTCGCTGGCGAAGACGTCTTGAGTGAGAGCGAGGCCGCGAATGCGATCGGACTCGAAATCCACGACGGTCGCGAGGTTGCCCGGCCTGACCGCTAAAGCGCAGGTGTAGTAGGTCCAGTCGACCCAAGTCGCGGCGTTGGTCTGCGAGCCACGCGACTCGAGCTCACGGTCGAGCTCGCCGACCGGGTGCTTCGCGGTGCCTTTGAACATCAAGTGCTCGAACAGGTGCGCGAGGCCCGTGCGGTCGGGGCTCTCGTCCTTGCTGCCGACGCGGTACCAGGTCTGGTAGGCGAAGACCGGAGCGCGCTCGTCGGGGAGCAAGACGATGGTGAGTCCATTGTCGAGCTGGAAACGCGCGGCGGCGAGCTGTGCGTTATAGCGTGCAAAGCCCGTGAGCTTGATTGCATGGCCCGAGGCTCTGGCTGCGTCGGCGGCGACGCGCTCCATGGCTTTGCTGTCGTCGGTTTGGCTCATCTTAAAAAAACGCCCCCAAAAATTGACCAGTTGCAGGCGTGTCCTACAATTGACCCCATCGACGCACATCGGGCGGGCTTCTACAAGACGCTTCGCTTCGGTGTGCTAGGCTTAGGAATGTGCTTGTCGCCGAAAGGCGGAAGCAAGTCATCAACCGGGGGCGCCCCTCCGACTTCCGGGATGGCTAAGCGACGGGCGGGCGCGCACCCGCCCGTTGCTTCTCCCTAAGGGGGGGCGGCCTGCAACGGGTCGCGGATACCCATCGCTTGACTCGCGGTCGAACGCTGACGACCATGAGCAGGCACATGCACGAAAAAGAAGACGTCAAGGACATCCTAGACGCTATGGCGGAATGGATCGACCTGACCGCCCGCAGCGGCATGGTCAGCTACGGCGATCTAATCGAGCAGATCCACGACCGCACCGAGGACGAGCTCGGCGGCGTCGACGAGCCGATGATGCAAAAGTTCGCCGACCGGGCCCGGGCGGCCGTCGATGCCCGCGAAAAGCTCGAGTCCGGCTGGCCGGCCGTCACCACCAACGACAAGATCGACGCCGCCTTCAAGGAGCTCAACGAGGCCGGCATCATCGCCCTGCAAGGCGCCGGCTACACCATGAGCGACGGCTGGGACGAAGCCAACGACATCGCAGCGACGCTCGCGACCCCACCGCGCGGCGCGGTCTTCTACCACTGGCAAGACCTCGAGCGTGGCGTGAAGGGCGAGGGCCTGTGGCTCGCGTACGGCGCTTACGTCGAGGGGGAAGGGCACGAGCAGGCTTCCTTGGCGATCGCCGCCGAGGCCTGTGAAGCCCTGCGAAGACACGGGGTTGCGGTGACGTTCCGCGGCAACATCGAGGAGCGCATCTTCATCGAGCCGTTCAGCTGGCAACGCCGCTTTCGGGCCGAAGACCCGGAGGCTTAACGCCTTTACAACCGCGGGTTCTTTGGGGTAGCTCCCGCGCGCCATGAACGACCCGCGCTTACTGCGCTTGGCCAATCTCTATCAGCTCGTCTCCGCGGGCGTCCTTGCTGTCGTCATGGTGTTCACCCTGCCTCACCTGGCGCTCGCCGTGTTCATCGGCGGGACCGTGATGGCCGCGAACTTCTGGGCGATCCGCCTGCTGGTCACGCGCACCCTGCAGCCCGGCGGCATGCGCGCGCTCTACGCTGTTGGCCTCATGTTCAAGTTCTTCCTGATCATGGGCGTCATGGCGGCCCTGTTGCTCGGCTTGAAGCTCGACCCGGTCGGCTTCGCCATCGGCCTCGGCTCGCTCCTTACCGGCACCATGATGGCGATGGCCCATCAAGCCCTGCTCGAAAAACCCTCGACCGCTAAAGCGAACACAGGAATCTAGGCTCCAATGGAACACGGCTCTACCTGGCTCAATTTCCTCCCCGGCTTCGCGCAGATTCAGCACTACCTGCAGACCCAGCAGAAGGGCGTGCTCTTCGGTAACGCCGCCGCCTTCCAGCACGTCGCCGCCGCCATGGTGGTCGCGGTGATCGTCTTGTGGCTGGGTATGACGACACGGGGCGACATCAAGAAGGCCAAGGACGGCGGCATCGTCCCCGAGCCGCGCATCAGCATCCGCAATTTGATCGAGATGGCCCTGGAAGCGCTGTACGGCCAGATGCAGACGATCATCGGCAAGGAAGCGCGCCGCTACTTCCCGGTCATCTCGATGCTGGCGCTCTTCATCTTCACGTCGAACGTGATCGGCCTGTTCCCCGGCATGTCCTCTCCGACGGACAACTGGAACACCACCTTCGCCTGCTCGATCTTCGTGTTCCTCTATTACAACTTCCACGGTCTGCGCGTGAACGGCATGGCGCACATCGCGCACATGGCGAACCCGACCGGCATGTGGTGGGGCTGGTTCCTGGCGCCCTTGATGTTCCCGATCGAGCTGGTCTCGCACATCGCGCGTCCGTTCTCGCTCGGTGTTCGTCTCGCGGCGAACATGATGGGTGACCACGCCGTCCTCACGGCGTTCCTCGGCCTCGTGCCGATCCTGGTGCCGCTGCCCTTCATGGTGCTGGGCCTCATGGTCTGCAGCATTCAGACGCTCGTCTTCTGCTTGTTGTCGATGATCTACATCGGCCTCGCGGTGCAGGAAGCGCATCACGGCGATGATCACGCACATGATCATCACCCCGAAGGCGCGGCCCACGCGGCCGCGGCGCACTAATCGGAAAAGCTTCGTCTCTCATGTGGAGAGGCGATCAAAAGAGCACGCATCAGTTCGCGCGCGGCAATGGCGATGGGTCGGGAGAGAGAGAAGAGAACGCCAAGCGTGGACACGGTGCGGGCATAAGGTTGAGAAGAAAATGAACAAGATTTTTTCGGCGCTCGCGGCTTTCGCGGCGGTGATGATGGTTTCGGTCTCGGCGTTCGCGCAGACGGGCGCTCAGGCCTACGGTGACAACGTCGGCTTCATGGCCCTCGCGGTGGCGTTCGGTATCGGCGCCGCGGCTCTCGGTGGCGCGCTCGGTCAAGGCCGTGCTTCGTCGGCGGCTCTCGAAGGCATCTCGCGCAACCCGAACGCCTCGGACAAGGTCTTCGTTCCGATGATCCTTGGTCTCGCGTTCATCGAGTCCCTCGTACTCTTTACGTGGGTTCTCATGCTGTTGCTCTTGCAGAAGTTCTAAAACTTTGCGCATGGGGCTCGGAGTCGTACGCGACTTCGAGCCCTGTGTTTCGTCGGGCACACTTCACGCCTAGGAGCGAGCCCAATGCCACCACGCAAGACCACGAACTACGGTGCGCTCTTCGAATCGCTCGTCGACGACCTGCGCATCGAGATCGCCGCGGCGTTGGATCAATCGCTCGCCGAGCTCGAAAAGCGTCTCGGCCGCATCGAGCGCCGTCTCGATCAGCTGGCACCCGAGAGCTCGGGTCCCAAGCAGGCGCCCACCAAGCGCGCTTGCGCCGTGTGTGGTCGCTCCGCCGTCGCCCGTGGCCTGTGCAGCGCCCACTACCAGCAGTGGCGCTATCGCTCGCGCAAGTCGACCGCCGAGAAGATGGACAAGGCTGGTGAGCCGGTGATGCTCACGCCGATGCTCAACGAGATCTCTGGCGATAACTGACGGCGCCGATCTCGAACGCGGCGCGACGGCCCGATTCGAAGGCGCCGTGCACGGTGCCGTAGAACCCATCATGGGTGCCCTCGCCGGCGAAGAACACGCGGTCGTCGATCGACGCCGCGAAGATGCTTCGGTCGCCTGGCCGCACGCTGACGGTGTCCGCCGAGTAGGAGCCGCGGGCGAACTCGTCCTGGCCCCAGCGCGTGACGAGAGTGGCGCGAGGGTTGGGCACGCGGCTGCCGTAGGCGAGGCGTAGCGCGGAGAGGGCGCGCTCCACCGTGGCGTTGTCGCTCAGCGCCTCGAGCGCGCGAGCTTGATCACCGGCAACGAGGGCGGTGAGCGTCGGTTTGCCGGTCGTCTTCGCGGCGTTGACGAAGAACCAGCGCTGGTCGCCGCTGTCGATGCCGATGACGGTCTTGTCGGGCCAGAACGGCTGGTCGAAGGCGAGCGTGACACGATTGAGCAGGCCGACCCCGAGGCGCTGCATGGCCGCGGTCTTGGCGGCGGGCAGCGCGGGGGTGAACGCGAGCCCGCCCTGCTTGAGCACGCCGAGTGGCGTCGTGACGACGACGTACGACGCGGTGAGCTTGCCGCTGTCGGTGGTGACCACGACATCGGCTCCACTATGATCGACGCCGCGCACCGGCTGTAACAGACGCACATCGAGGCCTTTGCCTAGATCGTCCACGATAGCGGAGTATCCGAGAGGCAGCGCCACGTCACCGCCGGGGTACGACTTGGAGCCACGGGAGGCGCGGATGCCGATGCGGTCGATCTCCTCGGCGAGGTCGCTCGTGACCGACGCGTCGATGTACCAGTCGGCGACCTGGCGCTGCGCCGGCGTGAGCTTGCCCGCGCGAACGTCGGCATCGAGTGCTGCCCGTAACGCGGGGCCGAGGGTGGTGTGGAGAAAGCTGGGTGTGCGGACGATCGTCGTGATGTGCGCATCGACGCGCTCCGACGCGGCCTTGTAATCGGCCTCCGGCCACCGGCTGCCGTCGCCGGCGAAGAGCTCGACATCATCCCAGTCCGTCGTCACCGTGGCGTGGCCCTGGTTGCGCGCGAAGACGGCGACCGGGTTGCCGGTGACCCCGTGGATCCAGCCGGCGCCGCGTTCGACGCTTTGACCGCTCAAGCGGACAGTATGCACACGGCCACCGATCCGGTCCCGAGCCTCGAGGACGATGACGCTGTGGCCGAGGGCTCTGAGCTCTTGGGCGGCCTTGAGCCCCGCGATGCCGGCGCCGATGACGATCACATCGGCATGCCGCTTCGCCGCGCCCCGAGGGGGATTTCGGCCGTTGAGCGTCGGCGCCGTCCGGTCGGACCGAAAAGCGGCGGCGAGCGCGGGCGCGGCCGAGGCGGCTAGACACGCGGCGCCGCCCAAGAAATGTCGCCGAGTGACCTGCATGGGGCGAGTCGGTATCGGTAGTGATTTCAGCCGGTTGTGTGCCGGCCTGGCACTCGGTGACGCGGTCTTTTCGCTATTGAAGACGTCTTGAGTAGCCGGCTGGTCTAGGGGAGAGTTCGTTCATGCAGCCACGCGCACCGCGTTACCGTGTCGGCGGACTCAACTTCATCTACGACACCGGCGATTCCTCTTGGGCGGCCCCCATCGTCGATGTCTCGGAATCTGGGATTTTCCTGAGTACCTCCCACCAGCTGCCGGCGGGTACACGGGTCAAGCTGGTGCCCGACGTTCCGGAGCACGAGAAGCTGGCGTTCGAGATCATCGGCGAGGTGGTCCGGGTCAACGAGCTCGACAACGATGCGACCTTCACGCGGCCGCCCGGCATCGGTTTTCGCCTGCTGAACCTGCAGCCGCCGCAGTACACGGAGCTCAAGCGTTTCCTCGAGGCGCGTGACGTCCTCGTGCGCCCGCCGAAGTTCTAGTCCACGCCCTCGAGCCCGCTTGCGCGGGTTTTGCACGATCTTTCCGCCGGCCCTCCACGAGGCGGCAATCGCCGTTGCACGTCGTCAGGCGATGCTCCGTTCGCACAAGGAGGCATCGTGAACATCGCATCACAGATCAAAGGCGCAGGGTTCTTCGCAAAGCTCATCGGCATCGCCGCCATCGGCATGCTGCTCCTCTGGCCGGTCGACAGCATTCGCGATCTGGTGGAGGAGCGCATGGACCGCGCCTCGGTCGTCACCGCCGAGATGGGGACGCAGTGGGGCCCCGAGGTGGAAGCGCGCGGTCCCTATCTCGTCGTTCCCCGCATCAACTCGAACCAGCTAGCCTATGTCTTGCCCGCCGAGGCGCACATCGACATCAACTTGCCGGTCGAGAGCCGGCACCGCGGCATCTTCACCGTGCCCGCCTACCGCGGCGAGCTCGTCGTGCGGGCGACCTTCGACGGCGCGCGTCTCGCGGCCCTCGGGAGCGAGCAGAGCGAGATGGACTTTGGCCGGGCCGAGCTGGTGATGCTCTTCACTTACGGCTCGTCTCCCTCGAGCACCGGCCTCGTCTGGAACGGCGCGGCGCTCACCACCAGCCAGGACGATGTCGCGCGTGAGAAGGACAGCGCGGTCGTTGCGCGCGTCGACGCCGGTGCCCTGGGCGCCGGCAAACGTGTCGAGCTCACCTGGAAGCTCGCGGCTCAGGGCATCAGCCGTCTCGAGGTGGCGCCGACCGCGCCCAAGGGAAAGATCACCATGCATTCGGCCTGGCCGGGGCCGAGCTTCGTCGGTGACGTGCTGCCGACCCGCCGTAGTGTCGGGCCCGCGGGTTTCGAAGCCGCCTGGGAGAACGCCGGGAGTCGCTTGCCCGAGCTCACTCTCGGGACGAGCTTGCCGACGCCGGTGCTCACGGTGCCGACCGCCGGCGTGCGCCTCGTCGACCCCGTCGACCACTACACGCAGGTCGAGCGCAGCGTGAAGTACGCGGCGTTGGTCATCCTCCTCACCTTCGCGGTGTTCATCCTCTTCGAGCTGACCGCGAAGCTCCGCGTTCACCCGGTGCAATACACGTTCATCGGCTGCGCCCTGGTGCTCTTCTACCTCATGCTGCTGTCGACCAGCGAGCACACCGGGTTCACGGTCGCGTACGCTATCGCGGCCACAGCGACGACCGCGCTGGTCGGTGCGTACACCAGCGCCGTCTTGCTGGCGAAGAAGCGCGCCCTGATCGTGAGCGTCGAGCTCGCCGCGACCTACGGCATCCTCTACGTCATCATGAGCGCCGAGTCGTTCGCGCTGCTCGCCGGCGCGACCATGCTCTTCGTGGTGCTGGCGACGATCATGTTCGTGACCCGCAAGATCGATTGGTACGCGCTCGGCGGCAAGGCGCCGAACCCTCTAGCGTGATTGCATCGCCTGAGGTCCGTCCATGGGCAACGGCGGGATGACTTCCGGCAGCGGCGCGGGCAACGCTTTCGTCATCGGTGGCGGTAGCGCCGCCAAGCGGCGGAGCGGCAGAAAATCGCGCACGACATCGCGCAGAAAAGCGGCAACGCTTCGTTGGGGCTTGGCCACGCAGACCGCGGCGAGCGCATATTCCTGGGAGGACTCAGGCGTTTTGTCTGGCATCTCGGTGACGGCCACGGCGCGCAACGACGGCAGGGTGGCGAGGCGTTGCGCGAGAGCCTGGCGCAGGTGTTTGAAGAAGGCTTCTCGGTCGACTTGCAGACCGTCGGTCGCGAGCTCCCGCAGACGCTGATCGATGGAGCTCTTGCGCTCGAGGCGAACGACCGCGGCGTTGTTGACCCAGGTGCCGTACTCACTCGACCTGACGCGGCGGCCGGGCACGACCGTCGAGCCATACTCGAGCGTCAATGTGTCGTGAGTGAATGGGGTCGCGCCGCTCGCGGTGAAGTGAGCGAAGTGGGTGGTGATTGTAGCGACCGACGCGTTACAGAAATCGTCGATCAGCCCACGCAGCGCCGTCACCTGTTCGGGTCGCGCAACCGCAATGATGCCCATGCCGCCACGGCTCCTGGCTTCGTCGGCGAGGAGCTCGAGCTCGCGGGCGCGGTGGTCGATCGCCGCGGCGACGTAGACGGGGTCGCGAACCGCGACCTCGAGAAGCTCGGTGCCGTCGCCGACGTCCTTGCCACAGACCTGGTAGCCGTGCGGCTTCAGGAGCTCGCCCAGGGCAGCGAGGGTGGCGCTCACCACACGTTGCGGATCGGGCCGAGCGACGGTCTCCGGTAGACCGGTGAAAGCCGACCGCAGGCTCTCTCGTAGCTCTCCCGCGGCGAGCAGCCGGACGCGCGCGGCAAAGCGCACGTCTTGGCCCCCGATGACGAGCTTGTCGCGATAGGGATTCTTCCTCTCCGCGACCAAGCCTTTGATGTGCGCGTCGACGCGCTGCTGGGCGTCGACGCCGAGGCGGTCGATGAGACCACGCACCGCCGTGAGCGCGGCCGGATCCGAAACGCCGCAAAGGTCGGGGTCATGAGACGCCTGGAAGGCCGCCACAACTTGGTTGGCACGAATGCTCGCGGCGCTTTCCACGCAGAACCTTTCTTAGATCATCGACGAGGCAACGAGCGCGACCGCCGCGCCCATGGTGACCGCCATGGAGAGGTTTCGCTCATTCCGAGTCATCTCTACCGGCGTACGCGGAGGTTGCGCTTGGTTCCACACCGGCGGATGGGCCTCCTCGCGCTGCATCCGCTTTTGCAGACGATCGATGAGCGCGCTTTGGCGGGCAACACATGCCGCGTGCGCACCGGCGTACAACACTTGAAATGCCAGGGCCGCCTCACCGAACTGCCCGGTGTGCGCCGAGAGCAGCATGGGCGTGGTGGCCACGACCGTCAGCATGTTCATCGAGCGCATGCTCTTGATGGTGCTGATGGCCTTCTCTTGCGCCGCCCGCCGCTCCTTGAGGTCGTAGGTGCCATACGCGGCCTGGAGCGCCGGCTGAATCGAGTTCTTGCCGACGAACGGCGCACGGTCAATCAGGTCATAAACTGCTTCGACCGCTCTGGTCGTACGCTGCCCCAGTTTCATCGACGGTGTATCGGAGACGGGGCACAAGCGTTGCCGAAGGCGCAGTGCCGGCTTGGCACCGGCGAGCGCTCACTTGCATTGCGCTGTCTCGCCGGTCGCGTCGCAGCCCTTCTTGCACTTGCTCTCGAGCTCGTACACCCACTTGTCGCTGCATCGCAGCAGGCTCTTACCGTCCGGTGTGCACGCGCGAATCATGCAAGGCTTGCCGACCTCGCCGACCAGCTCGTGATTGCACCCCAGGGTCGGAACCGTATGTCTGACGACGGGGCCACAGCGGCCGTCGGCACCGAGACACTCTTGCGCCACCTTGTAGTGGCCGTCCCAGCAAATGAGCGTCGACTTGCCATCGCGCGAGCACGACATGCCACGCGCGCATTCCTGACCGACATCCCCCTGCGAGGTGTCGCAAGTAATCGTTTCGTCCGCGATAGCGCACCCACCAGGCCCCGCGCAGTGTTCGCTTGCTTGCCACCGGCCATCGACGCAGCGCATGAGCGCTGGTGGCGTGGACGCCGTCGCGCACGCGCCATAACTCTCGCCACGATCCTCGCAGGCCTCGCCTGGCCGCGACGTACTGGTGTCGCAGCGCACGCCGTGATCGATCGCGCATGCCTTGGGACCCCGACAGGGATAGTGATGAAACGCCTTACCATCGCAGACGACCAGGGCGCCGCCATCGCAATCGCGACTCACGCGCGTGCAGGCCGCGCCGTCGGTACCGAGGCCCTGAGGGTAGCAGTCGACCTGGATGGTCTCGGTCGACTCCGACGCCGCGCGATGGATCTGCGTGCAGTCGCGGCAGTTCTGCTTGGCGAAGCGCCCGTCGACGCACTCGAGGAGAGTCGCGTCATCGATGCAATATTTCGTCTGACTGTAGCCCTCGCACTTCTCGCCGATGGACGGCATCCCGGGCGGCGAGGTTTTGGCGGTCCAAACCTTGGCGTCGGTCGGCGGTGTCTTCTCGGGCGGAGCGGTCTTCGAGCAAGCGGCGACGACGAGCAACAGCGCCGCGAGACGTGCTTGAGTCATGCGGCGACGCTAGCAGCCTAGCGTTTCCGGACCAAACCCTCTTGCGCCGTCGACGCCACCAAGGTCCCGTCGCGCGAGAATACGCGGCCACGCACGAAGCCGCGCGACCCCGAAGCCGACGGGCTCTCGACCACGTGCAACAACCAATCATCGACGCGGAA
>JBGGMJ010000028.1:0-14025 GCA_041288095.1 Myxococcota bacterium
GGCGGCAAGAGCTACAAGGTGCTCATCAAGTCGGTCGATCGCGACCCGGTGAACAGCTCGTACGTACACGTCGACCTCTACGCCGTCGACATGAAGAAGCCGATTCGCGTCGAGATCTTCCTCGAGCTCATCGGTAAGCCGAAGGGCATCGTGGACGGCGGTCTGCTTTCGCAGATCATGCGCACCGTTCAGGTCCAGTGCTTGCCCGACGCCATCCCCGAGAAGCTCCAGCTCGACACGTCGGACATGGACATCGGCGACATCAAGCACATCTCCGACATCACGTTCCCGCAGGGCGTGAAGGCGACCTCGACCCACGACGAAGCCGTCGCGGCGGTCGTTGCGCCGGAAGAGATCAAGGAAGAGACGCCAGTGGCGGTGGCTGGTGCTGAAGGCGCTGCTGCGGCTCCTGGCGCGGCTGGTGCCGCTCCGGCGGCTGGTGCTGCTCCGGCGGCTGGTGCCAAGGCAGGCGATGCCAAGGCTGCAGCTCCGGCGGCTGGTGCCAAGGCCGGCGGCGACAAGAAGAAGTAGTTCTTCTTGGTACAGACGTAGGAGTGCTTCGTGTTTCTCGTCGTTGGCCTGGGCAACCCCGGCAAAGACTACGATGGCACGAAGCACAACGTCGGCTTCGAGCTCGTCGACTCCCTGGCGCGGCGCCTGAACGCTCCGCGCTGGAAGTCCGAGCTCCGGGCCGAGACCTGCAAGGTCAAGGTGGGCAACGCCGACGTCCTGTTGGTGAAGCCCCAGACCTATATGAACCTCTCGGGCGAGTCCGTTCAGGCCTTGGCGCATTACTACAAGGTCGAGCCGGCGAGCGTCATCGTGGCCCACGACGAGCTCGACTTCGAGCCCGGGACAGTCAAGCTCAAGGTCGGCGGTGGCCACGGGGGCAACAACGGCCTACGGTCCATCATCGCGCATTTGGGCGCCGACTTCGTGCGCCTGCGCATCGGCATCGGCAAGCCCCCGCAATCCGATCGCGGCGCCGACTGGGTCCTGTCGCGTTTCAACAAGGCGACCCGGCCGCTCATCGACGATGCGCTCATCAAGGCCGACCAAGCCATCGAGTCGATCATCGTCAACGGCGTCGCCAAGGCCATGAACGCAATCAACCAGGCCGGCTGACCGCGTCCGCTGTAACCGTCAGCTGCTCTCGGTCTTGTCGTGCGCCGCGAGACCGTAAGCCCGCATCTTGTTGTAGAGGCTCTTGCGGTGGATGCCCGCATGCTCCGCCGTGCGCGCCAGGTGTCCGCCGCAGCGGGCAAGCGCTTCGATGATATAGCGGCGCTCGAGCTCCATGATGATCGGGTCGAGCGCCGCGCGCATCGGCAAGTCGGCGTTCACCGCGTTCGAGTGCACCTGTTTCTCGGGGCTCGCGGACAAGTCGAGGACGTCGAGGGCGTCGGAGCCTCGCGTGATCAGGGTGCGTTCGACGACGTGTAGCAGCTCGCGGACGTTGCCCGGCCAAGAGTACGCGAGCGCCATGTGCACGGCGTTGGTGGTGATGCGCGGGACCGGGATCGCGTTGCGCGACGCGAAGGCCGCCACCGCGAACTCGAGGAAGGCGGGGATGTCGTCACGGCGCTCGCGCAGCGGCGGCAGGGTGATGTTCACCGTGTTCAGGCGGAAAAAGAAGTCCTCGCGCACCCGCTTGTCGGCGACCATGCCTTGCAGGTCGCGGTGGGTCGCCGAGACCACGCGAACGTCGACGGGGATGGCGTCGTTCGAGCCGACGCGGGTGAACTCGCGCGTCTCGAGCACGCGGAGGAGACGGACTTGCGCCGACAGCGATAGCTCGCCGATCTCGTCGAGGAACAAGGTGCCGCCATCGGCTGCCTCGAAGACGCCGACGCGACGCTCGCGGGCATCGGTGAAGGCGCCACGCTCGTGACCAAAGAGAGCGCTCTCGACGAGCTGCTCGGGGATGGCACCGCAGTTGACCGCGATGAATGGACCCGCGGCGCGGCGTGACGCCTCGTGGATGATCCGCGCGAACACTTCCTTGCCGGTGCCGGTCTCGCCCAGCACCAACGTGTTGACGTCGTGCCGTGCCACGGTGCGGGCCGTTGCCAGGGCCCGTTGCATGACCTCGCTGCGTGCCACGACGCGATCGAGATACTTCTCCTCGGTGGCGTCGGCGAGCAGGCGCTTGTGCTCGCGCGCTTGCTGGATGGCGCGTACGGCGCGCTCGACACGCATGCCGAGCTCGGCCGGACGCACCGGTTTCGAGCTGAAGTCGAAGGCACCGGCTTCCATCATCGACAGGCCGGCCTTGGGGTCGTCGTTGGTGAGAAAAATGACCGGCACGTTGGGATCGCAAGCGCGGGCTGCTTGCAACAGCGACAACGTATCGCCGCCCTCGAGGCTGGTGGAGACGATGGCGGCATCGACGGTCCCCAAATCCATGATCGCTTGCGCGCTCGCGAGGTCGCGCGCCAATGCCGTGCGCAAGCCGCGGGTCTGGAGGACGTCGTTGATGCTCTCGATGACTCCGGGCTCGCTCTCGGCGACCAAGACCAGCGGGGCGTGCTCGGCCTCCGAGCCGCGCAACAGCTCGAGCACCGCGCTCTTCAAGGCGACCGGCGCGTAAGGCTTCAGGAAGAAACGCTCGACGATGCCGCTCTCGCAGGCGGCGACGACGTTCGGACTGTCGCCGTAAGCGGTGATGAGCACGCGCCGTGTAGCCGGTGAAACGCTGCGCACGTGCTCGAGCAGCGAGGTGCCGTGCATGCCCGGTAGGCGCTGATCGGTGATGATGGCGTCGACTGTGCGTCCCTGCAGGATCTCGCGCGCCTCCTCGGCCGAATACGCGACCCAGAGGCGAAAACCGACGCGGAAGATGCGCATCAGCAACGCGATGTTGTCCGGTTCATCGTCGACGACCAGCACACTCGGACGGGCGGTATCGGGGGCGCTCATGGGCGCATGCAGTCTCACCGAGGTGGAAACGACGCGCAATGATTTGCACGTTGGGCAATTTACACCACAGACGCTCTAACCCGCTGACACCAGGGCGGAAATTGCGACTTCAGAGAATATTTCCGGAAAAACACGTGCATTGCGTTGCACGTGCACCAATCACACCACACAAACGATTTCAGGTACTTAGGCGGCTTCGAGATGGTTTGAGCCTTGCAACGGACGGGTCACACCCCAGGAGAACCAATGCACCACGAGCGAAGTTTGCTAAATGCCGGATTCCTCGTCGCTGCTGCGACCGCGCTTGCCGCTTGCGGCAATTCGTCGGTCACCGGCCCCAGCGAGCCGGAACCCACAGCGACCGTCGATGACGTTCTTGGCGGCGACTCGGCTGAGGTCGCGGCATCGCTCGGTATCAGCGAGCAGGAGCTGCGCGGTCTCGACCGCGACAAGATCTCCGAGATGCTGAAGATCCTCCAGGGTGGCTTGATCTTCCACTTCGAGCGCTTCCGCGGCAACGGTCGTACTTGCGCCACCTGCCACCGCGGCGCCGCCTTCGACCTCAAGCCCGAGGACGTGCAAGAGCTCCACGCTCGCCGTCCCAACGACCCGTTGTTCCTCCACGACGGTAGCGATGACGGCCTCGGTAACGGGACCACGCGCATCCAACAGAACGCGACGATTCGCGTCGACTTCAACCTGCCGGCGAACGTGACCATCGTCGAAAACCCGTCGCTTCGACAGGTGACGTTGATGCGCGCGGTGCCCTCGTTGCTCAACGTCCCGGCGCTCGAGACCATCTTCATGCTCGACGGTCGCCAGCCGACGCTGCAGGCCCAGGCCCTCGGCGCGGTCAACGATCACGCCCAAGCAGAGCGCCAGCCGACGGCCGGCGAGCTCGACGCGATTGCGATCTTCCAGGAGAAGGATCCCCACTTCTTCAGCTCGCCGGTCCTGCGTGAGTTCGCCAACGGCGGTCCGGCGCCGGTGCTGCCCGAGGGCAATACGGACAGTGAGCGCCGCGGTCGCGCCTTCTTCGAGCCCGACACCGCCTGCGGCTCGTGCCACGGTGGCCCGATGTTGAACGAGACCACGGCCGGTAACATCGGCACCAAGCTCGGCTTCGGCAATGGCGTGCGCGTCCGCAACATTCGCGTGCCGATCGACAACGTCGCCGGCTTGCCGCAGTGGACGTATCGCTGCGTGTCCCCGACCGGCGCCGTCACGACGTCGAAGACCGCGGACCCTGGCCTCGTCCTGACCAACGGTAACTGCGGCGACATGAACCACTTCCGTATCTCAACGCTTTGGGGCATCAACGAAAGTGCGCCGTATTTCCACAACAATTCGGCCAAGACGCTGGAAGAGGTCATGGATCAGTACGACCGCTTCTTCAACATCCTGGTCACGGCGCGTGGTCTGGATATTCGTCTGACGCGTGAGCAGCGGGCTGACATCCTGGCCTATATGCGCTTGCTCTAAGAAGAAATCGTCTCCGGGGTTCCCACACACGGTGCCGGCAGTGCCCTCCAGGCTGGGAGGGCGCTTGCCGGCACCCGTGTTTTCACGCTCTGTCGTTCGAATAACGCTTGCCGTATCGGTTTTCGATCATGTATCTAGCCCGCTCCTTTTTTTGGGAAACGGTAAGACGATGTTGATGACCGAATACGAGACCACGATGGTGGTGCGCCCCGACATCAGCGGCGACGTCATCGAAGCTACGCTCGACCGCGTGCGCGACGCCGTGAAGAAGAGCGGCGGCAAGCTCGTCGCCCTGAATCACTGGGGCAAGAAGAAGCTCGCGTACCCGATCGCCAAGCACACCCGCGGCATTTACGTGCAGGCGCACTACCTCGGACAGGGCGGCCTCGTCGCCGAGGTCGAGCGCAACCTGCGCATTTCGGACAGCGTCCTGCGCTTCCTGACCGTGAAGGTCAGCGACCATGTGACCGCCGACGAGCGCCAAGAGAAGGAATACGTACGCCCGACCTACGAAGCGCAAGCCGACGAGGTCGATGACGAGCCGATGTTCGGCCGTGACGACCGCCGCGACCGCGAGCGTGATCGGGATGATCGAGACGACGTCGAAGTCGGCGGACGCGACGACGAGAGTGCGGACTACAAGGACTAAGCCATGTCAGACGATAAGTTCGAGCGTTATGGTGACCGCGATGGCGGAGATGAGCGTGGCGATGGCGGGCCGGGTTTCCGCCGCCGCAAGGTGTCGCGCCTCTACACCGAGATGGGTGGCAAGGTCGATTACCGCGATCCGCAGACCCTGAAGTACTTCGTGACCGAGCGTGGCAAGGTCGTTCCGCGCCGCATCAGCAAGGTCTCCGCGAAGGACCAGCGCAAGATTACCCGCGCTGTGAAGCGCGCCCGCTCTCTCGGGTTGATGCCCTTCCAAATCACCACCTAGGGTGAAGTGAGCTCGTTATGCAGGTGATCCTCCTAGAAGACATGCCCAACCTGGGCGGCATCGGTGAGCAGGTGAACGCGCGCGACGGTTACGCGCGTAACTATCTCTTCCCCAACAAGCTCGCCGTCCCGGCGTCGACCAACAACGCCAAGCGTTTGGCGCACGAGAAGCGCGTCGCCAACTTCCGCCTCGCCAAGGCGAAGGCCGAGGCCGAAGGCGTCGCCAAGAAGCTTTCCGCGACCGCGGTCTCGATTGCCCGCAAGGTGGGCGAGCAGAACAAGCTGTTCGGCTCGGTCAGCGCGCACGACGTCGAGCAAGCGCTCCTGGAAAAGGGCGTCAAGGTCGACCGTCGCAAGATCGATGTCGGCGAGCCCATCCGTCAGGTTGGCGAGTATGACGTCAAGATCCGGCTGGTGGGCGGCGTGGCCGCGACCATCAAGGTCAGCGTCGTCGCCGAAGCCTGAGACACTGACCGCTATTGCGGTCAGCAAAATCGAGATTAACCAAGTAAACGGTTCTTAACGTTTGTTGGCGCCGCTTCGCGTCGCGCTCAGCGCGTTCGTCGGGCGCGAAACGTTTCGATACCATCGTCACTTTGTTTGCGGAGTGGGCCGGCGTCGGTCTATCATAGCGTTCGGCTTGTGCTCCGGTCCATGCGGTCCGAGGAGCTGAATGCAGACGCATAAGGAAGTTGCCGCGAAGGGAGTGCTCGCTCGAGCACTCGCTGGAAACCTCGCGGAAGATTTCGACCCAAAAAACGTCGATCCCAAGGGCGCGGCACACCTGATCCTCGATCTGTCGCGTGTCAGCGGCGTTTCGTCGTTCGGCGTGCGCGAATGGGTCCGAGCGGTGCGCGAGTCCGCGGAGAAGACGCGCATCTGGTACGTGGCGGCCTCGCCGCGCATGACCGATCAGTTCAACATGATCGCCGGCTTCGACGGCGGCGGCACGTTGCTGAGCTTCTACGGCAACTACCTGTGCCCCGAGTGCAACAACGAGACGCCGGCCATGTTCGACGTCCAGCTCGACGCCGCCAGCTTCACGTCGGACAACGCACCCGTTCGTCAGTGCCGCATCTGCGGCCGTCACGCCGAGCTCGATGACATTCCCGAGGCGCTCTTCGAGTACGCCGGCTCGCACCCCGTAAGCGAGGTCGCGCCCGACGTAGCCGCCTTCTTGAAGGGCCCGCAGTACTGGGCCGAGGTGGCCCCCGGCGATCGCTTCGCCATTCGCAAGCTGCGCGCCGCCGACGCGACCACTTACGACATCCACGGCATCATCGACGTTGGCTTCTCGCTCGACTCCGTGAGCAGCGAGCTCGGCGACGTCGTGTCGCTGTCGTTACCGCACGTCCAGCACATCGATCCGACCTCGGGGACGGCACGCTGGATCGAGGTGGTAGGCAAGCTCAAGCGCGATCGTAAGGTCAGGCTGGTGGCCGTGCCGCCGGTGTTCCTGCGCCGCGTGATGGACTCGTCCGCGATGGTGGCGGGCTGCGAGATCTCGTCGGTCGTCTATCCGACCAAGTGCGCGCAGTGCCAATACAAGGCTCTGCTCCAGATCGACCCGCGCAACGCGTTCGACCAGACGACGCTGGCGCGCACCAAGTGCCGCAACTGCAATGGCGGACCGTTGTTGACGCGTTGCGATTTCAGCGACATCACCGCGATGCACAACTTCGTGCTCCGCTCGCGCAGCGCGAGCGTCGGTAGGCCCGAGCATGCCGCGCCCCGCGAGGCGCCGAGCGAGCGGCAAGAGTCGGATTTGCCGGCGTTCCTCGCCCAGAGCTCGCCGTCTCGCTACGAGCCGCTCTGCAAGATTGGCGAAGGCGGCATGTCGGATGTCTACCTGGTGCGCCAGCACGGCGCCGTGGGCTTCCGCCGTCTCGTCGTCATCAAGGTCATCCGCTCCGAGTTCCTCACGGACGATCGCCTGGTGCGCATGTTCATCGACGAAGCTCGCCTCGCGGCGCGCCTCGACCATCCGAACATCATCCGCGTCCACGACCTTGGCCGCGGTGGCGGTGCGTTCTTCATGGTCATGGACTTCCTCCATGGCCGCAGCGTCAGCGAAGCCCTGTTCCAGACAGCCAAGCAAAACGTGACCTGGCCCCCGGCGCTGGCCGCGACCATCGTCGCCGACCTTTGCTCGGCGCTCGCGCGAGCGCACATCCCGGACGCATCGGGCAAGGCGCTGGTGCACCGCGACGTGACCCCGGCGAACGTCATTCTCCGCTTCGACGGACTCGTGAAGCTCATCGACTTCGGTCTCGCGGGCTACCAGCACTTCGCCAAGGATGCGAGCCGCGCCGGTCAGGTCGTGGGCAACTTCGCTTACCTCGCGCCCGAGGCGTTGAACGAGCAAGAAGCCACGCCGCAGCTCGACATCTGGGGCGCCGGCCTCATCCTCGCGTGCCTCGCGCTCGGCCGTCATCCGTTCAAGCGGGCAACGTCCGAAGAGACGATCATCGCCATTCTTCGGCAGCCGCCGAACCTCACCGGGCTCCCGAAGGAGCTGCTGCCCATCGTCGAGAAGAGCCTCCAGAAGGATCCGAAGCTGCGCTATGCCAGCATCGCCGACATGGGCAACGAGCTTCGCGAGGTCATCGTCGAGATGACGCGTGACCGGAAGAGCTCGGGCTCCGGCTCGGGCTTGTGGCGATGGCTCGGACGCAAGAGCGAGGATGCGGAAAAGCCGCTCACGCTCGAGTCCATGTTGCGACGGTTGTTCTCGCACCAGATCCGTATCGAGAACGAGTTCTCGCGCCGCGCTGGCGCGCCTCAGTTCATCGATGCGTTGCTTGACGCTTCTCCGAAGGATGTGGCCCGCCTCTTCCGCACGTTGCATGTGGACGACGCGACGCCGACGGCATCGGCCTCGGTACCGCCGCCTAGTGATGTGCGATCACTCGGCGCACTGACGTAGCCAGCAGCACGAGCTTGATTTTCGATGTGATAGAAAGAGCCGGACCGGGCAGTCTCAGTCGGATGCGAATGTGAGTAACGGCAATATCTTACTGGTTTGGGGCGACAACAGGGATCGCCGAGCTCTCTACAAGGCGCTCGCGACGACAGGCGCCGGTGTGTCGTTCGCCAACGACCCGAGCCAGCTGCGCGCGGGGCTCGAGCAGTGCCGCCTGGTGGTGATGGACTACGATGCCGTCCGCGATACGGCGCGCGAAGTCCTCCAACATCTGTCGCTGCAACCCTCGCCGCCGCCGGTGCTCGTCGTCACCTCGAGCAACCACAAGGCCGATCTCATCGAGCTCTTCGGACACGCCGCGCTCACCAATCTGGTCGCCAAGAACGCCGACTTCAATCTCAACGAGCTCATCATCACGGCGCAGAAGGTCATTCGGAACGACATCTTCGGGCTCGACAAGTACCTGAGCTGGGGCGTGCAGGCTTACCAGTACAACATCACCAGCTCAGCCGGGCGCTTCGGGCCCATGAAGGACCTCGAGAGCTACTTGCACGCCATCGGCGCCAACCGCCGTCTCGCCGCGCTCGCCCACAGCGTCGCCGACGAGCTGCTGATGAACGCCATCTACAACGCGCCGGCGGATCCACAGGGCAATCCGAAATACGCCAGCCGCTCACGTACCGAGCAAGTCGAATTGCTGCCCGACGAAACAGTCTCGTTTTCGTTCGCCTGTGACGGCCAGTATCTCGGGCTGTGCGTCGCCGATCGCTTCGGCCGTCTCGAGACCGACACCGTGCGCAACTACCTGCGCAAGTGCTTTCTGCAGGGCGAAAATCAGATCGACACCAAAGATGGTGGCGCCGGCCTGGGACTCTATTACATTTTCCAGTCTCTCAATCACTTCATCATCAACGTCGCGCGCGGCAAGCGCACCGAGCTGATCGGACTCATGGACATCTCGGGCAGCTTCAAGGACTTCGCGCAGCGCACCAAGTCTCTTCATCTATTCATAGCTGGGGGAAGGCAGCAGTGACCGCTGGGCTCAAGTGGAAGGTCGACCGGGGCTCGGAGGCGATAGTCGTCGCGTTCGCCGGATCCATCGACGAAGACGCGCGCCTCGACACGCTCACCGGTGAGCTCTCGGGCGCACCACGCCTGCGTTTCGACATGGGCGGCATCACGCGCATCAACTCGTGCGGCGTACGCGAGTGGGTGAACTTCATGCGGGCGATTCCGCCGGGAACGCGCGCGACGCTCGAAAATTGCCCGTCGGTCGTGGTCGCGCAGGTCAATATGATCAGCAACTTCAGCGGTCCGGCGCGCGTTGCGTCCGTGCGCGTCCCCTACGTCTGTAAGGACTGCGGCTTCGACGCCGAGCTGCCGATGGACACGCCTCCCGGCGCGCGTCCGGTGCTACCCGCGATGCAATGCCCGCGCTGCAAGAAGAGCGAGTTCATTTTCGACGACCTCGCGGATAGTTACTTCGCGTTCTTGACCTAACCCCGGGAGCCCCTGGCCTTTGACTACGGTGAGCACAGGAGTCGACGTCGTGCGTGGCAGCCTGCGTGCCGCCATCGCCCAGACCGTGCTCGACCAGCTCGTCGATGCCGCCGTGGTAGTCGATCGTGACCTGAAACCGATCGCTTGGAACGCTCGCTACCTCCAGCAGCTCGGGTTGCGACAGCAGCAGTTCATGCGGCGCTTGGAGTCGGCTTCACCGCGCTGCTGCGATCTCCTGCGCCTCGAGGTTTGTCGTGAGGGTTGCCTCGCGCAACGGGTGCTCACGCAGCGCAAGCCGGTGCGCGTCGACGAGATCGCGGGCTGGGTCGAGACCATGCCCGACGACAAGATGACGTTCATCGTGAACGCCTCGCCGGTCGTCGACGAGCAGGGCGAGATCGTCGGCACGCTCGAGGTGTATCGCGACGTCACCGGAGAGGCGCGCATCCAGGCGCGCTACAAGGCGCTCCTCGAGGAAGAGCGCAAACGTTCGGTCTCGCTCGAAGAGCAAGTGCGGCTGCGCACGGAACAGCTGCAGCAGAGCATCAATCAGCTCGAGCAAACCCGCGACCGCTTGATCCAGGCGGAGAAGCTCTCGTCGCTCGGCCAACTCGTCGCCGGTGTCGCGCACGAGATCAACAATCCCACGAGCTTCATCTACGGCAACATGCGCTTCCTCTCGGAGCACGCGACCGCGTTGCTCAAGATGCTCGACTTCGCGACCGCTGAAGCGAACCTCGCTCCGACGGCGCGCGAAGAGCTCCACCGTCTCATGACCGAGCTCGAGATCGACTACGTGCGCGACGATCTCTTCAAGATCATCGACGCGATCTCGACCGGCGCCGAGCGCATCACCGCCATCGTCCGCGACCTGCGCCGTTACGTTCACAACGGCTCCGCCGACGAACGCGCAACCGTCGATCTGGCGCGTTGCCTCGACATGGCGCTCTCCTTCTTCAAGTTCGAGATCCGCGGCATCCACGGCCTCGAGCGCGCATTCGATCCGGCGACGCCGAAGGTCGTGGGCAATGAAGGTCAGCTCAGCCAGGTGGTCATCAACCTGGTCGCCAACTCCGTGCACGCCGTCGGCCCAGAAGGGCGCATCCGTGTCGAGCTGCGCCCGCACGACAACGGCGCCTGTATCGTCGTCCAGGACAACGGGGCCGGCATCCCCGAAGAGCACTTGCTCAAGGTCTTCGACCCATTCTTCACGACCAAGCCGGTGGGCGAGGGGACCGGCATGGGCCTCGCCATCGCTCATTCCATCGTCGACCGCCACGGCGGGACCATCGGCGTGACCAGCAAGGTGGGCGCCGGGACGACATTCACCGTTTGGCTTCCGGCGGCGCCCTGATACACTAATGTGGGGTCAAGGAGCCGGCGGTGGCGGAAGCAGCGCGCGAGAGAAGGACGTTGAGCGTCCTGTGCGTCGACGATGAGGCACAGAATCTCGACGCGATCCGACGCGCTTTTCGCAAGAACACCGACCTCAAGGTGCAGTCCGCCGAGTCGAGCGCCGCGGCGATGCAGCTCGTTCGCGCCGAGAAGTTCGATCTCTTCCTCGTCGACTATTCGATGGCCGGGGTAAACGGCGTCGAGTTCATCGAGCAGGCGAAGGTGCTGGCGCCGAACGCCGTCTTCATCATGCTGACCGGTTATCCCGAGCTCAAGAAGGTCGTCGACGCGCATGCCCGCGGATTGGTGGACGGCATTCTCGGCAAGCCGTGGAGCGCCGAGGAGCTGACGCTAACGGTGACGCAAGCGCGCTCCATCCTCCACCTGCGGGCGATCCGTCTGGGTGTGGCCGAGCGCGGCTGATCAGGGAGCGCTGTCGGCGACCTTCACCGCGACGAGGCTGTCGGGCTGCAGCAGGCCCTCGGGATCATCGACGGTGACCACGAGCGACTCCCCATCGCCTCGGATCGCGCAAGCAAGACTCGGGTTGTCGACCAAGGTGCAGGTCGCCGTCGCGGCGGGGAAGCTCACGGCGCCGGCCGGCACACGTGTGGTGAGCTTGGCGCGCGAGGCGAGAGTGGCGACAGCTTGGTTCGCCTCGACCGTCGTGCCGACCTCGACCAGCGACGCGATCTCGCCGGCCGCTTCGGCGGTCACCTCGACCCAACGTACCGTGCGCGCGGTGCGCTCGTAGGCGTCGCGCGCCTGCGCGAGGAAATAGCGGTAGACCTCGTCGTAGCGGGCGCTCTTTTGAATGCTCTCGTAGCGCTTCTGCGCCCGTGAAAGCTTGGCATAGCTCTTGGCGTCCAAGAGCGCGCCGACGACCGCTCCTGCGGACACGCGATCGCGGACGGCGACATCGACACGCGCCCACGTGCCCGCGCTCGGCGCGGTGACCGTGCCGCCTTCGCTCGGCTCGAAGCGCGCCTGCACGACGACGGTCGGGTTGGCGCGAGGCTGCGCGCTGGGCGGCGCCACTTGCGGCACCACCGGTGCTCCCGCTTGCTTCTCGAGGCCGGCCAGCTGAGCGGCGACGCGTTGCTCGGCGCGTATCACGATGGCCGCGGCCGCGGCGCTGACGGCGACGACGATGGCGGCGGCCACGAAGACGATGCGGCGGTGACCGCTCGGGGCGACGGTCGGGATGATCGGGTCGATCTTGGTCGGCCGCGGCTCGGGCGCCTGCGCCTCGGGCTCGAGCTCATCGATGTCGAAAGCAATCGACTCGGCCCGCGGCGCGCGCGGGCGCCGCTCGAGCGCGACCCGCGCTTGCTCGTTGTCGGGATTGATCTCCAGCGCGGCTTCGAGATAGCCGGCGACTCCCTGGTCGTTGCCGGCACGTTCCACGGTGAGCGCGGAGCGTAGCAGGTGGCGCTCCTCCTCGCTGTCCGCGGCGGCGAGCGCCGCCCTCAAGTCGGCGCTCTTCTCGGGCGCCCCCGACGAGTCGTCCGCGAGGAAACCGTAGCCTCGCAGCTCGCGCATGAACGAACGGACGAGCTCGGGCGTCGCTTGCAAGCCGAGCTGCTGCGCGCGCTGCGCGATGGCGGTCAGGCTGCGGTGGCCATCCATGAGCTGCGCGATGCGCCATTCGACGCGGTAGATGGGGAACGCCGTCGCCGTGCCGGCGCGACGCACACTGACCGTGTCGGCGGTCTCCTTGACGATGGTCAGGTCGCTCCGTAATAGCGGAGCGGTGGGGAGATTGGCGACGCCGATCATGCGGGCGCCGGCGCCCACGCTCACGGAACCGACTTGGGTCACGGCGCCGGGCTTCGGGCCTACGTGGGTCGCCGCGACCGGCCATGGTCCGACGTGAGTCTCGGCCACCGGCGCCTGCCCGACGTAGGTCTCCGCCACCTGGAACGGCTCGGCGATGGTCACGTCGCGCGACGGCGCGTCTTCGCTGTCGGTCGGCGGCGGCGGCGGGCGCGAGATCACCGTGCGCTCGACACCGTGCTCGCCGGTCTGCCGGCCCTGTAGCGGCGGCGGCGCTTCCCAAGGGTTACGGGGCGGTCTATCGGGCGGCTTGGCCATCGCCTCCCCACTCCTCGAAGGGGATCACGCGTCGGATTTCGAGGGTCGGGCGTCCGCCCTCTGCGAGAAAGGCTACCGCGCCGGCGTAGCCTTCCGCGACTTTGACGCTCGAGAGCCACCAGCCCTTCGCGTCGCCGTCGATGCGGGCTTCACCGCCCTGGCCGAAACGCACCGTGAACTCCTGGAAAGCCGTTGAAAGTCCGGTGCCGAGAGCTTTGGCGTAGGCTTCCTTGAGAGTCCAGAGCCGGAAGAACAAAGCCCGACGTTCGTCTTCGGGGGCGCGGGTGAGCAAAGCTTGCTCATCCGGGCTGAAGCTTCCTTCGGCGTTCGCCATCACGTCGAGGCGCTCGTCGATGCGCTCCACGTCGACGCCGACGCTGCCCCCCGGTGCGAACGCCGCGACCGCGAATTGGCCGCTCTGCGAGGCGTTGAACGCCACTTCGGCGGTGGGGAAGGTGAGTGTGGGTTTGCCATGGCTACCGGGCTCTAGACGCAAGCTCTTGCCGTCCACTCCGAGCGAGCGCCCAAGGCCCC
Source organism: Myxococcota bacterium (assembly GCA_041288095.1). Classification (GTDB taxonomy): domain Bacteria; phylum Myxococcota; class XYA12-FULL-58-9; order XYA12-FULL-58-9; family JALHOP01; genus JALHOP01. The sequence goes on from JBGGMJ010000028.1 coordinate 13,784, forward strand.
AGCGTAGGAGGGCCGTGGACACGAGGTGCGCGCGCTGGTCGCCGGGCCGGAGGAAGCGGTCGATGCGCTGGCGTTCCTCGGAGCTCAGCACCTCGCGGTAGATTGCCAGGCGGGCCACGACCTCGGGCGCTTCGCAATCGACGGTGCAGACCTCCAGCGGTTTCATCACAAGCTTCTTTTTGTAAGTCGGTTGAGCGGGTGTTAACCTTTTGCGTTTGCTTCAGGTCGGTCGGCACCTGTGA
>JBGGMJ010000029.1:0-11221 GCA_041288095.1 Myxococcota bacterium
GGGGTTCTGCATGAGCCGGAGGAGTTGTGCTTCGCTGCCTATGTCGGTGTGTCCGCTGTGGCGGAATGCGCGTCAACGCGCATTTTGGTGAAGTTGCGGGCTTGGTTATGGGCGCGGCAGTAGAGGCGCAGATTCGAAGTCATGGTTTCACCGCCGTCGGCGAACGTGATCTTGTGGTCGAACTCGATCCAGGCGGTCGCGCTGCAGCGCTTGCCTGTGGCGCTGACGAAGGCACAGCGGTCGCCGTCGCGCTCCGAGACTTCGCGTCGGGTCGGGGCTCCTGGGGCACGTGACTTGTCGGGGGCGCGCTCGTCGCGGACCTCGCCGAGAGGGAGCTGCTTTGGTTTGTCGCTGCGGCCGAGCTTGCGCTTCTCGACTGCCTTGCGTTGATCCTTGATGGCCTTGCTGATGACCTTGGCGATGTCACCGTCGGGAACACTGTGTCGCACGAGGTCGCGCAGGCGCATGAGCTCCTCGTAGGTCTCGGCGTCGATGGTGAGCTTGAGCTTGTAGTGACCCGCGTCGAGGGCCTCGGGTTGTGGCGCGCGCGGCGGAGGGGGGAGCTCGAGCCGCGGAACCAGCGCTGATGAGGCTGGCGCTTCAGCGACCTGCGCATGTTCCTGTGCCCGCCGCTCCTCGACCTTCGCCGCAAACAGGCCCGGCCGCTCATCGACCTTCACTCTGAAGACCGTCGTCGGAACGTGCGGCCTCGGCTCCCAGGTCGCCACCAGGCGCTTAATCTGCGCGCAGGTCTTGCCCACGGCCGCCTTGAGCCGCTCGTCGTAGTTGCCGGCGTCGAGCACTGGGTTTAGGAGCAGCAACCCCGACAGATGCAACTGACGCGCTCGCAACATGTCCAGCACGACCGGATAGTCGACGATGAGATACGCAGCGGTAACGCGCCGCCCAGCCTCATACCAGGAGTACCCGAGCTCTTCGACGCAGTAGGTGCGAAGACTCGTGCACGCCTCGCTGAGATGGAGCTTTCTGCGCGCAACCTCCGCGAGATGCGCGATGACGTGGACACATTCGCCATGCTCCCGCGCGGCGCAAGCCTTCAAGGACACCAAGAGCTCATCGGGTGCTAAAGCGGACAAGTCGTTCATGACTCATCCTAACATGGGAAATTTCTGCCCCTTTGCAGCCCCGTGGTGCCCCGCAAATGCCCGCGGATGCGAAAATCACGGAAGCCGCCGCGAAAACGAAACAGCGCGTACGCCAACACGCGCCAAGGCCATTCCAGAGCACGCCGGAAGCGCTAAGGCGCCAACACCGAAAAGCGACGTCAACACCAAAGTGAAGTCACTGTCGTTTTCTCACACGCCCGCGTACGCAAAATACGCGTTAACGCGCATCCTCAATCGTCAGCTATAGCGGCACGCCCCATTTGCGAAGCACAACCTCCGGCCCCGCGCAGCAAGCAGACGCCAAGGTAACCGCCCGCCCCCGGGTCTCCTCCACCCCCTGGGAGCAGATCCACCGAGGCCCCAAACAGCAGACGCTAAAACGGCTCGCAAGTGACCGCAAAACAAGCCGAAGACTAACTCGCCGGCACATCACCGTGGCGCGACCAGCTGCGCACGAAGTCCTCGTGCTTGGCGTGCTCACTGAAGCGGCTGCCCTGGCTGCCGGCGAAGATCCAATAAGCGCGGCGATCGACCTCCGTGACCCGTGAGACATCGCCGTCGTACATGTTGGCGCCTAGCCGTGGACCTACGAGCAGGTCGAGCGCGCCGCGTTGCGCCGCGCGATGCGTGGGCTCGACCGCGTAGATTGCGGGGCGGCCGCTGAGAATGTTGTGGCCGACAGCGTCGACGATAGCCGGGTCGAGCCGATCGTGGACCGTCGTCGTGCCGCGCGCCATGACGTAGTTGTTGTTGACGAACGCCCAAGAGCGCGCCTGCCCTGCGTTGCTGGTCGGCCTCTCGACCACCACCGAAGCGGCGTGGGTGTCGAGCAAAACCCAGTAGGTCTGGAAACGGGGCTGGCCATCGGCGCGGCGAATGCCAGCGAAGACATGCGTCGTAATGGCGGCGAAGAACTCGCAGTCTAGGAGCCGCTGGCCGGTACGCGCGGGCAGCAGATCGTTCACCAGCCCTTGGGTGTCGTGCGTGAGGCGGCCGATGTCGAAGTCCTGCATCCCCGCGACCTTCACCGCGCCTTGAATGTCGAGCGAGTGGCCGTGCAGGTAAAAAGCCGTCAGGTATTGCTGCCACCGCGTGAACACCTCGGCTGGCGGCGTGCCACGGTCGAGGAGCTGTTGCACGTGGGCGCGGACCTGTCCCAGGTCGTACGGGTTGCCGCCGCGCTGCCAGCCTTCGCTCTGTTGCCAATCGTGTTGGGCCTTCAAGGTACGAGCGTACGTTGCAGCGGACACTGTGCGCGTATCGGCGTCGAAGTTGTAAACGAGGTCGACTTGACGCGGCAGCCACTGGGCGCTGCCCGTGCGCACGTCCCGCAGGTCGCTGCGGTAGTAGCCGTCGAAAGCGCGCATGCCGACGACCAAGTCGGCGTTGGTCGTGCCCACCACGCGGCCGTCGTTCACGGCGACGCTCCACCCATCCCGGAACTCGACCGGTAGGTTGCTCACCTCGAGGCTCAGCCGCTGCAGCTGGGCGATGAATCCGTCGAGCTGCTGGCGATTGCCGGCGCCGATGAGCCGGCGCGTCGCGCCTTCGACGATGCGCTGCGCCTCCGCGGCACGTCGCGGCGAAGCGGGTTGCGCCGCCAGTCGCTCCAAGGCCGCGATGGCGGAGTCAGGTGCTCCCGTGAATACGGGCACGTCTTCGACTTGGGGGGCCGGTCCGGAGGGGCCGGCGCTGCGTGCGTTGCCCGATGGCCGTGCCGGGGTGGGCGTCGCTTGCGCGGTGCGTTCGGCGGCCCGCTCGAGCTGCAAGCGCACGGCGTAGCCCACCAAACGCCGGCCGTCGGCGTCACTCGCGCGCAAGCGATTCTCGGCGATCAAGGCGCCGGTGACCGCGTCGACGAGCTGCTCGCGCTCGAGGGGTGAAAGGGCGGCGAGCTCGCGGCTCATCGAGCGCCACTGGGTCTCGAGGGCGGCGACCAGCGCCAGGTCCCACGGGCGGCCCGAGAGCGCCCGCATGGCCACGGTGGCGTTACCCGAGATGGCGGCGGCGGCGCGGGTCAGAGTCTGCGATGGCGGACGGAGCGCGCCACCGCGTGGAGCGGCGAGGCGCTGGAGTTGGCGGCGCTCGCGACCCGTGGCCCGAGGGGCCGGTGCGTTGAGGACGGGGTCGCGACCGACGGCGACACCCTCTTCCGACGGGCCGACGGCGAGGCTCCGCGAAGGGGCCGAAACGGATGAGACCGCCGGAAGTGCCACGTCGTCATTATCTCGCCCGCCGGCCCCTGGGTTGCTTCGCACGGCGCGGGGAAAACGTCGCGTTTACCAGTAACTTTCGATGTGCAGCTGCCCGGGATCGTGGCGCTTGTGCACCTTAAAGCCGCGAGATTCGAGCATGGCTTGCATACTGGTGATCATGTCGGGGTTGCCGCAGAGGTAGACGTGCGCCGTTTGCGGCGTGACCTGACGTTGTGTCATTGCCTCGATCTCCCCGCCTTCGAAGAGCCCTTGCACCCGCCCGGTTCGCCCGCTCCAAGCGGTCTCGGGGCGCGTCACCGACGGGAGGTACGAGAGCCACGGGCGCGACGCGGCGAGCTTCAGCAGTCGATCGTGGTAGCCGAGGTCGGCGACGTAGCGCGTCCCATGCACCAAGACCCAGTGCCGGCCCTGGCGCGTCTCGCTCTGGGATTCGAGCATCGACATGAAGGGCGCGAGTCCGGTGCCGGTCGCGATCAAGAGGACGTCGTCGGCGGGCGTCACACCCTCGAGGGTGAACGTGCCCACGGCCTTCGTGCTCATCCAGACGCGCCCACCAATCGGCAAGGCGAAGAGTCGCGGGGTGAAGGCGCCGTCATCCACCATGTTGAGATAGAACTCGACCGAATCACGCTGCGTCGATGGCGAGGCGATCGAATAGGCGCGCTTGATGAGCTTCTCGGTCGCGGCCACCTCCGGGTCGCGGTCCGCTTTAGCGTTCGATGCCCGCGCATGCGTGCCCGGGAGACCGAGCGTCGCGTATTGCCCCGGCAAGAAGTCGAATGCCGGTCCGTCCGGGCGGACGCCGACCACGAGCAGGTCGGGCCCGACCTCGTCGCGGCGCACGATAGTGGCATTGAGTGTTGGACTGGCCATCTGACGAACAAAATGCGTAGCATGATGTCATGGGACAGTCAGCAACCGGATTGGCGGCGGCCGCCGGCACGACTCCGCACGAGCGCTTCGCGCGGATGCGCAAGGCGGTGCGGGAGCAAGGCTTTCCCGCCTACGAGCAGCGCCGTGAGCGCCTCGATCGCTTGCTCGGCCTGACGCTGGCTTATCGCACGCGCTTTCTCGAGGCGGTCTCGGCGGACTTCGGTCACCGCTCGAAACACGAGACCGCGCTGGCGGAGATCTATCCGGCGGTCGCGAACATGCGACACGCCCGCCGCAAGCTCTCGAGCTGGATGAAGCCCAAGCGGGCACCCTTGTCGCTGGTCTTCCTGCCGGCGCGCGCCAGCATCGTCTACGAGCCGCTCGGTGTCGTCGGCATCTTGTCGCCTTGGAACTATCCGCTCCTTTTGGCGCTCATCCCGGTGGCGGAGGCCATGGCGGCGGGCAACCGCGTCATGCTCAAGCCGTCCGAGCTGACGCCTGCGACCTCCGAGGTGCTCCGCGAGCTTTTCGCCAACGGCTTCGACGAAGACGAGGCCACCGTCATCACCGGCGGTGTCGAGGTCGCCCAGGACTTCGCGAGGCTCCCTTTCGATCACCTTTTCTTCACCGGCTCGACGAACGTCGGGCGGCACGTCATGCGCGCCGCGGCCGAGAACCTGACGCCGGTGACCCTCGAGCTCGGCGGCAAATCTCCGGCCCTGGTGCACGAGGACTATGATCTCGCGCGCGCCGCCGAGCGCATCACCTTCGGCAAGCTGTTGAACGCCGGGCAAACATGCATCGCGCCCGACTATGCCCTGGTGCACGAGCGCAAGGTGGACGCGTTCGTCAGCGCCATTCAGTCCGCGGCCGCCCGCTTGTACGGGCGTTACGAAGGCAACTCGAACTACAGCAGTATCGTCAGTGACCGCCATCGCGAGCGTCTGGTCCGGCTGCTCGACGAGGCCGAGAAGGGTGGCGCCAAGCTGGTACGCCTCGGCGACCCCGCGGTCGAAGAAGAAGAGAAGAACGAAGGCTCACGCAAGCTCGCGCCGACGCTCGTCATCGGAGCCAAGGCCGAGATGACTCTGCTCAAAGAAGAGATCTTCGGACCGATTCTTCCCATCGTTCCCTACAGCGACCTCGAACAAGCCCTGCGCTACATCAACGAGCGCGACAAACCGCTCGCCTTCTACTACTTCGACGACGACGGCAGGCGCATCGAGGCCGTGCGCGCGCGCACCAGCTCGGGGGGCATGGTCGTCAACGATACGCTATTGCATATCGCGCAAGAAGAGCTGGGCTTCGGCGGCGTCGGGCCGTCGGGCATGGGCCGCTATCACGGATTCGAAGGGTTCAAGACCTTCTCGAATCAACGGGCGGTCTACTACCAGTCGCGATGGGCCCAGACCTGGCGGTTCCAACCACCGTATCTGGGGTTCATCGATAAGATGTTGCGGTGGTTGATCGGCTACTGACTACTTAGAGAGCGTCACGACCAGAGCATTGCCACGTGGCTCGACGCGGGCGTCTTGCACGTTGGCGGCGACCTCGAGCACGTAGCGGGTCTTGTCCTGATAGCTGCCGACCCGGACCTTGCTGACCAGAGCGCCTTTGGGCTCCGGGGTTTTGGCCTCGCGCTTGCCGGGGACATCGACGACGTAACGGCGTGGGTTGTCGAGCCAGAAGGCGTGGGGCTTCGCCGCGGCGCTGCCGCTCGCGAGAGTGACCTCGGTCGCGGGACCCGCCGCCTTGCGCGGGAGCAGGTCGCTCGCGGGCTTCACCGGGGCCGGTGCGAGCTTCACGGGGGCTTGCGCGACCTTGGCGGGCTCGCTGGCCTTGGCGACGAGCGCCGGCTCTTCCACCTTCACGTTGACGATCGGGACCGGAGGCTCGAGCTCGGGCACCGCGGGCTCGGCTGCCTTGGCCACGACGACGGGCTGACTTCCGCCTTGCGCGCCGATGGTGACCGGTGTCGCAAGCGGCGGCAACGCATCGGCCGCGGTCGCCTCGGCGATGGTGGCGGTCGGCAGCGGCAGCTCTTCGTCGAGGTCCTGGTTGCCGGCGCCGAAGACATGCGGCAAGGCCGACAGAATGAGGGCGAGGCCCATGCCGCCGATCATGCCGAACGCGGCGCTGCTCCAAGAGCTCTGGGCGCGGCGGGACACTGGGCGCGGCTGCTCGGGGGTCGGCATCAACGGCAACGGCCAATCCCCTGCCCTACCCTCGAGACGCTCGCGCACGGTGGCACCGATGCGCTGGGCTTCCTCGTCCGTGAGGCTGGTGAACTGTACGCCATAAAGGACATGCTGCGGATCGAGATCGCGCCGCCAGACGACGGCGCAGAGCAGCGACAGCGGATCTTCGGCGAGTCCGAGCTTGAAGCGCACCCAGATGCGCTGGCCGGGAGCGAGCTCGAGCGGCAAGGCGCAGGCGATGCCGGTGGTCGACAGGTTCAACACCGCGCCACGGTAGAGGTCGGAGTCGCCCTCGACCATGATGTCGAGCGGCACCGCGAAGCGCACCCGCTCCGGCGGGATGGCGCCGGCCGCGAGGATCGGCATCTCGGTGTCGAAAGCTTCTTCCGCGATGGCGTTCGGATCGGTCGGGCCCGCTTCCATGCCGGGCTCGTCGTCGAGGGTCAGAGACGAGACGTCCAGCTCGATGGCGTCTTCGAGCTCGGCGGGCGCTTCCTGAAAGCGGGTGTCGTCGATGGCTATCGGCATCGAGAAGAGGTCCGAGGAGAAGCCTTCCGGGCTGCCGGTGGGCTCATTTGCGTCAAAATCGCTTCCGAACTTCGTTTCAGCCATGGGCGAAACCTAAAGCTCGCCGATCAAACGCTCAAATTTTCGGCCAAATGATGCGGCCGGGGGCCACTTCTTTTTCCCCTCCCGAAGTGTCGGAGGCGGCCTGTATAGGGGGTCATCAACACAGCCGACCATCTCGCGAGACGAGACGGTTCAATTACGGAGATATGTATGGCCGGCGTAAACAAAGTGATTCTCGTAGGTAATCTCGGTGCTGACCCCGAAGTGCGTTACACGCCCAGCGGGCAGCCCGTCGCCAACTTCCGCATTGCTACGTCCGAGAGCTGGATGGACAAGCAAGGCCAGAAGCAAGAGCGCACCGAGTGGCACCGCATCGTCGCTTGGGGAAAGCTCGCCGAGCTCTGCGGCGAATATCTCGCCAAGGGCCGTCAGGTGTACGTCGAGGGCAAGCTCCAGACCCGCCAGTGGGATGACCGCGACGGCAACAAGAAGTACTCGACCGAAATTCAGGCGCAGCAGATCACCTTCCTCGGCGGCCGCGATGGCGCCCCGCGTGGCGAGGGTGGGTTTGCGCGTGACAACGGCGGCCAGAACGGACGGCGGCCGGCTGGTCCCGAAGGTGGCGGCGGTCCGGGTGGTCCCGGTGGCGGTGGCGAAGACAACTTCGACTACGGTCCGCCCCCGATGACGGACGACGACGTTCCATTCTGATTGGAACACGATGCTTCATGCCGGTGACACACCAAGTGTCATCGGCGTGAGCGCCATGCGCTAGAACGCTCGAGCGGACGCGCTGTGCCCGTTCCGCGGCGTGGCACGTCGCTCGCATTCGTGAGCTCCCGAACCCAAACCGGGAGCAATCATGAGCCAAGTCAACAGCGCCACGACCGTTGGTGGTCTTCCAGCAGCGCCGAACAGCGAATCACCGCACCAGCAACCCAACGCAGAGCGCGTCGGAGGCGGGCGCGCGCCGCGCCAGCTGCCCAAGAGGCCGCAGCCGGCAGGTGGAGCCGAGCAACAACCAGCGGCCACTTTCGAGACCGCGCCGCAACGTGACAACGGCAACGCCACGGCGCCGAGTCGCCCCGAGCCCCCGGCTCCGCGGGGCAGCTCCGGTGTTAGACGCGCTCCGCGCTAGGGGTGAGACGCCCGCCGCGAGCGCTTTACTTGTCCCGATTCTCGCGCGCGGGCACCCTGTCGCCATGCCCAACGGCTCGCCTCGCGAGAAAAAACGGCGCCCATGGACGGGCGTCGTCAAAGCCGTCGACCGCTTTCTCGCGAGCGACATGCGCAACGCGCCGCGCTGGCGCCGCTTTACCGTCCACTACTTGCGCGTGCTCATCTTCGTGTCGCGTCCCGAGGTGCTGACGCGCTTGCGCCTGCGCGCGCAAGCCCTCTCCTTCCAAACCGTCTTCGCCATCGTGCCGCTGTTCGCGGTCTTCTTCGTCATCTTCAAGGGCTTCGGCGGCATGGACGCGGTCCAAGGCCGACTCGAGAAGCTCATCGTCGAGAATCTCGCCGGTGGCTCCGAGCTTTCGGCGCAGGTGACCAACTACATTCAGCACGCTGTAGCGAACGTCAGCGGCAAGACCCTCGGCGTCGTCTCGATTGTCCTGCTCATCTACTCGGTGCTCGGTCTCATGCAGAACATCGAGGATTCGTTCAACGACATCTTCGGTGTGAAGAAGGGGCGCGCCTGGGACATCCGCATCGTCCTCTACTGGACCGCCTTGACCCTCGGACCCTTGCTCATCGGCGCGTCGCTAGCGCTCACCGCCTTCCTGCAGAACGACGCGGTGTTGGGCATCGTGAAGAGCTTCGGCTTCATCAGCGCCGCGTTGATCCAGATGACACCGCTGGTGGTCACGTGGATTGCCTTCGGAGCGCTCTACCTCGTCGTGCCCAACAGCCGCGTCAGCTTCAAAGCCGCGGCCGCGGCGGCCGTCGTCGCCGGCTCGGCATGGAGCGCGGCGAAGTTCGGCTATGCCATCTATGCCAAGAAGAGCGTCACCACGCTCTCGATCTACGGCACCATGGCCGCCCTGCCACTGTTCTTCTTCTGGCTCTATGTCTCGTGGATCATCGTCCTCTTTGGCGCACAGGTGGCCTTCGCGTTCCAGAACGCCGCGACCTATCGCGAAGAAGACGACGCGCAACGCGCGAATCCCCTGGCCCGAGAACGCGCCGCCGTGCGCCTCTACATCGAGATCGCCCGCGACTTCTTCGACGGGCGCCCCTCGACCAACCCCGACTACGCCGCGGCGGCGCTTGGTCTACCGCGTCGTCTGCTCGAGCGGATTGTCCAGGCGCTCAAGGAAGGCGGCTTCTTGCGCACGGTCGACGGCGAAGCCGGCCTCATCCCGGCCAAAGACCTCGGCCAGGTGACCATCTCCGACCTCCTCACGCATTTGCGCAGTGGCGTCGGCACGTCGCCGCAGCTCGCTGACGACGACGTCTTGCACTTCATCGACGACGTATTCGGTGCCCTTGCCCGCGAGCAGCACCGCATCACCGGCGACCTCGACTTCCGTACCCTGGCGCAGAAATTCGCGGCCGTGCGTCGTCCGGCGAGCGAGGACCCGGTCGAGCTTGCTGTCGCCGCCGAGGCGACCGCCAAGGTGGACTAGGCCCCTCGACGTCGCGCTAGGTCGACGCCACCTCAACGATGTCGCGCTTCGGAACGCCCTGGACCGCCAGCAGGCCTAGAGCTTTTTGGGCCCGCCGCAGATGAGCCACCGAATTCGTTGACATCCACCCCCCTACACCAGACAATTCGCGGGTGTTGCCGGCGAACTTCGCGCGCCGTATGGGTCCGCTCGTGTGCGTTGCGGGAGCAATGCTCGTGTCGCCGCGCTTTGCCGGCGCCGCCGACGACGACACCCTGAATCTGGTGCCCGGCCAGCAGAAAATCCTGCAAGCACCGGGTGTTACGCGCATCGCCATCGGCAACCCCAACGTCGCGGACGTGAAGGTCGTCACCGCCGGCCAGGTGCTCGTGACCGCCACCGGCATCGGCGAGACCGAGCTCACCGTCTGGCGAGGCTCGAAGGTCGCCAACTACACGGTGGTCGTCACCAAGCTCGACCCGCGTGAGCTCAAGCGCGAGGTCGACAAGATGCTCGGCGATCGCGATGGTTTGTCGACGCGCATCGCCAAGGATCGCGTCATCATCGAGGGCAGCGCACAGCAACGCTCCGACATCGAGCGTGTCGACGAAGTTACTCGGCTGTATCCGCAGGTGCAGTCGCTCGTGAAGCTCGACCCCTCCGCCAGCGCCCTCCTAGCCGAGTCGCTGAACAAGCAACTGACGCGCGTCGGCCTGACCAACGCGCGAGCCACCGTGGTCGGCAGCACGATCTTCCTCGAGGGCATGGTCGACAGCGAAGCCGATCTGAAGAAGGCCGAAATCATCACCGCGAACCAGGGTCAGAACATCCAGAGCGTGCTGCGAGTCGGCAGCTCAAAGATGATCGAGCTCGACTGTGAGTTCGTCGAGATCTCGAAGAGCTCGCTCGACCGCATCGGCGTCACCTGGCCGACGGACATCAACGGCGACGCCAACATCAACTACACGCGCACCAGCGTTCTTTCGGGCGCCCAGGCAAGTAGCGAGATCCTCACCGGCACCGTGAGCGCCCGCGCATCACTGGGACTCGCACTGCGCTTTCAAGATGGCGTGACCCGCACCCTCGCCCGCCCCCGCTTGGTCACCGCCAGCAACCAGGAAGCCTCGATGCTCGCGGGCGGCGAGCTGCCGATCCCAATCATCACCGAGGACCGCGTCTACATCGAATACAAAGAATACGGCATCCGCTTGAAGATCACGCCGATCGCGGACGCGTCGGGGACCATTCAGACCAAGGTCATGACCGAGATCAGTCAGATCGACCAAGCCACCACGGTGCAGGGCGTCCCCGGCCTCACCACGCGACGCGTGCAAACCGAAGTGACTGTCCGCGATGGCGACACCATCGTGCTCTCCGGGCTGCTCTACCTCACCGAAGGCAAGGACGTGACCAAGGTGCCCATCCTCGGCCACATCCCGATCATCGGTGAGCTATTCAAGAGCAGGCAGTTTCGCGACAGCCAGACCGAGCTGGTAGTGTTCGTCACGCCGCGCTTGGTCGACCCACTCGCCAAGAGTCTGCGGGAGCTCTCCACGCAGATTCTCAACAAGTACAAAGACGCTGAAGACGACGTCGCTTTCGGCCTTCTGGATTAGGGACTTGCTATGGTC
>JBGGMJ010000030.1:0-10943 GCA_041288095.1 Myxococcota bacterium
GTATCCGTTTTCGCGGAGCTTGGCTTGGTACACCTCACGTGAAGCAAGCGCGGCATCGCGCTGCGAAGGCGTGTGCCAGTAGATGGCGCTGCGGTACTGCGAGCCGACGTCGTTACCTTGGCGCATGCCTTGGGTCGGATCGTGGTTCTCCCAGAAGACCTTGAGCAGCGCGTCGACGCTTACCTTGTTCGGGTCGTAGACGATGCGCACGGTCTCGGCGTGGCCGGTGCCGCCGCCGCAGACCTCCCTGTAGCTGGGGTTCGGTGTAGTGCCGCCCTGGTAACCGACCCAGGTGCTGTAAACGCCCGGCACTTGCCAGAACTTGCGTTCGACGCCCCAGAAACAACCCATGCCGACGTCGAGCACCTCGTGCCCGGGCGGCACCGTACCGAGCGGCATGCCGTTGACGAAGTGAGTGGCGGGAAGAGCGATAGCCGTAGCCATGATGGTCCTCGTTCGAGGTCTATACGCTAGCGCACACACCATGCGAAGGTCGCCCGGCGCATGCGGCTCGCGGTCGTTACCTCTGAAGAATATGCACAGCTGATGCCCGCTGATCGGGCGCTTGCCGAGGCCTTGAAGGCCCACGGCATCGACGCGGCACCGGCTGTGTGGAGCAATACGGCGGTACCCTGGCAAGGTTTCCAGGCCGCGCTCATTCGATCGCCCTGGGACTACTACTTGCGAGCCGCCGAGTTCGAAGCCTGGCTCGATCGCATCGAAGCTTTGCGGCTGTCCCTCTGGAATCCCGTCCGCACGGTGCGCTGGAACATGCACAAGGGGTACCTTTCGGAGCTCGCCGAGGCAGGCGCGCCTTTGCCGGGGACGGTCGTCGTGCGCGGCGATGCGCTGGCTCCATCACTGTCGGCGATCTTCACCGAGCGCGGCTGGCCAGCCTTGGTGATGAAGCCGGCGGTGTCCGGCGGCGCCTTCGAGACCTACAAGGTCGAGCGCGACGATGCCGCCGCTTTCGAGGAGCGCTATCGCGGCATTCACATGCGCGGCGACGTCATCGTCCAGGAGTACTGCCCGCGGATCGAAACCAGCGGCGAGCTCTCGCTCATCTACGTGGGCGGCGTCTTCACGCACGCCTGCCGCAAGGTGCCCAAGGACGCCGACTTCCGCGTCCAAGAACGCTTTGGCGGACGGAACCTACGGCATACGCCCACGGCCCTCGAGCACCACGCAGCCGAGCGCGTGCTCGAAGCGACGAAGAAGCTCGGATACGAGCACGCCTACGCGCGCGTCGACCTGGTCCACCACGCCAATGATCTCGTGCTCATGGAGCTCGAGGTCATCGAGCCCTGGCTCTTCCTCGACACCGTGCCCGAGGCGACGGAGCAGGTGGCGGAGTTGCTGGCGCGGCGGCTAGTGAATTCGCAGACCTAGCGGCAGCATCATCATCACGCCTTCTTCATCGAGCAGGCGCCGCTGCACCCGCACCGCTTCGCGACCGATGTCATTGTCCAGCAAAGCGGACAACAGGCTGGCTCTGGCGCCGCCCCCGAAGAGCGATTTCACCACTTCGAGCGGCGTCTTGGTGGCCGGGAAGTCGAGCAGCTGCACGTTCTTCGCGTCGGCTACGTTGGCGCGCTCGCGCAAGCGCGTCAGCGCGAGCTCCATGCCGCCGAGCTCGTCGACGAGCCCACGCTCGAGAGCGGCGCGGCCACTCCACACGCGACCCTTGGCGATGGCGTCGATAGCGGACACGTCTTTTTTGCGGCGCGCCGCCACCTTGCCGATGAAGTCCTGGTAGACGTGATCGGCGCCGGCCTTGAGCACGGCGATGCGGCGTTCGTCGAGCGGCTCAGTCGCGGCGAAGGCCCCCGAGTTCGGCGTCGACTCGTAGGCGTCGACAGTGATGCCGAGCCACTTGGCGAGGGCTTCACGGATGGCGAAGGCGCCGGCGTAGACGCCGATGCTCCCGGTGATGGTAGCGGGCTCGGCGACGATGTAATCGCCGTCCATGGCGATGAAGTAGCCGCCGGAGGCCGCGAGCGAGCCCATCGACACCACCACCGGTATGCCCGCCGCGCGCGTCACCTCGACTTCACGGCGCGCCACGTCACTCGCGATGTACGAGCCGCCGGGGCTATCGATGCGCAGCAAGACGCCCTTCACCTTTTGCTCGCGCGCCTCGCGTAGCCCGCGCGCGATGTATTCCGAGCTCACGTCGTCCCGCCCGACCCCGTCGGGCGCCTCGCCGCGCACGATGGCGCCCGCCACCGTGACGACCGCGATCTCTGGTCCGCTTTGGTGGAGCTGTCCGTCGTTCCAGTACGTGTCGACGCCGAAGAGATGGTCCGGCCCGCCGGTGAGCTCGTCGACGTCCTTCTCGACCTCGTCCCAGTAGGCGAGTCGATCGATCAGCTTCTGCTCGAGGGCCGAAGCCCCGAGGAACGGGCCGCCGCGCACCCATTTCCAAGCGGTCGCTTCGTCGACTCTGCGGCGCGCCGCGATGTGGCGCACGAGGTCGGCTTGCAGATCGTCGACCAAGGCTTTCAGCGACTCGCGGTGTGCCGCAGTGAAAGCGCGCTCGGTGAACATGTTGGCGGCGTTCTTGTATTCGTAGCGTTGCTCGAAGTGCGCTTTCACCTCGAGCTTGTCGAGCAAGCCGGCGAAGAACATCGCTTCGGCGCGCAGACCGACGAGGTTCACGTCGCCGGGCGGCGCCATCACCACCTTGTCCGCTAAAATGGCCGCCGCGTAAGCCGCGTTGCCCCGGTCGCCGTCGCCGGCGGTCTCGAGGAAGGCACAGCTCCACTTGCCGCTTGCGCGGAAGGCCGCCATCGCTTCTTCGAGCTCCTGCAGCTGCGCCAAGCCGAGCTCGGGGTCGACGACTTCGAAGAGCACGCCGACGACACGATCGTCCGACGCGGCGCGTCGTAGACTCTCGGTCACGCCGCGCAAGGTCATGGGCAGGGGGTCACCGAGGAAGCTCTTGAGGCTGATCTCGGCGCGCTCCACCAATGGCCCGGCGAGCTTCACGTGCATGACGCCGCGCTTCGGCACCGTCGGACCACGGTTCGAGAACAACGCGATCACGAAGATGAGCAGGGAGAGGAGGAAAAAGGCCGCCGCGGCGGCCCTGATCATCATCCCAAGAGTCCCGAAAAAACCGCGACGTTCACGCATGAGGCCCCCAAGACGCGCCGGCCCCGGGGTAGCACATATTAATAGGTCCGTGACAGCCGTCGGAAATCACCGACTTGACATACTGCGTCACGAATCTTACTCATCTAGACAGTGAAAAGACATGGGGTCGTTTGACACACGGAACGAGCGTTCCTATGTTCTTTCCACTTTTTTCACTTTCTCGGGAACCACAAAGCCTCGGGTGGCGTTTGAAACCTAGGGTCGTTGTAGCTCTACTGGCGTTTGCGTCGCTCTTTGGCACCGCAGGGTGCACTGAGCTCGATGCCCACATCGCCGCCAATGAGGGCTTCAAGGCCTACAAGGCACGCGACTACGAGAAGGCTGTCGCGAAGTACGACGAGGCGCTCAAGGGCAAACCCGGGAACGCGCTCCTGCAGAAGAACCTCGCCTACGCGCACATGGCCTCGGCACGAAACGGCAGCGGGGACCGGGCGACCTTCGACGCGCACATGACGGCGGCCATCGCCGTCCTCACGCCGATGGTGCAGGCCGACCACTCGGACAAGGAGGCCATCGAGCAGCTCTTCTCCGCCTGGACCGAAGCGGGGCGTCTCGATCAAGCCGCTGCCTTCTTCATCAATTGGGCGAACGCCGATGACAGCGACGAGGCATGGCGCCTGGTGGCGCAGGTCGAAGCGCAGCGCGCCAACTATCCGGCCGCGCTCGCCGCCTTCAAAAAACGTATCCAGAAAAACCCGAATGACCCCTCGCTCAAGCTGGCCATCGGCACGCTGAGCTGGGAGTGGCTCCGCCAAGGCGGACCGATCGACAACGAAGAGGCGCTTCGTGTGGCGACAGCGGCCTACGAGTCGACACTCGAAGCAGACAAGGCAGGGCAAGCGAACGCCATGACCTACGCCGGTCTCTTGCTGAGAGAGCGGGCGAAACGTCAGGCGACAGAAGTCGATGCACAAGCTGATTTGAAACGTGCCGAGGAGATCGCCGCGTTGTTGCGCACGCGAGAGCCCGACACCAGCGCGACTGCTCAAAAAGCACCGCACTGAAAGCCTACGTCAGGCCGCTTTAGCGGTCGGGCGAGGGAGTAGGCTTAGATGTTCGAGTCGTACGTCGAAGCACAGCGCAGTCCTGTTTTGCGGCGCACCACGTTTTTCTCCGTGGCGGCGGCGTTGCACGGCGCGTTGATTATCGGCCTCATCATCGCGCCCATCATCCGCTTGCAGGCAGTCGAGCCGCCCTCGATGAGCGTCGAGCTCTTCGAGACCGCGCCTCCGCCTCCGCCGCCTCCACCACCACCTCCGCCCGGTGGCGGCAAGTCGAAGCCGAAGGTCGAGAAGATCGAGCCCAAGGAAGAGCCCAAGACGCCGACCAACGAGATCATCGAGAAGCCGGAGATCAAGGAACCGGAGCCCACCAAGGAAGAAGACGGCGGCCAAGAGGGCGGGGTCGAGGGTGGTGTGAAAGGTGGCGTCGTCGGCGGCACCGTTGGTGGTGTCGTGGGCGGAGTCATCGGCGGGACACTGGGTGGTACGGGTAACGCGCCAGCGAAGATGATCGCGAGACCGCCGACGCGGATTGGCGGCCGCGACCCGATCCCTCCCGCGGCGGCGAGCAACATCAACCTCATCCACGCGTCGAAGGTTTGCATCGACATCAACGGCAACGTGACCTCGGTGACCATCCTGCGCGGCGCTCCCGGGTTCGACGAGGCCGTCAAGGACGCGTCGAAGACTTGGAAGTACGAGCCGAATCGGGTGGGCGGGATTCCCACGCCTGCGTGTTTCCCACTGACCGTGAACTTCAAGGCAAGCACGACGAGAAACTGACGTTCGTCATAGCGAACTATCGCATCAGCGTCCGGGGCAGCTCGGGCAAAGGACAATGACTCATGCAATTTACCTTCAGTGAGCTCTGGGCCTCGATGGGCGTCGGCGCGCGAGCCGTCGTCTTCGTTCTCGGCGTCATGTCGGTGTACGTCGTCGGCATCACCATCGAGCGCTATATCCACTTCGCCCGCGCGCGCAGGGCTTCGAGCCGCTTCATGGAGCAGCTGCGCCAGGCAGTCCGCGACCGCGCGACGCTGGCTGCCGCGACGACCATCGCGGCGGAGCATCCCAAGGCGCCGCTCGCTCACGTCGTGCAGGCCGCCGCGGTCGTCGTCAGCCGAGGTGCTGGCCGAGAGCCGATGGAGCTCGTCCTCGGGATGAACCGCGCCATCGAGCGCGTCACCTCGCGTGAGACCTCGTACTTGAAGCGCGGCCTCGGCGGCCTCGCGACTATCGCTTCGACCGCGCCGTTCGTCGGCCTCTTTGGCACCGTCTTGGGCATCATCAACGCCTTCCAGCTCATGGCGGCGTCGGGCTCGGGTGGTCTCGCGACGGTCAGCGCCGGTATCTCCGAAGCGCTCATCACCACGGCGTTCGGCCTCTTGGTGGCCATTCCCGCCGTCGGCCTGTTCAATCTCTTCAACGGCAACGTCGAGACCTTCACCGTCGACATGGAAGAAGTCGGCAGCGAGCTCGTCGAGACCGTGGTCGTGGGCGGCGGGAACGCCCGCGCGGCCTGATGAGTAACGTGCAGGGAACGCCACCGCCGGCGCCGCCGAACCTGTCCGCGGCGCGCGTCATTCGCTACTTGCCGCTCTTCGACGGCAAGAAGCACCGCCATGGCGGTCAAGAGGCAAAAGCGGACATCAACATCACGCCGCTCGTCGACGTCGTGTTGGTGCTGCTCATCATCTTCATGGTGGTCACGCCGTTGCTCGAGCGGGCCATCAAGCTGCCCGAGGTCGATCAGCCCGAGGCGTGGAAGACCGGCGAAGAAGATCTCAACGTGGCGATCGACAAGTCCGGCAAGGTCATGGTCGACACTGACACGGTGACGGTCGAGATGCTGCCGCAGAAGCTGGCACAGGCGCTCAGTCGCAACGTGAACCGCCAGATCTACTTGGAGATCGATCGCACGGTGAAGTTCGGAACCGTGCGGCCAGTGCTCAAGGCGCTCGCCGACTCGGGTGCGTCGAACGTCGGACTCGGCAGCGCGCCGCAAAAAAAGTGACAGTCGCGATCGAAAAATTGGAACTAGATCGTCGATTCCGCGTTGTGCGTGGATCGACTTGGTGTAAACAGACCCACAGTAACGTACGCGCACCCGTGTGCGTCGTTGCTGTCGTAGATGGACAAGAGTCGCCCGGAGACTTTTGGGGGAGCCATCAATGGCAATGAACGTCGGTGGAAGTAATGCCGGACCACGCGCGGACATCAACGTCACGCCGCTCGTGGACGTCGTGCTGGTGCTGTTGATCATCTTTTTGGTGGTCAGTCCGGCCGCGACCTTCCAGGTGCCCAATGCGCTGCCGCGGACCGGCACCGTGACTACCGCGGCGCTGACCGCCGAGCAGGTGGCCGTCGAGCTCCGCGATGACGGACAAATCTACTTCATGGGCGAGCTGACGACGGGGCCGAGCCTGCCGCAGCAGCTGCGCGGCGCCCTGCAAGATCGACTCGAGCGTACCGTTTTTTTCGTGGCTGGGGACGAAGTTGACTATGGAAGTGTCGTCCGCTGGATGGCCGTGGCCAAGCGCGAAGGGGCAACCACCGTCGCGCTGCAGGTCAAGCCACCGGCAGCGACTACTGAACCAGGAGCGGGAGCAAATCCATGAGATGGCTTTTCGGGCGAGCTGATTTCGACACGATTGCACGCGCTGGTGTGCTGTCCGTTTTGGCGGCAACCGCGGCCTGCGGTAACGACGACGTGGCGTCACCGGGCATCATCGGTGGGCAGTGGTTCGACGCGGCGGTCGCCGAAGATGTCGTGTCGCCGCTCGATCTCTTCCCGGCGGGGTTCGTGGTCGACGGCGCCGGCGCGCCAATCGCGTCCGCTGATGCGGTCGATCTCACGGGCGCCAACGCGGGTCTCGGCGCGCACACCTCGGTGGCTACCAACGTCGGGAACCTCCAGGTGCTCTTCAACGAGCCGCTGAACCCCGACGTCATCCAGGACTTGGTCATCAACAGTGACCGTCCGGTCGACCTCGAGAATGGGCCGTTCAATCGCCAGTCCGAGTTCAACCCCGGCATCGAGGACATCGTGCCGCGCACGGGTCTCGTCGATATCGTTCGCGTCTCGACGGGCGAGCACTTCGCGGTCGAGTCCTTCTATCTCGACAACATCCGCCGCAACGTCTCCGAGGTCACGCCCGACGTCGGCCTGCAGCTCTTCCCGCTCGACGTTCTGCCGTCCAACGAAGAGTTTCAAATCCGCGTCTACGCGGGCGTCATCGAGGATCGTGACGGCAACAAGGTGCAAGGCGCGCCTCGCCAATCCTTGCCTGGTGGTGTCGGTCGTCCCGAGACCGTCGGTGTCGTCACCGAGTCCGATGGCCGGCCGATCGCGGCTGTGCTCGGCTTCCTGACCGATGCGATTGAGGTGGCGGCGGTCGCGTTCCCAGTGTTGCCGGTCGATGATGACGGCGTGCCGACTTCGCTCGTCACCGAGGACGATCCGGAGACCTTTGAAAACGAGACCGCCCTGGTGGTCGACTTCAACACCCCGGTCGAGCCCGCTGGCGTCGAGGGCGCTTTCATTCTCACCGCGGTCGGCGACCCGGCGACGCCAATCCCGTTCACGGTGATCCCGTACGAAACCGGCTCGACCGTCGACGAGAACGGCGACCCGGATCCGGAGGCCGAAGCGGAGGCGCACCCGACCTCGGTGCAGATCGTTCCCACGGTGCCGCTCGCCGAGGGTGATTACGAGCTCCGAATCGACCCGACCTACGAGGACACCTACGGCAGCGCGGCCGTCGGCGTCGTCCAGGTCGAGCCGTTCACCGTCGAATAAGTCCTGACAGAACACTGAACGCACGAAGGAACGACGAAAGATGAAATCGAGAATCCTCGCAGCAGCAGTCGCGTTCGTGGGTCTGTCGGCGACGACAGCCTACGCACAACAAACCACCGGCACCTTACGCGGTGTGGTCACCGATCCGGACAACAACAACCAACCGCTCGCGGGCGCGACGGTCGTCGCGACCTCGCCGCAGTTGCAGGGTGAAGAAGTCGCGCTCACCGATGAAGGTGGCCGTTACGTCATCACCAACCTGCCTGCCGGTGAATACCGCGTGAACTTTTCGTTCGCGGGTGTCGCCGTCGAGCGCACTGGTATCCGCGTCCTCGCGTCGCAATACGTGACCATCGACATGAAGCTGTCGACCTCGCAGGCGCAGGGTGAGGTCCTCACCGTCGAGGCACCGGCGCCTTCGGTCGACGTCGCGTCGACGACAGTCGGCACCACGGTCACGCGTGAGATGATCCAGAACGTGCCACTCGGCCGCACCCGCGACGTCTCGAGCGCGGTCAACGTGCTCCCGTCGGCGACGGCGGACGACTTTGGTGTCTCCATCGGCGGTACGACCTCGCCCGAAAACCAGTTCATGGTCGATGGCTTGTCGATCAACGACATCGGCTACGGCTTGCAAGGTCAGCGCCTCATCCTCGAGTTCGTCGAGCAGGTGAACATCAAGGAAGGCGGTTATCTTCCCGAATTCGGTCGCGCCACCGGCGGCTATGTCGAAGCCATCACCAAGGGCGGTGGTAACGAGTTCCACGGCTCGGTGTTCGCCTACTGGCGGCCTGGGTTCTTGCAGACCGACCCCAAGGAAATCATCCGCGCTGGTGAGTCGATCTCGTCACAGCAGAAGCTCGGCCACTACGTGAACGCGGGCGCCGAGATCGGAGGCTACATCATCAAAGACAAGCTGTGGTTTCACGCGGGTTACGCGCCGGAGTATCAGCTCGACCGCTGGACCCGCACCTTGAACGCGCGTGTACCCGACGCGGCCAACAATCAGGTACTCGACCCTGACGGCAACTACGTGACGACGCCGATCGCCGCTGATCGGTTCGACTCGAACGTTATCACGCACCACTTCACGGCGAAGCTGACGCACCTCATCAGTCAGAACCTCCGTCACTCGCTTTCGGTCACGGGTGCGCCGACGTATTTCCACGGCATACGCGAAAACCCCTTCGACACGAACTCACCGAAGATGTCGATGAATTCGGATCCCCAGACGGCGCGCTTCGATGAGAACCAGGGCAACGTTTCGGCGATCTACAAGATCACCGGCAAGTTCTTCGACAACAAGCTGCAGCTTGATGGCTCGATTGGCTGGTTCCACAACGAACGCATCGTTCAGCCTCACTTGGGCGAGCAGACGCCGCTGTATGTGTACAACTACCCACGCGACTACACCGACATCGCGGCGCAATGGGGGCCCTCGTCTACGCCCGGTGCGGATTTGTCCGAGTGCCAGCAGACCTTCAACGACGGCACGAGCCGCTGCGTGGTCGAAGGTTACCGCGTCAACGGCTTCAACATCGGCAACGTCAACACGACGGTCGCGAACCGCTTCGCAGAGCGGTTCGCTATCACGCACATCGGCGATTTCGCGGGTTTGCACCAGTTCAAGTACGGTCTCGATTTCGAGCAAAACACCTACTACAACCGCCGCCGCTATCCTGGTGGTGGCTTCTACACCGCAGTTTCGCCGACATACGCCAACGGCGATGACCGCATTCGCCAACAAGCGTACTTCCGCGCCAATGAAGACGGGACCGGCCGTCCCGATCCGCGCGGTGTCATTGGCGACACCGAGGGACGCACCTGGGCGCTGTTCGTTCAGGATACGTGGAACCCGACTACCAACCTCACGGTCAACTACGGTGTCCGCTGGGAAGGACAGCAGCTCTATGGTCTCGATTACGCGGGAGAGATTGGTGACAAAGAGCAGGCATTGGCGATCTGGGACAACTGGGCGCCTCGTGTCGGCGCGGTCTGGGACTTCCTGGGTGGCGGCCGCTCCAAGCTCTTCGCCAACTGGGGCCGCTACTATGAGCAGATCCCGCTCGACATCACCGACCGTCAGTTCGGTGGCGAAGGCATCGCGCTCACCGACTACCGTCTCGGCGCCGCCGGCGGCGGTTTCCCCGGCTCGATCGGCACCGGTCGTTGCCCGGGCGTCGACATCAACAGCACCACCGACGTCGTCAGCGACTGCGGGCTGTACTATCGCCGCCAAGCGCTCGGCGCGACTTCGGGTCTCGTCGCGCCAGGCTTGAAGGGTCAGTACACCGAGGAAATCCAGCTAGGTGGCCAGTGGGAGTTCATCCCCAGCTGGGTCGGTGGCATCACCGGCATCTACCGCAACCTCGGCCGCGCCATCGAGGACATCTCGACGGACGGCGGTGTTACGTACCTCGTCGCCAACCCAGGTCAGTTCGACATGAACGAGCTCGACAAGGTCGACAACGACATCGCGCGTGAGACCGATCCGCTCAAGCGCGGTCGCTTGGAGACGCTGCGCAACCGCTTGGCTGCGATCAACAACTTTCCGAAGCCCATTCGTCGCTATCTTGCGGCGCAGTTCACCTTGGACAAGCGCTTCCGCAACGACTTCCAGATTCAGGCGTCGTACCTGTTGTCGTTCAGCCGCGGTAACTTCCCGGGTCTCTTCTCGGCGAACAACCAGCAGCTCGATCCGAACATCACGTCGACGTACGACCTGCCGACGCTGCTCGTGAATCGCTATGGTTGGCTGCCGCAGGACAACCGTCACCGCATCAAGGTCTTCGGCTTCTATCAGATCGACTTCCGCAAGATGGGGTCGATGCTGCCGATCACCATCACGCCCGGTCTCGGAGTGAACATCCGCAGCGGCAAGCCGATCGACGCGCTCGGCGCCGACCCGGACTACGGTGAAGACGAAGCATTCCTCATCCGCCGCGGTTCGGCTGGTCGTACCCCTTGGATCTGGGCCGCCGACGTGC
>JBGGMJ010000031.1:0-47867 GCA_041288095.1 Myxococcota bacterium
GTTCACCATGGAGTCGAACTTCGCTTGCTCGGCCCCTCCGTCATAGAAGACGGCGTTCAAGCTCGGGTAGAGATCGCCAGCGGGGTAGGTGACGCCGTAGTACTGCACCAGACCGCTGTAAGGCGGGCCCATCGGCGGATCGACTTGCTCGGCTGGCTGGCAATCGATCACGCGCTTCACTTCGACGATGTAATCGAGGGGGACGATGAAGGGCCAGCTCGGTTGGAGCGCAGCGGCGTCGCCCTGGCTACCGATAGCGCAGCCTGCCGAGCAGGTGCGCCCGAGCAGCGGGCCTGGCGGCGTGATACCGGTGCCGGCACCCGTCGAGACGGTGGCCGCGTAGTTGGCCGAGCCGATGCCGAGGCACGCGTAGGCGCCCGCCGGCACAACCTCGTCGATATCGAGAAAAGGCCCGTCGTAGTGCGCGAGGTTCACCGGCGCCGCGCCGACGGTTGCGCCGAGAGCGGCCTCGTTCAAGAAGTCGCTGTTGTCGTCGTAGATGACGTCGAAGTTGCCGGCGAGCACATCACTTACGTTCTTCACACGGACGCCGACATTGTAGCTGGTGTTGAAGCGCATGACCGCTGGTGGGTGTGGCTCGAACGTGAGCTCCACGGCGCTGGGAAACATGTGATAGCCCACGCCCGAGAAGTGGCTGATCTCGGTGGTGTGCACCGTACTGCCGGCGTCGATATCGACGCTGAGGTGCTGCCGCGGATTGATGTCGGCGACGCCGCTGCCGTGGGTGAGCGCGATGACCATGGGTACGCGGGTGTTGTCGCCGGTGGTCACCGCGACACCCGGTAGCACGGCCGTCACCGTGACCGGCAGCGCGAAGGTGAGACCTTCCGGCCCGAACTCATAGGTCGCAACCGTCGGGATGCCCGGGAAGCTGGCTTCACCACCATCGGGTCCGTGCGACGTGATGGTGATGCGGACGTTCTCGGCCACGGCACCCGGCGGGATGTCGAGGGTCAGCGCGCCGTCGTCGGCAACGACTTGGCCGCCGGCCGGCCCGACTTCGGTCCCTTCGTCGGTGTCCTGATCGTCGTCGTTGTTCTTCTTGTCGTCACTGCAGGCGAGAGCGGACAAAACCGCGAAGCAAAGGGCAATACGGCGCATGGGCGAGCGTGTACGGGGGATGGCGGGCGATGGTCAATCAGGGACGGTGTAACGAATTTCGCTTACGCTCGACCTGTAGCGCTCTTCGCGACCGCGCGCTCGACCATCGCGAGGCCGTCCACTTCCATCTCGCGGACCAAGGCTTCGAACGCTTCGCCGACGTGGAGCACCACCGCACCCTTGGGGTCCGGGTTGCCAAACCGGTCGAGACGCATCACGGGAGGGTCGGGCGGATAGCGACGCAGCTGCGGCACCAGGACTTCCCTGAGGGTCTTGTTGACGGCGTCGACCATGTTGTCGTTCATGGCCCCCCAGCGCCAGGCGAAGACCTGGTTTCGCGCGGTGTCGGGGCTCGGAATGTACGGTTTCGCCGCGCCCCAAGCGGTAGCACCTCGTTCCGGGTGGGCCGCCCCAAGCGCACGCGCAGCGTCGAGCTCGGCGCGTGAGGCTTTCATGGCTGCCAACGTCATGCGCCACGCGGTCGAGCCAACCGTGAGCTGGCCGTCCCCGGCCGCCCGCCAGTGAAAGCCGCCGGGAATCGACGCTCCCGAGGGGTCCACCGGCGAGACGACGTCGAGCCCGCGCCCGTCGGCGTCATGCCAGGAGAAGACGATGAGATCGCCCAGCGTCGCGGCGTCCACGAGGGTGCCCGCGGCGCGCTGGATGGTCTCGATCGCCTTGCGTTCGATCAGCGAATGCGGCCAGTACCACGGCACGTCTCCACGCTCTGCGAGGTGCTGGATGACGCGACGGATGACGTAGCGCAGCGCTTGACCCACGGAGTCGGGTAGCTCGCGCCGATAGGTCTCGCGGATCTCGGCGACTGGAGCGCGGATGTGTCCAGCAGCGAAGGTGTCTGAAAGGAAGTGCTGACTGTACGCCTCGTCGGTGACCGCGGAAGCGAACAGGGCGTCGTCGCCGGTCTTGCCTGCTTTGAAGGCCTTCTGGAGCGCTTCGGTGTGGCCGCGCGCGTATGCGGAGAGGGCCGCGCCGTTTTGATTGAAGTGGTTGGAGTTGTCGGCGGCCATGCGGCCGTAGCGTTCGAGGATGCGCCGTTTGATCTCGGGAGGCAGCTTGGGCTCGGGCTCCTTCTGGCCGAACGCGAACCAGCGCGTCCAGCGAAGCTCGGCTTGACCCTGCTCGGTCGCCATCACCTGCCGCAGCTCATCGACCGACCCGACGAAGTCGCCGGCGAGCGCGACCACCTCTCCGAAAGCGAGGCTCGTGCCGTCGTTGAAACGCAGCTCTTTCAGGAGCTCGTTACCGGTCGCGGCGTTGCCCAGGAGCGCGTGCTCGGCCGAGGCGAAATTCGCTCGGACGACTGTCGACTGCGCGACCCAGACGTCAGCGAGCTCCCTCGGGATCCGGTGCATACGCGCGGTGCCGGGGGTGAGCGGCTCGGCGCGATGGGCCAACGGGCAGGCGGACACACGCCCCGCGAAGGGCGCTTGGGGGGCGACCTTGGGGTCTGGCGATCCTGACCGCTCGACCTTGGACATGAGCTCCTTCGGGTGCAGGAGTTCGTCGGCAAATTATGCGTTCGGGTGCGCCAAGCACGGTGTCGTGGAGGCAGTCCCGACGCACCCGCCTGTCACACAGTCAGACGAGAAACGGGGGGCGGATCACGCTCGACCGCCGAGAACGAGACCAACAAAGGAGCGAACGATGGAGTCGAAGGTCGGTGTTGTCGGTTCAGCGGGACGTGTTGGTGGGGCGGGTCCCGTAGTCGTGAGCGCCGCGCAGGTTGCCGCGGCCAAGAAGGCCATGGAGACCCCCGAGATGAATCTGCTCATCGCGGCGGCGCAGAACCTGTACCCCGCCGCTCGCGTGAAGGCGGAGAACGACCCGGCGCGTCACCTCGAGCTGGGCTACTCGGTGACCGCGAAAGCAGTCATCGGATCTCTCGAAGCCGCGACCACGCCCAAGGCCGAGGATATGCGCGGCGCCATCAAGACGCTCCTGCGCTACCAGGCGCAGCTCGACCAGAAGTCGCGCACGCAAGACCTCGTCGGCGAAGAGAAGGAAGACTTCATCGGCATCCAGCAGCTCGGCTTCGGCCTGTGCATGGCGATCGCTTTCTCGGCGACCGCCGTCGAAGCCTTCATGAACGACTACGCGCGCTAGCCTACTCGAGGCTGATACGCGCGATCGGCTGGATGTTCATGTCCGGCGAAAGCTCCTGGTAGCTCAGGACCGCGAGGTGCGGGAACTCGAGCTCGACGAGCTTTCGGAAGTACCGGCGAATCTCCATGGTCGTGAGAATGACCGGGTTCTGAGCGGTCGGCGGCAGGTTACCGACCTCGTTGCGCACAGCGGTGAGGATCTCTTGGGTGATCTCGGGCTCGAGCGCGAGGTACGAGCCCGACTGCGTGTGCTGGATCGAGCTGCGCACCGTCTCTTCGATCTGCGGATCGAGCAGGTAGACGACGAGCGTGTTACCGCCGCGCGTGTACTTGTGCGAAATGTACCGCTTTAGCGCATTGCGGACATACTCGGTGAGCATGACCGTGTCGTTCTCGACCTGACCCCACTCGGCGAGCGCTTGCAGAATCGAACGCAAGTCGCGGATCGAGATTTCTTCTTCGACCAAGCGACGCAAGATGTCGGTGAGCTGGAAGGGCGAGACCGCCTTGGGCACGACCTCTTTGACGAGCGCCGGGAAGGCCTGCTCGAGCTGCTCGAGCATGTTCTGGACTTCCTGGATGCCGACGAACTCCGCCGCGTTTTTGCGGAGCACCGAGGACAAGTGGAGCACCATGTAGCCGGCGGCGTCCCACGTCGTGAGGCCCGCTTGCTCGGCGATGCTCGCGTATTGCTCGGGGATCCAAGCGCACTCGGAGCCGTTCGCCGGGTTCACCGCTTCTTCGCCCTTGATGTTCAAGAGCGTGAGGCGGTCGACGGTGTCGTTGACGAGCACCTTGTCGAGCGAGACGTTGCCCGAGACCAACGGGATTTCGTTGATCATGATGATGTACGTGCCGTCCGGAAGATCCGTTTCGTTACCGCGGACACGGATACCGGGGAACTTCACGCCGAGCTCGTAGAAGAGACCGTCGCGCATCATCGGCACCATCTCGCCGAGGAACTTGTTGCCGCCGGTGGAGTCTTCGACGAGCGGGATGAGGTTGGCCGCGACTTCGAGCGCGATGGGCGTGACGACCGGGAGCATTTGCTGCGCCTGGCCTTCTTGTTTCTTCGCTGCTTCGATCTGTTTTTGCCGCGTCTCTTCGCCGAGCGCCTGCACTTGGTTCGCGGGCCCGTCATCGCCGAGGATACCCGCCACCTTCTTGCGCATGAGGCCGTAAGCGAGACCACCGGTCGCCGCCGCCATGATCGCGAACGGCGCGAACGGCAGACCGGGGACGAGGGCGATGCCGACGAGCATGCCGGCCGCTACAGCGAACGCTTTGGGCTGCGCCAAGACCTGGGTCGAGATGTCTTTACCGAGGTGCGCTTCCTCGTCTTCCGACGAGACGCGCGTGACGATGAGGCCGGCGGTCATTGCCGAGAGGAGGGCGGGGATCTGCGAGACCAGACCGTCACCGATGGTGAGGATGCCATAGCGCTGAATGGCCTCGGCCGCGCTCATGTCCATCATGGTGATGCCGATGATGATGCCGGCGATGATGTTGATCGCGGTGATGATGAGGCCGGCGATGGCGTCGCCTTTGACGAACTTCATGGCGCCGTCCATCGAGCCGAAGAGCTGCGATTCGCGGTTGAGCTCGGCTCTACGGCGGCGGGCTTCGTCGAGATCGAAGGCACCGGCGCGCAAGTCCGCGTCGATGGACATCTGCTTGCCGGGCATGGCGTCGAGGGTGAAGCGCGCCGCGACTTCGGCGACACGCTCCGCGCCTTTGGCGACGACCAAGAATTGGATGATCGTGAGGATGAGGAAGATGACCGCGCCGACGACGAAGTTGCCGCGGACGACGAACTTACCGAACGCCTCGATGACCTCGCCGGCGTCGGCCTGGAGGAGAACGAGACGCGTCGATGAGACGTTGAGCGCCAAGCGGAACAAGGTCGTGATGAGGATGATCGTCGGGTAGGCCGACAGTTTGAGGGCGTGGGTGATGTAGATGGAGATCATCAGCATCGCGACCGAGATGGTGATGTTCAAGCACAGCAGGATGTCGAGGACGTGCGTCGGGAGCGGAATGATCATCATTCCGACGACCGCGACGACGAGGCCGGCAAGCAAGATGTCCGAGTAGCGCGCTGAGACGGTTGCGAAGTCGCCGCGCATCAGGAACTTGAGGAGCTTGTCCATCGTCGGCCGAGTGTACCCACATGCACGGACTAATGCGAAGCTCGTGCATGCGCGTGCGCTGATTTTGGAAGCGAAGAGCGCTGGTTACGAGGCGATGCCGGTCGACTCAGCGCCGACCACGAGGGCCGTGCGTTCGGAGCCGAAGACCTTGGCGTGGAAGAAGGCCATTGCGCGGCCGACTCCGCTGAAGGTCTCGCCCATCGCGGCGGGCTGCGGCGCACTGGCGCGACGCATCCGCGGGCTGTCCGATCGCGACGAAGCATCTGACTGACGAGGGGCGGCACGAAATGCTGCTTCCAACTTCGCCAACGCAGGAACTGTCATCGGACACCTCGCGTTCGTTAAGGTGTGTTCTAGGCACAACTCACGCAGTTACGAGAGTATCGTCAGAAATGGCGTGGCTGGTGCGTCGAATCTTCGAGGAGCTCGTTTTCATTGTGATTTTGCCTGTCGAGCGGTGCCGAGCCTGGTGGGCCAGGGCCCGAGGACTGCTCGGCCGGGAAGCCCCGAAGTCGGGAACAGCCCTATGGATCGTCCCCTGCCGGCAGGTGCATACCTTTGGCATGACCTACGCCATCGACGTCGTCGCCCTCGACAAGCAGGGGGTCGTGCTCGACGTTCGCACCTTGACGCCATGGCGGATTGGTCCGTGGATATGGCGGGCGCACAGCACTCTCGAGCTCGCCGCGGGCGAAGCTGGGCGCTTGGGAATCACGATCGGCGTGCGGCCCACGCTGCAAGAAATCGGGTCTGTGGAGGTTTCGCGCTGATGTCCGTGTACCGCGCTCGACGCAGCGTTCTTGAACCGCCTCATTTCGCGTGCTACCAACGGGCCGTTGTGACGAGTGATACGGCATGAAAATCCGCTACGCCGGCAGCACCCACGTCGGTATGAAGCGGTCGCACAACGAGGACAACTTCTTCCTCTTGGCCGAGGAGAATTTGTACATCGTGGCCGACGGTATGGGCGGTCACGCGTCCGGCGAAGTCGCCTCCCAGATCGCGGTCGAGACGCTCGCCAACTTCTTCATCGACACCTCGCGCGATCGCGAGATCACCTGGCCGTACAAGGAAGATCGCGGGGTCAGCTACGACGAGAATCGGCTGATCACCGGCGTCAAGCTCGCGAACCGCCGGGTCTACGAGACGGCCCAGAGCGATGCCCGCTATCGCGGAATGGGCACGACCATCGTCAGCCTGGTCTGCGGTTCGAGCGGCGCCTTCCTGGGGCACGTTGGCGACTCGCGCGGCTACGTCATTCGCGAGGGACGCATCCAGCAGGTCACCGAAGACCACTCGCTGCTCAACGACTACCTCAAGGTCCACAAGCTCACGGCGGAAGAAATCGAGCACTTCCCGCACAAGAACGTCATCGTTCGTGCCTTGGGCATGAAAGAGACGGTCGCGGTCGACGTGCATCGAGTCGACCCGAAGCCCGGCGAGGTCTACCTGCTGTGCTCGGACGGCCTCTCCGGCATGGTCACGGACGAACAGATCCTCGAAGCGGTCCAAGAGGGCGGCAGCGACCTCGAGAAGACCTGCCAGTCGCTGATCGCCCGCGCCAACGCCGCCGGCGGCGTCGACAACGTCACCTGCGTCCTGGTCGAATTCTCAGACTAGCGGTTACAGCTGCACGTCTTCGCTGACCCCTGATTCCTCCCCAGTGCGAGGCAGTGCCGCCGATCGCGCCCACTGAGGCACGTCGCCCCACAGGCCGACGCGCGGCACCGCAAGGGGATGCAGCCGCTGCATCCCCGAGGAGCGGAAGCAGGAGGCCGCTCGCAAGGCCCATGCGACCCAGATCCCAAGGGTCAATAGTGGACACCCCAGCCCGCGCCCCCGCGCCCCACTGGCCCCAAATTGGAACCACACAATCGCCTAACGCAGCGATTTTCTGCGTGAACTTCCGGGCTACTACGCCATCTCGCGAGTCGGCACACCGGTTGCAACGTTAGTGTCCGTGCACGTCAGCAGCGACTACGCCGGTCTAAGGTGGAGTTCCGGCGGACGCTGCGCAATGGAATGAAGCAGGAACAAATAGGGTTTTAGAGTCTGACTTCAAAAAAACGCGGATCTGAGTCTAGCAAGTAAACGCTTGGGGCCGCGCGAGGTTGGACGATTTGGGCGACTTGTCGGATGCGATTTTCGAATCGAATCGCGGCGAGCGGCATCTAATCAATAGCGGCCCAGGGTTTGCAAACGTTTCGGACGATTTAGAAGCCTGGGTTGATAAGTGATAGAGACGGTCCGGTTGTTGCAGTAATTGAGGCCGGACTCAGAAAGGGGCATCATCGTGGCACGGATTACAACAGCATCTCTCCCGACCACTCAGACCATCGACCGTTATGTGTCGGAGATTAACCGCTACAAGCTGCTCACCCGCGAGGGGGAGATGGAGCTGGCAGTGCGTTATCGCGACAACAGCGATCTCCAGGCAGCACACAAGCTCGTGGTCTCGAATCTCCGCTTCGTGGTGAAGATCGCTCACGAATATCGCGGCTACGGGTTCAAGCTCCTGGACCTTATCCAAGAGGGCAACATCGGCCTCATGATGGCGGTCAAGAAGTTCGACCCCTCCAAGGGCTATCGCCTCATCTCGTACGCGGTGTGGTGGATCCGCGCGTACATCCAGAACTTCATCATTCGCTCGTGGTCGCTGGTGAAGCTCGGAACGACGCAAGCGCAGCGGAAGCTGTTCTTCAAGCTTCGCAGCGAGCGTGAGCGTGCAGATCGCGCCGCGGGCCCTGGCTCGACGGCTTCGACGACGGAGCTGGCGCAGCGCCTGGACGTTGGCGAAACCGACGTGGTCGACATGGAAATGCGCCTCTCGGCGCGCGACTTCTCGCTCGATGTCGAGCTCGACGAAGGCGCTCGGCAGACGCACCTCGACCTCCTCAAGTCCGATGGCGAGAACCAGGAGACGGCGCTCGCGGATCTCGAGGAAAAGGCGTTGGTTCGCGGCAAGGTCCAGCAGGCCATGCGCACCCTCAACGAGAAGGAGCAGTACATCGTCGAGAATCGCCTGATGACCGACGAGCCGAAAACGCTTCACGAAATCGGCGAGCACTTCCACATCTCGCGCGAGCGTGCCCGTCAGATCGAGGGCAACGTCCTGCGTAAGATCCGCACCGCCCTGGCAGGGTCGGGGCTGGAGCCGATGGCCGCCTAGGCCAAGATACCAAGCGACTGAACCGCCTGAAGCGGCGGGGGGAATTCAAGGCCGGACACGTTTTCCGATCGGACATCCGACCGGACGCGTGTCCGGCCTTTTTTTCGCTCGGACATGTCCTCGCTAGCGTCTCCGCTTGCTTGAGGGGTACGAGCGGGTTGCGCGGGCTAGTAGCGGTAGGAGAGGCGGGCGCCGATGGAGACCTTGGCGTCGCTGTGTTGCTGTTTGCCGACGCGGACCTCCAAGGGGGCGATCTCGAGGCCCGGGGCGGGGGCGTAGCGCAGGCCGGCCACTAGGCCTCTCACGTTCATGTCGCGGGAGCGGCCGGCGCGGGCTTCGAGACTCCAGCCGTTCTCGAGGTCGGTCTTGTGGAGGGTGTAGAGGCCGTTGACGCGCGGGAGGATGGGGCTGCGCCGCACGTTGTCCAGGGGGCCGCCGGGGCGGACGACGACGTCCCGCTGCATGGCCCGCTCGGCGATGGTCTTTGGCGGCGTGGGCTCGACCAGCGGCTCCGGAAGGCGAAAGCTCACCGCCGAGGAAGCCGACCCAAGAGAGGAAGCCGATCCAAGAGGCGACGCGCGTACGTCTTCAGCGCCAAATTCCATGGAAGGCGTTGTCGCCCCTGGAGGCAGCCCGGTTGCGGAGCGGCCCCTGTCAGCTCGTCAGGCTACTTGGTTTCGGCGGCGGCGTTGATGTCGTCGACGACGTTTTGAACGAGCGAGGGGACCTTGTCCGCCAAAGCGTCTTCCGTCTTGTCGACGAGGAGGCTAGCGCGGGCCGCGACCGTCGCGTCGGAGGTGCGAATGGCGCTGACGTTGACGTTGTACTTCGAGCCGAGGACGCCGAGCTCGCCGTACATCACCAGGTCGACACCGAGGGCACCACCCATCTCGGCCATGCACGAGACGTCGTTGCAGCCGAGCGCTTGCTTCTGCTTGTCGGCGGCGAGGACGGCGTCCATGTCGGAGGAGCCGACGGTTCGCAGCTTCTTCACGTTCTGCATCTGCGACAGCATGTAGTTCGAAAGCAGCTGGCAGGTCGCCTTGTCGACGCCGCGTACGGGCTTGAGCGGCATCACCAGAATGGAGGTCTGCTTGTCCAAGGCGAGGGAGCTGGTTTCGACCGTCGCTTGCTTGTTGTTGGTGAGGCTCGCGGTGGCGACCATCGTTGGCGGCTGCGTCGGCGCGATGGCTACCACCCGGCCCTTCAGGGCTTCGGCGACGCGCTTCGAGGCACTGGCCTCGGCGATCAGCGCGCCGACGATGGTCTCTTCG
Source organism: Myxococcota bacterium (assembly GCA_041288095.1). Taxonomy (GTDB): domain Bacteria; phylum Myxococcota; class XYA12-FULL-58-9; order XYA12-FULL-58-9; family JALHOP01; genus JALHOP01. The sequence goes on from JBGGMJ010000031.1 coordinate 9,839, forward strand.
TTGTCGAAGCCGATCTTGCGCGTGAGCTCCTCGACCAGGACGCCATCGCGGACGATCTCGAGCACGACCTCGCCGTCCACCTCGTTATTGCGCTTGCAATCGTGCATGACGCCGCGCACGCGCATCTCGAGGTCGAAGCCGTCGCTGCGGCGATCGGTGACCCGATAGCCGTTGGCCTCGGCGGCGTCGCGCAAAGGGTCCGCGAACGAGATGCCGCTCGCCATGCGGAAATTGCGCAGACGACACACCGCGTTCTCCGAGCGCATGCGGGCGCGCCCGTCTTCGAACAAGATGGTGATGCCGCGATCAGGGCCGCGACGCGTGTCCTTCGCCGCGACGCGCGTCTCTCTCTCCTTGGCGCCTTTGTCGGCCTTTGCGTCAGCCGGCTCTTCGGTCTGGAAGTTGTTCACCCGGTCGCGAAGGTGGACGGTCCCGCAGGCGAGGGCGAGTGGGAGAGTCAGGACGGCTAGCACGACGCGGCATTGACGCACTCGATTGATTTAGCGAAGCTTCGGGGTGGCGTCCATTGCTTCACGTCGTTCGCGACGTAAAGTGGCGCCCTTGGGCGGTTCACGTGACTGCAATCCAGCGTAACAACGCCCTTCTACAGAACACCCGTGAAGTTTCACTTCGCGGCGGCGGTTCCGGACGCGGTGCTGGTGTGGCGCGCCGCGACAAGGTGCAGCGCCGTCTGCGCTTTCCCGCGGACCCGGCCGCCGAGCTCATGCCGAGCGCCGAGTTCCTGGGGACCGAGCCCGACTTCCAAGCCATTCTCGAGGATTTTCGAGACGGCCCGCTCGACCCGTCGCGCCGCCGGATCTTGGGACGCCTGATGGGCATGTTCGCGATGGATTACCAGGGCGCGCGCTCCGAAGAGCGCCGTTTCTTGCGCCGGCTGCTCATGGGCCGCAACGCGCGCGAAGGCTACGCCGCCAATCGCGCGCTGCATCTCTGCCAGATCCCGCACGTCATCCGCCGCACCCTGTCGCTCGGCGTCGCCGAGTCGCGCTTTACCACCGGGCCGCTCTCCGGCTTCATCGGCGCGGTACAGGCGCGCAACGCCGCCATCACCTTCATGTTGCTCGGCCCCGCGGCTCGCGAGCGGGTGTGGAACGCGCTGACCCGAGCCGGCGCGCACGACAAGATCGGCCCGCTCAAGAACGCCGATCGCTTGGTCGAGCGCGTGCTCATCCTGAAAGCGCTGGCGGCACGCCGGCACCTACTCGGCCCCTGGAGCATCGTCGGCCCGACCGCTCTCGACGAAGTGATCGCTTTCGCGGACGACATCCGCTGTAACTCGCGCTCGCATCTGGCGCTGACCACCACCCTCGAGCGTCCGAAAGATGGCGTCACCTTGCCGCTCCCGGCCAAGGTGCCGGCGGAGCCCGTGGGCCGCCTCACCGCCATGGCCCGCGCGACCATCGACCCGGTCTACGCCTGGCGCCTGCACGGAGGCGCCCAACAGGTGGTGACCGACGAGCCCTGGAGCGCCACCGGCTCCGACGACGCATTACCCGATCTCGACCGCAGCCCGCTCCTCGACCGGACCCGCTTGCACCAAGCGCTCGCCGAGGCGCGACAGCTCGGTGACGAGCTGCTCCCCTTGGCCGCGAGCGACGCACTTGCCGCGCATCTCGGTGGCAAGGATCTCAAAGGCACGGAGGCGGCCGCCAAGGACGAGGCGCTGGGGGTGCTGCAGAACCGCGGCTTCGACGTCACGCGTTTGGAGGCGATCGAAGCCATCCGCGACGACGCCAAAGGCATCTACCGTTATGACGCCGCGCGCGCGTTCAGCATGCTGGTCTCGCGCTTCACCGGGGCGACGTACGTACGCCGGGTCTTCAGCGATCAGCTGACCGCTGGAGCGGACCCAATCCAGCAGATCGATCGGGCGCTCGAGCAAGGGTTCGTCGTGCCGACCGTCTTGTCGGAGCTCCGCAAGACCACCGTGCGGACATTGCTGATCGTCGGAGCCCGCGGTGACGCGGCTGGTAAGCCCCAGCTCATCGTGCAGCCCATCAGCGGCGAGCTCATCGTCCTACCCGCCAAGAGCATCCTCGAGCCGGTGTTGCCCGAGCAGCTGGGCACTCGTGCACGCGCCGATGCCTACCTCGCGCCCGCGGCCCTCGATCTCCTGGCACCTCCCTTCGGCATCATCTTTTCCGAGATCGGCATCGAGGACCGTCTATGAGCGAGCTCGCCAAAGGCCTCCTCGACGCCAAGGGCGCGCCGCGCGACCTGGTCGCCGCAGCGCGCGCCGCCGCCACGATGTTGGTCGGTGCGGGCGTCGACCCGGCAAGCATCGATATCGTCGCCGAGCACCTAGCGCGCCTCGCCGAGCTCCTTGGCAACGAGACGCTGACCTACCAGCAGCTCGTCGACGCCGTGTCGCACACGGCGCCACCGGAACAGCTCCTTACCACCCTCGAGCCAGCCTTCGCGCAACCCTTGGGCAAAGCAGCACTCGCGGCGCTGGCCCTGCACCTGGTCGACATCGGCGAGATCATGGCCTTCGCGGTGTACGCGCCGGAGCTGCCGAACATATCCGCCAAAGCGGACCGTAGCGGAGGCGCGGCGCGCAGCGCCGGTGTCGCCAAGCGGTTGCGGGGCTAGTACTCGACTTCGAGGAGAGTCAGGCCCCAAGGCGGCGCGGTGATGCCGGCCTTGGTGCGGTCGCGTGCTTCGAGAATGGCGCGCACGTCCTCGGGCGTGAAGCGCTTGCGGCCGACCTCGGTGAGCGTGCCCGCCAAGATGCGGCACATGTGCCGGCAGAAGGCGTTGGCGTGGAAGGTGATGTCGACGTAGCGACCGGCGGGCGGCCGGGGCGTTTCGTCGATGGTGATGGAGAACATCTCGCGCCGCGCGTGCTCGGCGTCGCACTGGGCGCTGCGAAAGGACTCGAAGTCGCGCTCGCCGATCAAGTGCGTGGCGGCTTCGCGCATCGCGCCGATCTCGAGAGGCTGGCGGATGTGCCAGGCGCGAAACGTCTCCAGGGCGGCGGGCTGGCGCGCGTTGTAGATGCGATAGCGGTAGCGCTTGCCCTTCGAGTCGTGGCGGGCGCTGAAGTCGAGCGGCACTTCTTCGGAGAGATGAACGCTGATGTCTTCGGGCAGGTGAGCGTTCAAGGCCGGCGCGAAGCGCTCGCCCGCGATGGCGCCGTCCACCTTGAAGCACACGACTTGGCCGGCGGCGTGGACACCCGCATCGGTGCGACCAGCGGCTTCGACGTGCGGTCGCTCGCCGGTGAGGGCGAAAAGCGCGTCACCGAGCGTGCTTTGGATGCTCGGTCCCTCCAGCTGCGCTTGCCATCCGAGATAGCGGCTGCCGTCATATTCGACGACGATCCGGATGTTGCGCTTGCTCACAGAAAGTCGATGGCTAGGCCTACCAGCGCGTAGTTCTCGCTCATCTCGAGTCCGCTAGCGCGGAAGCCGCTGTAGGCCATGCTGTACTCGATGAAGAGATACGAATCGGCGATGCCGACGCCGGAGCGGCCGCTCATGGCCGCCGAGGGCTCGATCCAGTCCAAGTTCAACGCCAAGCCCACCGAGGCGTTGACGCCGGGGGTGCCGCCGCGGCCCTTGGAGCCGTCGGCCGCGACCGAGGTCTCGCCGGCGGCGCTGTTGAACCAGAGAAAGTAGTCGAAGCCCGCTTTAGCGTACGGCACCAGCGGGATGTAGAAGCGTTCCTTGAGCAGGTCGAACTTGTAGACCACGCCGATGGTGAGCGGCAGGATGGTGAGCGAGGTCTTCTCGTTGCCGGCGATGGAGCCTTCGAGGCTGCCTCCGGCGCAGCCACTCGCATCGCCGCAGTCGCGCGTCGTGCCCGAGGCGCGCCAGTGGCCGATGCGGAGGAACAAGCCACCAACACCGTAACGCGCCCAGGGGTACCAGCTCAGCTCGAGCTGTTTCATGAGGGGGCGGTCTTTGAAGAGCGAGTCGTCGTCGCCATAGACCGCGTCGTAGGCGGCGCGCTCGCCGGCGGTGCCGATCTGCGGGCGGAAGGGGCCGAAGCGCAACTCGAAGCCGAATTGCGGACGTTTTTCTTCGTGAGCGGTGTCGTCGCCGGTGCGGAGGATGAAGGGATCTTCGTCTTGAGCGTGGGCGGAGGAGGGGGCGAGGGCCGAGGAGCCGATAAGGCCGATGACCGATAGCCGACGGGCGATTGCCGATAGCCGATCGCCGATGACCGCTTGCCGATGACCGCTTGCCGATTTCCGACGGCCGAGGAGGGAGCGGCCGATGGCGGCAAGGGCGATCCAGAACGCCAGTAGCGAGCCCGGCACCTGTCCGCAATAACCGGTCGGCGGCTCACCCGGATAACACTCGATGAAGTCGCACTCGTTGCGCGGCGTCACCAGCTGCGACGTCGAAAACGAGCCGAGGTTGCCCGCGATGTCGCGCGCCGCGGCGCAGACCTCGAAGGTCTTGCCGTTCTCGATGCCGTCGATCGTGAAGTCAGTGGCATCGCTCGTCGACCCCTGACGCACCGATTCCGACTCGCGGTAGTCGGTCCAGGTCGCGCAGTCTTCCCCCGACGCTGTCTCGGTGCCTTCCGGGACTTCGCGATAGCGGATGATGTATTTCGCGACCTCGTCGTTGTTCGCGAGTCCGACGCGCAAACGGAAACGTCCGTCTCCGCCGGTGACACTGAACTCGTTGGGGGCGTCCGGGGTCACGGTGTCGACGAGGAAAGTCATGTAGACGATCGGATCGCCGCTCTCCAGTGCCGAGTCCGCGACGCCGCCGTTGGCGGGGCTGATGCCGATGCACAAGCGGAAACGCTGGTTCTGGATTTCCGTGCCTTCGTCACAGGCGCCAATGGCGCTCGCAAGAGAGGCAACACTCGCGTAGGTCGTGCTCGCGAAGTCCTCGGGGAAGTCGAACGCCTGTCCGTTGACCAAGGGCGTGTTCGAGAGCAGGTCCTTGCTGTCGACGGGTGAGTCTTCGGGCTCCACGTTTTCGGCGAAGGTGCAGTCGCTCTTGGTCGCGAAAGCGTACATGCGGCTGTTGGCCCCGACCGGGGCCGCCATCGACAGCACGAAGCGAATCAACCTCTGGTCGGTGCCGTCACAGGCGCCGCGGTTGATCGGCTGACAGCGCCCGCCGTCGTAGAGCGTGCAGAAGACGCGGCCGTCGGGCCCGTTGACCCCGTTGTTCTCGTTGGGATCGTCGATGCGCACGGTCAGGCCGCCGCCCATCGTGAACTGATTCTGCGTCGACGCGTCGGTGGGGATCGCCAAGGCCACGGCGGGCCCCGCGACAACCGCCAAGGCGGTCATGATGATTCTTTTGATTCTCACGCTGCGCAAATTCACTCAGTTCACGGCGCGCGCCGCAAGATAGTCGCGCACCAAGATCTCCGCGATCTGCACGGCGTTCGAGGCAGCGCCTTTGCGGAGGTTGTCCGCGACGCACCAGAGCGCCAACGAATTCTTCTCCGAGGCGTCCTTGCGAATGCGACCGACGAAGGTCGCGTCGGTGCCGTCTGCTTCCATCTGCGTCGGGTAGACGCCGTTCGCCGGGTCGTCCATCAACATCACGCCCTTCGCATCGCGCAGCAGCTCACGCGCCTTGTCGGCGGTCAGCTCGCTCTCGAACTCCACGTTCATCGACACCGCGTGCCCGTTGAACACCGGGACGCGCACGCAGGTCGCACACACGCCAACGTTCGGCGCGTGCATGATCTTCCGCGTTTCGTTGCGCATCTTGAGCTCTTCCTTGGTGAACCCGTCGTCCGTGAAGTCGTCGATTTGGGGCAGGCAATTGAAGGCGATGCGCTTGGGGAAGACCTTATTCTCGGCCTCGCCACCCGAGAGCAGCGTCGACACCTGCGTCGACAGCTCCTCCATCGCGGCCTTCCCCTTGCCGGAGACCGCTTGGTAGGTCGAGCAGACGATCCGCTTGATGGGGACGTGCCGGTGTAGCGGAGCCAAGGCGACGACCATCTGAATGGTCGAGCAGTTCGGGTTCGCGATGATGCGGCGCTGCTTGAAGAGGGCGATGTCTTCCGGGTTCACCTCGGGCACGACGAGCGGAATTTCGGGGTCCATGCGCCAGGCCGAGCTGTTGTCGATGACGATGGCGCCTGCTTCGGCCGCCGCGGGAGCGAGAGCCTTCGAGGGTCCGCCGCCAGCGGACATGAGGACGACGTCGATGCCCTTGAAGGCCTCGGGGGTGGCGACGCGAACCGGGATCTCGCGGCCCTGGAACTCCACGGCTTCGCCGAGGCTGCGGGGGGAGGCCAGAGGGACGAGCTCGCTCAGGGGGAAACCACGCTCTTCGAGCACGGCGATCATCTCGCGACCAACAAGACCGGTCGCACCCACGACTGCTACGCGCATATTCTTCGACATGGAGGCGTCACATGCGGCCGGGAAAGGCGTGTCGTCAAGTGTCCGCCAAAAACGAAGGCCTCCGGCAAGCCGTGGCTCGCGGGAGGCCTAGCGTCTTCGAACCGACGGGCCGTTACGGAAGGATGAACACCACTTCGACGCGGTTGTTCTTGGCGCGGCCGTCAGCCTTGGAGTTGTCCGCGATCGGGTTCTCGGCGCCGTGGCCGGACGACTTGATGCGGGTGAACTCGAGCTTCTCGCTGTCGACCAGGAACTGCGCGACCGATTGGGCACGCGCCGCCGACAAGGTGAGGTTCGCCGCCTCGTTGCCGCGCGAGTCGGTGTAGCCGTCGACGGTGATCTGGTAGCCCGGATACTTGCGCGCGAGCTCGGCGACCGCCTTCAAGGTGCCGTGAGCCGTCGGCAAGATCTGGGTCTTCTTGGGCTTGAAGAGATCCGCAAGCGCGATGACGACGCCACGGCTGTCCTGGCGGGCAGCGGCGAGCGGAATCGCGGAGGCGTCATCGAGCAGCGCCTTCTGCTCGGCGAGCGGCGTGAGCTGCGCGGTCGCGGCCTTTTGCTTGGCGAGCTCCGTTGCGAGCTGCGCGCGGTCGGCGGCCGACAACTGCTGTTGCTGTTGCAGCTGAGCGATGCGCTCCATGCGGGCGACGCGACCCGAGAGATCGGCGAGACGAGCGTCCTGCTCCGTCTTCGCGGCACCGGCGGTGCTGACGCGGCCCTTCGAGGCCTCGACGGCGGCGTCCGCGTCGGCGATGCGCACGTGCTCGTCGGCGGTAGCCATCGTCACGCTGGCGAGGTCGGTGTAAAACTCGATCGTCTTGGTGTCGCCGTCGTCGTACGCCGTGTTCGCTTTAGCGTAGTAGACTTCGGCCTCTTTGTAGAGCTCGGGCGACACTGCCTGGACACGCGCCACATGGGCCGGGTCCTTCATCTTGCCGTCGAGAGCGACGAGAGCCGCCGGACGCGGAGCCGAGCCGCATGCGGCCGCGGCGACACCAGCGAGAATCACGATACGGGAAGCACGAATCATTTTTTCTGAGTCCTATTTCGTAGGGTGTGAGGTTCTTAGAAGCCGCGGGCTTCGAGGTCTTTGGCCTTGGTCTGCATGGCGTCGGCTTGCGCCTTGACGTCGGCAGCGGCCTTCTCGGCGGCGGAGGCACCGGCGGTGGCTTCGGCGGCGCGGGCTTCGGCCCCGACGCGCTCGACCTTGGCGCGGGCAAAGCGAGCGATGACTTGGGCGCGCTGCAAGATCAGCGCGGCCTCTTCCAGCTTCTCGCTGGCAACGAAAGCCTGACCCTGGCCAACCAGCGTCCGGACGCGCTCGACGTCGGTGGCCGCGACGTTGGTGGTGTCGGCGGTTTGCGTCTCCGCGAGGCTCGTACCGAGCTTTTCGAAGGCGCTGGTGTAGTGCGCCGCGTCGCGGTCATCGTCAGCGTATGCCGCGGCGCTGACCGCGCTTACCGCGAAAATAGCCGCCGTCATGGCGAGCTTGCGAGTCAACATCGAGAACTCCCTTGGTTAATCGGGCTTTAAGGCGTTGTGGTGTTTTGGTTGCCAGGCCGCAAAGTGATCGGTCTCCGCCCGGCATGCAAGCCCTATTGGCAGACGCATCGATCGTGGGCCGATCGATTTTTGACGTGTTTTGACCGCGTGCTAGACTCGCGCGGTGACGCGGGACATGAAGAATCCACGTCGCGGAAGCACCCGCGGCAGCAGCAAAAAGAAGGTCGGTTTCGGCCTCCTTCTGCTCCTTGGCGCAATCAACGTCGGCGTCTTCCTCTACCACGGTGACCCGCGCGACCGCGCCCGATCGATCGTCACGCCGCCCTCTGCCGAGTCGCCGCGACGTGAGCGCGCCACCCAACGCCGCGCCGAAGCCAAGGACCAGCGCTTGCCCGCCGTGGTGTGGGCCGATGCGGCTGCTTTCGCGGACTTCTACAGCACGCCGGTTTTGGTCGACGCCGACCCTGAGATCGAGCCCTGGGCCAATCAGGGACTCGATCCCTTGCTCGGCTTGCGTACACCGGGTCCCGAGCAACGCATCGAAGTCGTGCAGCTCAGATCCGGCCAAACGGTGGCGGCGGCGCTCGCCGGTATCGGCGCGTCGCCCCAAGATCTCGCGACCGCGATCACCGCTTTGCAGACGCTCGTGGACTTCCGCCGCCTGCGCGCCGGCCAGACCCTGAAGGCGCGCCTCGATGACGGCGGCAAGCTCCTCGCGTTGAGCATTCACCAGAGCATCGCCGAGAGCGTCGAAGCGACGCGCACCGGGGACGTGTTCAAGGCGCAAAAGATCGACGTGCCCATCGAGACGGTCGTCGCCAACGTCTCGGGCACCGTGCAATCGACGTTGTGGGAAGCGATCGCCGGCCGTGGCGAGGAGCCGGCCTTGATCGCCGACTTCGCCGACGTCTTCGCCTGGGAGATCGATTTCTTCCGCGACGTCCGCGTCGGTGACAGTTACCGCATGCTCGTCGAGAAGCGTTACGCGCGCGGCAAGCTCGTGAGCTACGGCCGCGTGCTCGCCGCCGAATACGTCAACGACGGCACGTCGCACCGCGTTTTCTACCACGCGAGCACCGGCGGCACCGGCGGCTATTATGGACCGACGGGTGAGAGCGCGAAGAAGCTACTGCTCAAAATGCCCCTGCAATACGGCCGCATGACCAGTGGCTTCGGCTCGCGCCACCACCCGGTGCTCGGCTACACCCGGGCTCACAACGGTGTCGACTATGGCGTACCGGTCGGCACACCGGTCTGGTCCGTCGGCGACGGCCGCGTCGTCAAGGCGGGGTGGGGCAACGGCTTCGGTAACCTCGTCGAGATCGCCCACACGAACGGTTGGACCTCGCAGTATGCGCACCTGTCGTCGATCGGTGTGCGCGTGGGGCAACACGTGACGCAGAAAATGACCATTGCCCGTAGCGGCAACACCGGTCTGTCGAGCGGGCCCCACCTGCACTACGGGCTCAAGCAACACAGCCACTACGTCAATCCAGCATCGCAAAAGTTCGAGCGCGCGGAGCCCCTGAAGGGCGCCGAGCTCCAAGCATTCAAACTCGAGATCGAGCGCCTCTCGGCGGAGCTCGATCGCATTACCGTAGCGTCTTTATAGGCGCGAAGGCTCCGCGTGCGTTTCGTCGCTGCCGTTCTTCTTTGTCTGGTCGCGACGCCCGCGCTCGCCATCGAGCTGCCGCGCCCGGGTGAGCCGGTCGACGTCGAGCGCATCATCAAGTCCATGTCCGTCGAGGAGAAGGTCGGCCAGCTCCTGTTCGTCGGCTTCGGCGGCACCGAGGTCAATCCGCACATCGAGTTCTGGGTGAAGCAGCGCCACGTCGGCGGCGTCGCGCTCTTCTCGCGCAACATCGTCGATTTGAAGCAGACGGCGTCGTTCACCCGCGGTATCCACGCGTTGACTGACGGCAAGGTGCCGCTCTTCGTGGCGCTCGATCAGGAAGGCGGCAACGTCGTGCGCGTCAAGGACGGCGCCATGACCCTGCCCGGCAACATGGCGCTGGGCGCGACGCGCTCCACTACTCTGGCGTACATCGCCGGTCAGGGCCTAGCGGTCGACCTGAAGCTGCTCGGGTTCAACATGAACCTGGCGCCGGTTCTCGATGTCAACTCGAACCCCAAGAACCCCGTCATCGGGGTGCGCTCCTACGGGGAGAAGCCCGAGCTCGTCGCCGACCTCGGCTCCTGGTACGTGCGCGGCCAGCAAGAGATGGGCGTCGTCGCGGTCGCCAAGCACTTCCCCGGACACGGCGATACGCACACCGACTCGCACTTCGACATGCCGGCGATCTCCGCCGACTTGAAACGCTTGAACGAGCTCGAGCTCGCGCCCTTCAAGCGCGCCATGGACGTCGGGCTCGATGCCGTGATGACGGCGCATATCGCCTTGCCGCGCGTCGCCGAGGAAGCGAATCTGCCGGCAACGCTATCGCGGAACATCCTCACCAAGGTCCTGCGTGAGCAGATGGGCTTCGACGGCATCGTCATCACCGACGGCCTGGAGATGGACGGCATCGTCGAGCGCTACGGCAGCGGCCGCGCCGCCGTCATCGCGGTGAACGCTGGAGCGGACATGCCGCTGGTGCTGTGGCAGATGAAAAAGAAGGACGAGGTCTTCGACACGCTCATGGCGGCGGTGAAGAGCGGCGAGATCAGTCCGACCCGCCTCGATCAATCGGTGCGCCGTATCCTCGCCGTCAAAGCGCGCCGCGGCATGTTCGATCGCCAGATCGAACCGCTGGAACGGGCACTGCGACGCGATGATCGGCTGGCCACGCATCAGCAGGTCAGTCAGCAAATCGCGCGCGAAGCGGTGACGCTGGTGCGCAACCACGCCAACACCTTGCCCATTCGCGCTGTCCGCTATCGCAAAGTGGTCGTCCTGGCGCCCTCCGGGCCGTTCGCCAACCGCATTAGCAAGGAGAAGTACGTCGAGGTCGTGAACACCGCGTACATTCCCTCGCGCGAGCAGCGTAACGCCGACGTCGAGCGCATGATCGCGGCGTCCCGTGGCGCCGACTTGATCATCTTCGCCACCATTAACCGCTACCACCTCGAGATGGCCAAGCGCGTGATGCGCGCGCTGCCATCGACCTCGGCGGCCATGGTGAGCTTCGCGTCACCATATTACCTCGAGAGTGTCCCCGACATCGACGCCTACGTGTGCACCTACAGCTACCTCGACGACGCGCAGCGTGCCGCGGCGGACGCCCTCGTTGGCGGCCAGGCGATGACCGGGCGTCTCCCCGTGACCATCCCCGGCTTCTACGGCTTCGGACACCGCGTCGAGGACCGCATGGCCGAGGCGCCTAGCGATACGGCCATTCAGTAAGGTAGCTAGGGTCTTGTTGACCACCCTCGACCGTTACGTGCTGCGTGAGATCGGCGTTCCCATTCTCGTGGGTCTCGGCCTGTTCTTCGTCGTCGTGACCTTCGTGCAGCTCTTCACCATCTCCGACGCGACGACTGGCCTCGGCATCACCGGCGCCGACATGGCGCAAGCGCTCTTGTACTCGTTGCCTCCACTCACCGGGCTTTTGCTACCAGCGAGCGCCTTGTTCGCGACTCTGCTCGCCATCGGCCGCATGTCGTCCGACCGCGAAGTCATGGGCCTCACGGCCATGGGTGTGAGTCCGTACCGCTTGCTGCGCGTGCCCGCCGTGCTCGGCGTCATCATGGGCGCGGTCTCGTGTTACGCCCTCGTGGTCGGCGAGCCCTGGGGTGTGCGCGGGCTACGCGACCTGATGGCGCGAGGCGCCCAGCGCGCGCTCGCGGGTGGCGTCCGTGCCGACGAGTTTCAGGAGTGGATCCCCGGGGTCACGTTCCTCGCTCGCGAGCGTGTCGGCCGTGATCTGCATGGCGTCATGCTCGCCGACAGGCGCGACCCGGAGCGGGCGGTCGTCATCACGGCGAAGAGCGGCCAGGTCGTGAGCGGCGCGGCCAGCCGTGACATCGTCTTCGCCCTCCGCGACGGCAGCATCGTCGTCCATGACGCCGGCGCGGACGCGGCGCGGGTCATCCGCTTCGAAACCAGCGACTACCGCATCGACGTCCAGAGCATCGTCGGCCGCAAGGCGAAGACGCTGCCCGCGGTGCAGGCGAAAGACGTCTGGACTCTCTGGGACGATCTGCACGACGCCACCTTCACCGGTGACCGCGCGCTCGAGATGGTGGTCCTGAATAGAAAGCTCGCACTGCCCGTCGCCACGGTCGTGTTCGCGCTCCTGGCCGTGCCACTCGCTTGCTCGCGCTCGCCCGCCGCTCGGGCGCGTGGCTTTCTCTACAGCTCGGCGCTCGTCGCCGGTTACTACTACATCGGCCGCTGGGCCGAGCTGGCCGCGCGCAGCGGTAACTTGAACGCGGTGTTCGCCGCCTGGTTGCCAAACCTCCTGGGCGTCATCGGCATGACCATCTTGCTCATCCGTTTTCGCGGAAAGGCCGCATGAGGCTCGTCCGCTACATCGCCCTCATCTACGCGGGCGCGACCATGCTGACGATCATCGGTCTCGTGGTCATCGTCGTCGGTGCTTCGCTGGTCGAGGGTAGCGGCACGATGATGCGCGCCAACGCCGGCGCTGGGACGGTGCTCGAGCTCGCCGGGTACCGGGCCGCCGGGTTTGCCTATCAGATCATGCCGGCCGCGGTGCTGCTCGGCGCCATGATTGCCGGCACCACCCTGGCTCGGCGCGGTGAGCTCCTCGGGGCGCAGGCATCCGGCATCGGTCCATCGCGCATCTGGATGGCGTTCGTGGGTGGCGCGCTCGTGTTCACGGTACTCACCGCCATCGCGGGGGAGTACGTCGTGCCGTGGTCGCTGGTCCGGCTCGAGCACGAGCAGATCGCGGCGCTGGGACGCAGCGACACGCAGAGCAACTTCTACAACCGGCCGGTGCAGTGGTTTCGCAAGGGCGACCTCATTCTCTATCTGCCCGAAGTCGACCTGAAGGAGCAGCGCTTCAATCGGCCGGTGATCTACCGCATGGCCCAGGGCGAGCTGCGCGAGGTCATGGAAGCCGAGACCCTGGTCTATGGGGCCGATGGCTTCCACCTGAAGGAGGCTCGCGTCCTGGACGTCGGCACCTCGACGTTCACCCATGCGCCGGACTTGCCACTTGCACTCGACGCGACACCGACCGCTTTGGCGGACGTCACCGGGGACCCGAGGCAAATGCGTATTCTTCAGGTGGCGCGACTGGCGCGGCGCCGCGCGCTCGCGGGCTTCGACGCGACGCCACACGCCGTCGAGCTGCACGGCCGCCTGTCGCATCCTTTCAATGCCATCTGGCTGGCGCTGGTTTGCGCGCCCTGGGCCCTGCACGTCGACCGGCGGCGCTCCCTGGCGGTGAACCTCGGCGTTGGTGTCATCGCCATCGCGGTGCTGCTGACGCTCATGTACACGTTCCGCATGCTCGCGCTCGGCCATCAGATCGCGGCGCCGCTCGGCGCATGGGGCCTTTCGTTGACCATCCTCGCGGCCATGCCGGTCTCGTTCTGGTCGTACCGAAAGCTGCGCGCCGCATGATGCGCGACTTCTTCGCGGAGGTCCGCGCCATCTGTGCCGCCGCTTTGGCGAACCTCGTCGCCTGGCGCTGGCGGCTGCTCGCGGGCCTCGCTGTCTTCGCGGTGCTCGCGTGTTTCACCGTGCCGCGCGACGCCGCGTGGGTCGAGAGCGTTCGCGCCGCCGACGCGCCGTTCTGGGTCGACCTCGCCGACCTCTTCAGCGTCTGGGGCGACTACCCGCGCGGCCCTCTCATCGGCGTGGCGCTGTTGTTCGCCACCGGCGTCGCGTTCAAGCGCCCGCAGCTGCGGCGTGTCGCGATAGCGTGCTTTCTCGCGGCTTCGCTCGCCGGTGTGTGCGCCCTGAGCCTGCGCTCGTTGGTCGGCCGCCCGCGACCTCGATCACCGCTGCCAGACGGCCTCTACGGCCCGACTCTCGATCACACGTTGCACAGCTTTCCGAGCGGGCACACGGCCAGCGCCTTCGGCACTGCCTGTGCGCTATTGCCGACAATACCGGTGATCGGGATTCCCGGACTCGTCTTCGCCGGTGGTGTGGCCTGGTCGCGAATGCACCGCAATTACCATCACTTGACCGACGTCGCCGGCGGCGCCGGCTTGGGCGTCGTTTTCGGCTTGGCCTTCGGTGTGGCGGTCCGCCGCAGGGGCAAATTGCCGCTTGCCAGCGATTGATGGGCTTCGCAGCCTAACCCTCAACGAAGGGGAGGGAATCACCATGGGTGAGCTCATCGATAAGGCAAAAGGCAAAGTGAAGGAAAAGCTCGGTCGCGCTACCGGCGACAAGGGCCTCGAGAACGAAGGTCGCGTCGACACCTTGAAGGGTAACGTCAAGGGTGCGGTCGATACCGCCAAGCAGCGGGTCAAGGATGCGGTCGCGGACACCAAGCGCGAGCGCGAGTGGCCCGGCAACAGCACTAATCCGAACCGCTAGCTCTCGAGCAAAACCCGTGGGCGGGCCTGCAACGGCGGGCTCGACCCCGGGGTATTGCTCTTTGCCACACGCGGGAGATATTGCCGGGCGCCAACAACTTCACAGGGGCGCACAATGGCACTTCGCATTGGTATCAACGGGTTCGGACGCATCGGTCGCCTGGTCTATCGCATCGCCTCCGAGCACCCGGAAATCGAGATCGTCGCCGTCAACGATCTGGTCCCCGCCGACAACCTCGCTTACCTCCTCAAATACGACACCATGCACCGCCGCTTCATGCTGGGCGGCAAGCCCGCCGAGGTGAGCGCCACCGAGACGTCGTTCACCGTCAACGGCAAGACCACGAAGACCGTCGCCGAGAAGGACCCCGCGAAGCTGCCGTGGAAGGACATGGGCGTTCACTACGTCCTCGAGTCGACCGGCCTGTTCACCGAAGGCGACAAGGCCGGGTTGCATTTGCAAGCGGGTGCCAAGCGCGTCGTCATCTCGGCGCCGACCAAGAGCGAACCGGCGCAGGTTCCGACCATGTGCTTCAAGGTCAACCACGAGTCATACGACCCGGCGAAGCACACCATCATCTCGAACGCCTCGTGCACGACCAACTGCCTGGCGCCAATCGCCAAGGTGATCAACGACGGCTTCGGAATGGAAGAGGGCTTGATGACCACGGTGCACGCCGCCACCGCGACGCAGCCGACGCAAGACGGTCCGTCGAAGAAAGATTGGCGCGGCGGTCGCAATGCCTACCAGAACATCATCCCCGCCTCGACCGGTGCCGCTAAAGCGGTGACGATCTGCATCCCCGGTCTCAAGGGTAAGCTCACCGGCATGTCGTTCCGCGTGCCTACCGCGGACGTCTCCTGTGTTGACCTCACCTTCCGCACGACGAAAGAGACCTCGCTCAAGGACATCAACGCCGCCATGAAGAAGGCGAGCGAAGGCGCGATGTCGGGCGTGCTCGGCTACACCGAAGAAGAGGTCGTCTCGAGCGACTTCATCGGCGACCGCCGCAGCTCGATCTTCGACGCCGGTGCGGGCATCGAGCTCAACAGCCGCTTCTTCAAGGTCGTGAGCTGGTACGACAACGAGGCCGGCTATGCCGCTCGCTGCGTCGACATGCTGCGCATGATGGCCGAGAAAGACGGCATCCGCTAAGGCGTTGCCGTCGAAAAGCCGATCTTCTCGGTGCCCATGAGCACGCCACCGTCGGTTCGGGAGAGGCCGACGAGCGTCGTGCGCGACGGGCCATAGAGATCGCTCGCGTCCGGTGTGACCGCCGCGGTGATCCGGAGCTGGAAGCCGGTCGCCGCGGGCAGACCGGCGGACAGACGCCGCAGGCGACCCGCCGTGAACGCCGCCGAGGTCGTGGTCACGTACGTGATGGGTCGTTCTCCATCGTCATCGTAGATGCCGTAGACGTAGGTCGCGCCGGGCACCGGCTGCGTCGCGAAGGCGGTGGTGTCCACGACCTTGTTCTGCATGGCGTCCACCGGCGAAGTCAGCTCGGGGCCGGTCGGCGCGGTGACGTCGATGGCCGTGGTCGTCGGTGTCACCCGCTCGAACATCTCGAGCCGGTCGCCGCGACGAATGCGCAACATCACGGGCACTTCGTCGTCGATCGGCACGACGATTGGGCTCTCCGCCGTGGCGAGGTCATCGATGCGGTTGATCTCGACGCTCGAATGATCGCCCGCGAGCCAGAGTACGGCGATGCTGTCGACGAGCTCGCCGTCGCCGTCTCGACCCTGGACGTTGATGGTGCGGTTGACGAGTGTCGTGTCGACGTCCACTTGGATGTGATTGCCGCCGCCACCTTCCAGGGTGATCGCTTGCTCGCCGAACTTCTTGTACGAGCTGACGACGGTGCCGAGACGCGCCGAGGTGATGGCGCGGAACATACCCGAGACTTGCGTGCCGCTGGGCGCTGGCAGGCTCGTCGCGAAGTTGTAGACCTCGGCGCTGACGGTGCCGCGTCGGGCTTCTTGCCCGCTATCGCAGTCGACGACGGCGTCGACGTGATCGGTGTCGTCGCCGCCGGTGACCTGACCGGTCAGGGTCATCGAGCTCGGCTGCGACGCTTGCTCGACGTGGGTCATGCCGAAGAACGGCGTCGCGCTCATTTGATCGAGGAAGACGTTGTTGATGTACAGCGTCGTGCCCTCGGGCTCGAAGACGACGTTCACGTCGTAGGGTGGGGCGATGTTCGCGACCGTGAACTCGCCGGTGGAGTCGGTGATGGCGTCGACGGCCGTGGTCGACCGGTAGCCCAGCACGTGCACGATGGCGTCGACGGCGGGAGTGTCGTTCGTAAGCCGTACGACGCCGTGGACGGTGATTGGAGCGGGCTCGATGAGCGCGAGGTTGGCGCTCGAGCTTGCACGCTGGTTGGGGGCCTGTACGGGCGTCGCCGTCACCACGATGGTGTTCTCGCCGCGCGTCGCGTCCGCGGTCGCGCTCAAGACGAGCTTCGCGTTGTTCCCGCTGACGCTCGCCGCATCGAAGCTCGCGATGACGCCGGTCGGTACGCCGGTGACGGTGAGCTCGACGGCCTGATCACCTAGCGACGCCGGTCGCGCGAGCATGACGCTCACGGTCTTCGACTCGCCAATGACGAGGTGCACGTCAGCGCTGTCGAAGGTCACGCCGAGCACGTTTTTACCGGGCTCGCTCTTACCGCCGCCGCACGCCGCCACCACCACAAGGGCCAAGGACCCAATTCGCTTCATTACGCGATCGAACATCGGGCGGTGGATGTAGCCGACGCGCGCCTGTTTTCCAAAAACCCGGCGGCACCGGCTCTACGGCTCGCGAATCATCTTCTCGGGCCGCACCACTTCATCGAACTTCGCGGCGTCCAAAAGGCCCAGCTCGAGCACCGACTCGCGCAGGGTGATGCCCTTCTTGTGTGCGTGCTTGGCGGCCTTGGCGGCGTTGTCGTAGCCGATGACCGGGTTCAACGCCGTGACCAGCATCAAGCTCTTGCCGACGAGCTCGGTGATGCGCGCTTCGGCCGGCTCGATGCCGGCGGCGCAGTGCTCGTTGAAGGACTCACACGCATCCGCGAGCAAGCGGATCGACCAGAGCACGTTGTGGACGATGACCGGCTTGAAGACGTTGAGCTCGAAGTTGCCTTGTGACGCCGCGAAGCCGACCGCCGCGTCGTTGCCCATGACCTGAGCGCAGACCATGGTGAGCGCCTCGGACTGTGTCGGATTTACTTTGCCCGGCATGATCGAGCTGCCCGGCTCGTTCTCGGGAATGGTGATTTCGCCGATGCCGCAGCGGGGGCCGCTGGCGAGCCAGCGCACGTCATTGGCGATCTTCATGAGCGCCGTGGCGAGGGTCTTCAGCGCACCGTGCATGAACACGAGTGGCTCGTGACCCGCGAGGGCCGCGAACTTGTTCGGGGCGGTGACGAAAGGTTTGCCGCTGATCTTGGCGATGTTCTTGGCGACGCGCGGCGCCCACTCCTTGTGCGCGTTCAAGCCGGTGCCGACGGCGGTGCCGCCGAGGGCAAGCTCGTAGACGCCCGGCAGCGTGAGCTCGATGGCCTTCACCGCGATATCGAGCTGCGCGACGTAGCCGGAGAACTCCTGCCCGAGAGTCAGCGGCGTCGCGTCCTGCAAGTGGGTGCGGCCAATCTTGACGAATTTGTCGAATTGGACCGCTTTAGTGGACAGCGTGCCGCGCAGCCGCGCGACCATCGGCAGCAGGTGGCCGACGACCTGCTCGGCGACCGCGACGTGCATCACGGTGGGGAACACGTCGTTCGAAGACTGCGACATGTTCACGTGGTCGTTGGGATGGACGGGCTTCTTCGAGCCCATCTCGCCGCCCATCATCTCGATGGCGCGGTTCGAGATGACCTCGTTGGCGTTCATGTTGGTCTGGGTGCCGCTGCCGGTCTGCCAGACCACCAGCGGGAAGTGGTCGTCGAGCTTGCCGGCGATGACCTCGTCGGCGGCCTTGCCAATCGTCTCGGCGATGGCCTTGTCGAGCTTACCGAGCTCGGCGTTGGTCTCGGCCGAGGCCTTCTTGACGATGCCCAGGGCGCGGATCATCGGGCGGGTGAAACGGTCGCCGCCGATCTTGAAGTTCTGCGTCGATCGCTGGGTTTGCGCTCCCCAGTAGCGGTCCGCCGGGACCTCGATATCGCCCATGGTGTCGCGTTCGAGACGGTTGTTCATGGGCCCCAAATAGACGGGGAGCGGCCGTCTTGCAAACGCTACTGAGCGGCCTTCGCGGGGACGACCTGCCGGTCCGGAAGTGGTCCGGGATAGCGGGCGCGGAGCGCGGTCATCAGGGCGTCACGGTCCACGGATTCGAGCATTCGCCGGTCATTCGGAGCGACCTTGGCGAGCGCCGGCGCGATACCGTCGCCGCCGAGCGCCATGAAGTCGCTGGTGGCGACCTCGTACACGCCTTCCGGCAGCGGCTTACCCTTGTTGGTCAAGACCACGTCATTGCCGCGCGCCTTGATCTCGAAGCCGTACGTCACCGGCGGATCCTTGCGCGAGACCGTCAGGATCCGCATCGCTTCGCTGAGCTCGCTCTTCTTGAGCTTCAGGATGGCGACGCGGTTGCCGAACGGGCAGACGTCGTAGATGGCACCGAAGCTGAGATCTCCGGCGGGCAGATCGTTGCGGATGCTGCCGGCGTTCGCGAACGCGAGCTTGGTCCCAGCGAGGTCGGCGAAGCCCTTGACCACGTATTGGCCTACCGTCTCCATCTTGGGCGGCTGCGGCACGAGCCGGCGACGCTTCTTGACCGGCGGTTGTGGCATCGACGACCCTGTCCGCCGCAGCGGAGCAGGTAGTCGGATCCCCACCGTGCTCGACTTCAAATTGCGGACCTCGGCGAAATAGGGCGCCAGCACCTGTTCGACGCGTTCGTCCGCTTTGATGGTCACACCCTCGTAGGCCGCCGCTTGTACCTTGGCGTCGGCGCTCGGCGGGTCGCCACAGGTGCCGTCGCCCCAAGTGGTCAGGCAGAGCGGCACGGGCTTCCTTATGGTGGTGTTGGCGACGTCGACGCCCCCTTCGGCGCCGATGCACACGTCGATGCGCCCGAGCTTGCGCGCATACGAGCTGCTCTCGATGACGGGGATGCCGTCGATCCAGGTGGCGACGTCCTTGTGCGTATGGCCGGCAACGGCGATGTCGACGGTGCCCTTCGGAAGCGCGGCGAGGAGCTGTTGGAGCTCGCTCTTGCTGTCGCAGCTCGAGGCATCGCGAGGGTCCTCGATCGACTTGCATTCGGTGCCGACGTGGCCCACCAACACGATGAGCTTCGCGCCCTTGGTGCGCAGGATCGCGGACTCGGCCTGGACGAGCGTTTGCTGCTCCAAGAAGTCCAGGGGCTCGACGTTGCGCGCGAAGGTCGTGCTCGGCGTGCTCACCGTCGACATGCCGATGATGCCGACCTCCACGTCGCCCACGCGCTTCGCCAGACTACCTTTGACGTTCGGCCAGGCGATACGGCGGTTGCTCGCGTGCTCGAAGACATTCACGGCGAGGATGGGAAACATCGCATCGCCAACCCGCTGCTTGACCACGGCGAGGATGTCTTGAGCGCCGCTCTTGCCGGAGCCGAAGTCGAACTCGTGATTCCCGAGGACGCCGGCGTCGTACTGGATGGCGTTCATCGCCTCGATGGTCGGTTTGCCCTCGAAGTGGTCGGAGGCGAAGGTGCCGCGATACATGTCGCCGGCATCGAGCAAGAGGACGCCGTGCTTCGAGGTCGAGCGCACGGCGTTGACGTAGGCAGCGAGCACCGGGAGTCCGCCTTCGCGGACGGGGTTGCTCTCGGGGCCGTGGCTGCGCGGCTCCAGCGTACCGTGGAGGTCGTTGGTCGCGAGCAGGGTGATGCAGGGGTCATGCGGCGCCACCGCGGCTTTGGGGCGCTCGGGCTTGGGCTCGTCTTGGGTTAGTGCGCGCGTCAGGGTGGTCAGGTCGTCGCACGCACCTAGACCGAGTGACACGGCGGCCACGATGGGAAGAAATCGGGCGCGCATGAGGGGAGCTCTCATGAGCCGGCGCCATACGGCACGCCGGCTCGTCGAGAACAGATGCGCTATTGAGCCACGCGACGGCCGTCGCTCGGTCGCAAGAAGCGCAGGGCGTTGTCGAGGGAGTTCTCCATCGACTCGGCGATGAACTGACGGAAGTCGCGCTCGGCGCCGCGAAGCGCTTCGTAATAACGCTGGCGATCCGACGCGTGGATGATCACGGGCAGATAGCCTTCGCGAATGAGCACGAAGTTGCAGAGCAGACGGCCGATCATGCCGCTGTACTCCGAGAACGGGAACACGTGCATGAAGCGGTGGTGCACGTTCGCCGCGAACTCGATCGGATGCAGGTCTTGGTCACGCTGTGCCTTGAGGTAATCGAGGCACTTGGTGAGCGCGAGCTGGATCTTCGCGGGCTGGGCGATCTCGTGGAAGTAGGTCCGGTGGATCGGGATGTCCTTGCGGTACACACCCGCGTCTTCCGGATCGCTGACCAGGAGAGCGTGAAGGCTCTTCAGGAACTCGATGGTGACCGCGAACCGCTTGGTCCGGGCCTTTTCGCGCATCTGATCGATGCAGGACTTCTGGTTCTTGATGTCCTGGTAGGTCGGCAGAAGGCTGACATCGCTGATGATCTTGTTGTCGACGGCGCTCTTGATCTCGGGATACGTGAGGACCACGCCCTCGAGTCCGTTTTCGTGGTAAATCCACGAAATATCGTACAGTTCTTGAAACTGGTCCCAGTTGAGGCCGGTGCGCTCAACTGACTCTTTGACGTCCTCGATGCGCTCGTCGATCTCACTGTAACGCTGCCGCATCGCCCCTTCGGGGTCGAACAACGCCCAATCAACCATCGCTCGTGCCTCGCTACGCTTTGTTGAGTCTCAAAAAGTACTTAAAAAACAGCCACTTAGATTCTACGTACGCGAAACTAACTTGTCAAAGCGTTGTTTCGGGGGGAGCGATCGATTGCCCTCCGCGGGTGTCTTCGATCGCGGATTGGCAAGCAAAGTCGCGCTTCTAGCGCGTACGTCAGGAATGCGAAAAACGTGCGGAATGTTACGTTTTACGCCGTTTTGCCCTCTGAAAGAGAGCGGTGCCGTACCCTCGCGGGAGGCGCCGGAGCGCCCGTTTGGCGAGGCCATTGTTTAGCCTTAATCAGAAGTCGTCGGTGTGTGTGCTGGAAGGCCTTTGCAGGTGTTTAGAGGTGTTTAGGGACACACACCATTTTCAGTGTCGTTGACGCTCTTCGGAAGCCAAGGGAACAGCGCGGCCCACCACTGCGAGCAGAGGCAATGCAGTCGGAAAATGGTGTGTGTCCCCACGACGCGGAGCGATGCATTGCCGATAAGAAGGCGTTAAGTTATCAAGTGCGCCCAATTAAAGGGTTTTAGCGGTGACCACGTTACCCTTCGACATCGACCCCGAAAGCCGTTCGCTGGTGCCGGCATCGCTGCCGGACGTCGGGGCCCGGTTTTACGAGCCGGCCGGTGAGAACGGGGTGTCCCGGGTCTTCGCCGAGGTCTACGCGCGCGCCTTCCTGCCGACGCAGCACGGGGAGTTCGCCGTCCTCGTCTTCCGCAACAACCAGGACGAGCAAGAGCACGTCGCGTTGGTGCGCGGTGAGGTGCGCGGACACGAGCGCGTGCCGATGCGCGTCCACTCCGAGTGCCTGACCGGCGACGTCTTGGGATCGCTGCGTTGCGATTGTCGTGCACAGCTCGATCTCGCGCTCGAGACCTTGGGCCAGAGTGAGCGCGGCATCTTGCTCTACATGCGCCAAGAAGGTCGCGGCATTGGTCTCGGTAACAAGATCCGCGCCTACGCGTTGCAAGAGCAGGGCTTCGACACCGTCGACGCCAATCGTCACCTCGGCTTCGACGACGACCTGCGCGACTACACCATCGCTGGTCTCATGGTACGCGCCCTGGCGCCCACGTCGGTCGAGATGTTCACCAACAACCCACGCAAGATCTTCGGCCTGAAGCGGCTCGGCGTCGCCGTCGAGGCACGCCTGCCGCTGGTCACCGAGCCCACGCCGGAGAACGAGCGCTATTTGCTGACCAAGGCGCGCCGGTCGGGGCACATCATCCCGCTGCCGTGACCGTTTCAGCGGATGTGAAGGCGAGGGGCACCGCGCGTTTGCGTGAGCGGGCACGGTCGCACCTCTTGCTCGACGCCAACGCGGATATGCCCGTCCGCTCGGAAGCTCTCGAGGCCTATCTCGCAGCGGCGGCGCTCGTCGCTTTTCCGCATGAGGCGGCAGCGCGCGCGCAGAAGGCGCGTCTCACGATTGCGGACCTCCTCGGCTGCGCACCCTCGGAGCTGGTATTCACGAGCGGCGGCACCGAGGCCGATGCTGTCGCGCTCCAGATCGTGCAGGGAGGGGGAACGCGCACTCTCGCCGTGAGCGCCATCGAGCATTCGGCCGTCACCAAGACCGCCGCGCTCTTGAGCAAGCGGGCCGGCCGCGAGCTGGTGAAAGTCCCTGTCGAGCGAAGCGGCATCGTCGATGTCGCGGCGGTGCGCGCTCTGCCCGCCGGCGTCGGCTTGTCGCTGGTCGCCGCGAGCAACGAGATGGGTGCCATTCAGCCGGTGTTCGAAATAGCGCAAATCGTCCGGGGTTCCGCGACTCTGGTGCACACCGACGCCGCGCAGCTCCCCGGGCGAGCCGTGTGTGACGTCGCCAAGCTCGGCGCCGATGTCGTGACGTTCTCGTCGCATAAAGTCGGCGCTCCCGGCGGCCTGGGAGTCGTCGTCGTCCGCAATGGTCTGCCGATTTCTCGGCCCTCGTCGTCGAGCTCCGAGCATGTCGCGAGCCTGGTCGCGCTTGCCGCGGCGCTTTCGTCGCTGCCGAGCGCGAGCGAACGCTCCGCGATCGCGGCCTGTCGAGATGCCATCGAGCAGGGGCTGCGGACCGGCCTGCGCGACGTCTGGGTCGTGGCCGGAGACGTTCCGCGCCTCGCCAACACCACCTGCATCGGCTTTTCCGGCTGCGAAGGTGACGCCGTGATGATGGCCCTCGACGTGCGCGGCATCGCCGTGAGCACGGGGAGCGCGTGCAGCTCGGGCTCGATC
The DNA here is from genome assembly GCA_041288095.1 of Myxococcota bacterium. Lineage (GTDB taxonomy): Bacteria > Myxococcota > XYA12-FULL-58-9 > XYA12-FULL-58-9 > JALHOP01 > JALHOP01. The sequence continues at coordinate 33,242 of JBGGMJ010000031.1, forward strand.
GAGGCGTCACCCGTCCTGCTCGGCATGGGTCTCACGGCCCGCGAGGCCAAGAGCACGATTCGCATCTCGCTGCCGCGCGTGCTCGATGCTCCTGACACCCAGCGCGTCGTCGACACCATCGTCGAGGTCGTGACGGCGGCGCGCGCAATGTCTGCTTGAGCGGTCGCTACTTCGGGATGGCTTTCAAGACGGCCTTGCCATCCTTGATGGCAACCCTGAACTCGACGCGCTCGCAGCCGAGCTGAGCCTTCACGGCGGCGCTCTGCTTGCGGATGGTTTCGGCGAGCGCTTCCACGGAGACAGGCTTGCTCTCGCCGGTCTGCGCGCGGGCGGCGGTGAAGGCGGCGTGGAGTTGCCGAATCGGATCGACGGGCGCGGCGGGTGGGGCGGCAGGCCGCGGGGCAGGCGCTGGCGCTCGGTTATCGACCATCGGCTTTCGGCTATCGGCCATCGGCGCTCGGCTATCGGCCATCGGCTTTCGGCCATCGGCTATCGGCGCTCGGTTATCGGCTATCGGTATTCGGCCATCGGCCGTCGGCGATCGGTTGGCGACCGCGCCCGCCTTCTGCAACAGCCCCTTCTCCCGCAGCTCCCGCAGCACATCTCCATCATCCGGCTCGAGGCTCTTCAAGGCATCGTCCGGCTCGAGACCGGCGAGCTCCTTGCTCAAGTCGTTCACCGGCTCTGCGTCCTCGATGAGCTCGACGTCGTCGGTCACGTCCTTCATCGCTTGCAGGTGCTTCTGCGCCTTGAGCCTGTCGCGCTTGAAAGTCCCGTCTTCGATCTGACGGACGATGCGGTCCCAATGATTCTCGTAGGTAACGAACGTCGCCTGCGTCGACTGCAGCTTGAACTTGTAGGCGGTGTTGTTGCTCCGCACGGTCATCAGGCGGCGTAGCTCCTTCTTCAGCCGGTCGCGTTCCTTGACCGGCTCGTGGCGCTCCACGCCCGCGAAGTACTGCTCATAAGCGATACGCAGCTTCTGCACGGAGTCGGCTAGTGCTTGCGCGTCGTCGAGCTCGGTCAACGTTGAGCCTCGCGCGAGCGCGCCACGTCCTCCGGCGTCACGGCGCTCACTGGAAGGGAGGGTTGTGGTGGCGGATCGTCGAAGTTGGTCTGCGAAAACAGAATCGCGAGCTTGTCCTGCACCGACCAGATCTCGTCGATGGAGGCCTTGAAGTCGTTGACCAGGATCGAGAAGGCGACGGTGTCACCGCTCTTCGTCGTGACGTAGGCCGTCAAAGCGGACGCATTCGAGAGCGTACCGGTCTTGCCGCGCACCAGGTACTGCGCGTCGGTTTGACGCATGCGCGAGGTGAGGGTGCCGGCGGCCCCGGCGATGGCGAATGACGCCATGTACTCGGGTCGGATCTTCCGCTGACTGAACATGTAGGCGTAGACCTGAACGAGCTCGCGCGGCGTGAAGCGATTGACGTCGTGGAGACCGCTGGCGTTCCTGATGTCGAAGCTGCCACGGGCGAGGCCGACGTCATTGACCAAGAACTCGGTGATCGCCTTCTGCGCCTTGTCCCAGTTGCCGGGCGCGCCATAGAGCTCGGCGCCCAGGCCCAAGGCGATCATCTCGGCCATGAAGTTGTTCGAGTTCTTGTTCACCTTGTCGATGATCTCGGCGAGCCGAGGCGACGGCATCGACACGAACGGTGTCTGCTCCGCCGGCGCGAGGCCCGACTTCACCGATCCGCGAACGCGGACACCAAGCTGGCCGAGCATGGTCTTCAAGACTTCACCGGTGAAAATCGGCGGGTTGTCGATCTTGCGCCAGTAGCCGCGGCCGCTGTCTTTCTTGGCGATGCGGCCGCTCACCGTGACGCTGCTCTTGTTCTTCTCCGGCTTCACGTCGACATCGATGTCGGTGCGGCCCTTCTCGATGGTCTCGACCTTGGCCTCGAGCGTCGCGTAATCGGACATCGGGTCGATCCAGACCCGTGCCGGCTGCCCCGGCGCTTGACCGGGCAGAACGTGGACGAGCAGGGCATTGAAGCCGAGCGACACCGCGCCTGTCGGCGCCATGTACGCGAAAGAAGACCGGTCCTGCTCCCAGCCGTTCGCCATGCGGGAGCCTTCGAAGTAGCTGTCGTCGACGACGATGCCGCCGCGAATCTCGCGCACGCCCGAGTAGTAGATGCGCGTCGCTAGGTACCAGAGCCGCTCCGGAATGAGATACGGATCACCGTAGCCCTTGAGCACGAGGTCACCGGCGACGCTGCCTTGATCATCCACCTGGCAGAACACGTCGGTCTTGAAGCGATAGTCCGGCATCAAATGACGCAGCGCCGCGGCGGTCGTCACGAGCTTCACGTTCGACGCGGGAATGAGCTTCACGTCGGCATCGCGATTGAACAGCGGCACGCGGTCGTCGAGCCGCTCGGCGTAGACGGCGACCTTGGCGCTCCCGAGCTTGGGCTCCGAGAGGATCTCGGTGATCTGCGCTTCGAGCTGCTTGCGCACTTCGGCGTCACGGGGCCGCACCGGCGCCGCGAACACTTCACCACCAGTCGCGACCGCAACCAGCGCGAACAAAATCTTCAACGCGCAGCGAGTCATAGCGCTAGCCAGCAACCCCCGTAGTCGAAGGACCAGAGTAGCGAGGAGGCGAAGAGGCGTCCACAGGTTTAGGACCCCTCAACGTACGTACCCCCAAGCAAGCGCAGAGGCGGGCCTCTGCCTCCGACCTGGCGTCACCGTTTCGAACGAACGCCACCAGGTGATCAACGCCAAGGCCACGAAATCCCCCGCCGCGGAGCCGCCCGACACGGCGCAACGTGGCCCTTCCGGAGTGAGGCAAAGCAGCCGTCAGGTTCCACGTTGCCTCTGTGGAACCTGACCTCTAGCGATTCGGCGGGCTCGATCTTGCGAGAGCCCAGCAGCCGCCGAAGCGCGAAATAAAAGGCTCGGTCTCCGACTGCATAAGTTGGGGGGGGAGGGATAACCAACCAACGCAGCCGAAGACCGAGCCAACCTAATAAACGGCTGATCAACGATTTACACTAAGCGAATTGTTGCGGCAAGCAGCATCCGGGTGCTGAAAACCCATAGAACCTGAATTGCCGCGACTTTGCAGCGATCTAGGCAGATTATTTCGAGCTACCAGCGGCCTCGGAACGAGGAGCGGTCCATGCGGGCGCCACCGGGGGCCTGCGCGTACTGCGTCGGCGGCCGCTCGAGGTGGAACTGATACCACTGCTCTTTGTAACCCTTCATCTTGATCTTCTTGCCGTTCTGCACCGCGAGCAGTGACTCGGCGACCTTGGCGTCACCCTTGGTCTCTTTGACGCCCTGCGCGAGCACCGCTTGCGCGCGATCGTTCTCGCCGATCTGCGACAAGAGATAGGCGTAGAGATTCCAGACCAGGCCCTGCTTCTTCGCCTTGCGCGTGACCAGGTCGAAGGTCGCCTTCATCTGCTCGTTGTTCTTCTTCTTGTAATAGAGAACGCCGAGCATGGCGCCGCCCAGCCAGTGACCGAACTTGAGCGACTTCTCGAGATACGGCAGCGCTTTGTTGAACTCTTGCTGCAGGTAATACATCACGCCGATCTGGGTATCGATCTGGCTGCGCACCCCGAACTGGTAGGGCGCGAAAGCGTACGCCTGCTGCATGGTGGCGATGGCGGCATCGATGCGCGGTGGCATGGTCTGCAGATGATTCGACGCGGTGGCGAAGACCGCCTCGACGCGCTTGAAAGTGCGACGGGCGAGCACGAAGTACGCAATAGCGGCCACGATGACGCCGGGCACCACCGACTCGCCCAGACCAAGGAGCTTGGTGGCGAACAAGATGCCGAAGATCGCCGCGCCGGCGATGATGGCGAAGAGTAGGTTGCGCATGGACTGCTCCGGAAACCGCTTGGGTGGGGGCCTCTAGCAATGTAGTCACAGGTTGTAAAGGAAGCGTGGATGCGGCCCATCGCCGACCTGCCGGATGCTGTAAGTCGTGGAGTCCGTTTGATGTTTTGCGACATCGACGACACCCTCACGACCCACGGGAAGCTCGACCGCGAAGCCTTCGACGCGCTCTGGAGACTGCGCGACGCGGCAATCAAGGTCGTCCCGGTGACTGGCCGGCCCGCCGGTTGGTGCGACGCCATCGTCCGTCAGTGGCCCGTGGATGCCGTGGTCGGCGAAAACGGAGCCTTCGTGTTTCACGAGGTCGCCGGCGTCTTGAAAGCCCGCTTTCATGCCCAAGCGATGAGCAACCGCGACGAGCTCGCCGCTGTTCGCGACACCATCTTGAAGGAAGTACCCGGGAGCCGCGTCGCCAAGGACCAGCACTACCGACTGTTCGACCTGGCGATCGACTTCGCCGAGGAAGATCCGAAGCTCGATCTGGCGGCGGCGGATCGTATTCGTGCGATCGCCGAGCGCTTGGGCTGCGTCGCCAAGGTGAGCTCGATCCACGTCAACATCTGGCTCGGCGGCTACGACAAGCTGTCGATGGCGCGTGAGACCGCGCGACATCTCTTCGGCATCGACGACGCCGCGCTCGCGTCGCAAGCCTTCTTCGTCGGCGATTCTCCAAACGACGCACCGATGTTCGCGGCCTTTCCACACAGCGCTGGGGTCGCCAACATCGCGAGGTTCGTCGCGAGCATGCGGCACTTGCCGGCCTACGTCGCGAGCCAACCCGGCGGGCGCGGGTTCGCCGAAGTCGCGAGCGTGTTGCTCGGTGCGAGAGGCGTATGCTAGGCGCGGTGCATGTCCGGACACAGTAAATGGTCGACGATCAAGCGCAAGAAGGGTGCGATCGACGCAGTCAAAGGTAGGATCTTCACCAAGCTGGTGCGCGAGCTCACCACCGCGGCGCGCATGGGTGGCGGAGACCCCAATGGCAATCCGCGATTGCGGGCAGCCATCACGGCCGCGAAAGCGGAGAGTATGCCGGGCGACAACATCACGCGCGCCATCAAGCGTGGCACCGGCGAGATCGAAGGTCCGCCGGTCGAAGAGCAATCGTACGAGGGCTACGGCCCGGGTGGTGTTGCCTTCCTCGTCGAAGCGCAGACCGACAACAAGAATCGCACCGTCGCCGAAGTACGTGCCGCCTTCACCAAGGGTCAAGGCAACATGGGCGCCGCCGGGAGCGTCGCCTGGATGTTCAACAAGCGCGGTCAGTTCGTCTTCGACGCCAAGAAGTACACAGAAGACCAACTCACCGAAGCGGCGCTCGAAGCCGGCGCCGAGGACGTCAAGACCGAAGGCGACAGCATCGTCATCTACTGCGATGTGAAAGACTTCGCGACGGTCATGACCGGGCTCGAGAAGCAGAAGATCGAGTTCCGCGAAGCGTCACTCACCATGATCCCGGGGAACACCGTGAAGGTGACCGGCGACGCGGCCACGGCGTGTATGAAGCTCATCGAGCGTCTCGAAGAGCTCGACGATGTGATGAAGGTCTACGCCAACTTCGACATCGATGACGCCGAGCTCGAGCGGATCGCCGCCGCCGGATGATCGTACTCGGCATCGACCCGGGCTCGCACCGCACCGGTTGGGGCGTCGTGCAGGTGAACGGCAATCGTTTGCTGCACGTCGCGTCGGGCGTGGTGCACGGCGACAGCGACAGTCTGCCAAAGCGGCTCGCGAATCTGGCCGACGGCCTCGACGCGATGCTCGGCAAGTATCGTCCCGAGGTCTTGTCCATCGAGAGCATCTTCCACGCGAAGAACAGTCAGAGCGCCCTGCAGCTCGGCCACGCCCGCGGCATCGCGGTGCTTTGCGCGGTGCGCGCCGGCCTGTCCGTTTTCGAGTACACCCCTGGCCAGATCAAGCAGGCCACCACGGGACGCGGGCGCGCCGAGAAAGAACAAGTGCAGGAGATGGTTCGCATCATCTTGGGCATCGCTCCGAACGTCGAGCTCATCCTCGACCAGAGCGACGCGCTCGCCGCCGCCGTCTGCCACGCCCAGCTCCACGGCTCTGCCTCCGGTAAGTGGCAGGCCGCTATCGCGGAAGCCAAGAGAGCCGCGAAGTGATCGCGAGTCTGCGCGGCAAGCTCCTCGCCAAGAGCGCCGAGTCGGCCGTCATCGAGTGCGCTGGTGTCGGCTATGGCGTCTTCATGGCGATCGGCGCCCTCGCGAAGCTCGGACAGGTCGGCAGCGAGGTTCAGATCCTCGTGCACACGCACCTCACCCAGGACGCGCTACGTTTGTTCGGCTTCTCGGAGGAGAGCGAGAAACGCGTGTTCGAGATTCTCATCTCGACGAGCGGTGTCGGCCCGAAGCTGGCGCTGGCCGTGCTGTCGATCCTGTCGCCCGACGAGCTCGCGGGTGCTGTTGCTACAGCGGACAAATCGATTCTGACGCGCGTGCCCGGCGTCGGCGCCAAAAAAGCCGAGCGCTTGTTGGTGGACCTGAAGGGCCGTCTCGATGACGTAGCCATCGGCCCGATGCGCCCGAAGTCAGCGCCGCGTGCGACTTTGCTCGACGACTTGATGAGCGCCTTGGTTAACCTCGGCTTCCAGCCCAAGGACGCCGACCGCGCCGCCAAAACCGTGACTCACGACCACCCCGAAGAGCGCGATCTCGCGGTCCTGGTTCGCGAAGCCCTGCGATCTAGCTCCCGCAATTGACTGTCGGGCCCTCGGAGTAGGGTAGGGTGCGATGATGTCCGATCCAGGTTCAGAGCCCGCACCGGCGCGCGTCGTCAGCGCGCAGTCCCTCGCCGGCGAGGGCAATCAAGAGCTGTCGCTTCGGCCCAAGCTCTTCCATGAGCTCATTGGCCAGCACGAGCTCGTCGCCAACCTCAAAGTCTTCGTGCGCGCCGCCAAGGATCGCAAAGAGTCGCTCGATCACCTCTTGCTCTGCGGCCCGCCGGGTCTCGGCAAGACGACGCTCGCGCACCTCATCACGCGCGAGCTCGGTGTCGAGCTCCACGTCACCAGCGGTCCAGCCATCGAGCGTAAGGACCTCGCGGGCATTCTCTCGCACTTGAACGAAGGCGACGTTCTCTTCATCGACGAGATCCACCGCCTCTCGCCGGTCGTCGAAGAGATCCTCTATCCGGCGATGGAAGACTTCAAATTCGACCTGATCTTGGGAGGCGGCCCGCACGCGCGCACCCTCGAGATGAAGCTGCCGCGCTTCACGCTCATCGGCGCGACGACGCGCACCGGTCTGCTCACCGGCCCGATGCGCGACCGCTTCGGCTTCATTGGCCGCCTGCAGTACTACAGCGACGCCGACCTCGAGCTGGTCGTGACCCGCTCCGCCGGCATCCTCGGCATCAAGTGCACCCAAGAGGGCGCCAAAGAGATCGCCTGCCGTTCGCGAGGCACGCCGCGCATCGCCAACCGGCTCTTGCGCCGGGTTCGCGACTTCGCCGAAGTCGAAGGGCAGGGTGTCATCGACCTCGACATCGCCCAACACGCGCTCACCCGGTTGGGCATCGACCCCAACGGCTTCGACGAAATGGACCGTCGCTTCTTGTCTACGTTGGTCAACAAGTTCAACGGCGGCCCGGTCGGGGTCGAAACCCTCGGGGCGGCAATGGGTGAGGAGCCCGACACTCTCGAGCAGGTTTACGAGCCGTACCTCATCCAAGAGGGGTTTCTGGCGCGAACCCCGCGAGGCCGAATCGCCACTCTCCGGGCCTATGAGCTGCTCGGCGTGCCCCCCCCTCCGCAGGGCAGTGGTGGCCAAGGCGCGTTGTTTTAACTCGCGCTATGACAACCGTGTCAGATCTGGGCTCCGGGTGGGGCACGCACACCCGCGCCGTCAATCAACTTTCCGCAACCTGTGCCGTTAGATGGCGAGGATCCGCATGGCCGGGCGGCGGGTGGAACTTTCTTGAGTGGTTAGTTCGCGGTGTGGTACTCGCCTGGCGCCATCGCGGCTTGTCCGGATGCGTTAATCGACTCCTGATGCACGACGGCCCTGTCACGATTTTTCAATGACAATGACCCTTCGCGAGCACCCCCTAAGCCCTCAGCGCACGCCCAAGACGCTGAAATCGCTCATGTTTGCGAGAGGGATCGAGGTCTTGGCACGCGACGTGAACACGTCGACGTCTGGCTCTCGAGGATAGAGGACGTCCCCAGCGATGATGTTACGCCAGCGTACCCTCCGCGAAAAAGTCAGCGTCTCCGGCATCGGCGTGCACACCGGTAACCTCATCACGATCGAGGTTCTTCCGGCCCCCGAAGACACCGGTATCACCTTCATTCGCACCGACGTACCCAAGGGCGTCGAGCTGCGCGCGCACGTCGAAAACGTCGTCGACACCACGCTCGCGACTACGCTCGCGACCGGCACCAACGGCTCGCGCGTCAGCGTCAGCACTGTCGAGCATCTGCTCGCGGCCTTCGCCGGACTCGGCGTCGACAACGCGCGCGTCTACATCAACGGCCCCGAAGTTCCGATCCTCGACGGCAGCGCCGCGCCGTTCGTTGCCATGCTCCAAGCCGCAGGTATCGAATCGCAGCGCAAGCCCAAGCGCTTCATCGTCATCAAGAAGGAAGTGCGGCTCGTCGAAGGCGGCAAAGAGGCGCGTATCACGCCGGCGAACCGCTTCAAGATCACCTGCAGCGTCGACTACGATCATCCGCTGATCCCGCCGATGCCCTTCACTTTCGAGGCGGGCGAGCGCGCTTTCGAGCGCGACATCTCGCGTGCCCGCACCTTCGGCTTCTTGAAGGACGTCGAGGCGCTCCGCTCCCGCGGACTAGCGCGCGGCGGCTCGCTCGAGAACGCGGTCGTCATCGACGAGTACCGCGTGATGAATCCGGAAGGCCTGCGCTATCCGGACGAGTTCGTGGGTCACAAGATTCTCGATTGCATCGGCGACCTGTCGCTCTTCGGCATGCCGGTCTTGGGCCGCGTGCACATGAAGTGCCCCGGTCACACCCTGAACACGCAGCTCGTGCGCAAGGTGCTCGCCAATCCTTCGGCCTACGAGATCGTCGAGCCCTCGAACGTCACGCAGCTCGATGTCGCGCGCGCCGCCGAGGCCAGCCACTTCGAGCTCGAGCCGATCGAGACCACGGCGTAGTGCGTGGCTCGTGACTGAGCCCACGGACGACCTGCCCTTTCCGACCAGTCTCTGCCATCGCTGCAGCGCACCCCCGCGTTACATCCGGGCGGCGCGAACGACGTTCATCCTCTGCCCGCGGCTTGCCAACCGCTATCCGCCGCAACCGGTCCGGGATTGCGACCTTTTCACCCTAAAAGAACCTACAATCGACCACAAAAGCCCCATGAAATAGCCCGAAGGTCCCGGTCGTCCGAATGTGCCTTGGGGTCTCTTGCGACCTCGATGACCGAGCCGCCGCTCGTCGACAACTCGAGGCCCTTGCCTGTGACTTGTTCGCCGGACCCGGTGCGGTTATTCCGTTGCAACACTTCCTTTCTGCTTACGGGGTTGTCCGCATGCGTTTCGGTTATTGGTCCGCGGTAGCGTTGGTAGCAATGAGCGTCGCGTGCGGTGGTGGCGGCGGTGGTGGCGGAGACGACGAGGTCTGTGACGGCGGCCAGGTCGTCGATTGCGGCGCGGTCCCGACCGCGGACGTCGGCGGCGAAGACTTCGTCGACGGTCTCGCCAACGCGACCTGCGCCTCGGACGGCAAGTCGTGGGACACGACCCAGTGCACACCGAAGGGAAGTCCCGAGTTCACCTTCTGCGAAGCTACCTCCGAGTGTCGACGCGGACTCTCCTGTGTCGAGACCGGCACCTTCCAGAGCTACTGCTTGACCGTTTGCACGGGCGGCGTGGCTTGCGGCGCCGACACCGCATGCGTCGACTGGAACCCGAGCGTCCCCGAGACCGAGATGTACTGTTTGCCCGTCGCCGCGACCGGCAACGAGTGCTTCTCCGACAACACCTGCGCCAGCGGCGCTGACAACTGCATCCCGACCGCGCTCGACGAAGGCGACTATCTCTACGGCGCTTGCACCCGCTCGTGCGCGAGCACCCAAGTCGGCAGCCAGGGCTCCTGCGCGAGCGGCGAAAAGTGCGTCGGCAACAACATCGACATCGAGTGCCAGGGCGATCCCGCCTGCGGTGCTGCCGCGGTCACCTGCGACATCACCGTCGCGAACACTTGCAACGCCGGCCAGGGTTATCGCTGCATCCGTCTCGGGAGCAGCAGCAAGTGCGCGCGTGAGCCCGGCGTGTGCGTTGGTGCCGTGTTGCCGATGTGGGCCGGGGCCACCGATCTGCAAACCAACATTTCGGATGCCGACCTCTGCACCCTCCCAGCCGAGCCGGATGGCGAAGCGAACAACTACTTGGGTGAGATCTTCTTCGCCAATACCGCCTGCGGTTTGACTGGCGTCACCGGCAACTTCGCGGCCGAGGTGGAGTGCATCCGCATTCCCGGCGGCAGCGGTCAGGTCGGCTTCTGCGTCGGCTTCTGCGGCGAAGAGAACGGCACCGAGCTCCAGTGCGGCACCGGCTACACCTGCGCGCGCCCTGCGTTCGCGGAGGCGTTGTTCGTCGACTTCCAGCAGAGTGGCGGCGCTCGCGTCGCCTGTACCGGCACTTCGGACACGACGACGTGCGCTGTCGGCTACACCTGCGACACGAATAATTCGGCGTCGCCGCAGTTCACCTGCCAGATCGGCAGCAAGGTCTGCACGCCGAACTAGCGTCGGTTGCAAACGAGGCAACGCCCGCCATTGCTCCGGTTCGCCGGACGCGATGGCGGGCGCTTTGCTTTAGCGGACACGTGCTCGCAAAACACGGATAGGCTCCTTCGAGGTCACGGCACGTCGCGTAGACCTCTAGGAGCCCAACCGGGTTACTGCGATTGAGGGGCTCAGCACTCCGTCAGGTGATTCGCCGGCACCGGCGTCGTCACCGTGGGCGTCGTGAGCACTGGAGTGCCCTGCGCCGGGGGAGTGAGTACGCGGCTCGCCGACACGGTGCCGATGAGACCGATCGCAAAAGCGGCCGCCAGCAACAGGACGTATGCAAACCAACGTAAGTTGAGCATGACGGATACATAGGAGAGCAACCTCGGTGCCAACTTGGGGCACTGACCGGGGCAACAAAAGCCCAATGATTGCGCCGTTGTGCTGCACCTACTTCCGGTGACACGCATCACGGGGGCGACACGAACGTCATGCTCTTGTGGGGGCGGGGGTCACGACCTGGCATTCAGGAGCTCCACACCGCTATGGAAGGACGTTTTCCGGGCGTTGTGCATTCACGCACGACAGTGACAGTGACGGCGGTCGAATGGGTGCTGGTAAGCAAACGGTGGCGGATGTGGGTGAGGCCGGGCTCATCGCGCGCATTCAGAGGTACGTAAAGCCACGCGGTGCCGGGGTCGTGGTCGGGATTGGGGATGACGCCGCCTTGGTGCGCGCAGTGGCGCCGGCGGCGGTCCTGACGACCGACATGCTAGTCGAGGACGTCGACTTCCGCCTGGCGTGGGCCACATGGTCCGACATCGGCCACAAGGCGGCGGCCGTGAATCTCTCGGATCTCGCCGCCATGGGGGCACGGCCCAGAGGCCTCTTGCTGTCTCTCGCGCTACGGCCTGACATCCATGTCGACGATGTCATGGCGCTGGTGCGGACCCTCGCGCAGGTCGGCGCGCGCTACGGGGCGCCGTTGGTCGGTGGTGATCTCTCGAAAATCGACGGGCCGGTCGTCGCCTCGGTGACCGCCATCGGTGAGGTGGACCCCAAGCGTGCCCTGAGGCGCTATGGTGGGCGTGTCGGCGACTTGGTGCTCGTGAGCGGTGCGCTGGGCGGTGCGGCCGCCGGCCTCGCGGCGTTGCAGGCCGGAATCGCGACGCCACTGCGCAAGCGCCAGCTGCGGCCAACGCCGAACGTCGCCCTGGGGGTCGCCCTTGCCAAGAGCCGGCTCGTGCAAAGCGCCGCTGACATCTCGGACGGGCTCGCACGTGACGCGCTCCATGTGGCTCCGCGGGGCGCCGGTGTCGCCATCGACGCCGAGGCGCTGCCCATCGACCGAGGAGTCGTCGAGCTCGCCGCGCGCCTGGGAGAAGACCCGCTGCGTCTGGCCGCCGCGGGTGGCGAGGACTTCGAGCTCGTCCTCGCGGTCGCGCCGAAAAACGTCGTCCGTGTTCAAGCACTGGCCCGTCGGCACCAATGTCGGCTGACCGTCGTGGGCAAGATCGTCAAGAAGTCGGGGGTCTCCCTCGGCCGCGTGCCTGCCCTGACGGCTTTCGATCACTTCCGTAGTTGAGGCGGTTTGTTTGACGTCGCCGTGGGTGTGCCGGACAATTCGGGCGTGCGCAGCATTCTGAGACTCAAGCTCGCGCTCGCGTTCTTCGCCGTGTCGTTCGCGAGCGCCTTGGTGCCGCTCTTTGCCCAAGAGCTGGTCGCGGAGCGCGCCGTCGTTTGGAGTCTCACGATCATCTGTGTGCTAGCGATCGCCCCCATCGGCAGCGCCGTCCTCGCTGGCGCCCTGGCCCGCAACATCCGTTCGCTGTCGACCTTCGCCGGCCGCGTTTCGCGTGGCGACCTGTCCCAATACGCGCGCTTCCAGAATCCGAGCCTGATGCCCGACGAGGTCGACACGCTCGGGAGCTCCATCAACTACATGCTCGAGAACCTGCGCGAGCTGGTCTCCCACATCCAACGCACCGCGCGAGCGGTCGCCGAGAGCGCCAACGACCTCTCGGACACGGCCGGCGGCGTCAACGCCTCGACCGAAGAGGTCACCAAGTCCATCCAGCAGATCGCCAAGGGCGCCGGGCTGCAGACCGAGCTCGTGCAACGCGCCAGCACCATCATCCACAACATCGCGAGCGGCATCGAGCGCACGACCCGCTCGGCCGAAGACGCGGCCGTCGCTTCGAACGTTACCGCCAACGTTGCCCGCTCCGGCAGCCAGGTCGGCACGCTGGCCGTCGACAAGCTGCGCAAGGTCTTCGAGAAGATCGAGGACAGCGGCCTGCGCGTCGAGCGCTTCGGCGAGAAGTCCAAGCAGATTGGCAGCATCATCGAAGTCATCACCAAGCTCGCGCAGCAGACCAACTTGCTGGCCTTGAACGCCGCCATCGAAGCGGCGCGCGCCGGCGACTACGGCCGTGGCTTCGCGGTGGTCGCCGATGAAATCCGCAAGCTCGCCGAAAACAGCTCACAGTCCGCGGACCAGATCGCGACCCTCATCCACGAGAGCCTCGCCGAATCTCAGTCCGCTGTAGCGGCCATGCAAGAGTCGACGCGCGAGCTCGCCGAGGGCCGCGAAGACATGAACTCGATCATCCGCTCGCTGGAGAACATCACCGTGTCCGCCAAGAAAGGCGTCGAGGTCGTCGAGCAGATCACCACCATCGCGCACGAACAGCTCGAAGGCGCCAAGGCGATGCTCGCCGCCATCGACGACATCCGCAACGTGGCCGACGGTAACGCCGCGAATACCGTTCAGGTCTCGGGCGTCATTACCAAGCAGTCCCAATCGACCCAAGCCATGACCTCCAGCGCCGTCGAGCTCACCAACCTCTCCCATGAGCTCGAAGCCGTGGTTACGCGCTTCCAGCTCGGCGGTGATGACCGCTCCCCGCGAGGGTTGCCATGAGCGCCTCCTTGCTGGTTTTCGAGGTCCGCGGGGCCGAAAAGGCCTATGCGATCGATGTCGAGCGGGTGCTCAACGTCATCGAGCCGACCGTCATGACGCCGGTCCCCCTGCTACCAGGCTTGGTGCGTGGAATCGTGAGCCATCGGGGGCGGATCGTCACCGTCGTGGACGCGGGTGTGTTGCTGAAGGCAGGCGCCCGGGCCGGAAACGATGTACACGTATCTCCAAATTTGATGCAGGTGCTGGTATTGCGTGATGGTTCACGTGATACGGGCAACGTCGGACTCGAGGTCGGAAAGATCCGCACTATCGAGTCGGCGGAGTCGTTGGGGGAGGGCGTCGTGGTGGTTGACTCCGAGGCGATGCGCGCGGAGCTAGAGCTTCGCGTTGTAGATGCGATAGCGAGTCAAGGAGTGCTTCGATGACCAGGACGCGGGTGCTGATCGTTGATGATGCGATCTTCATGCGCAACATGCTGAAGGACATCTTCGACAGCGAGACATTCGAGATTGTCGGAGAGGCCGCCAACGGCGTCGAAGCAGTGGAGAAATACAAGGAGCTCCGGCCGGATCTCACGACGATGGACATCGTCATGCCGTTCAAGAGCGGCATCGAGGCGACCAAGGAGATCCTAGCCGTGCAGAACGACGCCGTGGTCATCATGTGCAGCGCGCTGGGCCAAGAATCCCTCGTCATGGAAGCCATCGAGGCCGGCGCCGCCGACTTCGTGGTGAAGCCCTTCAAACCAGAAGACGTGCAGCGGGTCGTGGGCAAGGTGCTGGGGTCTCCCAAGGCTTGAGCCCGCTGGAATGACCCCTCTCGACATGAGCAAGTATCGCGCGCTGTTCATCGAACAGAGCCGCGAGCACCTCGAGGACCTGTCGCGAACTCTCGCCGCCGAGGCCCTTCCGGCCGGCGCCGTCGACGAGGTGTTCCGTCACGTGCACTCGATCAAGGGCATGGCGGCGTCGATGGGCTACGAGCCGATCGCGACGCTGGCCCATCGCTTCGAGGACGTCGTCGGCGAGCGGCGCGACCGCGGTGGCGTCTTCGATAGTCGCTTGGTCGACGCCTTGCTGGAAGCCGTCGATGTTCTCGCCGCGCAAGTCGCGGCCGTCGC
>JBGGMJ010000032.1:0-21382 GCA_041288095.1 Myxococcota bacterium
CGGAATCACTCTTGTTTTCTTCTCCTGCGGGTACTGAGATGTTTCACTTCCCCGCGTTCCCTCCCACCGTCCTATACATTCAGACGGCGGTGACACCCCATGACGGGTGCCGGGTTACCCCATTCGGACACCCTCGGATCAAAGCTTGCTAGGCAGCTCCCCGAGGCTTTTCGCAGCCTTCCACGTCCTTCATCGCTCACTAGCGCCAAGGCATTCACCGTACGCCCTTACTAGCTTCAGCGGGTCTGTTTTTCTGGCAGATGGCCTTGCGGCCGCCTGCTTCGAATAATCGACGCAGCTCGAAGCTAGATCTCAAAACGTAGCTTGTTCTTTCGAACTAATGAATGCGTATGGTCTTTCGACACATTCGCTTCCAGACTTCGTCCTCTGCCACCTAAGTCTCACGACTTTGATGTTTGCTCCACTGCCCGTCTCACGACGAGGGGAGTGCAGTGACGATAAACAGTGAGAATCGTTCGCTTCTAAAGAGTATTGTTCTTTACGTGTCGTTTGATCCGCTTTCGCGCACCAAACACACTCGCGTTTGATTCGATATCGATTTGCCGCCTCACATGGCGGCAAATTTTCGTCTTACTATTCAGTTTTCAAAGAGCACTTCGAAACCATCCGAGCACATGCCCATGAAGAGCATGGCCGGATCTGTATCGATTTGGTTGTCACGTGTGCTGACGTCGCCTATCCCCTGCTCCGCCGCGACCCAGAGGGTCGATGGTGGAGCCGATGGGGATCGAACCCACGGCCTCAGGCTTGCAAAGCCCGCGCTCTCCCAGCTGAGCTACGGCCCCGTCTCTCAACCCGAAGGTTTTCGAGGTGGTTCACATCGACATCACCGACGGGCATTGGGTTTCGCCCGTCGTTTTCGTGAGCCGCGCGTTCTAGCTGCGATGCTCACTTGCTGTCAACCTCTTTTTCGCCTGCCGTCGTTTTTGTTCGATCGGCTGCTCGAGGTTGGCCGCGGTCCCTTTTACGGAACGTTCGCGACGCGGATGCAGGACTGAATGGGCCTGGAAAGATTTGAACTTTCGACCCCACGCTTATCAAGCGTGTGCTCTAACCAACTGAGCTACAGGCCCGCGATCGGTATCCCAACGGGACGCCCGAATCCGCTTGCAACACACATGTTTTCGAACTCAAAGAGCTTTGCGGCGTGACCCAACTTGGGAGTCCGTCGCAACGAGGTGCGCGGGTATAAATGTCTGCTCCGACGCCGTCAACAGTTTTCTCGAGTGATCCCAAAGCTTTTTTGGATCGTCGCTAAAACCGCTCAGACGCGGGTTTTGAGCGTGTCTACGAGATCATCCATGTAGTGGCTGACGGGCGGACGCAGCAGACTCCCGGCCATGGCGTCGGCGATCAGCTTCCCAGCGCGACCCGAGGAAGCATAGGCGCGACTGCCGCTGACCACGAGGCCATCCGAGGCCGCCGCGAGCGCGCTGCGGGCCGCGAACGTTTTCGCGCTCTTGGCGCGCGTGAGGTTCCGAGCCGCGAACGGCCAACCGTCCGCCATTGCGACCGATTCGACGAAGCCCCACGCGGCGTCGAGCGCCAGCGCGTGCTCCGCGAGCTTGCCGCGCGCCCATACCGCCTCGTTGCTGACGGCTTCAGCACCCAAAGCGAGCGCGCCATCGCCGATACCGACGAAGACGGCGGCGAACAGAATCGTCGACCAGTGTCGCGCGTTGATGCCCGAGAGCGAGCCCGGGTGTCCGTAATAGCTGGCTGCTTCGGCGCCCTCGAGCGTGAGCCCAACGCTCGCGGTCGAGCGCATGCCCCAAGCGTTCCAAGCGCTGTCGAGCGTCAGGCCCTTGGCGTCGCGGGCCACGAAGAAGCCGTCGACGACATCGCCGTTGCGCGCGGCGCACAGGAAGTAATCGGCGTCGGGTCCGAAGGTCGCGAACGCCTTGCGTCCGCTCAAGAGGATTCGGTCGTTGTCCGCCTTGGCGGTGCTCTTCGTCTGCTGCAGATCGCCGTGCGAGCCGGGCTCGGCGTTGGCGACCGCGAGGATCTTGCCGGCGCGCACCGCGGCGGCGACCCACTCCGAGGACTTCCGTTGCTCGGCGCGCTGACCCGGCGCGATGGCTTCGGCCGGCAGGCGCGCAATGGCGGTGTTGCCCCAAGGCATGGCGAGCGCGAGCGCCGTCGAGGGCGCGTATCTCGCGAGCTTGCGCATGGCCTCGCAGCATTCGAACAGCGTGGCCCCCCAGCCCCCGAGCGCCTCGGGCAGCGGCGCCTTCAGTACTCCGCTATCACGGAGTCCGGCGATGATTCCCGGGTCGAGCCGCGTGGCCCCCTTGTTCTCGGCCGCGAGCTCGAGGTCGCCCCATCGGGGCGCGAGCTCGGCGAGCACCGCGCGCACATCGTTCTTCTCCGCCGTATTCTTCATCCAAGGGCCGCCCGGGTGTCGAATTCGACCGCTTCATCGTCGTTCGACGCCGCCGCGGTCCCGTAGAACTCTTCGCAAGCCGCGATGAGCGTGGTCAGATCGTCGATACGCGTCGCGCGCTCACGAAACGCCCTCGCCCCCGCGAGACCATGGGCATACCACATGAGGTGCTGGCGAAAACGTCGGATCGCCGTCAGCTCGTCACCCACGAACATGATGTGGTCGTCCAAATGACGCCGCACTAGCGCCCAACGTTCGGCGGCGGTCGGCGGCTTCGTGCCTGGTTTCACGAGCTGCTCGAAGATCCATGGATTGCCCAAGGCGCCGCGGCCGATCATGACGGCGGCGCAGCCGGTTTCGCTCCGCATCTTTCGAGCGAGCTCCGGCGTGTAGGCGTCGCCATTGCCGATGACCGGAATCGGCGAGGCCTCGACCAGGGCCGAGATGAGCGACCAGTCCGCTTTACCGGAGTAGCCCTGGGCGCGCGTGCGGGCGTGCATGGCGATGGCGACGGCGCCTGCGTCCGCGACCGACTTCACCATGTCGCGGAAGTTGAGCGTAAAGGCGTCCCAACCGGCGCGAATCTTCACGGTCACCGGCGCGCCCGTGCGTTTGGCGATGGCGGCCACGATCTCACCGGCTCGCGGCGGGTCGCAGAGCAAGGCGGAGCCGGCGCCGTTCTTGGTCACCTTCTTCACGGGGCAGCCCATGTTGATGTCGATGATCTTGGCGCCGAGCTCGACGGCTCGCGCGGCACCCTCCGCCATCGACGGGGCGTCACCACCGAAGATCTGCACCCAGAAAGGCTGCTCGGTCGCGCCGTGCGTCACATAGCGGGCGGTGCGCGCCTGGCCGTAGAGCAAGCCCTTGGCGCTGACGAGCTCCGTCGGGGCCGCGCCGGCGCCGAGCTCACGGGCGATGACACGAAACGGCATCTCACTGACACCCGCCATCGGCGCCAGGATCCAGGGATTCGGCAATACGTAGGGACCGAGCTGCATTTACTCCTGCGCCATATCCGCGGGCGCGGGATCTGGCGAGGGCTCAACGCTGTCCTGGAACCGTGACACGACGCTCATCACCGCCGTTTCGATCTGGGGCAACGCGAAGCGCGCCGCGACCGCGAGCAGGGCCTTCCCCGTCCGCGATCGTAGGCCACCGCCGAGCAAGAAGCCCAGGCCAACGGCCGCTCCGAGCGCGACGTAGGGATGCTGACGCGTCGCCCGCACCACTTGTTTCGTGAAGCTACGGGCGGCGCGCGCCATCTCCTCGATGTCGTAGTCGTCGAATGGTTCGCGAGCTGTCATGCGCGACTGCTTTCGCATGTCGGCCGCGGGAAGTCGACGGCTCCCACCCCGTTACGAAGCGGCCTTGTCGACGCCTTCGCCCCCGAAGCGGTTGCGCAGCTCGTCGAAGCGACCCGCGAGGTCGTTGCGCAAGTCACCACCGGCCTTGGGTGCGAATGCGAGCCCGAGCGCGGTGCCGACCAAGATGCCCAGCCCGAAGACACCGACGGCCTGACCGACCATGGCGTAAGGATTGTGCCGCTCGATACCGAGCGCTTCGAGGATCTGGTCGCGGCCGAAGCTCTTCATCAAATCTTTACGAGTCATCGTCATTCCCCATGCCGCCCGGCGTGAGCGGCGCATGCCGCGGTTAGCGGCGGACGTTTTCCAACAGCTCACTGCCGAGGTTCGCGATCACGTATCGTCCCGCTACCGCGAGCCCGAGGCGCGTGAGGCGACTCGAGAGGCCACCGGCCAATAGGTAGCCGACCGCGAATGCCCCCGCGATGGCGACGTAAGGCCGCGTCTCCATGATCTCAGTCAAGGCACCGCGCGCCTGGTCGGTGAATGCGCTGACCGACGAAGCGAGCTGTTTGGCATCTTCGCGAAGACGGGTGCCGGCTTCCAAGACCTGACCGTTGTCGATGCTGGTCATCTTTTTCTCCTTCACCGTGAAACGATGCGGCCGAGAACGTAGCCGACGAGCAACGCGCCACAGACGACGACGAGCGGGCGCTCACGAGCCATTGTCCGCAATTGCGTATCGACGGTGGCCAGGCGCTCACGGATTTCGTCGGCTTCGATGCCCAGCATTTCGATAGGCTGCTGCTCATGGCCGTTTTTCTTCTTACGGCCGACTTCTTTTTCGTTTTGCATGTTGGGTGTCCTTGGGGACGGAAGTTTCTGCAGCCCCAGCCGCGACGCAAGCCCCTCCCCCCGAAGGTGCTCGCGCCGCGGCGGGCGTCAGCTATGTATTCTATTCGCCCGCCGGACCCACCGGCTCTCCCCCCGAATCACCGGTGGCGGCGTGCATGCCGGAACACTGAGCACGGGGCGTGCCACGTCGATCGATCGCGCTGAACCGTGTTCTGACGAGGGAGCGGCCTCGCGCTGCCACTGGGTCAGGGGGACCACGATGCCACCGTTGAGGCAAAAAGCTACAGGACGCCGAGATGACTCTGATCGTTCCAGCGGATGATCGCCGGGCGACCATGCTCGAGCCCAAGCACGCCGATGCTCGCGGTGCCGATCCCGAGGTGATGGCCCCACGCCGGTTGTTCGCCGAGAAATACCGCCGTGAAAATGCGTAGCAGATGTCCGTGGGCGACCAGCGCCGTCGTGTCGTCGCCGGTGAGCAATGCGAGGACGCGAGCACAGCGCTCACCAACCTGCGCCAAGGTCTCGCCACCGTGCGTGCCATGGGTGAAAAAATGCCACCCTGGATGATCGCCGCGAATCTCGGGCGTCGTCCGCCCTTCGTCGCTGCCGTAGTCGACCTCGGCGAGGTCGTCGATGACCGTGTACGGGGTCAGCCCCGCGATCTCGGCGGTCTTGATGGCGCGCTGCAGAGGACTGACCAACGTCCGCGCGATACGCTCGCGTGACAGTGCGCCTCCCAACGCTCGGGCTTGCGCAATGCCCGCGGACGTGAGCGGTAGGTCCGTCCTTCCGGTGTGGCGCCCCGCCTCGCTCCACTCGGTTGCACCATGACGGATCAGAAGAATTCGCATGAGCTTTCCGTGCAACCGGCGCGACCATGGCCGCGCGGGCTGCGCATCGCCTTGGTTCTTTGCATCTCGCTCGGTGCACACGCCAGCCTCTTGTGGCTCGCGAGCTCGCATTTCGTGCGCGAGGTCCCCAAGCGGAAAAGCCAGCCCATCAGTCTGGTGATTCGCGAGCGTCCGAGCGTCGAGACGCCGCGCATCGAGACGCCTCCGCAGCCGCCGGCCCAGGCGCCGACGCCGGAGGTGGTGACGCGCGCGCCCGAAGCACGCCCCGACAAGCCGCGCGATAAAGGCCCTGCCGGGATCCTCGACTTTCCAGAGCTGGCGCCGGCACGCGAACCGACCGTTGGGGGTCAACGCGACGCGGCCGCCGGCAAGGACAGCGTGGCGAGCGGCGAGCGACCGACGGGCCCCGGCGCCGGCGACATGAGCCTCTTCGACGGAAAAGCCGCGAGCGGCGCCGCGGGCACCTTCTCCAAGCCCGAGGACACCACCGAGGGGCCCAATCTTCCCCAGCGCGGCGAGCTCACCGCGACGGAGCGCGCCGAAGACGCACTCGCCCGGATGAAAGTCGATCAGGCCGCGGAGCAGCACGCGAAGAAGCCGGCCGAGGCCCCGCCCGAGCTGG
Organism: Myxococcota bacterium; assembly: GCA_041288095.1. Classification (GTDB taxonomy): domain Bacteria; phylum Myxococcota; class XYA12-FULL-58-9; order XYA12-FULL-58-9; family JALHOP01; genus JALHOP01. The sequence continues at coordinate 6,043 of JBGGMJ010000032.1, forward strand.
TCTTGGCGCAGGCGGAAGCCGATCGCGCCTGGAGTCCGCCGTCGGCCGCGGTCGCCGGCTCGCGCCAGAAGTGCAAGACGTGCCAGCACGAGGTCGGCAGGCTGTCCGCTATCGTCGACGTGTCGCGAAGTGAGGGCGACAGCGAGGCGACGATCATCATCGCGCAGCCCTCCGGAGACCCAGTGTTCGACAAAAGCGCCGTCGAAGCGGTGAAGGCGGCTTTACCATCGGCGCCCAAGGCTTATGTTTGGTCGCGCTGGCGCTTCAACGCCGAAGTCTATCGCTGGAGCGCCTCGGACATGTTACTCGACCCATCGTTCAAACCTCCGGGACGCAAGCTACCCAGCTCAGGGCTCGGAGCGATGTCGATGACCACGAGCGTCCGGCTCGTGGCTTTCCGCTGAAACGTGGGGGAATGGAATGAAGCTTCGTTATCTCGCTCTGGTTGCGGTGTTGTTGGCTCCGACATCCGCGTTCGCCGTCATCGAGCCCTTCACCGGCTTCGACACCACGAGCAGCCTGGACTACGCGATGCGCGACAGTGGGCTGACGCTCTCGTCGCACACCGCCGAGCTTTCCCTCCGCGCCCAATGGGTCCTCCTCGACGACGCACCCAACCTGTTCGCGCTGCGGCCCGGCTTCGCTTTCGGCATCACCGAAGACCTCGAGCTCGGCGCCGAAGCCATCGTCTTGATCGAGCCCGGTTCAGACGTGCTTTTCGTGCCACGCCTGGTGTTCACGATCATCGAGGGCAGCACGGTCGACGTCGCCTTGAGCGGCTTGCTGGTGTTCGACTTCGACGACAACAACGACAACCTGTTGCCGACGCGCCAGTTCGGTGTGCCGATTCGCATCAAGCTGCTCGATAGCCTGTCGATCTTCACGGGCAACAACTTGATCACCTGGCAGCACGTGGGTGACGACGACTTCATCGACCTGAACGTCAATGTCGGCCTCGGCTGGCAGATGTCGCGCGACATGGCGCTGCGCTTCGACACCCAGCTCCTCGCCGTCAACCTGATCGGTGACCGCGAGTCGACGACCATCAGCGACATTTTCCCGCTGGGCTTCAGCCTCCTCTACGGCGTGGCGAGCCGCGTCGATATCACCGCCGGCGCGACGTACTACGCGGTGGACGGCGGCAACGACTTCCTGGCGCTCGACGGCGGCCTGCTGGCTCGCTTCTGACGATGCGCTACCTTCACACCATGGTGCGCGTCTCGAACCTCGAGGCGTCCCTCGACTTCTTTTGCAATCTCCTCGGCATGGTCGAGGTGAGTCGCAAGGTGAATGAAAAGGGGCGCTTCACCCTGGTCTTCTTGGCGGCTCCGGAAGACGCGGAGCGCGCCAAGATCTCGGGCGCGCCGTTGGTCGAGCTCACGCACAACTGGGATCCCGAGGTCTACACGGGCGGCCGCAACTTCGGGCACCTCGCCTACCGCGTCGATGACATCTACGCGGTCTGCGACAAGCTCATGAAAGCGGGCATCACCATCAACCGGCCGCCGCGTGATGGACACATGGCATTCATAAAAACGCCAGACGGCGTCTCGATCGAGCTGCTGCAAGATGGAGCGCTGGCCCCCAAGGAACCCTGGGCCTCGATGCCCAACACGGGAACCTGGTAGACCGCCATGGCGGACGTGGTCGAGGTCGCGTCGAGTGGACGCGCCAAGTGCCGAGGCTGCACCAAGCCCATTCCCAAGGACGACCTGCGTTTCGGTGAGCGCGTGCCCAACCCCTTCGCGGAAGGCGAAGCCGAGCTCACCTATTGGTTCCATGTCCGCTGCGCCGCTTTTCGCCGCTGCGAGCGCTTCGTTACGCTGACGCCCGAGCAGCTCGAAGGCATCCCCGATGCCGCGGTGCTCAAGGAGCGCGCCGAATTCGGTGTGGCGCATCATCGCTTGCCACGCATCGACGGCCTCGAGCGCGCCAAGTCCGGCCGCGCCAAGTGCAAGCAGTGCAAGGAGAGCATCGACGCCCAGGTGCCGCGCATCGTCCTCGCGTTCTGGGAGGAAGGGCGCTTCGGGCCGATGGGGTTCGTGCATCTCAACTGCGCGCCGGCCTACTTCGAGACCCCCGCGATTGTTCCGTGGCTCACGCATGCGGCGCCCGAGGCCACCGCCGACATGGCGAGCGAGATCGCCGCCGCGCTCGCATAGGGGACACACTCCATTTTCCGCAAATAGAGACACTCATCCTCCGAGGGAAAATGGTGTGTGTCCCCATTTCGACGCCGTGCTATTGCTGCACCGTGCCCCTCTCCGAGCTCGAGGCCGCTCTCGTCGCCGCCATCAAGCCGTTCGTCGGCGAGGTGATGGCATCGGCTTCCGTGAAGTCGTTCTCGAAGAAGCTCGGCCTCGCCGGCAGCATCGCGATCCCTGAGCGTGCAAAGCTCATCGACGCCGTCGGCCTCGGCCTCAACGTCTTCATCGGCAAGGTGAAGACCACCGAGGTCCTCACCGAGCTCAAGGCCAAGCTCTTGAAGGAGCACAGGTGAGGACACGTTTCGCGGGTGGCGTCCTCTTGTTCGCGGTCATCGCCTGTGCCGCGTTCCTCATCGGCGCGTCGCTCCGCGACGATCTCACCTTCGTCAGCCGCGCCGGCACCTCGTTGTGCAAGCTCGCCTGCTTGCTGATCGGGGCCGCCTTCTCGGTTGCCAGCGCCCGCGCCTTCGAACCGGGCTCGCCGGCGCGCCGCGGTTGGATCGCCTTCGCCGTGTTCCAGAGCGCATGGACCTTGGCTCAGCTCTGGTTCTGCTTCGTGGTCATCGTGCGGCGAGCGGAGGTGACAGTGCCGTCGGTCGCCGACGTTCTCTTCGTCGGCGGTCAGCTCGCCGCTTTCTTCGCGCTCTTCACCTTCATCGAAGCCTGGAGAAGCTCGGGCCTGGTCGCGCCGCCATCGTGGAGCCAGCGGTTCGCGGGGGCGGTCACCGCGCTCTCCGTCGTCGTCGCCGCCGGCATGACCGCGCTCGCGCACCATGGCGTCCTCCCGGCCGCGGACAGCATCGTGGTGAGCATCTACCCGGTGCTCGACTGCGCTCTCCTCTGGCCGCTCGTCCTCCTGCTGGCGATGTCGCGCGGCATGGGCGAAGGCCGTGTCGCGGTGGTCTGGCGCCACGTTCTCCTCGGCGTCCTTGCTTGCGGGGTCGGCGACTTCGCCTATGCGTTCTTCGCCCAGCTCGGTGTCGCCTCGCTCGATCCCCTGATCGATTTCGCGTTCTGTGCGAGCTACGCCTACATCGGCTTCGGCGCCGTGCGGCAAGACGCCCTGGCGAGCGCCTAATCACGAGGCGCGGTGCCCACTTGGGCGCGCGCAATTATTTCGTCGCCGAGTCGCCGCCGGCGGCCGTAGTGCCGGGGAAAGGGAGCACGAAGCCCCCGGAGAACATGATGAAATTATCGAAGGCACTTCTCGTGACGGGCGCGTCCCTCATCCTTATCGCCTGCGGCAACGACGGCGACTCACGCGTCTCCCTCGCGGTCGCGGTCAGGGGCAGCAACGCCAATGCGCTGTCGGCCGAGGTCGTCAGCACACCCGGCGGCGCCGGTCTCACGCTTTCGGATGGCACCAACACTTTGCTGATTACCGCCGCGGAGGTCGTGTTGCGTGAGATCGAGCTGGAGCGCGACGACGTCACCGATTGCGACGGCGACGACGATGGCCGCGACGGCTGCGAGAAATTCGAGACCGGCCCGCGTCTCGTCAGCCTGCCGCTCGACGGCGGTGTCGCCGAGCAGGTGATCACCGCCGTGCCCGAAGGCACCTACGATCGCCTCGAGCTCGAGATTCACAAGCTCAGCGACGACAACGGCAGCGACATCTTGCGCGAGCGGCCAGATCTCGCGGACGTGAGCATTCGCGTCGTCGGCACCTTTAACGGCGCGGCCTTCGTCTTCGTGAGCGACGAGTCGTTCGAGCAACGCGTCGAGCTCGACCCGCCGGTTGTCGTTGGCGCGGGCAACGCCGACGTCAACGTGACCCTGTCAATCGATCTCGCAAGGTGGTTCTCGACCGCGGCGGGCATGCTCGTCGACCCGAGCCAGGCGGCCGACACCATCGAAGAAGGCATCGACGGTACCTTCGCTTGCTTCGAGGACGACGACCATGACGGTGACGACGATGGCCCGCTGCACGACGTCGGGGACGACCACGGCGGCGATGATGACGCCGGAGACGACGACTCCGGCAGCGACGATGCGGACGACTACTGAGACAGGCGCCGACATCGACCCACCCTGTGTCCGCTTCGGCGGACACAAGTGTTTTTAACAATCGCTGAACGAAGGACGACCGCCGTAGTGATGAAAGAGGCTCACCCCAGAGCCAATTGGAGATTGTAGCAATGCGACACTTCCCCCTGATTCTTGCTTCGTGCGTCTTGGCCACCGCGGCCGCTTGTGGCGACGGCACACCCGAGGTGCGCATGGCCCTGGCCGTGCGTGGCACGAACGCCAATGGCCTGTCCGCCGCGGTGACGGCGACCGCTGGCGCCGGCGGCTTGGCGCTCGAGGACGGTGCCAACACCATCCTCATCACCAGCGCCGAGATCGTCCTCGAGGAGATCGAGCTCAAGCGCACCGAGGCGAGCGCGTGCCCCGAGGTTGGCGACGCCGACGATGATAGCTGCGAGAAGTTCGAGACCGGCCCGCGGCTCGTCGCTCTACCGCTGGACGGCAAGGTCACGCACGAGCTCGCAACCGTGGTTCCCACTGGGAGCTACGACGAGCTCGAGTTCGAGATCCACAAGCTCGAGGGCTCGGGTGGCAGCGACATCCTGCGCGACCGACCCGACCTCGCCGGCCTCAGCATGCGAGTCGCCGGTACGTACAACGGCACCCCCTTCGTGTTCGTCAGCGAGGAGTCGCAAGAGCTCGAGCTCGAGCTGTCGCCACCGCTCGTCGTCGACGCGGACGGGTCCGACGTCAATCTCACGCTCTCAGTCGACCTCGCCGCGTGGTTCACGACGGGCGCGGGCCTGCTAGTGAATCCGACGGTGCAGAGCAGCGCCGATATCATCGACAACAACATCGACCAGTCGTTCGAGTGCTTCGAAGACGATGACCACGATGGTAGTGACGACTAGAGCCACAGTGAAAGACGCGTAGGTCCTGATGTCCTGCATCTTGTCCGAAGATCGAGCCTTGCTCGACCGCTTCCGCGGAGGTGAGCGCGACGCGCTGACGGTGGTGTTCACGCACTACGCGCCGCACGTCGCCTCCCTCTTGAAGAGCGGCTTCGGATTTTCGGCCGGCGGGCAGCGCGTCCGCTTTGGCGGCTACAAGCGGGTGTTCGAGCTGGAGGATGCCTTGCAAGAGGTCTTCAAGCGCGCCTTCTCGGAGCGAGCTCGCATGAGCTACGACGGCCTGCGACCGTACGCCGCGTACATGGCCGTGATCGCGCGCAACCTGGTGATCGACCAGTATGCGTCCCGCCGGCGAGAGCTCTTGCACTTCAACTTCGAGGACAGCACCACGGCCAACGACGACGACTCGCCGGCCCCGGGGGGCAGACCCGAGCGAGAGCTCCTCGCGAGCGAGCTGCGCGGCGTCATCGACGACTTTCGCGCGAAGCTGGACGAGCGCGAGCAGACCATCTTCAAGCTACGCTTCGAAGAGAACCTGTCACATGCCGGCATCACCGAGCGGACCGGGCTCACGGCATCGCAGGTCAAGACGACGGAAGCCAAGCTGCGCGGCGCTCTCATGCGGCATCTGCGCAAGCACGGCTACCTCGACGAACGAGCAGCTCACGTGACGCCCGCGGCCGAGGTCGCGCCGTCAGGAGAACACCGATGAATCACAACCGCGCGTTGCGCGACACACGAATCCTGGTCTCGAAGGGACTGCCTCCACGACGGCATCGCCGCCTGCGCGAGCACCTGCGCGGCTGCGATGATTGCTTGCGGCACTACGAGCGTCTGCGAGCCGTCGAAGATGCGCTGACGCCGGCGGCGGTAATGTCGGCGGCGGCGCTCGAGCGCATCGGCGCCTTGGTGATCGACGATTCGGGCCTCGAGCGGGCACCGCGGCGCGGCTGGGCCATGCTGGGAAGCCTCGCGACAGCGACCGCGCTGGCGGTGACACTCGTGCTGGTGATGCCACGCGGTGGCGACGACGAGCTCACACCACGAGGCACCGGGCTCGCCAGGACGGCGCACGGCCTTGGGGCCTTCATCGTCGATCCGGCACACGCCGAAGTCACGCGGCCGGCGCTCGTCGCCGGTCGGCGGATCGTGGTGCCCGAGGGCAAGGTCGTGCAGCTCGCCTACCGCAACTCCGCGTTTCGCTACGTGGTCGTCGTCGGCATTGATGCGACCTACGAGATGCAGTGGTACCATCCGAGCGAAGTCGAGCGAGCCTCGGGTGGCGTCGCGCTCGTCGCGGGGGCGGTGGATGAACCGCTGCCGGGCGCTTGGAGCATCGACCGCGACATGACACCGCAGCGCCTTTTCGCGATCTTCGCCGATGCGCCGATTGCCGCCGATGTGGTCGAGCGGGCGGCCCTTCGTCTCCGCGAAAGCGGACAAGCGCCGATCGACGTCGAACGGTTGCCCGGCCTTGCCTACGCCCAGGACAGTCTCGTCCTCGTCGCCGAGGAGCACCCGCAACGTTGATGAGCTCGTCGCGCGCCATATCCACGCTCGCCGCCGCCTTGGCGATCGTCGCCACCGCGTGTGGCCTCGACCTCACGCGCCGCGACGGTGAGCTCTCGGTCGTGTTGCTCGACAACGAATCGTTTCGCGATGCGGAAGCGGTCATTCGGGTCGAGCACGACGACGTTGCATCGGAGACGCGTCACGACGTCGCCAACGAGATCTTCCTGGAGTCGGTGCCCGCCGGCAGCTGCCGAGTAAGCGCCGTCATCACCGGCCACGCGCTGGTCTCCAATCGCCAGCGGGTCTACATCTACGAGACCACGCGCGCGAGCATCGGCCTGACGTTCTTCGCCGCGTCCGCCGGAGCGGACGACGACGACTCCGATGGCGTCGACAACCTCGAGGACAACTGCATCACCGTCGCCAATCCCGAGCAGAGCGACGAAGACCACGACGGCGTCGGCGATGGCTGCGACAATTGTCCGGCGTTCCCTCATCCGCTGCAGACGAACAGTGACGGCGACGTTTTCGGCGACCTGTGCGATCCCGACATCGACGGAGACGGAGCGCTCAACGTGCAGGACGCCTGTCCGCGCGACGCCGGCGGCAGCATCGATAGCGACGGTGACCGCGTCTGCGACGGCAGCGATACCTGTCCCAACCGAGACAATCCAACGCAGGACGACTGCGACGACGATGGTCTCGGCGATGCGTGCGACACGGACATCGACGGCGACGGTATCGCCAACGACGCCAGCGACAACTGCCCATTCGCGTGGAATCCTAGTCAGCAGGACGGCAACGGTGACGGCATCGGCGATGCTTGCGTGACCGACGCCAATGCTTGCGTGTCGGAGGCACCATGAGACGGGGCATGTTGTTGTTGGCCTTGTTCCTCGCGGCTTGCGGCGACGAGGCGCCGGAGGGCGATGACCCACCGGATGGCGAAAACCTCATACGCGTGTCCCTGGGCGTCACCGGTAACGACGATGGACGCATCTATGCGCTCCTCATGCGATGCTCGCGCGTAATCGTCAAAATGAGCGACGGCGACGATATCGTGGGACCCGCCTGGAACGCCGACGTGTTGCGCGGCGCCTTCCTCCTCGAGCGCCGCAGCGACGCCCTCCCCCGCGAGGTCGAGCTGCGGTTCGAGCATCCACCCGACGGCAGCGGTGTCGTCCCGGGTGAAGAGCTCGCGGTATTCGTCGGCGGCCTGGTCGAGGAAGAAGCATTCGAGTACCGGGCCGAGGAGCTCGAGAGCGCCAGCGTCACCGTGACCACGCCGCGCATCGACCTTCGCTTCGACGTTTCGCGGTGGCTGAATGGGCTCACGCGTGCCAGCTTCGAGGGCCAACAGCCCTACCGCGTGGATGAGCAGAACAACGAGCAGATCGCGCAGGACCTCGAGGAGGTCATCTCGGACTCACTCACCGTATGCAGCGAATGCGACTAGCCACCCTCATCGCCACCCTAGCGATGCTCCCGCGCGCGGCGTTCGCGGACGAGGGCATCCGTGTGTTCGTGGTCATCGTGGCGAATAACGGCAGCTACGATGGGACGCGCCCGCCGCTGCGCTTCGCCGACGACGACGGCGTGCGCTATCGCGAGCTGTTCCGGCTCTACACGGAAGACGTCGAGCTCTTCACGGTGATGGACGCCGACACCCAGCAAACGTTCGCCGACGCCGTGCCCAACGCGAAGCTGCCGCGTCGTAGCGAGCTCTTCGAGGGACTGCAGCGGACCTTCGACAAGATCCGCGCGGCGCGCGCGTCCGGCGCACGCACCGCCTTCTATTTCATCTACTCGGGACACGGCGATGTCCGCGATGGCGTTGGCTTCGTGCACCTCCTCGACGGCCCCCTGACGCGTCAGGACCTCTACGCCAAGGTGATCGAAGCCTCCCCCGCCGACGTCAACCACGTGGTCGTCGACGCGTGCAACGCCTACTTCATGGTCGCGAGCCGCGGCAAAGGCGCGAAGGCCGCCGGCGACTACGCCGGGCTCGTGAAGACGCTGGTGAGCCGCGAGACCCTCGACGCCCACCCGAACACCGGCGTCGTGCTCGCGACGACCACCGCGGCCGAGGTCCACGAATGGAGCCGGGTCGAGGCCGGCGTCTTCTCCCACGAGCTGCGCACGGCGATGAGCGGCGCCGCCGACGCCAACGGAGACGGCGCCGTGAGCTACGACGAGGTCGCGGCGTTCCTCGCGGCGGCGAATGGCGGAGTGCCCGATCCCAAGGCCCGCGTGCAGGCGCTCACGAGACCGCCGCGTCAGAACCTCGCCGAGCCTTTCGTGCGCGTGACCACCCAGGGGTCGGCCGCGGTGTTCCCGAAGGAATGGAAGGGACGCTTTTACGTCGAGGACGACCGGCGCGTGCGTTTTGCCGACCTCAACAAGGCCGCCGGCCAGGACCTGACCCTGCATCTCGTACCGCGACCCACGTACTATGTGCGCGCGGGCGATCGCGAGTACCGCCTGGGGCAGACCAACGCGGGGACGAGCCACGATCTGGGCAGCACGCCAGCCGATCCGATCTCCGTCGCGGCTCGCGGGTCAGCCGAGGATCAACTCGACGCCCATCTGTTCGCGGTCCCCTATGACGGCGAGTACGCGCGCGGCTTCGCGCAAGCACGCGCGCTCTCCGACGACCCGCTGGCGGTGACGCTCGACGCGCCGGCACCGCCACCGGCGGATCGCCTTGCACCGTGGAAGATCGGCGCCTTCGCGGTCGCCGGCAGCACCGCAATCGCCGCGACGGTGCTCGAGATGATGGCGCGCCACGACGCCGAGCTCTACCGGGACTCCGCCGGCAGTCGCGAGGACGTGCGCGCCCACCGTGAGCGGGCGGATGCGCAGCACGACGCCGCGGTGGTCCTGGGCGCCGTCGCCGGCGGTGCGCTGCTCTCGGCCGGGGGCATGTACTTGTATCAGTGGCTCGCGGAGGACTGATCCGTCGCGAGCGCGGCGCCAGCGCCTGCACCCACGAGTCCGAGCACGCGGGCGATGGCCGGCTCATGCGCGGCCATGGCTTCGGCGGTTGGCCGCGCCGTGACCACGAGATTCACGGCGGCTTGCTCGACGAGCCCCTGCCATGCGGGCTGCCAAGCTTTGTTCCAGCGCGTCCACGGCATGAACGTCGTGCGCAGAATGGTTCCCATGCCGCCGGCGCTATCCTGGCGCAGCATGTCGTCGGAATAGGTCACGGCGTGACCCGCGACGTTGCCGTAAGCATCGATGGCGCGGTGGGCCGACAAGGTCACGGCCTTCACCGTGTGAATGATAGCGGACCCGAGCGGCGCTCCCGCGGCGCGCGCATCCGCCATTGCGGACTTGGGGCTTACGAAGCTGGCGCGCCAGATACCGAACGGCTTACTCGCCGCCGTCTGGGCGGCGCGAAACTCGGCGACGGCCGCATCGGAGCGGCTCCAGTCGTAGGGGCGCGTTAGGGGTGTGAGTAGGGTCGTCATCGCGGTCTCCTCAGGTGACGTTATCGACGTAGTCGCGAACGTCGCCGACAGCCGCGCGAACGCTCTCCGCGAGCGGCGCGAGGTCGGGGCGCGCGGCGGCAATGCGGGTCAGCGTGCGACTCACGGTCGCGGCGTGAATGCCCGCGAGTTGGGGGAACTTCGACCAACGTTCGATGTCGCCCGCCTTCGCGGCAAAGCTATCGAGAGCGGCCGTGGAATCAACGGGCGCGCCCGAGAGGCCATTCAGCAACGCGTTCGATGCGGTCCCGAGCTTCTCGAGCTCGCCGTCGAAGTCCTTGGCGTTCGCGCTCCGAGCGATGTCAGCCACGTGCGGCGCGATCGAGGCGTTGAAGCGGGTGAGGCGGGTGTACAGAGCTTGCGCCAATTTATCGTTGGTCACGGTCATAGGGCGGTTATCGCGAGAACGGGTGACACGTTGTCACTATTTCGGAAGCACGACCTACCGATCGGTAGGTATTCCATTGCGCATTGCGTTGAATTGCTCTAATGGCGTGCGCGTTAGGGAAAAGAAACAATGGCGAAAAAACTCCATGACGATGCCGCGCACGCCCTCAAAGGGTTGTTGTTCGACGGCATGACCATCGCCGCCGGCGGCTTCGGCCTCTGCGGCATCCCCGAAACCCTGATCCTCGCGATCCGCGATAGCGGCGTGAAGAATCTCACCGTCATCTCGAACAACGCCGGTGTCGACGAGTGGGGCCTTGGTCTGCTTTTGCGGACACGCCAGATCAAGAAGATGATCTCGTCCTACGTCGGCGAGAACAAAGAGTTCGAGCGTCAGTTCCTGGCCAAGGAGCTCGACCTCGAGTTCAACCCGCAGGGCACGCTGGCCGAACGTTTGCGCGCGGGTGGCGCCGGTATTGCCGGCTTCTACACCCGCACCGGCGTCGGCACCGTGGTGGCCGACGGCAAAGACTCCAAGGTCTTCAACGGCGAGACGTACATCCTCGAGACCGGCTTGGTCGCCGACCTCGCCATCGTCAAAGCCTGGCGCGGCGATTCCTTCGGGAACCTCCTGTACCGAAAGACCGCGCGGAACTTCAATCCGATGGTCGCGACCTGTAGCCGCAACACCGTCGCCGAAGTGGAAGAGCTCGTGCCGTCGATCGACGCCGACGTCGTCCACACGCCGAGCATCTACGTGCGTCGCATGATCAAAGCGGTGTCCAACGAGAAGCGCATCGAGAAGCGCATTACCCGCAAGGAGGCGTAACATGCCTTGGGATCGCAACCAGATGGCGGCGCGCGCGGCGCGCGAGCTCAAAGACGGCTTTTACGTGAACCTGGGCATCGGCATCCCGACCCTCGTCGCCGCCAACATCCCCGCCGGGATGGACGTCACGCTGCAGTCGGAGAACGGTATCTTGGGCCTCGGTCCCTACCCGCTCGACAAGGAAGTCGACGCCGACCTGATCAACGCCGGCAAAGAGACCATCACCGAGATCGCCGGCTCGTCGTACTTCTCCTCGTCGGACAGCTTCGCGATGATCCGCGGCGGCCACATCGACCTGTCGGTGCTCGGCGCCATGGAGGTCGCCGAGAACGGTGACATCGCCAACTGGATGGTGCCCGGCAAGATGGTGAAGGGCATGGGCGGCGCGATGGACCTGGTCGCCGGCGTGCGCCGCATCGTCGTGCTCATGGAGCACGTAAGCAAGGACGGCACCTCGAAGCTCCGCAAGAAGTGCACGCTGCCGCTGACCGGCGCGAACGTCGTCGACATGGTGATCACCGATCTCGCGGTCTTCGCGCGCGACGGCCGCAAGGGACCATTCAAGCTCATCGAGCTCGCGCCTGGGGTCACACCAGAGCAGGTGAAAGCTTCGACCGAAGCGCACTACGTCAGCGGCTGAGCACGGCATGCACCCGGCGCTCGGGCCACTCGATCGGTTCCTGAAGACGGCGCTGTCGGCCCTCGACGCGCCACCGGGAGACGGTCGCGCGGAGGCGGAGGCGCTCTACCGTGATGTCCGCGAAAGCGTCCCGGCATACCGCGCCTTCGTGCCCGGCGCGCCCGCCTTCGACGCCCTGCCGCTCGTCACCAAGGACGATTACATCAAGAAGTTCCCCTTGGCGGAGCGCTGCCGCGAGGGCCGCATCGCGCCGAGCGACTTCCTGGCGCTCTCATCGGGCTCGACGGGCGAGCCCACCGTCTGGCTGCGCTCGGTGGCGCACGAGATGCCCGTTGCCGTCCGCTTCGAGCAAGTGCTCGCCGATACCTGCGGCGCGCGCGACAAGAGCACGCTAGGCGTCGTCTGCTTCCCGCTCGGCACCTGGGTCGGCGGCATGTACACCACGCTCGCGTGCCGCTGGGTGGCGCTGAAGGGCTACCCGCTGACCCTGGCGACACCCGGCAACAACGTCGGCGAGATCTTGAAGGTCGTGCGCGAGCTCGGCGCGAGCTTCGACCAAGTCGTGCTCTTCGGCTATCCACCATTCCTCAAGGATGTCGTCGATAGCGGACACAGCCAAGGCCTCGACTGGCCGAAGCACCACGTGAAGCTCGTGCTCGCCGGCGAGGTCGTGAGCGAATCTTGGCGCACGCTAATGGCGGAGCGATTGGGCCAGCGCGACATCCTGCGGGGCTCATCGTCGCTCTACGGCACCGCCGACGCCGGAGTCCTCGGCTGCGAGTCGCCGGTGTCGATCGCCATCCGACGCTTTCTCGCCGAGCGCGCCGACCTCGCGCGGAGCATCTTCGGCAAGACGCGCCTCCCGACCCTCGTGCAATACGATCCGCGCGTGCGCTACTTCGAGGTCCACGAGGGCACCCTCGTCGTCACCGCCGACGGCGGGACGCCGCTCGTCCGCTATCACATCGCCGACGATGGTGGCGTCTACGGCTTCGAAGAGCTGCTCGAACGCTGCCGCGTGGCCGGTTTCGATGCTCGCGCCGCGGTCGGTGATGCCCCGGTGCGCCCGCTCCCCTTCGTCTACGTGTTCGGCCGCTCGCGCTTCGCCCTGTCGATCTACGGCGCCAATGTTTTTCCCGAGACCATGGCGCTTGCTCTCGAGCAACCGGCGGTCGCGGCGCAGGTCACCGGAAAGTTCGTCATGCATGTGCTCACGGACGCCGAGCAGAACAAGCAGCTCGCCGTGGCGGTGGAGCTCGCGACCGGTGTCGAAGCGCACGCCGAGCTCGAGGCGCGGGTCACGCTCGCCATCACGCGCGAGCTCGAGCAGCGCAACAGCGAGTACTGGAGCTACGTGCCGGCCGCGCGTCGCGTGCCCAAAGTCGGGCTCTACCCGCGGCAGCATCCCGAGTGGTTCCCGACCGGTGTAAAGCATCGCTATTCGCGCTAGAGGTCCGAGAGAAGCGCCGGCCCGGCGGCATGGCCGAGCTTGACCTCATCACCTTGGGCCCCCAAGTGGGGGCCGCGCTCGGGGGCGGAAGTAGGTCTGGGTTTCGTTGCCCCCGTTGTGTGGGGCGCAGCCGGCACTCGGAATCGTGGTGCCCCCGCGAAACTGGCGATAAAACAAAGAGTCTCGATGGCGCGCGTCTTGCGTGCCTCCTGACCCGGCATGCGGCGGCATCAAATCATCCTTCCCATGGCGCTCCTGTTCGCGGGCGCTTGCACCGGCGAGATCGGTGACACGGGCCCGTCGACGCTGACGCCCGAACCACTCGTGCTCATGGCGCCACAGGTGCGGCGACTCACGGCGCTGCAGTACGGCAACACCGTCCGCGCGGCTCTCGGCGACGTCTTCCAGACGGCGGACTTCCCGTTGTTCAACGACGATATCCCGACCTTAGGCTTCGCCAACGACGCACGGATCCTGCGAATCAGCGACACCAACATCGAGTCCCTCTACAGCCAGACCTCGGGCCTCGCGGCGCGCGCCGTGGTCGCGGTGCCGCGGCTCGCTGCCTGCGTGTCCGCGACAACCGACACGTGTTTCGGGACGCTGCTCGACGAGCTCGGGCCGCGCTTGTGGCGACGACCGGTGACCCAGGAAGAGCGCGACGACCTCCTGGCGACCGTCGCTGGAGTCGCCGCGTCGACCACGCGAGCGGAGCGCGTCGAGTTGCTCGCGCACATCCTCCTCGCGTCGCCCCACCTCCTCTACCGCACCGAGCTCGGCGTCCTCGATGAGAGCCTGGCGTCCCTCACCGATTACGAGATTGCGAGCGCCCTGTCATACGCCCTCTGGAACGGCCCCCCCGACGACGAGCTCTTCGACATCGCCGCCGGCGGCGCGCTTCACGACGAAGCGACGCTCTTGTCTCAGGTGCAACGTCTCACCGACGACGAGCGTTACGTCGAGGCGCTCACCGAATTCTATATCGACTACCTCAAGCTCGACACCCTGCTGACGAAGACGAAGCTACCGTCGCTCGGCCTCACGCCCGAGGTCCGCGCCGCCCTCATTGCCGGTGCCCGCGAGGACATCCGCGCCACCTTCCGGCAAAGCGGAGCGACTCTCGCCGACCCCTTCGCATCGCAAGCCGCGCACATCAATTCTCTCACCGCGCCATTTTTCGGGATGACCTCGGGCTCGGCGGCGCTGCAGAGCGTGGCGCTTCCGCCAAGTGAGCGACACGGCGTCCTCACCCATCCGGCGTTCCTCTCGGTCCACGCAGGTGAAGGCGAGAGCGGTATCGTCAAGCGCGGTGTCTTCACGCTCGAGCAACTCTTGTGCTTCGGCTTGGGCTCACCGCCCGACAATGTAACGCCGCTCACCGAGCTGCCCCCCGGCTTCGACCCCGCGAACGAGACCTCGCGACGCGTGCTCTTCGTCCAACACACCTCGCAAGCCGCGTGCATCGGGTGCCATCAGATCATCGATCCAGCTGGCGCGGGCTACGAGAACTTCGACGCCGCTGGCCGCTATCGCACCACCGAAAAAGCGGCGAACCTCCCCATCGATGCTTCGGGCGAGCTGCGCATCGGCGAGGAGGTCCTCACCTTTGCCAACAGCGTCGAGTACGCCCAGGGCCTCGCGGGCTCGCAAGGCCTGCGCAGCTGTCTGGCCGAGCGTTTCGCTACTTATCTATTCGGCGGGCCACCCAACGACGTCGAGCGCTACCGCTTCGTGGACGCTGTCCGCGAAGCGAGTCCGGACATCAAACGTATCGCCGAGCTCCTCGTCGCGAGCCCCAGCTTCGTCCAGCGCGAGCTACCGAGGAGCACCCCATGAAGCCCATCGACCGCCGCCATTTCTTGAAGGGCCTCACCGCGGGCGCGGGCGTCGCCAGCATGTTCTTCAACTCGCCGGTGGCCCGCGGCCAAACCACCGTGGCGCCGGT
>JBGGMJ010000033.1:0-3081 GCA_041288095.1 Myxococcota bacterium
GGCGACGCAGAGAGCGCCCAGGCGTGGCGCGCCCACCGGAGCATTTCCATAGATGCGGGCGGCGGCGATGGTGCCGACCCCGACCAACGAGTGCAGCTCGAAGCTCGAGGCGGTACGTCTCACCGCGCCGAGCCCGTTGCCAGCGGTGCCGGCGGTCGAGTGGCCATCGCGCATGGCTTCCCCTACGTTGCCGATGCCCGGGCCGTTGTCGCATGCGACGATCTCGACGCCCTCGCGGACGACTTGCACGAACAAGTCACCGCCACGCGTATGCCGCACGACGTTCATGGCGAGCTCGTTGAGCACCAACGCGGCGCGGTCGGTGACGTCTTGGGCGACCTGCGCATCCTCCGCCAGCTCGACCATGACGCGCCGGGCGTGACCGATGGCGCTATCGTGGTCGATGCTGAGGCGTTGCGATTGGTAGGGAAGCGCGTTCATGTCCGCCACCGCGTAATGGTGACGCGCGTGCCTTCACCGGGCTTGCTCACGAGGTCGAATTCGTTGACCAGGCGCCGCGATCCACCCAGCCCCAAGCCCATGCCGTTGCCGGTGGTGAACCCGTCAGTGAGCGCTCGCTGGATGTCGGCGATGCCCGGCCCCTTGTCCTCGAAGATCACACGGATGCCGTCACGCCCGTTGTTGTTGACCTGCGCGATGACGGCAACGCCGCCGCCCCCGTAGATCAGCGTGTTGCGCGCCAGCTCGCTGGTGGCGGTCACGATCTTCGTTTGATCGACGACCGAAAAGCGCAGCGCCGCCGCGACGGTGCGTACCGCCTGGCGCACGGCCACGACGTCGGAGTCGCTGCGGATGGGCAGGGTTTCAGGTGTCACCGCCGCGTCCCGTCTCGACGACACTGGAGCCCATGAGCGACCCGAGCAGCGCCATGCCACGCTCGACATCGAGCGCTGTGCGAATGCCCGGCAGCGACATCCCGAGCTCGACCAAGGTGATGGCCACTGCTGGGCGCATGCCGACGAGGACGGTGTGCGCATCGAGCACACGCGAGGTGAGCGCGATGTTGGCGAGCATGCGACCCATGAACGAATCGACGAGCTCGAGGGTCGAGATGTCGATGAGCACGCCGCGTGCTCCATGCTTGCTGATCTTGCCGGTCAGATCTTCGAGCAGCGCGGCCGCGAGACGGTCGTGCATGTCCACTTGGATGGTGACCAAGAGGTAGTCACCCATCCGCAAGATCGGAATGCTTTCCATGTACCGTCTTTCAGGCGCCGATGTCGGCGAGCTTCTTCACCGTGAGCCGGCGGCGCTGGAAGGCGTACTGCAAGGCAGACGCGAGCGTCGATTTGGTCACGACGTCACCCAGGTCGACACCCAGATGCACGATGGTTTGCGCGATCTGCGGACGTACGCCCGAGATGATGCATTCCGCGCCCATGAGCCGCGTCGCTGTGACTGTCTTCAAGATGTGCTGCGCCGTGAGCGTGTCAACCACCGGGACACCGGTGATGTCGAGGATGGCGAGCTCCGAGCCGGTCTCGACGATGCGCTGCAGGAGCGCCTCCATCACCGTCTGCGTGCGACTCGAGTCGAGCGTGCCGATGAGCGGCAGGGCGAGGACGCCCTCCCAGAGCTGCACGACCGGGGTCGAGAGCTCCATCATCTCTTGCTGCTGCCGCTTGATCACTTCTTCGCGGCTGAGCTGGTACGCCTCCGTGGTGAACAAGCCGAGGTTGTCGAGGAGCGTCGTTGTCTGCCACATGGCGTCGGTGAGCGTCTCCTGCTTGTTCGCGAAAGCGGACCGCAGGCTCGAGAACAAGGCTTGCTTGAGCGAGAACACGAAGCGCGCCGTGTCGCTCGGGGAGAAGCCCAAGCGGACACGCTGCCGACTCAGGTCGGTGAGCAACGCCCGCATGTCGGTCCAGACGGCGCCGTTGATGTCGGTGCTGTTGCCGGACATGCCTTCCCGCAAGGCGCGCAAGAAGTTCTTTGACTGCCCGCGTAGCTGATCGTCGTTGATGAGGTCGCTGCGCATCGACGTCGATGCGAGCTGCTCCTTCATCCAATTTTCGAGAATAGCAGGCTCATCGCGTGCAATGAGATCTTGCACGCCCACCAGAATGTTCGAAGCCATGTTGGACACTCCCCCGAGACCGTGGCTAACGGTCAGGGGTTGCACCTACCCCGGCTGGACAGCGCCGGCAATCGACCTAGTCGTAATATTCGTGTCCGAGGTGCGTTATCGGCTCTTCACCCGCCGCCCAGCGCAGCGTGTTCTTCAGCTTCATCTGCTGAATGAAGAGGTCGTTCTCGGCGTAGAGGCCCGGCGCTGCCTGCGGCGACTTGTAGTAGAACGACAGCCACTCCTGGATGCCGTGCATGCCGGCGCGGTGGGCCCAGTCGGAGAAGAGCGCCAGGTCGAGCGCGACCGGAGCCGCGAGGATCGAGTCGCGGCAGAGGAAGTCGACCTTGATCTGCATCGGGTAGCCGAGCCAACCGAAGATATCGAGGTTGTCCCAGCCTTCCTTCTCGTCGCCGCGGGGCGGGTAATACTCGATGCGGACCTTGTGATACATGTTGCCGTAGAGGTCCGGGTACTTCTCCGGTTGGAGAATCTGCTCGAGCACACCGAGCTTCGACACTTCCTTGGACTTGAAGCTCTCCGGATCGTCGAGGACCTCGCCGTCGCGGTTACCCAGGATGTTGGTCGAGAACCAGCCGCGAATACCGAGCATGCGCGACTTGAGACCCGGCGCCAGGATGGTCTTCATCAGCGTCTGGCCGGTCTTGAAATCCTTGCCGCTGATCGGCACCTGACGCTCACGCGCGAGCTCGAGCATCGCCGGTACATCGACGGTGAGATTCGGCGCGCCGTTGGCGTAGGAGACACCTTCCATCAAGCAGGCGTAGGCGTAGATCTGCGAGGGAGCGATGGCGGCGTCCGAAGTGTCGAGGCCCTTCTCGAAGGCCTTGAGCGAGGCGTGCACGGCGGTCGGCTCACGGTGCACTTCGGTCGAGCCGCACCACACGGCGACGGCGCGGTCGAGACCATTGGTCTTCTTGAAGTTGCGGATGTCTTCGCGGACCGCTTCGGCGAGCTCGCGCTTCGACGTCTGC
>JBGGMJ010000034.1:0-14288 GCA_041288095.1 Myxococcota bacterium
GCCGTCGTCTCCGGCCACACCATGCAGCGCGCCGGCACCGTCGAGGCGCCGTTCGCCTCTCCGGCGGTTCAGCCCGATCGCTACCCGCGAGCGGTGCAACGCATCCTCGATACCGTGAACCGCGCCGCCGGCCTGGTGCTCATTCCGAAGGCCACGTCGCGACTCTTGCTGAAGGCCGACAACGCCAAGGCCCGCACCGCCATCTTCGCGGTCGAGTCGCTCATGCGCGGCCTCGAAGACCGCTTCGACGGCCGCTACAAGCCCGAGCGCGAGCTCGCCAAAAGCCTCGAAGACGGCTTGGGTCACCTCGTGGACGCCCAGACCAATCACTCGCTGATGCAGCGTCTCGGCCAGCGTGATCTGCGCGCCTATTGGGCGGCCATCATGCGCGAGAAACGTCGAGATTTGCGTACGCTTTTGCGGACGGAGTGGCTGCCGCGCACCGCCGGCGCCGACAAGGGCTTCGGTCACCTCGCCAACGCCGTCAAAAACGAAAAGCACCTGGTCGTTGCCGAGAAAGATGGCCACGTCCTGTCCGCTGAAGAAGACTGCGCCGCGAACGCCAAGATGTTGCGGCGCGAAGCCAAGCAGCTGTTCGAAAAAGAAGGAGAGTTCGACTTCACCGATGTCGACTCCATTCACGAGCTACGTCGCACCTGTCGCTGGTTCGCTATCGCGGCCAGAGCGTTGAACGGGGCGGTGTTGTTGGTCGACGGCGGCGAGCCCAAGCGCTTCACGCACTACCTCACCGATCCGGCGTCCAAGGGCGAATTCGCCGACCTGCCGAAGTCGGACCGCGAATGTCAGCCCGTCAGGGTCTCACGTGCCCTGTGGATCGGCATCGGCGACGTCATCGACAAGCTCGGCAAGATCAAAGACGAGGGCGAGCAGTACCTGGCCGTCAAGACGGCCCTGATGGGCAAGCGCGAGCTCAAGGAAAAGGCCGCACATCGCGAGGCTTTGCGCATACTTGGCTGGGACCAGAGCACCTATGACGGCTGGACCCGCGGCGCCGAGGCGCTCCATGCCGAGGCCAAGGACCTCTTCAAGGCGCTGTGCAAGCAGCTCAAGGCGCAGCAGTGAGTCGTGGTCGGCTGACCACACAAGCGTAGCGTGCCCACCCCGCGCGGAACGCGGACGGGTTTGGTACTCTTGATGGGCGGTGAGAAGCTTTCGCCTTCAGCTCCTCGTCCTCCTCGGGCTCGCCGCCTCGTCGCCGGCGTGTAACCTCGGCTCGTTGTTCGAGTCATCCGGCGCGCCGTGTCTGTCGGATGCCAACTGCCCCGACGCGCAAGTCTGCTGTGACGGACACTGCTCGTCCGACTGCAATCGCGCCGGCACCAATGTGTTGTCGGCGAGCCTCGCGACCGATTTCGTGCCTGGCTACGAGTTCGACAAGATCGCGGTCGAGCTCGCATCGGCGACGCGCACCATCGACGTCAACGCGGTCACGGAGCTGGTGAACCCGCGACCCATCGCGCAGTTCCCCGAAATTGCCTCCGGTGACCACCGCGTCGTCATCAAGCTGTTGCGCTTCGACAGCGTCGTCGCGCAACGCGCGGTGACCTTCGCGGTGACCGGCGACATGACCGTGCCCGTCATCTTGACGCGCGACTGCGAAGGCGTGACCTGCACCGGCGCCGCCGATCAGTGTCTCAACGGCTTGTGTGTCAACAGCGCATGCTCGGAGCTGAACCCCGACGCCTGCCCGGTGGCCATGTGCGCGCAGGACGACGACTGTGCCGCGACCGTCACCTGCACGCATGCTGTCTGCATTGGCGGACGATGTCTCGAGCGCCGCGAAGACGGTCTTTGCGAGAGCGACGAACGTTGCATTCCCGGTATCGGTTGTGTGGTGGCCGCGCACGAGTGTGACTACGAGATGCAGTGCGACGACCTGACGACGTGCACCCAAGAGCGCTGCACGGACGGGCGCTGCACTTCACAACGCGACGATACCCGCTGCGACCTCACGATCTGCGATCCGACGGCGAAGACCGCGAACGCCGCTACCGGTTGCACGCCGGCGCCGTGCAGCGCGGACAACTGTCTTCCGGCGCCGTGCGAAACCGCGACCTGCGAGAACGGCTCCTGTGTTCACACGCCAGTCTGCGAAAGCGGTCAGCAATGTTGCGACGGCGTCTGCGCCATCAACTGCGACGACCCGCGTGCCTGCGCCGGGCGGCCCGGCGGCTACGTTTGCCGCGTATCGGTGGGCGCGTGTGACGTCCCCGAGACTTGCGACGGTGTCTCGGACGCGTGTCCGCCCGACGCACGTGTACCCGGGGGCTCGGTGTGCCGCGCCGCCGCGGGCGGCTGCGACATCGCGGAGCTGTGCGACGGCCAGAGCCCGCTGTGTCCGGCCAACGTCGTCGCGCCGAGTGGCTCGGTGTGCCGCGCCAAGAACGGTGCCTGCGATGTCGCCGAGGCTTGTAACGGCCAGTCGAGCGCGTGTCCGGTGGACGTCTTCGAGCTCGATACCACCGTGTGTCGCTCCTCGGCGGGGGTCTGTGACCCGGCCGAGATGTGCACAGGCAGCAGCTCCGTCTGTCCGGGCAACGCCTACTACTCCAACGCCGTGGCGTGCCGGCCGTCCGCTGGCGACTGCGACATCCCCGAGACTTGCACCGGCGGCTCGCCCGCGTGCCCCGCCAACGAGCTGAGAACCTCGAGCTACGTCTGTCGCGGGAGCCAAGGTGCCTGCGACCGCGTCGAGACCTGCACGGGCGGGAGCGCGGTCTGTCCCGGAGACAGCAAGCAAAACGCCGGCACCGTCTGCCGCGGCATCGCGGGCGCCTGTGACGTCGCCGAGACGTGCAATGGCTCCTCGAACACTTGTCCCGGCGATTCGTTCACGCCGGGCGGCATTGCCTGCCGAGGCTCGGCTGGTCCTTGTGATCCCCCCGAGTACTGTCCCGGCAGCGGCCCCGCCTGCCCAGGAGACTCGTTCACGCCCGGTGGGACGCTCTGCCGGGGAGCCTCGGGTGACCCGTGCGACGTCGCCGACTATTGCACCGGCGGTGGCGCGGCGTGTCCCGACAACGCGCAACCCGCCGGTACGCTGTGCCAAGGCGCCCCGAACTCGTGCTACCAGAACCGCGTCTGCAACGGCTCGCCGGTTTGTCCGGGTTGGACGCCGTCTCCGTACGGCACCTACTACGGAGAGATCGACACCTGCCGCTACTACATCTGCGACGGCGCCTTCGGCGCGACCATCGCGCCGCGCAACAACGGTGCGTATTGCGCCGACGGTGGCACGTGCCTCTACTACGTTTGCAACAACGGCGCGTGTAACGCGGGTGTCGCCCGCAACGAGGGTGCGGCTTGCGACGGCGGTAGCTGCGCGTTTTGCTCCGGCGGCTCGTGCGCCTATCCCAACTGCGAGCACTACGGCGGCTGCTACTACTGCTACTACCCGGGCCAAGGCGCGACCTATTGCGGCTACGCCTGCGGGGGCTGAGCGCCGTTCACCGAGCCAAACGTGCCGCTTGCAGAAACCCGGAAGGATGCCGCCAGGTCGGCGGTTACACTCCGATTCTCGCGGAGGCTCCGTGGTCGAAAGCGCGCCGTACGTCCGCCGACTCCCTTCGGTCTGGCTTACGCAATGTGTCGCGTGGGCCACCTACGGCGCCCTCGCGTTCTTGAGCTTCTTGCCCCTGGTCGCCGCCGGCGAGTGCGTCATCCTCGCGCGCATGAAGATCGTGCAGGCGCTCACCGGCTTGCTGCTCAGCTCCTTGCTCATTCCGCTCTACCGCGCCGTTCGCCGTCTCGGCGTTTCAGCGGGCGCCGTCGTCGCCTGCTTCTTCGGGTGCATCGTGCTGGGTGCGTTGGCGACGGTCACCGAGAACGTCTTGCGCTACGTCATCTTCGACGATCTCGACTGGGCGACGGTCCTCGCCAACTTCGCGTTGTGCACTCTCAACTTCTCCCTGCTCCTCATGGGCTGGACCGCGGCCTATTTCGGCATCACCGCCTGGTATGGCTGGCAGCAAGAGCGCGCCCGTGCCCTGCGCGCCGACGCCCTGGCGCAAGCGGCACGGCTCGAGTCGTTGCGCTACCAGCTGCATCCTCATTTTCTCTTCAACGCCCTGAACTCGGTACGCGCGCTCATCGACGAGGAGACGCGTCGGGCAAAGCGAGTCGTGACCGAGATGGCGGACTTCTACCGCTACTCGCTCGCTACAGCGGACCGTCCTCTGGTCCCGCTCGCGGAGGAGCTCTCGGCCATCGAAAGCTATCTGGCCGTCGAGCAGGCACGCTACGAAGAGAAGCTCAGCGTGCGCTTCGTCGTCGACGCCGCCGCACGCGATGTGTTGGTGCCGGTGCTCATCCTGCATCCGCTCATCGAAAACGCGGTGAAGCATGGCTTTGCGTCCGGCGCCGTGCCGCTCACTGTCGTCATCGAAGCCGAGGTGCGGGACGGCGCTTTGAGGGTCCAGGTCGTCAACAGCTTGGGGCTCCGGAGCGGCGGCTCGACGACGCACGCTTCGCTCTCCGGCAAGCCCGCCGGGACCGGGACGGGCCTGCGGAATGTTCGCGAGCGCCTTGCCCAGATCTACAGCGGCGCCGCGCGCTTTGCCTTGGAATGCGGTGCGGGCCGCGCTTGCGCGGAGATTGTCATCGAACATGCCGAACGTGCACCGGAGGCCGACGATGCGCGCGCTGCTGGTTGACGACGAGCGTCTGGCGCGTCGCGAGCTGCGTGGTTTGCTCGCCGAGCACGCCGATGTCGAGGTGATCGCCGAAGCGGACTGTGTCGACGTTGCCGAGCGGGTGGTGCACAGCGAGCGGCCGGACGTCATCTTCCTCGACGTTCAGCTCACCTACGAGTCCGGCTTCGACCTCTTGGCGCGCCTCGAGAGCGCGCCGCGCGTCGTCTTCGTCACCGCCTATGACCGTCACGCCTTGCGGGCTTTCGACGTCAATGCCCTCGATTACCTACTCAAGCCCGTCCATCCCGATCGCCTGGCCAAGGCCCTGGACAAGCTGCGCCAGGCGCCCGCTACGACGGACGGTGCGCGATCGCTGGGCTACGAAGATCGCGTGTGGCTCTCCGACGGGGCGGGGTCACGCTTTGCCGCCGTGCGCGAGGTGGTCTGCGTACGCAGCGCCGGGGACTATTCCGAGGTCGTCCTCGAGGACGGCGCCACCGTGCTCGTCAACCGTCCGCTAAAGACTTGGGAAGAGCGACTGCCGGCGGCGCACTTCACGCGCATCCATCGCGGCAGCATCGTGAATCTTGGCTTCGTCGAGCGCTTGGACAACACGGGAGAGGGCTGCGCCGTCCGCTTGCGCGGATTGGTCGAGCCCCTGCCCATGAGCCGCAGATACGCCGCGCGGGTGCGCGAGCGTTTCAGTTAGCTACTTCTTGAGTGCGGTCGCGATGCCGTTGGCGAGGGTGTCGAGAGCACCCGTCGCGCGGTGGATCAGGGTCGGCTTCTCCGCGAGGATATAGCCGGCCTCCGGGCCGCGCTTGCGGGCCTTGGCCCACTGCGCGAGGTCGAGACTCATGGCGCCCGCCGAGACAACCGCGCGCGGACCCCACAGGGCGCCTGCGCTCTTGAAGTCGATGAGGCCGTTCACGATGCCCCAACCCGTGTGCTTGATGCCCGTGCGCATGAGGTTGAGGTGATGCTCGTGCTTGCCGAGCCCGAAGAGCTTGGCGCCCATCGTGCCGATGAAGCCGGTGATGGCGGTCGCGGCGCCCAGCGCTGCTTGAACGCCCGGTCCGATGCCGGGGATCAGCGAAACGCCGTGCAGAGCCGCGGACCACAGATTGGTCATCGAGGGCTTCGGCGCGAAGCTGACGACGACAGGGGGCTTCTTGCCGCCGACGTCGATGGTGATGACGCGCTCGCGGATTTCCGCGTCACGCATCAAGAACTTCTCTTTGCCGCGGGCGAAGATGCGCTCGTCGTTGGTCGGCGCGCGCAGCGAGCGGAAGAGAAGGGACGGCGGGATCTTCAGCTCTTTCGCGATGGCGATGAGCTCTTCCATGTCCTTGCCGTCGAGAGTGACGCGACCGACTTTGAAGCCGTCTTCGCCGGCCTTCTGCGCTGCCGGGGCCTGGCCACCGCCGCGGGGGTCGACCTTGCGAACGCGGGGCGCGTCCTCGGCCTCTTGCGCTTGCGGCGCGCGATCGAAGCCCATCTGCGGCTCGACGCGATCGTAGGTCGGGTGACCACCGCGCGGCATCGGGCCCGGTTCGTCCATCGGCTCGTCGCGGAAGCGCGGCATCGGCTCGGGCTCGTAGGCGCCGTGCTGGTCGTCGTAGCCTTCACCCGGCTCGACTTCGCGGATGGTGACGCGCGGCGGACGGGGCGCCGGCATGTCCACCATGAGGTCCTCGCCATGCGCCTGATGACCGCTATGGCGCTCGTACTCTTCTTCTTCGATTTGGTGCGAGTGCGGGGCTTGGCCCGGGGCGCCGAGGTCGACGATGACCGGGTCGTTGATGCCGTCGTCGAGGGCGAGCAGGGTGTGGCCCCAGACCCCCGGTGCGCGGTCCATCATGTAGCCGAGCTCGGTCGGACGCGGAAAGCGGATGGGCGACTCGTCGTCGTTCAGATCGATCTGACCGGCGCGCATTGCCGCGAAAGCCTGCTCGAGGCTCATGCGACCGCGGATGGTAGGTCCGAATTCGAGGCGGTACTTGTCGGCCTCGCCTTCCATCTCGCTGACCTGTGAGCTGCGGATGTCGATGACGCGCCGGTCCGATTGAACGGCAGACGCACGTGCCCCTGTGACCCCAGCCAGCATTGCCCGTCTCCTGGGAAGCCCATCCCGTAAAGAGAAAAAATCCCAAGGAGCTACCTCGGGACATCGCTGTTATCGGTTTGGCTCTGGGCGGGTTGCGTATTCGCGACTGACACGCCTGATCAGGGCTTTTCCGCGAGCTGAGCCAAGAAGAAGGCGTACTCGCGTGCGCGGTCGCGTTTGGCCTCGAAACGGCCCGATTTGCCGCCGTGGCCGGCCGCCATGTCGACGCTGAACACCAGCGGGTTTTGATCGGTCTTCACGGCCCGGAGCTTCGCGACCCACTTGGCCGGCTCGTAATACTGGACCTGCGAATCCCACAGCCCCGTGACCACGAGCATCGCCGGATAGGCCTGGGCGCGGACATTGTCATAGGGCGAATACGACACCATGTACGCGTAGTAGTCTTTCGTCGCTGGGTTCCCCCATTCGTCCATCTCGTTGGTGGTGAGTGGAATCGACGTGTCGAGCATGGTGGTGACGACGTCGACGAAGGGCACCTCGGCGCAGATGGCGCGGTAGTCGTCCGGCGCCATGTTGGCGATCGCGCCCATGATGATGCCGCCGGCGCTGCGACCCTCCGCGAACACCTTGCCGCGCGCCGCGTAGCCGTGCTCGACGAGGACGTGGGTCGTGTCGATGAAGTCGGTGCTGCTGTTCTTCTTGTTGAGGAGCTTACCGCCTTCGTACCAGGCGCGGCCGAGCTCTTGGCCGCCGCGGATGTGCGCGATCGCGACTACGAAGCCGCGGTCCATGAGGCTCACCCAGTCGCGCTCGAACTCGGGATCGATCGACAAGCCGTAGGCGCCGTAGCCGTACTGGAAGAGCGGCGCGCTGCCGTCACGGGGTGTGTCCTTGCGGTAGGCGATGGACACCGGTACCGCGGTGCCGTCGCGGGCGTTGGCGCGTAGATATTCGGTGGCGTACTGCGTCGGGTCGTAGCCGGGCACGCGTTCGCGCTTGAGCTCCTCCTTTGCCCCGGTCTTCACATCGACGTCGAAGGTCGTGGGTGGCGTGGTGAGCGATTGATAGACGTAGCGGAACTTGCCGCGGTCGAGCTCGGGGGTCGGCACCAGGATCATGGTGTACGAGGGCTGGTCGGCGCTGACCGTCACCGGCTTGAGTTTGGGCGTCAGCGGGGTGATCGCGACCTTGAGCAGTCCGTCTTGGCGGTGGTTGACGGCGATCGCGTTGCCGAGGACGTCGAAGCCCTCGATGAAGGTGTCGGCGCGCGCCGGGACGACGTCTTTCCAAGCGGACAATGAAGTGCTTTGGGTGACGGGCACGCGGGCGATGCGGAAGTTCGTAGAGCCCTTCGAGTTGGTGCGCACGATGAAGTCACGGCCGACGTGCTCCACCTGGTACTCGTGGTCGGCGGATCGCGGCAGCACCGGCTTGAAAGCGAGCGCCGGATCGGATGCGTCGGCATAGAGCGTCTCGCTCATGGTCGTCGCGTGCAGGTCGATGAAGATGTAAGCGCCCGACTTGCTCTTCGAGAGATTGACGTAAAAGCTCTTGTCCTTCTCCTCGTAGACGACGGTGTCTTGCGTCTCGCCGAGGACGTGCTTCATGACGCGGTAACCCAAGAGCGTCGTTGGGTCGCGCTCGACGTAGAGCAGTGTGCGGTCGTCGTTCGCCCAGACCCCGTCGTCGTCGAGGTTGCTCGCGGTATCGGGCAGCACCGCCCCGGTCGCGGTGTCCTTGACGTGCAGCACGTATTGCCGGCGACCGACGGTGTCGTCGCTGTAGGCGAAGAGACGTCCGCTATTGCTGACAACGCGGGCGGCGACCTCGTAGAACTCGTGGCCGACCGCGCCGGCGTTGGCGTCGAGGAGCACCTCCTCGGCGGCCTCCATCGTGCCCTTCTTGCGGCAGTAGATCGGGTGCTCCTTCCCCTCCTCGAGTCGGCGGTAGTACCAATAGCCGCGATCGAAGTAGGGCACGCTGGTGTCGTTGGGAGCCAGGCGGCCGATGAGCTCGGCGAAAAGCGCTTCCTCCACCGCGTGATGCGGCGCCATGACCTTGTCGCGCCAGGCGTTCTCGGCGGTCAGGTAACCCAGCACCTCGGGGTTGGTTCGCTCGTCGTCGCGCAGCCAGTAGTAGGGATCGTCGCGGTCACCGTTCGGCGAGGGGACGGTGTGCGGCTTCTTCACCGCCAGCGGCGGCCCATTGTCCTGCGGCGTCGTCGTGCCCGGCAGTGGGGCGCGCGCGGGATCTTCGACGCGCTTGGCACAGGCGAGGACGACGAGCAACGGAAGGGCGATGGCGACGCGCAGATTCATGGCGGCGCCCTCTTAGCATTCGATTGCCTGACCTGCGAGCGCTTGCTATAGCGCCCGCCCTCATGGCGCGCTTCGATCACATCGTCTTCGTCTGCACGAAGGAGCGCGACCGCGACGATCCCAAGGGATCGTGTCACCACCGTGGCGGTCCCGAGCTGCTCGACCGCATGAAGAAGCTGACCAAGGAGCACAAGCTCAAGGGTCGCGTGCGCGTCACTTCGTCGGGCTGCCTCGACTATTGCGCCAAGGGCTGCACGGTCGCCGTGTTCTCCGCGGGCAGGCCGACAGGCGAAACGTGGTACACGCACTTATCACCCGATGATGCCGAACGCCTTTTCGAGACGCATGTCCTCGAGGGTAAGCGTCTCGACGAGCATGTCGAGCGCAGCGGCGATGATCGCAGTACAGGAGAGTGAAATGGCTAACTCGAAGAGCAAGCAGAAGCGGGTTCGTATGCAACGTAAGATCAAGGCGAAGGCGCGCAACAAGCGCAAGAAGGTCGAAATCGCCAAGAAGAAGAAGAAGAGCCGCTAGGCGTTAGCGGTTTCCTCTTCCTTCCGGCCGGTCGCGAACGCACCCTAGGGGCGTGAGCTCCGCGACCGACAAGGCTCGTCACGCCATGGTCGATGCCATCGCCCGCCGCGGTGGTGTGCGCGATAGCGTCGTCGAAGCCATGCGCAAGGTGCCGCGCCACGAGCTGGTTCCGGAGTGGAACCGGCACCTGGCGTACGCCGATCGCGCCATCTCGATCGGCGCCGGTGCGACCATCTCGCAGCCCTACATCGTCGCCTTCATGACCGACGCGGCCGAGGTCGAGCATGGCGACAAGGTCCTCGAGATCGGGACCGGCAGCGCCTACCAAGCGGCGGTGCTCGCGGCCCTCGGCTGCGAGGTCTACAGCGTCGAGATCGTACCCGAGCTGGTGGAGCGGGCCGAGATTGCGCTCGAGCGCTTAGGGCTCGCCAATGTGCACGTGCGTCTCGGCGATGGTCATGAAGGTTGGCCCGAGGCGGCTCCCTTCGATGCGATCGTTGTCACCGCCGCGCCGCCGGAGCTGCCGCGTGCCCTCTTCGACCAACTCAAGCCGGGTGGCCGCCTGGTCATCCCCATCGGTGGTCAGGAGGAGACCCAGACCCTGCGCGTCTTCGAGCGCGTCGGTGGCGATCTCCGGGTGCGCAAAACCCTGCCAGTACGCTTCATTCCGCTCACCAGGGGCGACCCCAGGCATTAGCTCCGCCTCTGGTTCGTGGTTTCCGTTGGCTTTGCTGCTTTGGCGTGCTAGCTAGCTCCGCGTTTTTCGAAAGAAAGCACGCTCAAGGGAGAGCTAACGTGGCTGAGAACAACGCAGTAGAGGCGCGCGTCAAAGCGATCATCGTCCGCCAGCTTGGCGTCAAGGAAGACGAAGTCGCCGCCGACAAGTCGTTCGTCGATGACCTGGGTGCCGACTCGCTCGATATCGTCGAGCTCGTCATGGCGATGGAAGACGAGTTCGGCTTCGAGATCCCTGACGAGGAAGCCGAGAACATCCGCACCGTCGGTGACGCGGTCTCCTACATCAACGCGCACCAGGGCTAAGCGCCCATGAGCTCGGACGTACAAGGTTTGGCAGCGCTCAAGGCGGTCGATCCCGAGATCTACGCGGCGATCGAGAACGAAACCCGTCGTCAGGAAGACGGGCTCGAGCTCATCGCCAGCGAGAACTTCGTGAGCCGCGCGGTGCTGGCCGCGGTCGGCACCATTCTCACCAACAAGTACGCCGAGGGCTTCCCCGGTCGCCGTTACTACGGCGGCTGCGAGGTGGTCGACGTCATCGAAAATCTCGCCATCGAGCGTGCGAAGAAGCTCTTCGGCGCCGAATACGCGAACGTCCAACCGCACTCGGGCTCGCAGGCCAACATGGCCGTGTACATGAGCTACCTCGAGCCGGGCGACACCATCGTCGCCATGGACCTCGACGCGGGCGGCCCCCTCACGCACGGCTCGCCGGTGAACTTCTCCGGCAAGCTCTACAAGGTCGTGCCGTACGGTGTGCGTCGCGAAGACGAGCGCATCGACTACGACCAGCTCGAGAAGCTTGTCATGGAGAACAAGCCGAAGCTGGTGGTCGCGGGTGCCTCGGCATACGCGCGCACGCTGGACTTCGAGCGCTTCGCCAAGATCGCTCGTGCCGGCGGCGCTCGCCTGTTCGTCGACATGGCGCACATCGCCGGGTTGGTGGCCGCGGGTGAGCATCCGTCGCCGGTGCCGCACGCCGAATACGTGAGCTCGACGACGCACAAGACCCTACGCGGTCCGCGCTCGGGCCTCGTGCTCGCCAAAGCGGACTACGGCAAGTCGCTGGATTCGGCGACGTTCCCGCGCATCCAGGGCGGGCCGTTGATGCACGTCATCGCCGGCAAGGCCGTGGCTTTCCTCGAAGCCTTGCAGCCGTCGTTCAAGACCTACCAGCAGCAGATCCGCAAGAACGCACACGTCTTGGCGACCGCAATGGCCGAGCGCGGCTTCCGCTTGGTCTCGGGCGGCACCGACAACCACATCGTTTTGGTCGACCTGCGCCCGAAGAAGCTCACCGGCAAGCTCGCCGAGCACGCGCTCGACAAGGCCGGCATCACCGTCAACAAGAACAAGATCCCGTTCGATCCCGAGAAGCCGATGGTGACCAGTGGTGTCCGCTTGGGCACACCGGCGGTCACGACGCGCGGCATGAAAGAGGCGGAGATGGTGAAGATCGCCGACCTCATCAACCGGGCGCTCGAGAAGCCGGAAGACGAGTCGCATCTCGCGGCGGTGAAGAAGGACGTGCGCGAGCTCGCGGGCGCCTTCCCGATGTATGCCGATCTCCTGCGCCGCTAAGTGGCTCCACACCGGCGTGTGCATCCTGTGCGCGACCGCGTGTGGTCGCGGCGGCTTCGATAGGCTCGAGGAGGTCGTCACTCCCGTGCAGCCGTTTGACGAGTGCGCCTACTGGTCGTGCAACGGTGGGAGCACCTGCTGCGTCCCGACCGAGACACTGAGCCTCGACTTCGAGCCGCCCACGTATTCGCCGGGCCTCATCAACGGTGTTGCCGGATGGTCGAGTCTCGGCGCCGCCGGCCAAGGCTGCGCGATCTATGACCATGCCGTGGTCGCCAATACGTGGGGCTATTCGGGCTTCGGCGGCCAGAGCCTACGCGTCTCCAACGCCGTGACCTCAGACTGCTACTCCGACGCGACCTCCTCACCCGGCGTCGTCAACGAGGCTGGTGAGGCGAGCGCGATCAGCGTGCCGCCTGGTGTCCGACAGGAATATCTCGAGATCGAGTGGCAGTTCGCCTCGGCCGTCCCCAGCGCCGAGCAGGCTGGCCTCCGCGTCGAAATGGCGCTCGACCACGGTGGTTCCCATATGAGCCTCGTGCAGGTGGTCGACAACCCGGGCGGGCTGGTCGTCACCTTCGCTGAATACGTCGACGCCCCACCCTATGGCAGCGTCGCCGCGCCCGCGGACGGATGCGAGCCGCAGGACCTCCTGTCATTCGTCGATATTGCGTCAGACCTCGATCGGTCGCTGCCACACACGGTGCGCGTGCGCTTCCACGCCATCGACGGTCCCGCCAACGATGTCGTGATGGTCAGCGTCGACGGTACGTCGCGCTACCTGGGTACGTCCTGGGAGGATCTCTTCCGCTGGTGCGAGGGACTCGGGCCCTATGCTGTCGACGACCTCGCGCTGCGCACCAGCAACCCGGCACGCCCGTTGCTCTCCGGCTACGGCCTCGTCATCGACAACGTCATGCTGCGTGGCGGCTGCGCCTGCCCCTGAGTGCTTTTCATTCCACCCAGTGCAGGTTCCACTCGAGGTGCTGCGTGACCGGCACGGTGAGGCCGTGGATCTGGCGCGTCTCGGTGTAGGTGCGCTCTCCCGTGACCGTCCGTTGGCTGGGGGTGCGATCGATGTAGATGATGCTCTCCTGCAGCGTCGAAGGCAGCAGAATCACCGGATCAGTGTCGTAGCTCTCCTCGGTCCGGACCCAGCCGTCGGTGCCGTCGTAGTCCCAGTCGACGATGGCGAACTCGACGACGGATTCGACCGGGCCGCAGCTGACGGCCGGGCTCAAGACGATCATCACTTGGCCGGCGCCGGGGATCACGACACCGGGGGGCAGGCCTTCGATGGGCGTCGTTTGGTCCGCGACCAGGGCGGCTTCGTTGCGAGGGCTGGTCTGCGGTGAGGTCCAGGAGTCGCTGTACTTTTGCCCGTCGAAGTCGGTGCGCGTGCCGACGATTTCGGATCCCTCGACGACATCGAGGCGCGTTTGCCCGTAGCCATAGGTCTGCCTGCAAGTCTCGCTACCGTAGGCGGTGGTATTCCCGGTCGAGGGCTCGGAGCTGACGATCTCGATGAAGCCCGTCTGCGCGATCAGCGCGGTCTCCTTGGTCTTGATGTCACCGTTGTCGGTCACCTCGTAGCGCGCGGCCGAGCCGTCGATGGTCCACTTGAGCGAGCCGATGAGACCGGTCGGCTCGATCTCGATGAGCTCCTGGCTGACGTAAGCCGCAGGCGCGGCGCCTTCGAGCGCCCACTTGGCGGTGATGTCCGTCAAAGCGTCCGCGATGCCGAGGGCCGCGCCGATCGGGTTCAGGTTGGCGGCCGCCGCGCCGGGCTTGCCGGCCCCCCAAAGTGATGAGAGGTCGGGTGCCGAGCCGCGGTGGAGCTGTACCTTGAAGGTCGCCTTGCGCCGGCGCTCTTTGCCGACCGTCGCCTTCGTCGCTTGCGGCAAGATATCGAACTGGACGGTGGTCTCGACGGTCGTCTCGTCGACGCGTGTCACTTTCTTCTGAAAGCCGCCGTTGGTGATGTCCCAGTGGGTATCGGGGGCCCAGAGCACCTGCGAGCCACCGCCAGTGACGATGCTCCACTCGACGCGCCAGTTCTCGGCGTCGTTGGCGATGTCGCGCGCGTCGGTCTTGGTTGGCAGGCCCAGCGAGCCCATGCAATCGACAGCCGCTTGGTTGCCCGGGATGCTCACCGCGTCGTCGTACTTCTGCTTGTCGACGCCAGCGACAGCGCGCAAATCGCCGGTTTTGTTCGCGGCGGTGCTGATCGGCTTCTTCACTGGCGTCGGGGACGTGAGCTCGAGCTTGATGTAGCCGTAACGAAACTGCTGGATGAGCTTGAAGACCTTGGCGGCAATGCCGGCGGCGGAGAGCGCGATGCCCATCTGGCCGCCGTTGACGGCGCCGTATTGGGCCTCGAGGGCCTCGCCAATGACG
>JBGGMJ010000035.1:0-10778 GCA_041288095.1 Myxococcota bacterium
ACCGTCGGCAAGCGACACCGGGCGAATATCTTTCATGCCCTTGGGGCCCGTCGCGAGGTGCGTGAAGGCGACCAAATCGCTGCTGCTATAGAAGACAGTCTCCCACTCGAGCTCACCGGCTGCCCCGCCTTTCTTGGGCGACACCTGAACGCCACCGACGATGAGGTCACCACCGATCTTGCTGACGAACGGGTCTTGTAGACGGAGGCGTCCGAGACCCGCCGCCGGTTCCCACGTCTCGCCTCGGCGTTCGAAGAAGACGGTCTCGGTGTCGGTCTCGCTATGGCGCGACTCGTCACAGCCGTCGTTGCACGGGCTCGCCGTCTATGGCGCAATCAACGAGGCGCGAGAGCTGCTGCCACGCGAGGAAGCGTGAAGCAGAACGTGCTGCCCTTGCCGACTGTGCTCTCGGCCCAGATCCGGCCGGCGTGGCTTTCGACGATACACTTGGAGATGAACAAGCCGAGACCGAGCCCGCGGCGATCATTCTTCGTGACTTGCCAGAAGCGCTCGAAGATCGGTTCCAATTGGTCAGGCGCGATCCCTGCCCCGGTGTCCGTGACGGAGAAACAAACATCGGTGTCTGTCGCTTCGACTCGAAGGGTGACGCGTCCACCTTTGTCGGTGAACTTGATGGCGTTGGCGAGCAGGTTGGCGAGCACTTGCAGGATGCGCCCATAGTCAAAGCTCGCGACTAGCGAGCTGGCGGCAATACTCGCCTCGAGTGAAATGTCCTTACTGGCCGCGAGCGGCTCGAACGCATCTATCGAGTCTTGCACCAGCACCCGCACTTCGCTCGTCGTGGGCACCGTGGCGAACTGGCCAGCCTCGATGCTCGCGACATCCACGAGGTCTCCGACGAGCCGGCTCGTGCGCGCGGTAAGCCGCTGAATCTTCCTCGCCGCGTCGCGAGCTCGCCGGCCGGGCTCATCGTCGGCGGCTGTTTGGAGCTGCACCTCGGCAACCAGTGCGATCGCGCCAAGCAGGTTTCGTAGGTCGTGAGTGACCATACCCATGAAGTCGCTCGTCGCGACGGTGGTTGCATCGCCGCGCAAGCGCTCGACCAGGAGCGCTTCGTCCGTCCGTTCGCGCTCGTGACGAAGCAGGCCAGTGAGCGCCCGCACCCTATCGTCGCTTTCGTCCGTTACCCTGGCGTCAGCGGTGACGTGTTCCTTTTGTAACGTGAGATCCGCTGCCGCGCGTTCTTCGCGAAGTGCCCGACGCTGACCGCTCGTGGAGCCTTCCCGTTCGAGGATCTGGTCCGCTCGATCGCGTGCTTGCCCGAGGACTTCATCGGCCCGACCGCGTGCCCGCAAGACCACGGCGCTCGTCTCGTCCGCGCTCGCCTGACCAATATGCTCGTCGCTCTTCCTGCGCTCATGATGCAGGACGCGATCGGTCTCTCGACGTTCCTTGGGCAGCTTGTTCGGATCAGAGTCAGAAGGCATGGGTCCAATCCTCGCGACGGCAGTCGGGCTCGACCGTACCACATGCCAGCTCGGACGGTGTCAGCCGCTCGGCGTGGGCCCCGTCCAAATGGACGGTATGCGACGCCGAGGCCCTTTGCTAACGTCCCTGAGCAATGGCTTACCCAAGGACTACCTGCCTTTTTGCGCTCCTCGCCCTCACTGCTTGCTCCAAGGACGACCCGCCCGGCGATCCCAATGGCGGGATCGTGCGGCTCGAGGTCGCTCCCAATGCGCTTTTGCTCGTGCACCCGGGTGAACAGCAGGTACTGACCGTTATCGCGTACGACGAAGCCGATCAGCGGGTGGAGTCCGACCTACCCATCACCTGGACCTCGACACACCCCGAGGTGGTCGCGGTGTCTGATGTGGGTGAAGTGATAGCCGCCGATCTCATTGGTTCGTCGCAAATCGTCGCACATGTGGGGACCATCGACGCCGCGCCGGTAACGGTCGCGGTGGTGCGCGCGGTTCCCGAAGCAGTGATGGTGACTGACGCGCAGATCGACGGCCCCATTCGCCCGACCGGTGGCCGGAACTTCGACGTCACACTGCGTGACGTCACCGGTTTGTCCGCTGGAGCGGTCGTCTTGTCGCGAGAAGCGATTCCGCTAGCCGGTCGCGTGCTTGCGATAGTGGATGCTGGTGGGGGCCTCACGAATGTCTCCTTGGTCGCGGTGAATCTCAACGAAGCGTTCACCGCCCTGAAGATCGATGAAAGCTACACCGTCCCCTCGGGCCCCTTCGCGACCGTGGCAGCGGCACCGCGCGACCGTGGTGGTCCGCTGCGACAAGCACTAGAAACCGAGTTCCATTACGGGCTGTTCGAGTGTGAAGCGAGCGCCGAGCCACAAATCGAGCTCTCGCTACCGCTCAAGGTGGCGTTCGAGCCCACCATCGACATCGATTGGGCACTCGATCTCCAGGACGGCGAGCTCGCGCATCACCGCATGGTGGCCAAAGGTGGATTCGCGCTCGCTCCCTCGGGCGTGTTCGAGACCACCGCGGCGTTTACCGCCGAGCTGACCTGCGAGCTCGAGATCTTCAAGTTCGTGATCCCCATCGGCGGCGCGGTCGCGTTTTTCATCGCGCCGACGGTGCCGCTTGGCGTCGGTTTCAAGATCGAGGGCGCTTTCGAGCTCGCGCAAGCGCGCTTCGGTGTCGAGGGCAAGCTCGGCGCGACGGTGAGTGCCGGCTACGACTACACACCCGAGGCTGGCCTGACGATGGTGCGCACCTTCGAGCCCATCAACGAGTTCTCTCCCATCGTCGAGTGGCCCGGGAGCCTCACCGAAGACTTGCGCCTCAAGTTCGCGGCCCAGCTCTTCGGCTTCGCCAAGCTCGCGGTCGACGTCTTCCCGACGTTGCCTGGCGATCTGAGCTTCGAAGTCCTCGAAATCACCGCCGGCCCCGAGCTCGAGTTCGACTACGGCACCGAGTCCGCTCAAGCGACCGACAGCGCCTACGCGTCGGCCTATGGCGCAAAGCTCAAGGCGACCGCGGGGCTCGGCAGCAGCATCACCGACGTGCTCGAGGTTTTGGGTGGCGCGGTGGCCTTCACGCCGCCGGAGGTTACCTATGAGCTGGCACTTGCCGCGTCGCCGACCGGCGCGTTGTCCGCTTCAGCGCAAACCGTCGAGACCAACGAAACGGTTACCTTCACGGTCAACATCGCCGACGGTCAAACCTTCTTCGGCGTGCCAAACGTCGCTTCGGTGAGCGTGCACGAGCTCTTTCCCAACGGCAGCTTGGCTCAGATCAGCGAGACCCTCGGCGTCTTCGGGCAGACGTCGTACCAGCTGCAGTGGGTCCCTGAAGAGAGCGAGACCGGCAACCACACATTCGTGGCCTTCGTGCGCCCCGAGGTGCTCGGGGTCGAAGCGTTACCGCGCTTCGAAGTTGCCCCCAACAGTAGGTTGAGCGTCAACGTCCACAACCCCGGCCAACAGCCGGCGGAATTCGTGAGCGGCGTCTACTCTTTCCAATACTCGCCCAGTGGTGACTGCAATAGCGGATACGACACGCCGATGACGTTTTTCCCCAACGGCGCGGTCACCGGCAGCATCAGCAGCTACGGCCAGTGCTTCAACGCTGCCGAGCAGGGCTTCCGCCACCCCATCGGCTCATGGATCGTCGACAACGGTCCTTCCACGGTGTTCATCGACTTCTGCGCCTGGACCAGCAACGCCGCGCCGGCGCACAGCGTGCAGCTGACGTACAACGCCGCGACCAGTCGGTGGGAAGGCGACTACAGCGAGTACCAGCCCGGATGGAAGGCGTGCCTCGCGCAGATCTACCCCGGATACTATCCGGGCTGCGTCGCGGGCAGCACCTGCGTCACGGTCAGCGATGCGACGTGCCAGGGCGAGCCCGTTCCGTCGTTCATCTTGCAGTGCATCAACAGCGACTGTTGCACCGAGGAGTGCCCAACCGGCGGGCCGCCGCCCTGGCATGAAGTGCCGCTGGATTGCTACTGACGGTCAGATAGCGCGCCCGGACGGTAACAAATCGAACATTGCGGTCGCTCCTTGGTTGTATACTCTCGGACGTGCGGACGACGTCCACGCTGGCGTTTGTGGCGAGCTTGCTGCTCGCCGAAGCTTCTCTGGCGCAGGCTCCCGACCTTGTGCGGGATAGCGGCCCAAGCGCGAATCGCATGGATATCGTGGTCCTCGGTGACGGCTACACCGCTGGGGAGATGACCAAGCTGCACGACGATGCGGTCGCGTTGCTCGATGTCTTGTTCACCATCGAGCCGTACGCCGATCACGCGCCATTCTTCAATGCCACCGTCGTCTACACGGTTTCGAACGAGGCAGGAGCCGACCATCCCGAGGCGCTTCCCGCGCCCATCGTCCGCGACACCGCCTTCGACGCCTACTACGAGTGCGCGCCCGGGCGACCCGACCTCCTCTGTGCAAACGTCGGGGAGGTGCTCACCGCCGCGCTCGCCGCTGTTCCCACCCTCGACGTCGTGTTGCTCGTAGTCAACGACGACGCGTACGGCGGATCGGGCGGCTCTCTCCTGACCGTTTCACGCAACGTCGCGACGTATCCCGAGATCGGAGACCTGATGGCGCACGAGCTTGGGCATATCCTTGCCGGGCTCGCGGACGAGTATCAGACCCCGTACCCCTCGTATCCGCCATGCAGCGCGGCGGTCGATTGCTACGAGCCCAACGTCACCTTGCGAGACACGCTCGCTGACATCAAATGGCTCCATTGGATCGATGAGCCCGTACCGCTGCCGACGCCGGTGACGTCGCCATACCTCGACGTGGTGGGTCTGTTCGAAGGCGCGCGTTATCTGGACAGCGACATCTATCGACCCGCGGCCGACTGCGCCATGCGGACCCCTGGCTCACCGTTCTGCCCGGTGTGTAGCGAGGCGCTCATCTTGTCGTTCTACGACAAGGTCACGCCGATCGACGCACAGAGCCCGGAGCCGAGCTTCGCCATGGTGGTTGGTGACGAGCGCACGCTGGAAGTGGCCGCACCGCAACGGACAAGCGGCCCCTTGAGCGTCACCTGGACGATCGGCACCGACGAGCAAGCTGCGTCGACCACGACGCTACTGGTGCGCGCCGCCGACCTCGGTGTCGGCGAGCATACGGTCACGGCTCGCGTCTACGATGACACCGCGAAGGTCCGTCTCGACCCCAGCGGCGCATTGTCGGCAACCGCCGCTTGGGCGATCGAGATCACCGCGGCTCCTGGTGAGCCCGATGGCGGGCCCGACGGGGGGCCCGAACCGGACGGTGGACCAGAGCCGACGCCCGACGAGGGACCATCGCCCTCGGATGACCACGACCCGAACAGTGGAGACACCGATGAACCCAACGCTGATGAGAGCGACGGCTGCAACGCGACCGCGCGCGGTTCGCCGCTGCTCGTGCTCATCGCTTTGCTCGGCGCCCGGATCGTAACGAGTCGAGCATCGCGCTAGACTGCTCGCGCAATGAAATACGCTTCGACTGTCGTCGCTCTCTTGCTGAGCTCCTCCAGTGTTGCGCGCGCCTACACGGTGACTGTCACCGATTTCACGGACGATGTAGCGGCTGGCCCGCCATGCTCGGTGCGGGAGGCGCTCGACGAGGTTTCGGCGGTGGCGAACGGCTGCGTGCTCGAAGGAATCGCCGAAGAGCCATACGTCGTGGTGCTCCCCGCGGGGCCCTACCTCATCGACGGTGGGACACTCACCGTTTCCAACAAGGAGCTGCGCGGCGCTGGGTCGGGAAGGAGCGTCTTGCGCTTGGGCCTCGACAATTCGTGGCTCATCACCATCGCGGGCACCAGCACCCTGCGGGGAATGACGCTATTGTGGACCGGAGAAGGCGTTCTCGCGAGCGCCGTGATTGCCACGGGCGCCTCCGCGCAAGGGTTGCTCACCGACGTCGACATTCGTGGGTTCCAGCTAACGTCCAACAGCGCGGCCAACGGTGGCGGCTCCGCGATCACTGCAGCCAGTGGTGCGACCGTGACGATGCGTGGGGGACGTATCGTCGGTTGTCATGGCCACGGCTGGGCGGCTGTTGCGTTCAGCAACGGACATGTCGCGATCGAGGATACCGTTTTCGAGGGCAATCGAACGCAGCGTGGCGTGGTCGCTGGCATTGGCGGGACGAGTCGCGTTGACGTGACCCGATCAGTGTTCCGCGATGGCGTACACGACTTCAACACCTACGCAGCGGTCTACGGCAACGTCGGGGTCCGCGACAGTCTCTTCGCGAACAATCTCGTCTTGGGGCACCCGTTCGTGGACGGTGGCGAAGTGACGATCTTGAGCTCGACCTTCGTCGGGAACTCCGTCTTTCCCAGCCGGCTCATCAACGATGGCGTGCTGGAGAACGTCACTGTGGTGGGCAACGCGGTAGGTGCCGGCACGGGAGCCGTGGGCAACATGTCCGTGCGCTCGTCCGTCATCGCAGACAATCTGCCGGCCGACATCGGGGACTTCATGAGCGGCGGGTTCAACGTCATCGGAACCTTCGTGGGCACGACCGGGCCACTCACCAGTGATCAGGTCGGCGTCGCTGCCGGACTGTTGCCGTTCGACGGCAAGGTCGTGCCACTCGCCGGGGATAGCCCGGCTCGCGACGCCGCCGATTGTGCCTCGCTCATCCTCGGCGGACCGAGCACGACGGATCAGCTTGGCGCTGGACGCCCTTGGGGCGCCGGCTGCGATGCGGGCGCCGCGGAGTTTCGCTCGACACCTCTCCTCGTCGCGGTGACCCCAGCGGCCGCGGGTGTCTGTGACTCCGAGGGCTGGGCGGTCGCTGCCGGGCTCGACGACGACGGCAGCGGCGTGCTCGATGCAGGGGAAGTCGACGTCGCGCCGGACCCTATCTGCGCGCAGGTCTGCGCCACGTGCGAAACCTGCGTTGCTTGTCCCGAGCCAGAGGAGTGCCCGCCGGCTGGCGGCGACTCCGCCGACGGCAGCTCCTCGGGTGACGGTTGCAGCGGGACGGGCGGGGCGCTCAGCCTGTGGCCGGTGTTGCTGCTGGCGCTCGCCGCATCGATGCGGGCGGCGCTAGCGAGACACCGCAAGGGGGGATAGAGGACGGGCCATGCTCCGGCTCGCGATTTTCGTCTTGCTCGCTGCTCCGGCTTTCGACGTCACGAAGGACCAGCTCATTGCACATCTGAACGCCGAAGATGCCCAAGCCATTTTCGCCATGTTCAGCGCCGATATGAAGAGAGCCGTCCCGATCGACAAGCTCGGGCCGCATGTGCACGCGATCATCCAGCAGCGCGGCGCTATCAAGAAGGCGACACTTCTCTCCGCGGACGAGCGCACCGCCAAATACCGCCTCGAGGCGGAACGTGGCGATTGGCTCATGACTCTCGCCGTCGGGCCGTCGGGCAGCATCCTCGGCCTTTCGTTCGACGCGCCTCCAGCCGGCGAGCCTCCCGTGGCGCGCACCGCGATTCCATTGAGCCTTCCTTTCAGGGGCAAGTGGCTGGTTTTCTGGGGAGGCGACTCGCTCGAGGTGAACCAGCACGCCAGGCATGCGAGTCAGCGTCGCGCCGCCGACTTGGTGATGGTCGATGGTCGGAGCGCGACCTTCCGCAATGACGGACACAAGAATGAAGATTACCTGGCCTACGGACAAGAAATCTTGGCCGTGGCCGCCGGCAAGGTCATCACGTTGGTCGACGGCGTCCCCGACAACGTCCCGGGCGAAATGAATCCCTACATGGCGCCGGGCAACCTGATCATCATCGAGCACGGCCCAGGCATCTACTCGGCGTACGCCCATCTCGTTCCGCGCAGCGCGAGAGTCAAAGTCGGGGACAGGGTCGTGGGCGGCCAGGCGCTCGCGGCTTGCGGCAACAGTGGCAACTCGTCCGAGCCGCATTTGCATTTCCAGATGCAAGACGGTCCGTTGTTCGAGAGGAGCTGGGGCATGACCGCGGTGTTCGGCAACACGCAGGTCGTCCGCGATGGCAAACTGCTGCCAAGCGCTCCATACGAGCTTCACAAGGGGGACCTTGTCCAACCAAGCAGCACGCGCTGATGCGGCGTTTCTCGCAACGCTCATCGGCTTGCCACCGATACTAGGGCCAGAGCACCGGAAACTGGGACTTTGGTGCCTTGAGAAGCCGCATGGCGGCCAATGGTGGGGTTTGTTCCGTGCTCGATGCCCTAAGCGCGGCGACGCGACGCTGGTGGACCAAGACGACCGAGGACCAATTACTCCTCGAGGCCGAGGCGTTCGTGGTTTGGCAGAACCGACAGGCTGGGAACCTGGTGACCATCGACGTCCATGGACGCCCACTCGATGACGAGCGTCGCGCCCGCTATCCCAACGTTGACTCTCGCGAGCATGACGATCGCTTGGAGGCCTACCAGCGCGCGGTGAATCTCTTGTCGCCGTCGGCGCGTGGGAAGTTCTGCAACTGGATGTTGCGGGTGGCTTTGCCTCTGTACGAACGGGAAGTCGCCGCAAGGGCGAACCAGGGCGATCCTACCGCGGCCCCGCAGCAAGGCCGTCCGGCGACGCCCGGCAGCCGAGACGTCGGAATCGCCTGACGCGCGACCGGCGGAAACCTAAGACCCGCCGATGCGCTTCGAAGCGTCCGCTCAGCGGTTGATCTTTCTGACAAGCTCTTCGACCAGACCGGGCACGCTCGACAGAACGGAGTCTTCGCTGC
This sequence comes from Myxococcota bacterium, assembly GCA_041288095.1. Classification (GTDB taxonomy): domain Bacteria; phylum Myxococcota; class XYA12-FULL-58-9; order XYA12-FULL-58-9; family JALHOP01; genus JALHOP01. The sequence goes on from JBGGMJ010000035.1 coordinate 8,622, forward strand.
CGGTGAGCGCGCGCGTCGCCCGGGCGAGGACGTCGGCGTTGCTCGAGCGAACGACGCTGAGGTTGATGCTGAAGGTCGCACCCACCTTGCCTATATCGCCGTAGCACACGATGTCGGCGCCAAGAGCTCCACCTAGCTCCGCCATGCAGCTCATGGCGTCGCAGCCCAGCGCCTGCTTTTGTTTGTCGACGCCGAGCACGGTCTCGAGATCTTGCTGGCCTACGGTCTGTAGCAGCGCGACGTTGTCGAAGTGACCGAGCAGCGCGTCGGTCACAATTTTCGCTGTGTCGCCGGTAACGCCGGCCCGCGCCAGCAAGGGCAGCACCAGCATCTTAGTCTTGTGCTTGAGGGCGCTGGCAATCGCGGGGGCAGCGGTTGGGACGGCGGGCGGTGACTCCACCGCAGCCGGATCGCGCGTCACCTCCCAGGAGCCGCTATAGATCCCACGGAGCCACTCGCCGGTGATCTTGTCGCCGTCAAACGCGCCGTCGAACACCCTAACGCAATCGTCATCGGTTTGCTGCGAGCAGTCGCGGTTGATGACCACGCGATTGCCATCGACCCAGCCGGTCATGCGATCGCGAACGTCGCTGCGAGCGTGCTCGCCGTGCCACTCGGAGGTGCCCGTCACGTCGTTGCCGACAAACTGTAAGCGCCAGATCGTCGACCAGGTCCCGCCGAGGTGCACCGTACCGCGGTAAGTGCCGTTCACCGCCGCGGGCGACGGCGGCCGCAGAACGGCCGGCCGCTCCACGGACGCCTGCGGGATGGCGCAGCCAAGAGTGAAGAGCACGAGGACACAGCGTCGTTGCCGCATGGGCTCTTTTAGCTCATTCGGAAATCCAGACAACTGCGTCGCGGCCTCGGTCGTCAGCCGGCCTGCGCCGAGCCAAAGGATCACTCCGCTCCAAGGCAGCTCAACACCGATAACGAGGTTTCGGCGTCAAGCCGCTCAAGGAGTGCACTGCCATGAAGAACGCAACGTTGTCGTCGTACGCCAGGCAAGTGGTGGCATCGGTCAAGGCCGCAGCCGCGCAAAATCGTCGCGGAATTGAAGACGGTGCAAGCGCCCATGACGGCGCGTTCTCCCTTACCTTTGCGGGATTCAACCGCAAGTCCGACGCCGAAGCGGCGGGCAAAGAGATCAAACGTCTCCGTAACTACGATGCCTATGTGGTTAACGAAGGGCATCGTGCGTGGGCCCTCGTGGTCAACCACTAGGACTATTTCGCCTCGAGTCGAACATCAGTGGCGCGGCTATCGTCAGCGCCCTTGCCGGTGAGCGTCGCTCCGACGAGCGTCAGGGCGAAGCGGGTGTTGGCCGACTCGATGAGCTGGATGGTGCCGTCATGTTCCAAGCGACCGCGCAACGGGATGGTGGTGCGTCGCTTGTCGTGGAAATAGTGTCCGTTGAACGTGCCGTCACGGTTCGGTCGCTCGAGAACCGCTGTGACGGTGGCGGCGCCAATGGTGCCGCGCAACGCTTGGCCGAAAGGAGAGGTTGGTGGCGCGACGTCACCACCCCCGAGGAGGAGCGCCTTGCCGTAGCCGGTCGTCGGCATCTTCGCGTCGCCGTAGGCGAAGGTGAGGCTCACGTCGCCCACGTCATCGTAGGCGCGCGTCGCTTGCGAGCCGCAGCGCTCCGCCGTGACCGTGACGCTCTTTGCTGCAAAGGCAGCGGCTAGAGATTCGACCGGCGTATCGTACTTGGTCTCGGTCTTGAGGCACTCCTCGTTGAATGTCAGCTTGTTTCCCAGCTCGCTAAAGCGGTCCTCTTTGAAGCGTGCCAGTCGCCGCACTTGGTCGCGATAGCGGCGCATGCGCTCGGCCTTCATGCGTGTGGCGATGACTGTAAGGCCGGCTGGTGCGAAGACATCGAGAAGGTCGATCGATCGCCCAGTGCGGACGTCGAAGGTGAGGGTGTGGTGGACTGGCTCGCAGGTCGTCCCGCAGGTCTCGCCGTCGATGCTGAGCTCGAGCAACCGGTCATCGTTGCGAGCGATCGTGAACCCGAGCGTCTTGTACCACTTGGCGTCGCCTTCCTCGGTGAGTGTCGCCTCGCCAACGGGCGGCGCGGTGGAGAGGAGCGTCATGTAGAGCACAATATTGATGCGCTCGGCTGCCGCGCCCGCGCCGACGACGAACGGCAGCCTCAGC
>JBGGMJ010000036.1:0-24288 GCA_041288095.1 Myxococcota bacterium
CCGACCGGCAGCGAGAGCAGCTGGACCAGCGGTCAGATTCTGCGGCCTCTCGACCGACACAAATCGAGCCTCGTGGTTCTCGACCGCATCAACAATCAGTCGGCGTTCCTCTCGAGCGCCGAGAGCACCCTTACCTATGAGGAGCGCCTGGCAAACCCCGGAGCGCCGCATGATCGCGCCGTCGGCCAACTGCTGACCGGCCGGCGTTTGCCGCCCGGCCCGTACGCGCATCCCGACACCAAGATCCCGCCGTGTGGCTATCCGCAGGGCGAGTCCATCGACCAGTTCATCGCCCGCCGCCTTCCGACATCGACCCCGCTGCGCTCGCTGGAGCTCGGCGTCACGGTGAATCCCACCGGCGCACGCCCATACACCCGGATGATCTACGACGCGGCGGGGAACCCCTTGCCGCCCATCAGTAACCCCCAAGACGCCTTCACACGGGTTACGAGCCGCTTTCCCGATGACACACCCACGTCCACGCCGGACCCGGCCAAGGCCAAGCGTGGTGCCATTTTAGCGGACATCGAAAGTGACTTCGCTCGGCTCCTGCCTAGTCTCTCTCGGGACGACCGTCGCTTGCTCGACTCGCACTGGGAGTCGGTGAAGAGCCTTCGAGCCTCGCTTGCCGATGCGCCGGTCGAAGGGTTGGTGTGCACCGAGCCCGGTATGTCCGCGCCGTCGCGCGCGACGTTCGAAGAGTATTCGAAGCTCCAGATCCGCGTCATGGTGGCGGCGCTCGCCTGCGGTGTCACCCGCGTCGGTAGCATCATGTACTCGACCGGTCAGGGCGCGCAGACCTTCAACTGGCTCGATGCCTCGATCAACGAACAACATCACGACCTGTCGCACACCAACGTGAACAATCCCGACAACGCGGCGAAGACGCAGAAGCTCACCCTCATCAACGCGTGGTACGCAACCCAGGTCGCGACCCTGCTCGACGAGCTCGCGGCGGTGCCGGAGGGCGAGGGCACGATGCTCGACTACACGGCGGTGCTCTGGGTCAACGAGCTCTCCGACGGCTGGGCCCACAAGTTCAACAACATTCCCTACGTCCTAGCGGGTGGGTCGAAGGCGGGCATCGAAACCGGCCGCTTCGTCAACTGTGGCGATGCACCGCACAACAATCTGCTGCTCGCGATTGCACACAAGATGGGGGTGACTGAGCCGTCGTTCGGCGAAGCCCAGTTCTGCACCGGACCGCTCGCCGCGCTGATGTGACTACTCGCGCGCCGTACGGACCCAGGTCTTGTCCCGCTTGGAGACTCGCGCGAACGTCAGCTTCCAGACGACGTAGACCGGCGCGTAGGCGAGGGCGGTGACGGCGCCGAACCCCAACCCCGAATGCTGCATGCCGCGCACCACGTAGAGGAACAGGCACGCCCAGCCGACCGCCCAGAGGTACATGCCCGGCGTGGCGAAGCCCGAGAGGGCCCACAGGGCCGCCTCGAGCAGGGTGAACACGAAGAGGACGATGCCGAGGGTCGCCAGGGGCGGGACGAGGACGTCCATCGCCAGATCGAGGAGCATCGCCGAGCGCTTGGCGAGCGCCGCGCCAATGAGTGGCCGCACCATGGCGCGCTGCTGGGCGCGACCGCCTTCCCAGCGTTTGCGCTGACTCACCGCCGCCTTGCCGCCGGAGACCATCTCACCCGCCACCCAAGCGTCCGAAGCGTAGGCGACGCGGTAACCGTTTTTGCCGAGCAGGATGCCGTACTCGAGGTCTTCGACCAGGCCGTACGCTTTGTGCGGCACCTTGGCGAGTAGCGGTACGCTAAAGCACATGCCGTTGCCGCGCAGGCCGCAGGATAGGCCCAGGCGCTCACGGCCCAACGAGCGGGTGCGGTGGAACATGGCCAGCGCCACGGTCATCAGGCGCGTGCGCCAAGATGCCCGCGGGTTGCGCACTCCGTACTCCGCTTGCGCGGCCGCTTCGCCGGCCACCAGCAACGCGTCGAACGAGCGCAGGAGGTTTACGGAAGCGAGGCTGTCGGCGTCGATCACCACGACCGCGTCGCCCAGATTTTCGCGCGCCACGTGCTCGAAGGCGAGCTCGAGCGCATAGCCCTTGCCGCGCAGCTCGTTGTTCTGGCGCTCGAGAACCAGCGCGCCTGCTTCACGCGCCCGCGCGGCGGTGGCATCGGAACAGTTGTCCGCGACCACCAAGACCTTACGAAGCTCCGTTGGATAGTCGACGGCGAGAGCGCTCTGCACGGTCGCGGCGATGCCGGCTTCCTCGTCGTGCGCCGGGACTACGACGACGAAGCGCGTCCGTGCCCCGCCGTACGCCTGGGCGCGCGGAACGCTCGCTAAAACGGACAACAAGCCCAAATAAGCGAGCAGCGGAACGAAGAACAGCGCGACGCCGAACGATGCCCAGATGGCTATGGTCATGGACGCAGGCGCGGCGGCGGCTCGCGGATCTCACCCAAGAGAGGCACGCCGACGAAGCGGGGCACCTGCCACGGCTCGACGATACGACCCGAGACGATGTCCGCCGCGATCGCCAGCGCGAGTCCCAAGAAGATGGCCGCGATGAGGCCCGACATGACGATCATCGGCTTCTTCGGCTTGACCGGCTTGCGCGGAAAGACGGGCGGCTGGGTGATGAGGTAGCGGTAGGTGAAACCGGCGGTCGCGGTTTGCACTTCGATGCGCGCGTCCTCCAAACGGCGGAAGATCTCGCTCTGGCTGCGCTCGATGCGCTCGTACTCGCTCATCGCCTGGTCGAGGTCGGGGTTCGGCTGCTTGTCGTTCGACATGGTGACGATGGGACGCGAGGCCGCGGCAGCCGCCGCTTGCGGTGTCGCGCCGGAGGCGATGAGGAGGCGGTTGAGCTGCATCGACATGCGCGCTTCTTCGGTGCGCAGGCCCGCCAGCTCCTCGGGAGGCCGTGACATGAGGTCGAGGTTATGGTTGGCGTTGATGACGTCGGGGTGGTTCGGACCCAAGGTGCCGCGCAGCTTGTTCAGGTGGTCTTGGGCGCCTTGCAGCCGCGACTGGTAACCTTTTTCGAGGTCCGCGATAGCGGCGCGCTTCGTCCGCAGGTCTTCTTCGAGCTCGCGCTGGGCACCGCTGTCGCCGCGGGTCGGAGCCGTACGGGGCTTTTCGGGATCGCGTTCACGCTGCACGACGCGGGCGCCCGGCGTGCGCATCGCCACCTCCCTGATGCGGTCGGCGGCACGGTCGAGAGCCGGCTGACCTTCGGTCACCTGACGCTCGAGGATCTTCACCGTCTCGTGGATCTCGGAGAGCTCGCGGTGCTTGCGGCCGTCGAGGAAGCGCTTCTGGGCAGTGTCGAGGATACGCACCGCCATGCCGGGGTCATGCCACTCGAGAGTCATGACGACGATCTTCTCGTCTTCGGTGAAAGCGCTAAAGCGGTCATCGAGGATGCTGATCAGCGCCTGCTGCTTGTCCTCGTAGGAGAGCTCACCGAAGATCGTCGTGCGAATCTTGTCGAGGACGCGGCCGAGCGGGGTGCGCGTCGTCTCCCAGGTGCCGGCAAGGTCGGCGTCTTCGATGATGCCGCGCAGGTTCTCGCGCGACTTGATGACCTCGACGGCGCCGTCGACGGCCGATTGCGCCTGCCATGGAATCGAGCGGCCGGGCGTCGCGAGGGCCGGGATGATGTAGTTGGTGTGCGTGAGGATGCGCGACTGCACACGGTACAGCGGCGGCATGAAGTACAGGGCGACGAGGGTCAGCACCATGACGCCGCAGAAGACCGCGATGCCGAGCTTTCGGTGCCGCTTGATGGAGCGCCGGGCGAAGCCCAGAAGGAGCTTGACGCTACCGAGGTTGAAATCGAGATCGCCGGACTTCGAATAAGATGGGCGCTGCGCCACGTGTTGCTCCTTAGGCGTTCACGATAATCACCGTTTGAGCAGCGTCTTTACCGCCTCGACGAATTCTTTCTTTTTGAAGGGCTTGGAAATGTATTTGGTGACGCCGACTTCACGCGCTCGCGCGTGATCTTCCAAGCTATTGCGGCCAGTTACGACGAGGACAGGGACCTTCGAGGTGGCGTCCTTCTCGCGGACCCGCTCGCACAGCTCGAACCCGCTCATGGACGGCAAGTTGAGATCGAGGATGAGCAGCTGGGGCACTTCCTTCTCGATGTGCTCGAGGGCGGTGATCCCGTCATCGACCTCGATCACCCGTAGGGAGAGGGTCTTCAAGTAGCCGGAGATGACGCGACGCGCGTCCACGTCGTCCTCGGCTACGATGACCAGCGGTGTTCTCTCTGACTGAGGTGACATCATAGTGTGAAGCCTTAGATCCCCCGTATCACGACGACATCGCAAGTAGGCGTGGGTAAATGAATAGTAACGCGAATACCCAGAGTCCCATGAAGATCAAAAAGCCCGCGACACACCGACGTAAGCCACGTTTCGGGTCCTCGTCATAGGACGTGACGATCGGAAGCACGAACGTCACCAGCAACACCGATATGAGAAGCAGTTTCTCCAAGGGTCACCATACAGGGGTCGCGCCGTGGAACGCGAGGTACAGGATGACCTCAGGGCGATTCCAGTGCCCGACCACTTCCGTGTAGTCCTCGAGCCGCTCGGTAATCAATGCCCCGAGCTCGACGCGCGCCGTACGAGAAAGCGTGCGGATGAGCACCGGGTTCAAGATCGCGAACACGTCCTGATCGATGTACGGCTGGTTCGTGCTGGTGAACTCGAAGTCACCCGGGATGTAGACGCTGAAGTCGATCCTCGCGAGGTAGAGGCGCGAGAGCACGATGTTGTTGCCCACGCCGAAGGCGATGCGCTGCTGCAGAACGCCCTGCACCGGATCGTAGAAGGGCAGGAGATTGAGGGAAAAGCGCGTGGAGTACATGTAGCCGGCGCCGCGCCAGGCGATGCCACCGACCACGAGGCTCATCACCGGCATCATCCGCTCTTCGGTGCCGGTGCGAGGGGGCAGCAAGCCGCCGCCGACCATCCACTCCGGGATCTGTCGCGAGCCGTACTGCGTGCCCGAGAACTGCACGCCGGCGCGTACGTTGATGTTGACCTGGCGGTCGGAGCGGTAGTCGTAGCTCAACGCCGGCGTGATGGCGTTGTAGTAGGGGCCGCCGTCGAACCAGATCTCGCGGTACTCGGCCTCGGCGGCGATGCTGTTGCGTACATCGAGCAGGCGGGTGACCTTGGCGCTGCCACCGACGAAGTCCTGCTTGCGGAAGAACTGGAAGCTCTGCTGTCCGGGCGCGGGGCCCGTGTGACCGGTGAGCCCCTGAAAGTCGACACGCGTGAAGCGTCCGAACTGCTGGGTGAGCCCTACGAACGCTTGCGCGGACGCGTAGCTCAAGATGCGGTTCTCGGGGATGGTGAAGATGGTCGCTTGCTCGGGATTCAACAGGCGCCGGGCGCGGTAGAAGTCGATCTGACCCGCCGTGACGTTGCCGTTGGCGTAGACCGTGGTGAAGCGCGTCAGGCGGTAGCCGGCGGAGAGCTGCGCGTTGTGCAACGTCAGTGCGTTGGTGTTGCCGAAGGCGTTGGTGAGCAGGAACTGTGGCGTGTACGACAGGCGCAGCTCGCTGCGGTTGCCGAGCAAGCGCAAGGCGAGCGTCGGCGACAGCTCCGTCGAGAGCGTGGTCGCGGTGCCGAGGCTCTGTCCCTGCACGCCGTTGATGGTCGTGACCAGCGGGATGAAGCCGACCCGGTTCTCGTTGCGTAAGCCGACCACCAACTGCACCGAAGTGAGCTGGAGGGCGGCGACCAGTGCCCAACTCAGCATCGGAACCGCCTACTCGACAACGATGACGTCACCGTCGCGCAAGGCAAAGGCGAGTGAGCGGCTACGACCGGCCACCAGGTCGCGATAGCGGAAGCGCACGCGAGTTGCCTCGGCCGCGCCTCGGACCACGAAGATGGAGCTCGCGTCCGCGAACTCGGTGAGGCCACCCGCGCGAGCCAGAATGTGCAAGACCGTCTCGCCGGAGCGCACCGGATACGCGCCGGCGGCGCGCACCTCGCCGATCACCGAGACGGTGACCTCGCGCGCTTCGTCGACCGTCACCGTGACGTTCGGCTCGACCACCAGCCCTTGCAGGCGGCGCTTGATTTGCACGGCGGCGTCCGGCGCGGTGAGACCCGAGACCGCAAGGTCGCCGACCAGAGGCACGGTGGCGACGCCGTCGGCGCGGACCCGTACCGGGCCGGACAGCTGCGGTTGGTTCCACACCAGCACCGAGAGGCGGTCGCCGGGGCGGATGGCGTAGGTCTCGGGCTCGTGCCGCTCGAGCGGCATTTGCTCGGCCCAAACGTACTTACCGGAGGCGCACGCGGCGCTGCCGAGGAAGAGAACGCAAACCAAAAGCCAACGCATCATATCGATCCTATTCTGCTGCCTGTGGAGCCGGAGCTCCGCGTCGTCGCGACAATGCACTCGAAAGATGATGCAGCATCTCACGTAAGGGAATAGCCCCGAGCACGGTTCCCAGCGCCACATAGGCCACGAGCTCGACCGGGGCACGCCACAAGCTTAGGGGATGGGTAGAGTCTGGTGCAAAAAGGGGCAAGACCTGGTGCAAGCCGGCGACCGCGGCGCAGACCAGAGCGAGCTTTCCCATGTTGCCGGCAAAGGCGCGGTCCGGACCGGCCTTGCCCAGGGCAACGAAGAAGAGGGTCGCGACGATGGTCTCGCTCGTGAGCGAGGCCGCCGCAGCGCCCATGCCGGAACCACCAGGGCCGAACCACTGACCGCCCAGCGGAATGGTCGCGAAGTTGAGCAGCGGGTGGATGACGAGGCCGATGACCGCGACGCGCGTCACTTTCCACACCCTGTCGAGCTGCACGAGGTGCGAGGCGCTGACCACGCACACGTACGAGAGCGGGATGACCGGCGCCAAGATCTGCAGGGTGCGGGCCGACGGCGCATATTCGGCGCCGAAGAGCAGGCTCACCACCGCATGCGCATGCAGCACCAGCATGAGCGTGAGCGGCACCGCCAGGACCAAGACGATACGCAGGGTGCCGCGCATCATGCCGTCGAGCGCCTCGGGCGACTCCTTCATGACGCGTGAGCTCATGGGGAGGAGGACGGCGTTCATGATCGGCAGCACCAGCAACGCGAGCAGATTGATGTTCACGGCGGCGCCGTACCAAGCGGTCTCGGCGTCGCTGATCATCCACGAGAGCATGATCGAATCGACGCGCGCGTAGATGTCGTGCGCGAGGTAGTTCAGATAGAAGGGGAGCGCCGAGGCAATGACCGCGAAAGCGGCCTTGGTCTCCCAGCGCAGCTCGAGCTTCACGTATTTGCGGCAGATGGCGATGAGCGCCAGCATCTTGCCGGCCTCGGTCACGAAGAAGGCGCCGGCGACCAGCAGCAAGGCACCGTGGAATGCCAGCGCCCCGACCACCAGGGCGCCCCAGATGATCTTGCTCGAGACGTTGATCAGCGCGAGCTCTCGCACCTCGCCGCGGGCGTTGAGGATGGCCTGGAGCGTCGTGTTGAAGGTGAAGAAGAGCTGCCCGAAGGCGAAGACGAAGACGAGCTGCCACTCGAGGGTGCTCTTCCCCATGAGGAAGAGGATGGCCGCCATGATGGCGAATACGAGCACCGTCATGAGACCGCGCAGGAGGATGACCCCACCGATGAAGTCGGAGGCGTGCTCGACGCGCGTTGCGATCTCGCGGTTGATGTACGTGTCGACGCCGAGGTTCAAGAACACGAACGCGGCCGCCGTGAACGACTCGGCGAAGTAGACCTGCCCGAAGATGTCGGGGCCCAGGTAGCGCGGCATCCAGAAGCGCACCGCGATGGCCACGCCCAAGGTCGCGACCAACGAGCCGGTAAGCATCAACGCATTACGCAGCGCCTTGGTCGTCTCGTGAGCGACCGTGCTGGATGGAGTCACGTCTGCTTTCGCGGATGTCCCGATGAGGTTAGCTAGCGCCACGACCGGCGATCACCACCGGGAATGTCTGCAAGATGAGCCGCATGTCAACCGAGAGGCTCCAGTGATCGACATAGCGCAGGTCGAGACGCATCCACTCTTCGAAGCCGATGGCGTTGCGGCCACCGACTTGCCAGTAGCACGTGAGGCCCGGGCGGACCGATAGGCGGCGGCGCTGCCACACTTTGTATTGGGCGACCTCGGACGGGAGCGCGGGGCGCGGGCCGACGATGGTCATGTCGCCGCGGAGGATGTTGATGAGCTGCGGCAGCTCGTCGATCGAGTACTTACGGATGAAGCGACCGATCGGCGTGATGCGCGGGTCGTGCTTCATCTTGAAGACCGGACCGGTCTGCTCGTTCATCTTCATCAGCTTCTCTTTCAAGGCTTCCGCGTCGACGACCATCGACCGAAACTTGAGGAGGCTGAAGTGCGCGCCGTGCAGGCCGACACGCGTCTGGCGGAAGAAAACCGGGCCCTTCGAGGTCAGCTTGATGACCGAGGCGACGCCGATGAGCAGCGGCGACAGCATCACGAGCGCGACCGACGAGGCGGCGATGTCGATGAGACGCTTCACCGCGTATTGGACCGGCGCGGTGCGGGTGGACAGATAGTGCAGGTAGCCGTCGGTGTTACGCGAGGTCGACAAGAGCGCCGCGCGCTCGTATCGAAGTGAGTGGACCGGCACCGCGAACGGCATGCCGATGCGCTCGCACGAGGTCGCGACCTCTTGCATCTCGCCACCTTGCGAGAGTACGCGGCCGGCGATGTAGACCTCGTTCACGGGACGCTGTTGCAAGGTCTCGAGTAACGAGTCGACGGTGCCGCTGACCGGAACGCGAATGCCGTAGGGCAGGGGCGGGTCGCTCTTGAAGCGCAGGAAGCCGACGACGCGGCGACCGCTGTTGCCTTCGTTCAAGCGATAGTAGGTCGACACGCCGAGGGCGCCGGTGCCGACGATGAGCACGTCTTCGAGCGGCTCGTCGATGCGGCTGAAGGCCGACAAGAAGGTGAGGCGGCAGAGGCAGCTCGCCGCGGCGAGCACGACGGCGAAGGTGAGGAACGAGACCGCGTCGCTCTTGTCGCTGTAGAGCACCCAGTCCACGATTGCGGTCGACACGGTGACGGTGACCGCGGCGATGCCCGTGAGGACCATGTTGTCCCAGCGGCTACGCGGGGTGCAGGCGGAGTAGAGGCGGAGGAAGACGGCGGTGCACAGCCAGGCGAGCAAGGCCACGGCCAGGAGCACGAAAACACGAGTTTGAAGGATTTCGTGAGTTCTGAGCGCTGCCAAGAGCGTCAGGACGGTGAAGCAGCAATCGAAGAAGAGATTGAGCTTGGCGCCGATGCCTGGTGTTAGTTTGTCGAACTTCGCGTTCATTGCATTACCCGGCTGCGTGCCAGTGGATCGATGGTAGGGCCGAGCCTGTGACTTCGGGGCAGAACTACAACTACGTTGGCGAGGCGGGATCGGATCTCTGAAAGAAGCATATTTTTACTTCCACCACTGTACCGCCCAACCTACGCCGATGCACGTCCCCTAGTGTCGATTAGCATGTTGACCATGCCTCTCGATGTATCGGCATCCCAAGCAATAACGTACGCAATTTTTCTCTAAGGGCATCGGGGAAGATGAAGAAAAAGTTCACACGAACGGTCATCTGGATGGGAGGCGGCGGTTGCCGTGCTGGCACTGCGTACGTACAATCAGTGGTCACTGATGGGCTCTCACAATTCCTTGGCCGGCGACCCGCGGATCGTCCCCTCTAATGCGCTGCCACGGACCGTGAAGCGCCGTCGTCTCCGCGTGCTTCTGCTCGCCGAAATGGCAAATCCCAACTGGATTAGCGTGCCTATGGTCGGTTGGCGGCACATTCAGGCTGTCGCTCAGTTCGCCGACGTTCACGTCGCCACGCACCACCGCAACCGCGAGGACATCGAGCGCAGCGATTTCCCCAAGAGTGACGTCACCTTCATCGGGCCGACGTCCATCGAAAACCTGGTCTACGGCGTCTCGAAAAAGATCTCCAGCGCCGGGGCGATGAACGGCATCACCCAGACGGCGATGAGCGTGCCCTGCTACTACCAGTTCGAGAATGAGACCTGGGCGCGCTTCCTGCCGGAGCTCGAGGCCGGGAGCTTCGACCTAGTTCACCGGATTACCCCGGTAAGTCCAGGGGTTCCGAGCTTCGTTGCCAAGCGCGCGGCGGACCTCGCGGTGCCTTTCGTGCTCGGTCCGGTCAACGGGGGGGTGCCATGGCCCAAGGGCTTCGCCGAGGAGCGTAAGCGCGAGGGTGAGTGGCTCGGGCGGTTGCGCGGGGCGTATCGCTTGTTGCCGTACTACCGATCGGTGCGCGCCCACGCCTCGGCGATCCTGGTGGGCTCGGCCGCCGCCTGGCGCGAGATGCCTCGGGAGTACGAAGAGAAGATGTTCTACCTCCCCGAGAACGCCATCGACCATCATCAGTTCTCGCAAACCACGAGCGCCTACGATTCCAACCCTCTCAAGGTCGCCTTCGTCGGCCGCATGGTCGCTTGCAAGGGCATCGAGATGCTCATCAAGGCGGCGGCACCTCTGTTGAAAGAAGGCCGCGTCGTCATCGACCTCATCGGCGATGGTCCTGAAAAGCCGATGTTGCTCAAGCTCATCGAGAGCGAAGGGGTCGCTCATGCCGTCCGTCTGGATGGGTGGGTCCCGCACGCCGAGCTGCAAGGGCGCTTGATGCAGTCGGCGGTCCTCGGCTTCCCGAGCATCCGCGAGTTCGGCGGCGGTGCCGTGATGGAAGCCATGATGCTCGGCCTCATTCCGGTGGTTGTCGGTTATGGCGGACCAAACGAGATCGTCGACTCGGGTTGCGGCTTCCGCATTCCCTTGGGGACGCGCGAAGAGGTCGTCCATGGGCTGCGCGAGACCTTGACCAAGCTCGCCGACATGAGTGGCGACGAGCGCCGCAAGCTCGGCGAGGCCGCGCACGCGCGCATCAACAACGAATTCTCGCTCCCCGCCAAGCGCGACAAGACGCGCGCCATCTACGAGTGGTTGGTTGGCATCGGCGAGAAGCCGACGCATCTGCGACCGCCGCCGGAAGCGCTCGATCTCTACAAGTCGTCGTCGTTCGGCGGCCTCTTTTAGGCTACTTCTCGTCCGATGCGCTCACTCACCAAGGTGCGATTCGGCTCGATTCACGCGGACGCGGTGACGTTCCGCGAAGCAGTCGACTACATCATCGACCTCGTGCGCGAAGGCCACGGCGGTTACGTGGTCACGCCGAACGTCGATCACATCGTGCTCGCCGAGGGGGACGAGGGCTTGCGGCTCGCTTACGCGGACGCCTCGTTGTCCTTGGCCGACGGCATGCCGCTCATCTGGATGGCGAAGCTCCTGCGCACCAAGATCCCCGAGAAGGTCTCGGGGTCGGACATCATGATGCCGCTCATCGAGCGCGCGGCGCAGGACGGGTTGCGGGTCTACTTCCTGGGCGGCGCGCCTGGGGTCGCCGAGGCAGCATCGGCGACGTTGCTCACGAAGCTCCCGACCCTTCAGATCTGCGGTCACGACGCGCCCCCGCTCGGCTTCGAGCGCGACCCCGCGGTCCTCCAGAAGGTCATCGACACCGCGAAAGCGGCGAAGCCTCACCTCATCTTCGTGGCGCTCGGCTGTCCCAAGCAGGAGCTCTTCATGCGCATGGTGCGGCGCGATCTCGCTCCCTCCGTGCTTCTGGGGATCGGCGCGAGCCTCGACTTCATCGCCGGCGTGCAGTCGCGCTCACCGGCTTGGATGTCGCGGGTCGGCCTCGAGTGGACCTACCGCATGATGAAAGATCCGAAGCGCCTGGCGCACCGGTACCTCGTCCGCGATCGCGCAATCGCGGGGATCTTTCTGCGCCAGCTCATGGGCCGATAGTCAAAATGGGGACACTAACCATTTTCCCTATCGGGAATGGCGAGCGTCCTCACGTTGGGAAAATGGATAGTGTCCCTACGGCTTCACGATGATGCTGCCGATGATGTGCTCCCGCCCAACCATCTCAATCACCTCGCCGCACTCCCCGAACGTCGTCTCGTTCAACCCCATGCACAAGATGACGGCGTCCGCGGCGCGTGCCGCTGGAATCGATCGCGTCTGTGATAGCGGAGAGTCCACCGCCATAATCACCGTCGAGTAGCGGCTGCCTTCGCCCGAAGCATAGTCGAGCAGCTGCGGCCCCAAGGCGAGCGCGCGCTCGGCGTCGTCCGCGGGGAGCAGCGAGAAGTCCATGAAGTCGAAGCGCCCGTGCAGGCCCTCCGAGAGGATCGAGCCGAGGTCGTCGAGCTCCGCGGGAGCGTCGAGGGGGCTCGAGCGGCGGCCGCCTGGCTGACAGCCGCGAATACTGGCGTCGACCACCAAGACGCGGGCGCCGGGCTCCTGGCCGGCCATCTGGCCCATGCCCTGCGCGAGCGTCAGACCGCTGACCGTGTCGTTGATGGGCACGATTGCCAGCGTGTTCCAGGCCCGCGAGCGCGCCACCTTGAACCAGGCATGCTGGATCTCGATCGCCGGCAAAGGGGCGAGGGCAAAGTCACGGGTTCCGTGACGGAGCTCGAGGAGGGCTTTGCTATCGTTCGTCGGCATGGTGGTGGAACGGACTGCTTGTGCCGCTTGATTGTATCGCATCACTCCCCCGCGAGCCTAGTCACCGAGCCGTTCTCGATCTTGGCGACGAACCAACGGGTTCCCGCGGTCGTGGCTTGCCCTAAATTGCCGAAGTACTGGGCTCCCACGGTCGTGCCACCCCGAAAGATGCCGTAGACGTTCAAGACCTGCGTGCCGCTGGTCGCGTCGTAGATCGCCTGGCCAATGACGTAGTCGTGAGTGTCCGAGAGGGTACTCAAGCGATCGGCGACGATGACACGCCGCTGCGAGCGTGAAACCAGCTGGAAGTCGACGCCATCGCTGCCGAGCACGAGCTCGACCGGTGTCATGTCGGCGTTATCCAGATAGTTGATGATGCCGCTGAAAACGCGCCCGCCAGCGACGATCAGCGCCGTGCCGCGGCCGGTCGTGAGCGGGCCCTCGTTTTCGCCTTGGAGGAAACCCTCCTCGGGTGCCACCGCGGGCGGAGTGGTGTCGCCGCATACGTCCGCTAGAGCGGCCGCGAGCGCATCAGCGGCGAGGTTGTCGGGACCCGGGTCGTCGGTGGAGCCGTCGACGAACTTGCCCTGGCGATGAACGACGAGGATCTCCGGGTTCTCGCAGATGGTGCCGACGCGAAAGGGAGCGCATTGAACACCCGTGCAATAGGAGGCGGGGGTGCAGCTGTTGCCGCAGGACCCGCAAGCGCGCATCGACAACGAGAGGTCCTCGCAACGCCCGGTGCAGCAGGTGCGGCCGTCGCAATCGTCATCGCTTTCGCAGCGATCGATACCCGCGAGGTCGTCATCGTCGAACGTTGGCGTCGTGCTGCACGCTATCGCTATTGCGGCCGCGCACAACGCCGCCGCTTTCGAACATCCCATTGTCACAATGTTCCCCCACGCCGCCGATCTCATTCAACGACTTTGTTGAGGGTGTGGTCGGCAATGCTTGCGCGCAAGGTTCGCGGCCCGGCATTGCTGGTGCCAAATGGCCACACCAGTGGGTGAGCTCCGACGCGAGCTCAACGTCATCGACGCGGTCGCGATTTTCGTCGGAATCATCCTGGGTTCCGGCGTCTTCGTGGCGCCGGCGCAAGTGATTGGCGCCGCCCCGACGCCAGTGGCGGCGATCGGTCTGTGGCTCGCGGGCGGCGTGATCGCGGCATGTGGGGCGTTCACCTACGCCGAGTGCGGCGCGCGCCTGCCGTCGAACGGTGGCTTTTACGTCTACTATCGGGCGGTGTACGGCGAGCCTCTGGCTTTCGTCGGGGGGTGGTCCGCGACCTTCGTCACCTACCCGGCATCGACGGCGGCGATTGCCTTGCTGGGGGCGCAATACGGCGGGGTCATCGTGCCCGCTTTGGCGGACAAGACGCGATGGGTCGCCACCGCGGCCGTGCTAGCGACCGGCGTGTTGAATTGGGCCGGCGTTCGCACCGGTGCCAGCGCGCAGCGCGTGCTCACCGCTTTCAAAGTGCTCACCGTGCTGGGCGTCTGTGGCGCGGCCTTGTTCGCGAAGCCCGCCGAGGTCGCTCTCGGCATGCCGCCCGCCGCGAGCCTCGCCGTGGCGCTCACCGCCATGGTCAGCGTCTTGTGGTCGTACGACGGTTGGAGCGACGTAACTCTCATCACCGGCGAGCTCGAGCGCCCCGAGCGCAATCTCGGTCGAGCAGTTGCCATCGGGGTCGTGACCCTCTTCACCGTCTATGTGTTGGTGCAGCTGTCCGTCATGGCGCTCTTGCCCGCCGCGGCGGCCGCGGCTTCTCCTAGCGTCCTCGCCGATGCGGTGCAGGTTGCCTTGGGCGCGGGTGCAGCGTCGGTGCTCGCCGCCATCGTCTGCGTCAGCACGTTCGGCTCGGTGAATGGCATCGTGCTCACCGCGTCGCGCCTGGGACACGCGATGAGCGTCGACGGGGTCATTCCGCCTTGGTTTGCGCGCCTGCATCCGCGCCGCAACACTCCGGGTCGGACCATCGCGGTCATGGTGGCTTGCACCACAGTCTATGTCTGGGCGTCGGACTTCCGCGGTCTGCTCGAGTTCTTCGGTCAGACGATCTGGCTGTTCTACGGGCTCACGGCGGTGAGCGCGCTGGTGCTGCGCCGCCGTGGTCCGGCCCCGGGCTTTCGCGCGCCGTGGTTTGCTCCATGGGTCGTGGTGGCGACGGCACTGGCGATGAGCATCGGCCTTGCGGTAGCCAACCCCAAGCGCTTCTTTATCGGCGTCGCACTGGTCTCGGCGGCCTTGCCGGCTTACCTGATCTGGCGCGTCGTGAAGCAACGCCTCGCATAAACAATGGCATCCATCGAGCTAACCAACGTCACCAAGCGTTATGGTGACGTCACCATCGTCGACGGCATTTCGCTCTCGATCGCGGACGGCGAGCTCGTCGTCCTGGTCGGCCCCTCTGGCTGTGGCAAGAGTACGCTTTTGCGGATGGTGGCCGGGCTTCTCGACCCGACCGCCGGCAACATCGGCATCGGCGGCCGCGACGTCACCCGCTTGCCGCCGGGCGACCGCGACATCGCCATGGTGTTCCAGAGCTACGCGCTCTATCCGCATATGACCGTGCGCGACAACATCGCCTTCCCGCTGAAGGTCCGCCGGCTCGACCCCGCGGACATCGGGGAGCGGGTGACGCGCGTCGCCGACATGCTGGGACTCGGGCGCTTGTTGGACCGCAGGCCGCGTGACCTTTCCGGCGGACAGCGGCAGCGGGTCGCCATGGGCCGCGCCATCGTCCGCGAGCCCAAGGTCTTCCTCTTCGACGAGCCCCTTTCGAACCTCGACGCGTCGCTGCGTTCACGCATGCGCGCCGAGATCGCCGAGCTGCATGCGCGCTTGAAAGCGACGATGATCTACGTGACGCACGACCAGCACGAAGCCATGACGCTCGCCGACCGCATCGTGCTCTTGAACCGGGGCCACATCGAGCAACAGGGCGCGCCACTCGAGCTCTATCAGCGGCCGCTTACCCGCTTCACCGGCGAGTTCATGGGCAGTCCACCGATGAACTTCCTGCCGGTGGAAAAAAAGCCCGACTCCCTGGCCAGTCCGCACCTGCGCGTCGCCCGCGGCGAGCTTGGCATCACCAACTGGGACGCATTGCCCGGCGAGCTCGTGCTCGGGGTTCGGCCCGAAGCGCTGCACCTCGCCGACCGCGTCGCCGCGCCAAACCGCCTCGACGTGCGGGTGTCATGGATCGAACGCACAGGGAGTGACGCCTATGTGCACAGCCGCGCCGGCGAGATTCCCGTGGTTGCTCGCATCGCCGCCGCCGATGGTGAGCGCCTCTCCGCTGGCGGCACGGTGACCCTTGCCTTCGATGCGCTATCGGTCTTTGACCGCGATAGCGGTCAAGCTGTGGCGCATCGTTGATGTGGCGGTGGGTATGGATCGCCGCCGCCGTGGCGGTGTCGCCGCCGGTCGCCGCCGCCGAGGGCGAGGTCGTGCTTTGGCATGCTTACCGCGCCGGCGAGGCCGAAGCGCTGGATGTCGTCGTCGAGTCGTTTCGGGCGCGGCACCCCGAGGTGCGCCTGCGCGTGCTGCAGGTGCCGTACGGCGCCTATCCCCAGAAGCTGCGCACCGCCATCCCGCAAGGCGCCGGGCCGGACTTGTTCATCGCTCCCAACGATCACCTGCGCGATTTCATCGAGCGCGAGCTCATCACGCCGGCGCGGGGTGTGCCGCGCGAGCGCTTCGACGCCCGCCTGGTCGCCGCGCTTACGTTGAAGGACCAGGTTTGGGGTTATCCGCTCGCCTACAAGACGCTGGTGCTCTTCTACCGCCGCGACATGGTCGAAGCGCCGCCCCGCGACACCGACGATCTGCTGGCGATGGCGCGCCGGCTCACCGGCGACGGACGCTACGGCTTCGTCTACCAGGCTAGCCTTCCGTATTACCACGCTCCCTGGCTGTTCGGGTTCGGCGGCAAGCTCTTCGATGGAGACCGGCTGTTGCCGTTCGAGTCACCGGCCGCGATAGCGTCCGGCGAATTTTTGCGGCGTCTCACCTTCGAGGAGAAGGTAACGCCCGTGGACATCAGCGGCGCCCTGGCTACCGAGCTCTTCAATCGCGGACGCGCGGCGATGGTGATGAACGGCCCGTGGTTCGTGAGCGAGATCGCCGCCGACGTGCCCTGGGCCGTTGCGCCCTTGCCCGTGGTGAGCGCCACCGGCCTGCCGGCGCGCCCATTCGCCTCCCTCGACGTGCTCTACCGTACGACGCGTGCCGATAGCTCGCCGGGGGCCGCGGCCTTGATCGAAGCTCTCACCAGCGACGCCGCCGCCCTGGTGCGCGCGCGCGTCGGTCGCCAGCCGGTCGCCAACGCCGCCGTGGCGCACGATCCCGTGGTCGAAGGCGACCAGCTCTTGGCGATGCAGGCGCGTCAGCTCGAGGCCACCGAGCCGTTGCCGATCGAGCCCGTGATGCAGCTCGCCTGGGACCCCTACGAATCGGCGTTGCGTCAGATCCAACGCGGCTCGAAGTCCCCCGAGAGCGCCTTTCGTGAAGCGACCAAGCGCGTCCAAGTGCTCGCGCGGCCGCTGCCCGAGGCGGCTCCGATGCGTCTTTACGTGTTGGCGGCCTTGGTGCTCGTCGCCGTGGGGCTTTCGGTCGCGGTGCGGCGAGCCGGTCGCGAGGTCTGGAGCGATGTACGCCGTAGCGGATCGGCCTACGCTTTCATCGCGCCCGCGGCGATCGGTATGGCGCTCCTCGTCGGCGTGCCGTTCGTGATGGGCGTGGGTCTGGGCTTCTTCGAGTACGAAGGCACGCAGATCCGCTTCGTCGGCCTGGGCAACTTCGCCAGCATTCTCGGCACCAACGACTACAGTCCGCTCGAGCCGATGAGCTTCTATTTCACCATGGCCGTCACCGTGCTCTGGACGGTGAGCAACATCGCGCTCCATGTCGCCATCGGCTTCGGCTTCGCGCTCTTGCTGCAGCCGACGTGGTTGCGCGGGCGCGGCGTGTTCCGCGTGCTGCTCATCTTGCCGTGGGCCATTCCGAACTACATCACGGCGCTGATCTTCAAAGGGCTGTTCAACACCCAGCTGGGCGCCATCAACGCCTTGCTCGTGAAGATCGGCCTGCCGGCGATCAACTGGTTCGACCACTTCGCATCCGCTTTCGCGGCTAACCTCACGACGAACGTCTGGCTCGGCTTTCCCTTCATGATGGTCACTATCCTCGGCGCGCTGCAGGCGATCCCGAGCGATCTCTACGAGGCGGCGCGCGTCGATGGGGCAGGGCCGTGGCGGCGCTTTTCCAGCATCACCTTACCGCTCGTTGGACCGGCCCTCGTGCCTTCGGTGGTGCTCGGTACTATTTGGACCTTCAACATGTTCAACGTCGTCTTCTGCGTCAGCGAAGGTCAGCCCGAAGGCGCGACCGACATCTTGGTGACCGAAGCGTACCGCTGGGCGTTCATGCGCAATGGACGTTACGGCTACGCCGCCGCGTATTCGCTGGTCATCTTCGCCATCCTCTTGCTCTACAGCGCGCTCACCAAGCGATTGCTCGCCGCGCGTGTCACGGAGGCCACGTGAGTGAGCGGCCTTCCGCGCTCGTGCGAGTGGGGGCTTACCTGCTCCTCGCCCTGGCGACCCTTGCGGTCATGTTCCCGGTGTACGCCGTAACGGTCATGGCGGTGAGCCGCGCGCCGGGTTTCTCGGTGGTGCTATCGCCCGACCCGTCGCTCTTCACCCTCGAGCACCTGGCGACGTTCATCGCCCACTACGACGCCGAGGGGCGCTGGCTGTTCGGCCGCCAGCTCTTGAACAGCTTGGTGGTCGCCGGCGGAGCCACGGCGCTCGGCGTATTTCTCGCGACGACCGCGGCCTACGCGTTCAGCCGCTTCCGCTTCCCCGGTCACCGCCTCGGCATCGCTTCCTTCGTGGTGGTCCAGATGTTCCCGGCCACGATGATGATCGTCCCGCTCTATCTCTTGTTGTCGGCGCTCGGCTTGCTCGACTCGATCATCGGTCTCATCGTCGTCTACACGACGACGGCACTGCCGTTTTGCGTTTGGATGCTCAAGGGCTACTTCGACACCATCCCGGCGGATCTCGACGAAGCGGCGCTCGTCGACGGTGCCTCACGGGTGCGCATCTTCTATCAAGTGATCATGCCGCTCGCGCGGCCCGCCATCGCGGTCACGGCGTTGTTTTCGTTCCTCACCGCGTGGAACGAGTTCATCATGGCGGCGACGTTCCTGTCGCACGAAGAAAAGTTCACTTTACCGGTGACGCTCTTCCGGCACGTAGGTGCCTATGGCGCCGACTGGGGCGCCTTCGCGGCGGGCTCGCTGGTCGTCAGCATTCCCGTCTGCTTGTTGTTCTTCGCCTTGCAGCGCCAACTCGTCGGCGGCCTGTCCGCTGGAGCGGTGAAATAGCGATGTGGGGCGAGGTGACGTCGACCGTCGATTGGTGCGAGCCCAATTATCTCGCCACCAGCCTCATCGCCGAGCCGTGGAACACGGTGTCGAGCCTCGCCATGGTCGTCGCCGGCCTGCTCGGGCTGTTGCGTCACCGGGAGCTCGCCGGTCGTTACCGCGTCGCGTTCTCCTTGCTCGTGCTCGTCGGCTTGGGAAGCATCGCCTTCCACGCGAGTCTGCGCTTCGGCACTCAGCTCCTCGACGAGCTGCCGATGGTCTACTTGGTGCTCGTCATCGTCTACGTGCTCACCGGCGCGCGGCGGCGCTGGCCGTTCGCGCTGGTTGCCGCGGTGATGACAGCGCTCGCCAGCGGCACCCGCGGTCAGGTGCAGTTCTACGTCTTCCAGATCGGCTTCGGAGCGATGGAGCTCTTCGCGCTGGCGAAAACCTACCTGTTGCAGCGCCGGGCGGCCGCGCCCATACGGAAGCTCTACCGCTACGGCATGCTCGCGTACGCCGTAGCGGTCACCGTTTGGTTCATCGACATCCGCTTTTGCGGCACGGTCGGAGACCTGAAGCTCCATGCCCTCTGGCACGTGTTGGTCTCCGCCGGCTTCTACGCCTTGCTCTTGGTGATTGCCCGCTCAATGCCGCCGGCGGCGCATGAACAACCAAGCGCCCAGTAGCGCCGCGACGATCACACCGTCGCCACGCGAGGCGCTGCGGCAGCCGCAACCATCGTCGTCCCCGGGCGCGGCGCCGTCGATGCGAACCGTGCCCTCTTCGGGCCCGTCGATGGCGTAGTCGCCTGGGCGGATCTTCACGATCAGGAGCTCGTCGCCGTCGGCGTCGTTCACCGCTTGCAGAGGCATGTCGACGCTGGTCGCGCCCGCGGGGATCACCACGCGCGCGGACAGCGGAGTCGCGAAGTCCTCCGTCGATGCGTCGCCGTCGAAGTCCAGGAAGACCGGCAAGGCGGCCGTCGTGTCGCCTTCGCGGACGAAGCGCACGAGCGCGCCGTTCTGCGTGTTGGCGACCGTGAGGTCATCGAGCACCTGCATGGTGAGATCCGGGAGCTGGCACGGGATGTCGAGGCTCCAGGCGACGAGCGAGCCGGAGTTGCTCGTGCGCGTATCCTGCACCGTGAGCGTCCACAGGCCGTTGCGCTCGCCGCCGTCGAGGGCCGAGAGCGAGGAGATACCTCGCATGACGCCGCTCATGGCGGGGATCAGATACTCGCATTGCCCATAGGGGGTCTCCGACTCGTCGTCGAAGGTCACGTCGAGGTCGTCGAACGGACAGCCGCGGAGCTCGCCGGTCTCGAGGCCCGGCCGCAACAGCACCGTCGCCGAATCGCCGGAGGGTGACGTGAGGCGCACCGTCAGGTCGCCGATCTGCGGATGCCTGATGGCGATTCGCAAGTTCACGTCGCCGACCTCGCTTGGACACTCCGAATCGACGACGAGCAACGTCGACGTCAGCGTGTCGAAGCCGTCGACGATGCGATTGTCGCACCCCATCGGCGCGTTGGGCGTGGTGATCGAATTCGTGCACGTGCACAGGCCCACCTGGCCGGCGTCGCACGTGTACGTCTTGGCGGACGCGGTCACGGTGGCCAAGGAGACGATAGCGAAAGCGATGAAGGCTCTGGTCATGATGGGCTCCTTCACTGCTCGGTGGCCGTGTTGGCGTGCATGATGGCTTGGGTCGCCGTGCTCTGCGAAAGGGACGTCGAGGTGTCACCCGAAAGGGCGACGATGTAAGCGCCGCGGTAGCCCGGCCGTTCGGTCGGTTGCCCCGTCGCCGATGCCGCGCTCAAGTCGACGAACAGCGTGCCGGCGGTGACCGGGAGCAAGAGGCTCGTCACCGCGACGCGCTGGCTGGCGATGGGGAACATATTCGGCGTCGTGATCTGGGTGCCACGCGATTCCAGGTCGAAGACCCGCGCCTCGGCATGCGAGAGCGGGAACGGCGCCGGCAGTGCGCCGCCGCAAGCAAAGGGAGCCACCACCGCCCCCGGGTCACGCCAGACGAGCAGCTCGGTGCCACCGGTCGCAATCTCGCGATACTGGGTCAGACCGTTGAGGTAGCGGACAGTCCATTGGTTCGGCAGCGGCTCGCGGTTGTCGACGCCAGCGTGGGCGTTCAGGAAGCCGTAGAAGGTCGCTTGGCCGGCAGCGGTCTGCGCCTCGGTGGCGGACGCTTCGATGGCGGCGAGCTGACCTTCGTAGACGACGCGGTCGGCGCGGTTGAAGAAGAGGAACTCGCCCGCAAGGAGCCGACGCGTGTCGAAGACGCTGGCGGTGCTGTCCAGCGCCGATGGCAGCCCGGCCGCGCATACCGTCACCGAGTCGATGGTGATGAAGCCGCGCGCGATGTTGTCGGTGCGCGGGGTCGCGGCGCAGCCGCCGAGGACACTCGAGAACTGCCCGGTGTGGGCGGCGCGGATGTGCGCCACCGTCGCGGCAGTCAGATTCTGCGACTGGCAGACGCCGGGGAAGTTGATGTCCTGCGACCACTCGCCCTGGTTCGAAATGAAGTCCCGGAGATCGTCTGCATCGTCACCAGTCGCCTCCACGAAGCCGTCGCGGAACAAGCGACCGAGGCGCAGCACGCTCTCATCGAGACCGGTCAAGTAGGTGTTGAAGCTCACTGTCGGCACGCCGAGGTCCGTCCACAAGGTGACTCGGGCGAGGGCCGCGGAAGGCGACATGTCGCGAAAGCGGATGATGGTGTCCGCTTGGTTCGGATCCTCGAGGTCCACCTCGAAGTAGGGGACCAGCAAGGTGGAGCCGGGAGCGTTGCCCGTGCTGCCGACCGCGATCGGGCGGATGTTGAGGTTCTCGGCGCTGACCGGCGATTGCGAGGCGTTTTCGAGCGTCCGCGGGTCGTCGACGGCGACGCCGGGACCGGTGACCGCGATGCCAGGCAAACCCGTGTTGTGTTCGATGCGCTGCATCGAGAAGACGTAGCCCTGCCCGCCCATGCCGACGGGGGCCGAGCCTTCGGTATGGAAGAGGTTCATCCACAACCAGCCGGTGGGCGACGCCACCGGGAAGTTGTCGCTGTCGACCAGGTAACGGCCTGCGACGGCGCCGAGGCGCTCCGCGAGGAAGTCCGGGCCCGCGACCGTCGCGACCTCTTGCTCGTCGAAGCCGAAGAGCCCCGTGGTGGTGAGCGGGTAGAAGCCCGGTCGGCCGCCGCAGGAGAATGCCGCGGGCGTCACTTGCGGATCGCGCCAGACGAACAGCTCGGTTTCTCCCTGCGTGAACGGCACACCCCAACTCGAGGAGAGCGGCTCGCGGTTGTCGATCGCGTCGAACGCGACCAGGCGCGCATAGAAGCTCGGCGTGTCCGCGCCGGTCACGGCCGACGCGGCTTCGATGTGTGCCGCGGAGTCCGCGAGCGTGATGCCACGGCCGACATCGACGATGTAAAAGTCACCGGTCAAATAGTTCTGGTTGCCCGCGATGCCGCCGCCGCCGTTCACGAAGTAGCCGGCTTGTGTCGGCAGCAGATTGCTACAGGCGGTGGCGTAATCGACCGTGACGTAGCCGCGCAGTTTTTCGTCGGCGTGCGGCAGACCAACGCAGCCGCCGGCGGCAACCGAGCTGTCACCGCGCAGAGCCGCGCGCGTGTCCGCGACGATGCCCGCGGGGAGGGCGGCCGGTGGCAAAGCACCCGCGCATGACGCGTAGTTGATGTCCTGCGAGAAGACACCCTGCGGGCTGATCGTGTTGCTCGGGTCCTGCCCGACGCTCGCCGTCTGCGGCAACGCCCCCGAGGAGAGGATCTCGCGCAGGCTGATGATCTGCGTGTCGAAGCCCGTGAGGTAGACGTTGAAGCGGAGCACGGGTACGCCCAAGTCGCTCCACACCACCACATTGGTCAAGGCGGCGCTGGCCGTGGCCGCTTGGATGGTGAACACCGTGTCGACGCCGGTCGGCGAGTCGACGTCGACTTCGAAGTAAGGAATTAGCAGCGTCGCGGCGGGTACACGGTCCGTCTGACCAATGACCGCTAAAGCGGTCGAAGACGTGAGCAAGGTCGCGACAACCGCGACCGGCAGCAAACAGCGCATGGGCGGTACTCCTCGAGAAGGCTGGGCGAAGTACCACGCTTCACGGGGATGCGAGAAGGACGATTGCGCCACCGCGCTTGCAGTTTTCGGCTCGCTCGGAACCGAAGCTCGCGACGAGCGTGTAATGCTCTCTTGGGCCGAGCGCGACGGCGTGGACCTGTTGACCGGCGCAGCCGGGAGTCACGGCGAGTGGCGCGCCCGCGGTCAGCGATGGAGTAGCGAGCCTCACCGCTTCGCCGTCGCTCGTGAGCGCGACGAGGCCACCATCGATGCTAGCGAGAGCGGTCACGACATGGGGCGTGTCGACCCAGTCGACGGTAGGCTCGGTCGCGGACCAGCGCATGCGCAACAGGCGTGAGCGTCCATTAGGAGGCGTGGCGGCGAAGACGAGCTCGGCGCGATCCTGCGATCCGAGCACGGTCACGGCGCGAACGACGTCCCGCGGGCCGACCGGCACCTTGCCGGCGACGAAGCCGTCGCCGCGTCTCAGATACACGAGGCTCGAAAAGCCACGCACGGCGCTGCCGCAGGCGAGGTCCTCCATGCCGTCGCCGTCGAAGTCGACGCCGGTGATGGCGTCGCCCAGCAGGCCGGCGCTCGCGTCGATGCCGCGATAGCGGATTGACCCGTGCGCGTCGATGTCGAAGGTGGCGACACCGGTGTTGTCTGGACCCGAGCCCGCCACGGGGCCGTCGGCAATCGCGGCGAGCTCGAGCGCCGGGTCGTCATCGAGCTGCGCGACCACCATGGCGCGTGACGAGAACGGCACGAGCCCGGCGTCGCGGAAGCTCCGGCCGTCGCGCAGCAGTACGCGTACGCCGATTGTGTGCATCGCGAACGCAGCGTCATTATCACCGTCGCCGTCGAAGTCGCCGATGGCGGCGGCCCCGTAGTCGTAGGCGACGTCCGGCCAAGCGAGGGAGCTCTCCTCGAAGCGACCGTCGCGCCAGCTCCACAGCCGTGGCTTCCCCGGTGCTTGGCGCGGCGGGCCGTGCAGGACATCGACGCTGCCGTCGCCGTCCATGTCACCGACCGCGAACCCCGACCGCCATTGCCCGGCGTCGGGGAGTCCGCTCGAGCGGATGACAAGCGCGCCTTGGCGCCGGCCCTCGGTCACATAGACCGTGAGCGTCAGCGCCAAGACGACAGCAATGACGATGGCCGCTCGCTTCAGCTCGCCTTCACCTTGAGACCGATGGGGCAGGCAACGCCGGTGCGGCCGACACCGCAATAACCCTGCGGATTCTTGGCGAGGTACTGTTGATGGTACTCCTCGGCGGGGTAGAGCTCGGGCGCTTCGCCAATCT
>JBGGMJ010000037.1:0-40496 GCA_041288095.1 Myxococcota bacterium
CGGCAGCGACAGTGTCAGCGTGAAGCTCTACGACTTCGACGCGGCTCGCTGGATCGACAAGGGCACCGGCCGCTCGACGGCCATCCTGCCGCACGGCGCCATCCTCGGCACACCCGGCTACATGGCTCCAGAGCAGGAGCACGGCGGCCACGTCGATCACCGCGCCGACATCTATGCGTTCGGCGTCGTCATGTACGAAATGCTCACCAACGCTTGCCCGTACGGCCAAACGACGTCTTTCTCGGACATGGTGCGCACGCGTTTGTTCGGCACACCAAAGCCGCTCCGAGCCTTCCGCCACCTCAACGAGCTACCCTCGAGCGTCGACGCCCTCGTGCGTCGCTGCATCGAGCGCGCGCCGGAGAAGCGCCCACACGACATGACCGAGGTGAGCGCCATGTTGCGCGACGTGGCGCTCGACCTCGAGGAAGTCGGTGAAATGACGCAGGAGCTGGTCGCCGCTTAGGTTTGGAGCTTTTCGAAACGTGAGTCGCGGAAAGCGTCATCAACTTGGACTGCTTTCGCCGTTTCGACTAACCTCCTTCCGTAGCGATGGCGACCCAGTTCTTCGGCCAATTCCTGCTCGCGCGCGGTCTTCTGTCGCGAGCACAGCTGCTGGACGCCGTCGAGTACCAGGAGCGGCAGAACCTGCGCTTGGGTGACTACGCCGTCAAAAAAGGCTTCATCACCCCCGCCGACGCGGCCCGCATCCATACCGCGCAGACGACCCGCGACATCCAGTTCGGCGAAGCCGCCGTCGAGCTCGGCTTCCTCGCGCGCGACCAGCTCAAGGAGCTGCTCCGCGCCCAGCAAGCCGACCACCTCTACCTCGGCGACTGCCTTACCCGACTCGGCGTCCTGTCCGCCGAAGCGGTCACCAAGGCGCTCGCCGAGTATCGCGAGGATCAACGCGGCCAAGAAGGCGACGTCCTCCGCATACCCGACGACTTTCCCGAGGTCGCCTTCGCGTCCGAGGCCTGCGAGCTCACCCGCAAGATGCTCCTGCGTCTCTGGGGCACGCCCACCAAGTATGGTGCAGCGACCTCCGGTGTCGCCGAGCTCAAGCTGCCCGGCACCGCCGCGAGCGTCGACGTGCGCGGAGACGTCGTGTGCCGCTACATCATCGGCATCCCCGACGAGCTCACCTTGCACGCCATGCGCCGCCTCTTCGGCACCGTCGACACCCAGAGCCGCGAGGACCGCATCGACTTGGTGAGCGAGCTCGCCAACATCGTCATGGGAAACCTCGCCGGCACCTTCGCGAGCATGGGCCAGACCATCGAGCTCTCGGCACCAAAGCTTGCCCCGGCGCAGCTCCGTCTCGAAGGCGAGAAGGCCCTTGTGCTGCGCCTGATCGCGCCGCTCAATGAGCTGGCGATCGCCATCACTTACGCTTCCGGCTTCCGCGTTTGACGGCCCCCCGGCGCGGCCAACCGAGATCACCGTCACCGTCGTGCAGCGTCAGCAGCGGATGGCGCTCCGCCGCGAACATGCCGGTGTCGAGGTAGCCCTCGGCGACGAGGTCATCGTCGCCGAAGTGTTGATAGCTGATGCCACCGCTCGATCCGAGGGTGATGAGCGTGGCTGAATCTCGGCGGTTCATGGGGACTCTCCGTTTCCGCGCCGCGATAGCGGTCGCGTTGCGAGAGAGTTCAAGGGCGATGCCAACGGCGGGAGCGCGGCAGCGGCGTTTTGGCCGCATCGAGGCGGTGCGGGGAGGTGCGTGTGTCATTCTGCGACGAATTTTCTCGACGGACGCTGCTCAGGCGACCGACAAGAGCGCATGCGCCGCAGCATCAAGGTGAGTGGGCCCAACGCGGGGCGACGCGTCGATGCGTTCTTGCGCAAAGAGCTGGCGAGCGTGCCGCGGCACACGTTGATGAAGTGGCTACGGACGGGGGTCGTGAGGGTCAACGGGAAGAAGGTGAAGCCGGAGGCTCGGCTGAATGAGGGGGATGAGATTGGGATGCCGGTGCTCGAAGAGGACCGAGGACCGAAAGCCGATGACCGATCGCCGAAAGCCGATCGCCGATTACCGAAGACCGATCTGCGAGTCATCTTCGAGGATCCGGACCTCCTCATCGTCGACAAGCCCGCGCACCTGCCCGCGCACGCCGGCACTGGCCACAGCGATTCCCTCGCCGCGCGCGTGATCGCATATCTCGATGCCGAGCACGCTCCGGTCGGTCACAAACCCGGCCTTGCCCAACGCCTCGACAGCGGCGTCAGCGGCCTCGTGCCCATCGGCAAACACGCCGCCGCCCTGCGTGTGCTCGCCGCCGCTGTTGCCGCTGACGAGGTTCGCAAGATTTACCGCGGTGTCGTCCTGGGCGAGCTCGCCGAAGCCGAAGGTGAAATCCTCCTCGCCCTGCGCATCGATGATGAACCGATGGGCAACCGCCCGCGTGTCCATCCCGATCGCAACGGCCTGCCCGCGCACACCACGTGGAAGCGGGTCGAGCTCCTCGCTGGCGCGAGCGTCGTCGACGTCGAGATCCACACCGGCCGTACCCATCAGATCCGCGCGCATCTCAAAGCCATCGGCCATCCGCTCATCGGTGACCCGCGCTACGGCAACCCTCTCGCGGAAAAAAAGCTCGGCGTCGCGACGGCGATCGATCGTCCGGCCTTGCACGCGCGCCGCCTCACGCTGCGCCACCCGACGACCCGCGAAGACCTCGCCGCCGACGCGCCTCTGCCGGCGGACATGAGCCGCCTCCTTGCCGCCCTGCGCCGGCGCTAGTAGGAACCCCCCACCTCATGACCGAACCGACGACCGTCGCGCCCAAACCGGCAACTCCAGCGACCGATCCCGCGCCGACTCCAGCGAGCGCCGCGCGTCTCGTCTATTTCGTCCTGCTCATCTTCTCGCTGATCCTGGTCTCCACGATCTTCGTCCCCGTATGGAAGCCGGTCGTGCTCGGCGCCGTCCTGGCGGCCACGCTCATCCGCTACTACGAAAAGTTCGTTGTCCGCCTTCGCGGACGCAAGAGCCTCGCCGGCATCCTCATGACCATCGGTGTCCTGGTGTTCGTGCTCTTGCCGCTCGCCGGCGTTTTGTCCTTCCTGGTCGTGCAAGGCACGCAAGCGGCGAAGGTCATCAGCGATCTCCTCAACTCGAGCCACGGGCTCGAGGAGTTTCTCGCGATGTTGCCGGACTCCGTGCAGGGCTCGGCGCGCACCCTGGTCGAGATGGTGCCCATCGATCTGCAGCAGCTCTCCCAGCGCGCCGCCGAAGGCGGCAAATGGGCGGCGACCACCGTCGGCAGCGTCTTGTCGGTTACCTCGTCGATCGTCTTCAGCCTCAGCCTCGCGCTCATCTCGTTCTACTTCTTCCTCGTCGACGGACCGGCGTTCGTCCGCTGGCTCGCCGAGGTACTGCCGCTCAAGGATCGGCAGACCTACGAGGTGCTCGACGACTTCCGGCAGATGGCTCGTGCCGTCATCGGCTCGAACATCATCGTTGGCGGCACCCAGGCGATCGTCGCGGGCATCGGCTACACCATCGCGCCGATTCCGCATCCCATCTTCTTCGGCATCGTGACCTTCCTCGCGTCGTTCATCCCATCGGTGGGCACCGCCATCGTCTCGATCCCGCTCATTGGCTTGCTCCTGCTGGTCGGCAAGCCCTGGTGGGCGCTCTTCCTCGCCATCTGGTGCTTGGGCCTCGTCGGCGCCGTCGACAACATCCTGCGGCCCATCCTGCTGCGCGGCGCGGGTCATGTTCACGCCGCCATCGTCTTCTTCTCGCTCATCGGCGGCATCGGCATCTTCGGACCGATGGGCCTCATCGTCGGACCGCTCGCCATCACCTTCGTGGTTGCGATGATTCGGCTGTGGCAGCGCGACTTCAATCCGCAGACACGGCGCCCCGAGTCCGTGCTCGATGACCGACCTCGCGAAGCGCTAGTGTCCGCCCAAGCAGACAACAAGGTCTAGGCGACGCGCGAAGCCGCGGGACGTCGCGCCGGTGCCGCGTACATCGGGCCCTGCATGGTCTCACCGCCGCCGATGTGGCGGAAGAACGCCTCGGGATCGGTGACGTGATAGCCCTGCAGCCCATCGCGGTAGGTGCGACCGTCGGTGCGTGTGCCCGGTAGTGGCTGCGCCGTGCGGATCCACGAGGGGATCTTCACCAAGCTCACCTGATAGCCGCCTTGCGAGAGATAGACCGGGCCGGTCGGGTTGGCGGGCGCGTACAGAAGGTTCGTACGCGGGTCGACGTAGAAGCGAATGCGCGCGTCGCCTTCGTTCACGGTCGCGTTGTCGAACCCTTCATAGAAGACGCGGCCGTCACCGTCGGTACCGCGGCGGTCGATGGTCACCGAATGGCGGAGGCCCGAGCCCGGGTTGCCACGCGCCGCGCCGGGATCACCACGGCGCATCACCGCGATCTGCACCGGCACCGACATGTCGAGCATCGTATCGATGGCGCGACGGCCGGCGGTCAGATGGCGGCCGTCAGCGCGGATGGCGCCGAGCACGTTGTTCGCGCCGTAGGCCATATAGTGGTTGAAGCCACCGGCGAGCGTGGTGCGCGCCATGTTGGACGAGGCGATGGTTTCGCCGGCGCGGCGGAAACAGCCAGCAGGGTCGGAATCGCGATAGCCGGAGAAGCGCGTCGGGATTTGCACCGGACGAACGCTGGCGTCGCGGAGTGCATCGTCGGCGCCGGGGGCGCGCTGCGTGTAGGCACGGAACTGTTGGTCGAAGCCCTGCAACACGTGGCGGCGGATGAGCCCGAGCACTCGCCCGGCGTCCGAGTCCGTCGTCGTGCCGGCGCGCCGGTGACCGAGGCTGATGGTGTTGGGCCGCAGGCTTTCTTCGCGGTTCCCGGGCCGCTCCGCCAGCGTGTCGAAGAGGTAGCTCGCAAGCTCGCCGGAGCTGCGGCCATGGCGCTGCACTTCCGCGGGATCGATGCCGGCGTCGCGCAGGAGGTCAGCGACCTTGCGCGGACCATTCGCTGTCGGAATTTGCTGGTTGAGGCGCTCAGCGGTGACGTAGCCGGCCGCCAAGTCCTCGGCGAGATCTTGGCGGGTCTGCAAATTGTAGCGCCGCGTGTGACGATCGAGGACCTCGAGGACGCGGCCGGCGGGCGTGCGCTCACCGTCGACGTCCTTCACCCACGGGCGGATGACACCGTTGCGTCCGCCAAAGCGGTTACTGGCGAGCAGCGCGTGCAGGCGCTGCCAGGCGGCCCCCGCGGCATTTCGGTCGGTGTTGCCGCCGATCGCGTCACCGCTAGTGGTCAGGCGGCGCAGCTCCGCGACGTCGACCCCCGCGCTGCGGAAGGCTTCGGTGAGGTGCTGCCAGGCGGCGGGATCAGTCCGCTCGACTTCGGCGAGGTCGAGGCGCGCGTCGCGGTGGTAGTTGGAGAACGTATCGAGCTCGATGCTGCTGCGCGCGGCGAGTGGCTGGTTGCGACCGCTGGCCAGGGGGCTCTCGGACAGGACGGCGGAGGGTGGCGGAATCAGGGTGTCAGGGCGCGACTCTTGACGGGACGGACCCTGCTGGACGCCGCGCTGGTCGAAGAGGCTCCGCAGGATACTGACTGATCGATAGGTGTGGTTCTCGTCGGGACGCTCGGGAGCGCGCGGCTCGAGTGGGAATGGCGTCTCACGCTGCGCTACGGCGCTCGGGCCCCTGGCCGTCATCGTCGCGCCGTTGCCGTCGCTATCCAAGTTGTCGAGGCGGCGGAACATGCGCGAGAGGAAGTCCGACGAGACCTGCTGCGGCAGCTGCGAGTTTTGCAGACGCGTGCGGAGTTGCTCGTAGACGCCCGCGGTCTGCAGGAGCTTGACCTGGTCGCCGGTGAGGTTGCGGAAGCGCTCGGCGTTGAATTCGCCGTTCATGAAGCCGGCGACGAACTCTTCCTCGGTGAAGCGCACGTCGTTTTCCGTGCTCTCGAGGATGCGCTTGAACGCGCGGCCGGAGTGCGTGAGCGTCGATTCGCCCGGCCCTGCGTCGCCCGCGGTGTACAAGGTGATCGAGCGCGATGAGCCGTTGACGTCGAAGCTATCGAGCCAGGCGAACACTTCCGCGGCGCGGGTGCCGTTGATGTAGCCTTTGCTGTCGGCCATGGCTTGCAGCCGTTGCAAGCGGGCGTCGGCCATCTGCTCGGCCAAGGCATCGCGGCGCTCGGGCGTCAAATCACGACGGCGCTCGAGCTCGGTGCGAATCACAGCCACAGCCGAGGCGCGCAGCTCGGCACGCACAGCGCTGTTGCCCAGCAACGTGTTGACGTTCAACCGGGCCTGCTGAAAGCGGGTCGTCAGGTCACGAACGTCTACGGTGTTGGCTGTGCTGCGCTGCGACATCAAACACGACCTCTCAGAGACGAGACTGGCCCATGATCGAAATTATCGTTGCCAGGCCGAGTCCGATGCGCATGATGAACCTGACATGCTGGCACGTGGTTTCCCCAGTGTTGGTAGGGCCTTAGCGGTCATCGCAGTGCTCACGAGCAGCGCTTGTTTCTGGGCGGCGCCGGGTCACCGGGGCCCAACGAGCCAACACTTCGACGGCCGCGAGTTCTCGAACCTCGGCCGGCGTGACGTGCATGGCTTCGCCAAGGCGATGTGGCTGTTCGCGTTCACCCATCGCGACGCGTGGGGTCACCGCGACATCCAACCCTCGGTCCCCCCACGGCGCGTCGGCCAAGGCGAGCTGCGCATCACCTTCGTGAACCACGCCACCATGCTCATGCAGTTCGACGGCCTCAACGTGGTCACTGACCCTGTCTACTCGGACCTCGTCGGCCCCGTCTCCTTCGCGGGCGTCCGCCGGCTGCACGACCCTGGAGTCGCTTTAGCGGACTTGCCGCCGATCGACGCGGTGCTCGTGAGCCACAACCACTACGATCACATGGACATGCCCACCCTCCGTACGCTTTCGCATAACCACGCGCCGCGTATCTTCGCCGGGCTCGGTAGCAAACACCTGCTCGACGAACAGGGCGTGCTCGGGGGCGAGGATCTCGATTGGTGGGAGACGAGCGAGCTCGCGCCGGGCATTCGCGTCACCGCCGTGCCGGTACGCCACTGGTCCCGGCGCGGCGTCGGCGACACCGACAACACGTTGTGGTGCGGCTTCGTCATCGAGACCTCGCGCGGCCCGGTGTACTTCGCCGGTGACACTGGCTTCGGCGAGCACTTCCACATGGCCTACGAGCGCTTCGGGCCGATGCGCGCGGCGATGCTGCCTATCGGCTCCTACAAGCCCCAGAGCTACATGCATATCTCGCACATGAGCCCGGACGCGGCGCTCGAGGCCCACCTGCAGCTCGCCTCGAGCCTCAGCATCGCGATGCATTTTGGCAGCTTCCAGCTCGCCTTCGACGATCAGGGCGAAGCCGAAGCGCGTTTGCTCGCCGAGGCCGAGCGACGCGGTATCCCTGGCTTCGTCGTGCTGGCTCCCGGCGAAACCCGGGTCATAGGGGCCGTGGACCGCTAGAGGCGCGCGCCACGCTCGCCGCGCGGACGAATTCCGCCGTTGGCGCGGGCGAAGTCCGCACGCCAATCATCGCCCTGCTGACCGCGAATCGAGGTCACCTGATAGCCGCCCGAGCCCACGGTGTAGCGCGCGTTGCTGGGGGCGAAGAGCAGGCCGCTATTGCGGTCGCGATAGAGGTAGCCGACGTAGCGCAGACGGCCGCTGGCGTTCTCGGAGTAGTGGTAGCGAACGCGGCCGGACTGGTCGACGTCGCGACCGACGACCGTGAACCAGTGATCGGTGATGCCGTCGCGGTTGACGTCGGTGCCACCGTTGCGGGCGACGCCGAGAATCATGCGGTGGTTATTGGCAAGGCCCCAGTTGAGGTAGTTGTTGAGCGAGCGGAAGTCCTCGGGGTTACCACCGATGCGGCCGCCGGGCTCTTCGCTCTGCGCCGTCCAGTGACCTTCCCACGGATGCGCGCGACGGCCGGAGCTGGGTGTCGCACCCGGCGCCGCGCCGCGGAAGGCGACGTCATCGAGCGCACGGAGCAAGCAGTCGTCGCCGGCGCGCATGTAGTGGAGGCGGCCCGGCGTGAGGTTGATCGTCGCCATCTCGTCGGGGCGCGCGAGATCCGCGTCGCGGATGTCGCCGTAGGCGCGCGGGGTGTGCGTGTTCGGGCGCATGAGGCGCGCCTCGCGCATGAAGTCCATGACCTGGCCTGCCGTCGATCGCTCGTTGCCGCGTGTCGTCCTGTGGCCCAACGAGAGGGTGCCGGGGTGCGGGTCGAGCGCGCCGTATTCGCTCGGCAGTGCGGCGAGGCGGCGATAGAGCTCGTTGGCGGCGACACGACCTTGGCGGCGCGTCGGGTCGGCGCTCATCCATTGGGCGAAGCCGTCGACATCGAAGCGATTGTCGGAGATGCGACGCAGGTGGTCGCGCACCGTCTCGCCCGGGATGGGATTCGGGATGACACCCGGAACCAGATCGCGTCGCGGCAAACGGCGGTCGAGGTCGGCCGCGGTGAGATGGAAGTTGCTGTTGGCGACGTCTTCGGCGAGGCGCTCGGGCGTGCGGATGTCGTGGCGCTGGGTGTAGCGGTCGAGGATCTCGACCACGCGGCCGACGCGCGTTTGGTTGAACTGGCCCTCATAGAGAGTGAGCGCCCGACTGCGGTCGCCACCCTGAATGCCTTGGAGGGTGGCGTAGAGGCGGCTCATCTCCGAGTTCGGACCGCCGATGGTGTTGTTCGCCTCGGGCGGGCGGGCCAGGCCTTGGATGGTGGCCCAGGGGAGACCGGCTTGCGCGAGCGCTTCGCGATCCTGCGGCGTGATGGCGCCGATGTTGATGCGCCCGAACTGCATGTAATCGCGGAACGCGTCACGGTCGACGGTCGCGCGCTCCGAAAGGCGCTGCTCGTTCTCGCTGAGAATGTTCCCCGTGTAGTTTGGGTCGGGGAGCGGCGGATCGAATGAGCTGCGCTGCGGCTGATCGGGGTCCGCCGGCAGGCTCGAGCGGAAGACCGCGTTCAAGCCGGCGACGATGCGGCCCGAGTCGGTAGGACGGTCGGCGCCGCCCGGGACGTTGAACGGGAGGTCGTCGGACGGGGTGCGCGTCGCGTGGTGCGAGACGAACGAATCGCGGCTGCCGTTTTCGTCCGGCCGGTCCGCGGCCCGGAAGAGGGCGCGGAGCTGCGGCACCGTGAGCTGAGCCGACCCGCCCGCGAGCCGCTCGCGCAGTTGCGGCAAGATGCCTGACTGATCGAGCGCGCGGTAAGCGTCGGGATTGGTGCGCTCGAGGTTGGCCAGCGCCGCGGCGTCGAAGGTGCCGTTGCGGAAGCCGCCGACGAAGTCGCGCTCCTTGACGGTGATCGCGGTGCTCACGGTGGTGTTGGCGAGGACCTGCTGCAAAGCCTCGCCGGAGGGGGTGAGCGTCGCTTCGCTGCCGGGCCGGCCAGCGGGCGGATTCGCGACCATGGCGATGGAGCCGGCGCGGCCGTTGGCGTCGAAGCGGTCGATCCAGGAGAAGACATCGCCGGCGCGGCTCGCGGGAACCACCCCGTCGCGGCCCGCGAGACGGCGGAGCTCGCCCATGCGCTCGTCTGCTATAGCGGTGCGAAGGGTGGTGCGCTGCTCTTCGGAGAGAGCGGCGACGCCTTGACGCTGGAAGTTACGCCGGGTGTCGGCATCGAGGTTGAGCGCGCCCATGACGGTGCGCGAAACGTGGCGGTGAGCCCCGGCGCCTTTGCGCTCGAGATAGGAATAGCCGGTATCCGAAGCGAGGGTGCGCAGGCGCGCGTTGTCGACGAGCGTCGAGGTCTGCAGCTGGCCGCCCTCGACCGTCGAGCGGAACGTCGCCGCGTCCATGCTGCGTGCCGCCGCGGGGTTGTCGACGCGGGGCGCCTGTGTGACGGGCGCGGCCGCGGTGGGCCAGGAGATCGGAACGGTGCTTGGCTGAAAGCGCGTGGCATCGGCCAAGGCGCGGAAGTGAGCTTGCTGGACGAGCGACGGGCGGTCGAAACCCGAAAAAGCGTGGTCGAAGCGGTTCGGAGCTCGGGTCACTGCCGACATGTCGAGGTGCGGTGCGGTGAAGGCACCGTCGAGCGTCATCGAGCCCGGGCTCATCATCCCCGGCGTGATGCCGAAGCGGGCAAGGACGCTCGGGTCGCCGGTCACCCCAGGAAGCGTCGAGCGGGGGCGGTCTCCCTTGGGAGCGACGGTGTCGGTATTGGCGATGGCCGGCTGCTGCTCGCGACGGCCAGTCTGCCTGCCGGTGCACGTATTCGAAGCGGCGTCCTTATCGCCTTCTTCGACATCCGTGGTGCCGTTGGGGCGCCGCGTCGCGATGCTGCAGGTTGCTGGCCCGGTGCCGGTCATGAACTACTCTCGGCCTCCGTCAACGCACAAGTTATTGAAATCGCGTAGCTTTGAAACCCTTCTGCAGGGCAAACCGTGCAGAATCCCCAGTATCTAGATTATCGGTGTGTGCCTGATGGGAGTTGCGCGAAAAACATGCTGCTTCTCTACATATTCATGTGGGCGTGATTCTGGATGTCTAACCAAAGCGCCAGTTAGCTCGTATGGTTAGTAAGCGCGTTTGGCGATTCTGCGTGGATCTGTCTGTGCGCGTGTGTTAATTGAATCATCACAGTAGTCGATCACAGCGTGCTCATTTGAATCCTGGTTCGAAGCTCTTCTCAGCGCCCCCTTGGCGCAGCCTGTGGTCGGTAGCGAGACACGGCGTCCCTACGTCCGTGGCATTCCTGCGTTCAGCCCCCACCATCTCTGAGCCAGCGTCCGTTATCCCGAACGAAATCTGTTTTAGCGTTTTACCTGCGACGCGTGTCGGCGGTGTCCCGTCGGTCCGCGCGTATGGAGAGTTTTTGGTTCGGCGGGCCGCGTAGGTTCGCCGGTTTTGAAGGCGTGGGTAAGCTACGCCGCAGTGTGTGTGACCGTTCGATAGTGAGCGGCGCCAAGGAGATGGAAGCGTGGGTAACAAGTTGTTTGTGGGCGGTCTGAGCTGGAACACCAAGGATGATGGTCTGAAGGCCGCTTTCGAGCGGTTCGGAGCGATCAGCGAAGCCAAGGTGATCCTGGACCGCGACACTGGCCGTTCGCGCGGCTTTGGTTTCGTGACCTTTGGCAGCACTGACGAAGCGCGCAAGGCCATGGAAGAGATGAATGGCGCCGAGCTCGACGGCCGCACCATCAAGGTGAACGAAGCTGAAGAGAAGCAGCGTCGTCCCGGTGGCGGCGGTGGTGGCGGCTACGGCGGTGGTGGCGGCGGCTACGGCGGCGGTGGCGGTGGCTACGGCGGCGGTGGCGGCGGCGGCTACGGCGGCGGCGGCGGTGGCGGTGGCTACGGCGGTGGTGGCAGCGGCGGTGGCGGCGGTGGCCGTGGTGGTCGTGGCGGCCGTGGTGGTCGTGGTGACCGCGGCGGTGGCGGCGGTTACGACGGCGGCGACGGCGGCGGCGGCGACCGCTGGTAGTTCGCGCTCGAGCGATGTCCGCGGCGCCTACGCGTTAGCGGACACAGCAAAACGAAGAAACCCATGTCTCACGGCAATCACCGTGAGCACATGGGTTTTCGTTTTTGTTGAGAGGCGCTACGCTTAGTCGAAGATCTCTTCGAGACCGCGGCCCACGTCACCGGCCACATTGCCGGCGGCGGCCAGCGCGATGGCGATAGGGCCCGCGTTCTGGCGGAACAGGCCCTCGATGCGCTCGTAGCCACGCACGAAGTTCTCGGCGCGATCACGACGGGAGCGCGCGACTTCGCGGTCGGCGATGGCCCTGGCGATGTCCAGCGGCCCATTAGCGGCGTCGAGATTGCGCTCGGCGCGATAGAGGCCGCGCTCGGTGCCGGCGAGATGCTGCTTGGCTCGCTCGAGCGAGTTACGAACGATCACGAGCTCCAAGGGGCTGATACCGCCCCGCAAGGCTTCGTCGAGGATATCGGCGCTTTCGCGCGAGTCGACGACGTTGCCACTGCGCATGGCTTCGCGAACGCGGGTATCGAGAGTAATGCGGTCCATTTGACGAAATTCCCCCTCGCGGACCTGGTCGGGTCCACGGACTGGTTTGAATGCAATGGGATGTCGCTTTGTCGGATCCCGGAGCCCAAGGGTTGCGCGTTTCCGCCTCGCAGGCGGGTGCCGCGCGAGCTCCGCAAAATAAAACGACCGGTCGTGCTTTTTTGCCTTAGCTACCGGTACGCGGCCGCCTGGAGGGTAAAGAGCTTGGCGTAGACGCCACCAGCCGCCATCAGCTCGTCGTGGGACCCCCGCTCGATGATCCGCCCGCGCTCGATGACCACGATGCTGTCCGCCATGCGCACGGTCGAAAAGCGATGGGCGATGAGAATGGCGATCTGTCGCTCGGTGAGCGCCTTGATGCGCTCGAAGACCTGATACTCCGCCGCCGCGTCCATCGATGCCGTCGGCTCATCGAGCACGATGATGTCCGCGTCTTGCCGCATGAACGCCCGTGACAAGGCAATCTTCTGCCACTGGCCGCCGGAGAGCTCCTGCCCATCCTTGAACCAGCGCCCGAGCTGCGTGCGGTATCTCGCGGACAATTCCTCGATGAACGGCGCGGCCATCCCTTTCTCAGCCGCGGCGCGCTGCCGCGGCTCTTCCTCGAGGTAGCGTACGTCGCCGCTGCCGATGTTCTCGCCGACCGGTAGCTGGTAGCGCACGAAGTCCTGGAAGATGACGGCGATACGGGCGCGCAGCGTCTCCGGCTCCCATTGCGCGAGGTCGGCGCCGTCGATGAGGATGCGGCCGCTGGTGGGCCGGTACAAGCCGGCGAGCAGCTTGATGAGCGTCGTCTTGCCCGAGCCGTTTTCACCGACCAGCGCGAGCTTCTGGCCCGGCCGGATGTGCAGGTCGATGTCCGCTAAAGCGGCCACTGAAGAGCCGGGGTACACGAACGACACACCCTCGAAGCGCACCCCATCCGACGGATCCGTGCCGCGCGTCACCGTGCCTTGCGCCACCGCGAGCGAAGGCTGCTCCAGGAACTCGTAGAGCGTCGACAGGTAGAGACTGTCTTCGTACAGGCCGCCGACCGCGCCCAGCGCCGCCGCCACCGCGCTCTGACCTTGGCGAAACAGCGCCAGGTACATCGTCATGTCGCCGAGCGAGATGCCGCCGCGCACCGCCTCCAAGGCGATCCACGCGTAGGCCGCATAGAACGCGCCCGTGCCGAAGAGGCCCACGAGAAAACCCCACACGCTTCGCTTCACCGTGAGGTTGCGGTCCTCGGCGTAGAGTCTTTTGAATATATTCTTGTAGCGATCGAGGAAGAGCGGGGCGAGCTGATAGAGCTTCACCTCCTTGGCGTAGCTCTCGATGGCAAGCACGGTCTCGAGGTAGCTCTGCTGTCGTGTTTCGGGTGAGCGCCAGCGGAAGAGCCGGAACGCGTCGCTCGAGAACTTCGCTTCGACCAGGAACGACGGCACTCCGGCGAGCACGAGCACCGCCGCGGCGTAACCGGAGAAGCCGACGAGCAGCGTCCCGAACGCGACCAGTGACACCATGTTCTGCATGAGCCCGAAGGAGCGGCGTACCATCGCCATCGGCCGGCTGGATGCCTCGCGCCGCGCCCGCGTCAGCTTGTCGTAGAACTCGGAGTCCTCGAACTGCGTGAGCTCGAGCGTCACGGCCTTCTCGAGGATCATCTCGTTGACCCGCTCGGCGAGTAGGGCGCGCAGCAGGGCGTCGCAAGCCGACAAGCCGCGCTGAGCGGCGAGCAGGGTGACGACGAGGCCGCCTTCGACAGCCACCCAACGCAAGGCCTCGCCGTGCCCGCGCGCTTGCACGACCGCGTCGACGATCAGCTTGCCGATGTACGCGATACCAGCCGGCAACACCGCCGCGACCACGGTGAAGAGGCCGAAGGCGAGGGTCAGAGCCGCGCTGGTCTGCCACGCGAGCGACAAGGCGCGACCGCAATAGCGTACAATGCTGCCGACGTTACGTAACGGCCGCTCGCTCACTCCCCGAAGCGTGCACGCGTCAGCCGTGAACGACCCTTGGCGTCGATGTCGACGATGAACATGTCGCCATACGCGCCC
Organism: Myxococcota bacterium; assembly: GCA_041288095.1. GTDB lineage: Bacteria > Myxococcota > XYA12-FULL-58-9 > XYA12-FULL-58-9 > JALHOP01 > JALHOP01. The sequence goes on from JBGGMJ010000037.1 coordinate 14,008, forward strand.
TCGTCGAGGGTCACCTTCTCTTGCACACCGAGCAACTTCACGAGATCGGGGATGACGTTGATGTGCGAAGCGATGACGACGCTCTGGCCCTTGTGGTCGCTCAACAGGCGCTTCGCGAAGGCCTTGTCGTTGGTGCCTTCGATGATCGAGATGTTCAGCCGGTGCGCGGCGGCCAACGGCTTCACGGTCGCCTGCGTGCGCTTGTACGGGGTCGAATAGATGGCGTCGACCTTCTCTTGCTCGAGCGCGCCGACTAGCGCCTGGGCGCGCTCTTGGCCGCGTGCGGTGAGGCCGGGATCGGTCTCGCCGCCGGCTTTTTCACAGTGCCTGATGAGGATGTAGCGACTCACGGTCTGTTTGCGATCGGGACGCGCCGCGATCGATTGTTGCACGGGTTGCGGTTTCGGGCGCGCCTCCTTGCCGGGAGGTGCAATCGCGATCATCAACGCTAGAGCCGTGGCAACCGTCATACCTTGAGTGCCTCCTCGACCAGCTTGCGCGTCAGCGCCGGGTCGACCTGACCTTTGTGCTCTTTCATGATGGCGCCGATCACTCGGCCGACATCTTTGGCTTCCTTGGCGCCGAGCGCGGCGATGGTGTCTTTCACCAGCGTCGCGGTAACGTCAGGGGACAGCATTTTGGGCAGAAACTGGGAGAGGTAGTCAATCTCGTTGCGATAGCTCGTGATCAGCGCTGTCCCGCGGTCGCCGGCGCCGCCGAGGTCGGCGATGCCCTTCTCCAGCATGCGCACGTAGCCGTTGATGGTCTTCTGATAGAAGGCATCGTCGGCCGGGCCTTTGAAGTCGGCCGCGTTCATCGCCTCTTGCGCCTTGGAGCGAAGCTGGCGCACACAGGCGACCTTCGCCTGGTCCTTGGCCCTCATGGCGGTCTTCAAGTCGTCGTCCAAGCGCTTTGCGATGTCTGACACGGAACGGCTCCTAGATATTGTCTCGCTTCGAGTAGTGCGTATCGTACCGACCAAGGGGAACCAGAATGAAATGGACTACAGCGATCCTTTCTCTCGCGCTAGCCACAGGCTGCGCCACATCACCCACTGGTCGTAAACAGCTCATTCTGGTGCCCGATGACCAGATGGATCAGCTCGGCGCCCAAGCCTTCACCGAAATCCAAAAGGAGACGCCGGTCACCAAGAACGGCCAGGCCATGCAATACGTTTCCTGCATCGCCAAGAGCATCACCTCGGTGCTGCCGAAGGAATACCAGGGCGCTTGGGACGTGAAGGTGTTCGAGTCCGAGCAAGTGAATGCCTTCGCATTGCCCGGCAAGAAGATCGGGGTCTTCACCGGCCTACTCAAGGTCGCGGTCAACCAGGACCAGGTCGCCACCGTCATGGGACACGAGGTTGGCCACGTGCTCGCGCGCCATGGCAACGAGCGTGTTTCGCAGAACGTCATCCTGCAATCGGGTCTGTCGGTCGTCGATGCCTTCGTCGGCGGCAGCGCTACCCAGCGCAACCTCATCATGGGCGCGCTCGGCGTCGGCGCCCAGTTCGGCGTCGTCTTGCCACACGGCCGCACGCAGGAGTCGGAGGCCGACCGTATCGGTCTCGAGCTCATGGCCGCGGCCGGCTTCGATCCAAAAGAGTCAGTCGACCTCTGGCAGAACATGGGCAAGGCCTCGGGTGGCCAGGAGCCGCCGGAGTGGATGTCCACGCACCCGGCGAACGCATCGCGCATCGCCGGCCTCCAAGAGCACATGGCGATGGCCGAAGGGGAGCGCGCCAAGGCCAAGGCGGCCGGCCGCGTCCCGCAGTGTGGTAGCGCCGGAATCGCGGCGAACTGAGGCTCGATTTGCCTTCATTGTTGCTGCTCGTCGCGCTGGTGGCGCAGGTGTCCGCCAAATCGGACACCGCCGCGCCCGAGGCGGAAGCGAAGTCTCCGTTCGAGCGTCTCGCCGTCGTCGACAGCGCCATCGAGGCCGTCGACAAGCACCTCGCGCTCGAGAATCTCACCCAGGCGCAGCTGCTCGAGATCAAAGAGCGGCTGGTGCCGCTCGAAGACGAGCTCGCGGCCATCGTTGGCGAGCTCGAGCCGTATATCGAAGGCATCGACGCGCGCCTCGAGCAGCTCGGCAAAGCGCCGGGGCCCGATGACCCGCCCGAGGATCCCAACGTCGCCGCCGACCGGGAGCAAGAAACCAAGAAGCGCCAGGAATGGGACGATGCGCTCAAGCGGTCGAAGATCTTGCAGCTACGCGAGCGCGAGCTCGTCGCCGACGTGGCGAAGCACCGCCGCCAGATGTTTTCCGCGGAGCTCTCGGCGCGCACGACGAGCATCCTCGGCCTCACGTACTGGCGGGCCGTCCTCGGTAACATTCCCATCGATGCTCGGCGCTTCGAGCTGCGCTACCGCGAAGGCGTCGCGGCGCTTTCCAAAGGGCTGACGGGCGAGGCACGCACGCACCTCGCGTTCCTGTGCTTGCTCGGCCTCGCGATCGCCATCGCCGGTCCCCTGCTCGGCGTGCGCGTGGGCGAAAAGCTCGCGCTGCGTTGGCTGCCCGACAACCGCTTGCGGCGGACGCTCGTTGCGCTGTGGACGGTGATCGTCTTCGTGGCCCTGCCGGTGTTGGGTGCGAGCTTGGTGGCGGACGCGGTCGAAGGGACGCCAGGGCTGACACCGTTCATGGCTACCATGGTCGCGACGTCGGTGGCCGTGGTCCGCATCGTCGCGCTGATCACCGGTCTCGCGCGCGCCTGGCTGCAGCCACGGTGTCCGCAATGGCGACTCGTGTGGTGGAGCGACGCGCAGGTTGCCCGCCTGCGCGGCTTTCCCATGGCCATCGCGATTCTCGTCGCGTGCCGTGTGGTGCTCGAGCGCGCGAACGACAATCTCGGCACCAGCCTGCACGTGTCCATCCTCGGTCGCACGGTCTTTGCTTTGGCCATCCTGTGCGTCTTCGCGGTCGCGTTGGCTCGCCTCGGCGCTATTCGCCACGAGCTCATCGCCAATCCGCCGCCGCGGCTCCCCGGCGGCAAAGCGCACAACCCCGTGCCCGCGGCGCTGGTGTCGAGCTTCGCCTGGATCCTCGTGCTCGTCGCGCCGATCGCGCTGGTTCTTGGTTACAACGCGCTGGCGATCTTCATCGTCAGTGAGATCACGCAAGTGGGTGTCGTGCTTGCGGCGCTGTTCCTGCTCATGCGCCTCGTCGACGACATCTTCGAAGCGGTCCTGTCCGAGCACTTTCCGCTCGGCCGTCTGCTAAGGCGGTCCATTGGGTTCTCCGCTGCCTACATCGATCAGATTGCCGTCGTCCTCGCGGCGGTATCGCGCGTCGCGCTCGTTTACGTCGCCGCGCGTCTCGTCCTGCTGCGTCTGGGTGGCGAGGATGTCACGAGCGTCGCCGGCCGGATCCAAGACGGCCTGGCCGATCTCAAGGTCGGCGAGGTCACGATTTCACCCGGCGCCATCGTCGGCGCCCTCCTCGTATTCGGTGGCGTCTGGCTGCTCACGCGCACGGTGCGACGCTGGCTCGAGAACAGTTATCTGCCGCACACGAGCCTCGACAGTGGAGCGCGTAACTCCCTGTCGACCGGCATCGGCTACCTCGGTTTCGTCGGCGCCGTGCTCATGGCGGTCGCCTACCTCGGGGTGTCGTTGGACAAGGTCGCGCTCATCGCGAGCGCCCTGTCGGTCGGCGTCGGCTTCGGGCTCCAGGCCATCATCAGCAACTTCGTGAGCGGGCTCATCTTGCTCGTCGAGCGTCCCATCAAGGTCGGCGATCTCGTAAACGTCAGCGGCACCACCGGCGACGTGAAGAAGATCAGCGTGCGTGCCACCGAGATCCTGCTCGGCGATGGCTCGACGTACGTCGTTCCGAACTCCGACCTGATCTCGAAGCCCGTCGTCAACAAGACGCGTCTCGGTGTGCGCGGGCAGGTCCAGTTCTTGTTGCGCATCGCCTACGGAGAGGATCCGAACCGCACGCGCGAGGTCATTCTCGACGAAGCCGCGAAGCTCGAAAAGCTCCTGAGGGATCCGAAGCCCGCGGTCTTCATCGACGATGTCGACGACCGCGGATACGTCTTGAACATCGTCGCGAACGTCGCGTCCCCCCGCGATACGTACGGCGCCAAGAGCGACTTGTTCTTCGCCATCACCAAGCGGCTACGCGCCGAGCGCATCGCGCTGGGCAGTCCGATTACCAGCGTGGCGTCCGACGAGGGCTCCGCGAGCGCCGAGCAGACCGACACCGAGGTCGAGACGACCGCGGAAGAGCCGGCTGCCGAGCCGCCGCCATCGTCGACGGAGGACACCAGCGAGCGGCCGGCCTTGGGTGACGGGAAGGGCGCGGGCTCGTAAGGTTCACGAACAACTGGCATCGACCTCGGGAATCTCCTAGCCTGCTGGCCGTCGACTCGTAGTCGACGTCGAAAGCCCTAAAGGCGATTCGCCCGGAGCAATCGTGACCCCCTCACGTGTGGTGCTGGCGTTCTCGTGTCTATCCCTCGGTGTCCTGCTCACCCGCTGCGGCGGTGACGACTGTACAGAAAACTGCGATGGGCCTCTCGTCGGCTTGACGGTCATCGCCCCCGACCAGATGGCGGAAGCGAGTTGCGCCCCCGCGCAGATCGTCCAGCTCGACGGGGGCACGACCGTGCGTCCGACGCGCGAGACCAGGCTCGCGCTCTCCGGAGACGCCTCGTGGTACTCGGACTCCGGCTGTAGTGTGGCGGCAACGAGCGCCACGCAGGACGCGGGTGCTCGGAGCGCCATCGCCTATCTGTCGGGCAGGAGCGCTGGACGCCTGCGAGCACAGGCTCGCGGCCGTGACGTCGGCGGCGAGGCCATCGTCGAAACGCGGGCCATCGGCGGCGCTTACACGAACATCCGAGTCGGCGGAGCCCGCTAAGCTGACGTGGGCGTATGCGTACCCATCTGGTTCGCGGCGGCCGATAGCGCCGGCGCACCCGCGAGCGTGGGCGGCGGCGTCACCGTGTTGCTCGCGGCTCCCGGCACCAGCTTCTTCGAGACCGAAGGGTGCACCTCGGCGCGCAACACCTTCATCCTCACGGCGGGCCACGAGAGCGCCATCGCTTACGCCCGTTTTGGCGTACCCGGCGACGTGACCGTGACCGCGAGCGTCGGCGGCACTTCGCAAGGCAGCGCTCAGGTCGACGTCGCGGGCGACCCGCAGTACCGCGTCTTGATCACTCCGGCGGCCGATACCGCGCTGGTCCAGGCGGGCGAGTGCAAGCCCTTCGCCGTTGCGATTGTCGATCAGCTCGGCGCGCCAATCTCGGTGAACGCCCTCGATGTCGCCGTGCGCGGCAACGACGCGTCTGTTTTCGCGGACGCCGCCTGCGCGACGCCGCCGATCACCACGGCCAGGGTTTCGGGCACGACGCCGACGACCGTCTACGTGCGCGCGAGCAAGGTCGGTAGCGCGAGCTTCACCGCGAGCCTTTCCGAGCTGGTCTCGCGCACCATCCAGCTGCAAGTCAGCGCCGCGGCGGCTTCGGCTCTGCGTCTCGGCGGTCCGCCGCGCTTGTCGCAGAACGGCTGCTACCCCTTCGTGGTCGAGCGCACCGATGCGTTCGGTAACCTCGTGACCGGTGGCGCCGTGGCCACGACGTTGAGCTCGACGCTCGGCATGTTCACGGACAGCGCCTGCACCGCCGCTACCACCGCGGTCAACATCGCGTCAGGCGAGTCGGTTGGTCACTTCTTCGTAAGTGGCGCGAGCCTGGGCACCGGCGTCGCTATCGGCGCCACCGCTACCGGCCTCAGCGCCGCCAACAAGACCGTCGACGTCATCGCGGTGGCGACCGCGTTCCGGCTGGAGATTCGCAACACCGCGGCCGCCGGCGAATGCGTGCCCGCCAGGTTGTACAGCGTCAACGGCACCGGTGCGGTGAGCGACGTGCTCGTCGCCGAAACGCCGACCATCTCGCCGACACCTGGGCAGCTCGTGCGTTACCGAGACATCAACTGCAGCATCATTCAGAGCACCGCTACCATTCCCGCGCTCGGCAGCCAGGTCGACTTCTACGTGCGAGCGACCACCGCGGATAGCTACTCGATCGTGACCACCGGTGGGACGCTGACCGCGGCGCCGGCGCGCACCATCGATGTCGGTCCTGGTCCGCTAGCGCAGACTGACGTCTACGGCCCCGATCGCGTCAACTTCCGCACCTGCACCCCGATCTTCGCCGACTTCTACGACCAGTACGGCAACCCGGTAACCTTGTCGAACGGCAGGTCCCTCGATGCCGGCACCCAAGACTTCGGTGACATCTTCGACAACGCGGCGTGCGCCGGCAACCCGGTGGACCAGATCTACGTGCCGAGCGGCTCGTCCTCGACCATCGTCTACTATCGCGGAGAGCACCTCGGCGACGACAGCGTCGGCGTCGGCGCCAGTGACGTCTATCCGGGCAGCGTGAGCTTCGAGGTGTTGCTCTTCATGGGCGATACCCGGATTCCACTCTCGGATCTCCCCATCGCCAAGGAGGTCGCGATGCGCGCCGACGGCAGCGTCCTCTACGCGCAGACGACGACCGGCATGATCTACCGGTCGACCGACAACGGCGCCACCTGGCTGGCGCAGTGCACGACGAACGCCATCGTTCCGCTCGACTACGTCGGCAATCTTTTCGTCTCGACCGCGGGCGACGCCACGGCTTACGTCACCGACCAGTATACGAACTACGCCCGCATCGACCAGCTCGATGGCGGCGCCTGCCCGAGCATTCGCCAGCCCTTCACCCAGTACATCTACGGCTACTGGCAGAGCAGCGCCATCACCGTCGATCCGCTGGGCCAGCTTTGGGCGTGGAACGGCAACCAGCTCTACTACTCGGGCAACCAGGGTACCGACTGGACCTTCCAATACACGAACCCGGCGGTGAACACCCAGTACACCGCGCACATGTCGCACCACCCGACCGACACCAACATCAAGCTCGCGGACTTCTACTATGCAAGCTCCGGCACGGGCCTCTATCAGTCCTTGAACGGCGGCACGTCGTTCACGGCGACCAGCGCCGTCGGCTTTGGCGAGCCCACGTACCTTGCGCGCTTCGATCCGGCGCACACGGGCTACGCTTACAAGCTTGGCCGTCAGAGCGTCGACAACGGCGCTACCTGGACCGCCAACACCGGTTACAACGGCCTCTCGGTTTCGTGGGCGCTCGACTCGAGCGGCGCGGCCTATCGCTTTACCGGCAACGGCACGACGACCGTGGTCGAGCGCGCTCCTGATGCGCGCACGCCGGTTTGGGCAGCCCTTGCGGACGGCACCTTGAGCGAGCCCTTCAACACCTACGTGTCGCAGATGGCGGTCTCGACCGATGGCAGCACCATCGCGGTGCAGTCGGGTGGACACCTGTACTTGACCACCGACGCCGGCGCGAACTTCGAAGCGATCACCACGCCCGGCACCTTGGCGGAACGCAGTCCCGGCCTCGTCATCACCTCGCCGACCGACGCCTATGCGGCGAGCGGTGGAGACCCGGTGCTCATCTACGCCACCAGCGACGGCGGCGAGAACTGGCAACGGATGGGCTTGTTCGCCGGCTACGGCACCCAGCCGTACTTCCACGTCAACCCGAACTTCCCGCAAACCGTTTACATGCGTGGCGAGGCGTTTGGCGGCACCGACGACGGCAATGTCTTCGCCACTCAGGATGGGTTCAACACCATCAACTACGATCCCGCCGGTTCGGTCGAGACCTGGTGGGGCACCGGCGCGGTCAGCCTCCACGACCCACTCGTGTTCTACACGCTAGGCAACGGCATTTGCCGGCGCACCTTGGACGGCGGCTTGAGCTACGAAGATCATCCGTGCGACGTGCCCCAGTACTGGTATGCGGCCGCGGTTGGTTGGGTGAGCCCCGCCTCGCAGGACATCGTGTACATCGCGGGGTACGACTGGAACATCGGTGGCCCGTATCTGTGGAGCGTGAATTGGGTGACCGGCGAGCGTACGCTGCTCCCGAGTGTCGGCTACGGCACCGCGGGCCTCGAGATGTACGATGGCCCGTCGGGAGTCGTCATGCGCACCGCCGACGCCTATGGTCGCTTGCAGAGCTCGACTGACGGCGGCGCGAGCTTCACACCGCTCACCAACGGTCCGTTCGACAACTATTGCTACTACGGCCGCAACGTCACGTCGCTGAAGGGCCGACCCGAGGTCGTGGCGAGCGGCTGCCACCTCTACAACACCGTTTCGATCAGCCTCGACGGAGGAGACAACTGGACGACTCGGACCATTTCGAACTGCCCGATCCGCCAGATCTCGCTCCTCGATGGCGTCATGGTGGTGTCGTGCACCAACCGAGCGCCCGAGGTTATCGAGTACACCGACCTATTCTGATTCGGCGTTGACCGGACGGCGGTTGGCCGCGAGCACGCGCTTACGAATGCGAATCGCACTCGGCGTGACCTCGACCACCTCGTCGTCGCGGATCCACTCGAGCGAGCGCTCGAGGGTCATGTCGCGCGGCGGGGCGAGGACCATATTCTCGTCTTTTCCGCTGGCGCGGACGTTGGTGAGCTTCTTCTCGCGCGAGACGTTGACGTTGAGGTCGTTCTCACGCGCGTGCTCGCCGATGATCATGCCTTCGTAGGCTTCGACCTGCTCTTTGACGAACATCGTGCCGCGCGGCTGCAGATTGAAGAGCGCGTAGATGGTGGTTTCGCCGGGGCGGTCGGCGACCAAGGCGCCGTTGACGCGCTTCTGGATCGGACCGGTCCACGGGATCCAGCCTTCGAAGACGCTGTGCATGAGCGCCGTACCGCGCGACGCGGTCATCATCATGTTGCGCAGGCCGAAGAGACCGCGCGTCGGGATGATGTACTCGAGACGGACGCGTGAGCCTTCCTGACGCTGGTCGAGGAGCTGGGCGCGACGCTGACCGATGAGCGAGGTGGCGGCACCGACGTGCTCGACGGGGACGTCGACGACCAGTCGCTCGGTGGGCTCTTCCTTACCCGACGGACCTTCGCGGGTGACGACTTGCGGATTGCGCACGCAGAGCTCGTAAAACTCGCGCCGCATGCCTTCGATGAGCACCGCGAGCTGAAGCTCGCCGCGACCCAGGACGCGGAACTGCTCGGGAGTCTCACCCGGCTCGACGCGGATCGACACGTTGGCGTAAGCCTCGCGCGACAAGCGCTCGCGAATATGGCGGCTGGTGACGTATTTGCCACCGGAGCGGCCCGCCAGCGGACTGTCGTTGACCTGGAAGACCATGGCGACGGTCGGCTCGTCGACGGTGATGCGTTCCATGACCTGCGTCGACTCGGGCGCCGTGATGGTGTCGCCGATGGTGACCTTGTCGAGGCCGGCGAGCGCGATGATGTCGCCCGACTGCGCGTCGGTGAGCGGGATGCGCTGCACGCCCTGGAAGCGGAAGAGGCCGGTGACGCGCGCGGTATAGGCGCCGTCGGTGCCGGCGACGCGCACCGTCTGGTTGGGCTTCACGGTGCCGGTGGCGACGCGACCAACCACCAGACGGCCGACGTACTCGTCGTAGCCCAGCGAGTTGACCTGCATCGAGAAGGGCTCGGCGCTCTTGTCTTCTGGAGCGGGCACGGTCTCGAGAATGGCGCCGACCAGCGGCTTCAAGTCGGGGCCGAGATTGCTCAAGTCGCGCGTGGCGCGACCTTCGCGGGCTACGGCGTAGACCACCGGGAACTCGATTTGCTTGTCGTTGGCGCCGAGGTCGATGAACAGCGAGTAGACCTCGTCGAGGACCGCCTCGGGGCGTGCGTCCTGACGATCGATCTTGTTGACGACGACGATCGCGGGGAGGCCGAGGTCGAAGGCCTTGCGCAAGACGAAGCGTGTCTGCGGCAGCGGACCTTCGGCGGCGTCCACCAAGAGGAGCACGCCGTCGACCATACGCAGGGTGCGCTCGACCTCGCCACCGAAGTCGGCGTGGCCGGGGGTGTCGACGATCTGGATGGTCGTTTCGCCGAAGCGGACGCTCGTCGACTTGGCGAGGATGGTGATTCCGCGCTCGCGCTCTTGGTCGTTCGAGTCCATTGCCCGTTCGACGACCTGCTGGTTCTCACGGTAGATGCCGCCCTGTTTGAAGAGGGCGTCCACCAGCGTGGTCTTGCCGTGGTCGACGTGGGCGATGATGGCGACGGTACGAAGATTTGTGCGGAACTGCATGAAGGCGGCGGCTTATACACGCCGTGGGGGGGCTTGGCTATGAGGGAAGCTCCGCCGGCTCCCAGCACCCCCGCTAGAGCTGCTTCTCGATGTCGTCCGCGAGCGTCTTGGGCTCGTCGTTGGGGGCGAAGCGCTTGACCACCTTGCCGGTCTTGTCGACCAGGAACTTGGTGAAGTTCCACTTGATGGCTTCGGTGCCAAGAACCCCTGGGGCCTGCGCTTTGAGCTCCGCGAACAGCGGATGCGCGTAGGGGCCGTTCACCTCGACCTTGTCGAACATCGGGAAGGTCACCCCGTAGTTCTTCTCGCAGAACGCGGCGATTTCCTCGTTGCTGCCGGGCTCCTGGCCGCCGAACTGATTGCAGGGGAAGCCCATGACCACGAGGCCGCGCTCCTGGAAGCGCTTGTGGAGGTCTTCGAGCCCTCGGTACTGCGGCGTGAAGCCGCAGTTGCTCGCCGTGTTCACGATGAGCAGCACCTTGCCCTTGTAGTCAGCCAAGGTCGTGGGTTCGCCTGCGAGGGTTCGAATGGGATGGTCGTAGCGCATCGGGCTCTCAGTAATGAGGTGGCTTTACGTTTCCGGGCGGTAGCACTCCAGGTTCGGAGAGCTGCCGCAAGCGGGCCACTTCGCCTACCAGGAGATCGACGGTCTCCGAAAGCTTGCGCACCACGTCGTCCAGCTCTTCCACCCGACGCTCGGTGTACGCAAGCTTGAATTCGACCTCGTCGAGCCGCTCGCTCACAACTGGGCGTTGCTCGCGTACTGGAGCATGTGAAGGTTCAGATCGCGGAAACGCAGCAGCTTTTCGCCCTGATTCTCCGCCATGAGTCGTTCGAAGGTGTCGGTGGTCTTGTGGTAGTCGGGGTTCTCGCCGCCGCCACCGGTGCGCCTGGTCAAGCCTTCGAAGTTGAAGAGCGTGATGATGCCGGCGCGCGTGAACACCTGGTTGTCCTGGCGTCCTTCGAACGAGTTGATGTCACGATTGACGAGGGCGAACTTGCGCTCGCCGAGCTGCTCCTGCGCGTAGGCAAAGGCGTCGGTAAGGAACGTCTTCTTGCCCTTCGTGGTGTCGATGACCGACATGCGGTCCGCTTCGAAGCGGCCGATCATGTCGTTGTTGATCGAGCCCTTGATAGCCGACAGCGGAATGCCGGGGATGGGGTGCTTGATGAAGTAGTTGGCGCCGACCAGGCCCTTCTCTTCCGCGGCGGTCCAGATGACGAGGACCGAGCGGTTGAGCTTGCCGGACTTCTGCAGCTCCGCGAGCATCGGCAGCAGCGAGGCGTTGGTGCCCGAGCCCGAGGCGTTGTCCGAAGCACCGGGGAACCAGCGCTGCGGTGTGCCGCCCAGGTGATCGAGGTGCGCCATCAGGACGATGTATTCGTCCTTCTGCGGGCCGGTGCCGCGCATGACGCCCATGACGTTCTGGACCTTCTGAGCGACGACGCCATTGCGGCGCAGGCTGTCGGGCGTGAGCTCCTCGCGCGGCGCGATGTTTACGCGGCCGTCGTAGTTGCCGATGCCGTGCTTGCGGCACTGCTGCTTGATGACGTCCTTCTCTTCGGCGTCGATGGTGTGGTCGAGGTAGAAGCCACCCTCGAACAGGTCGCGGCCGAAGCCACGCGGCGTGATGTGCGCGTGGTCGTCATCGCGGCGCAGCGAGAAGAGATCGAACGTCTGATAAAACGGATTGCCCGACGGGTCGCCCGGGTTCGGGCCTTCCATGCCGTACTTCTTCATCAGGCTGACCATGAAGGCCGAGGCCGTGTCGAAGCCGGCCGAAGGGCTGCCGCGGCCCAGCAGCTCGATGGAGGACAGATACTTCACGTGCGCGATGGGATCGGCGTCGGGGTTGTTCTTGGCGATGGCCTCGAGACGGGAGACGGCTTTCGGACCGCCGACGCGGACGCTCGAGTCGGGCGTGCTCTTCAGGCGGCGAAGCTTCGGATGCAGCTTCTGGGGGCCGGGGGCCTGGGCCGATGGGGCTTCGCCGGAGGAAGAAACACGCGCGCCTTGGGTTCGGAGATCGCCGACCTTCGTCATGGAACTGCTGCCTTTTAGGGGAGGTCCCTAGTTATCCCGCGTAGGCCGCGAATGTTGCGCGGGATTCGGACGGCGAGCCGCGTCGTAACCTACCGCGCCTTCGGCGCTGAAGGTCGGGATGCACAACGGCAACGTGCAACCCGACGCCAGCCGCCTCGGATCGCTGAAGTTTTCGCGGTGCGGCAACGGCCCTCCGCGTGCTTCGACGTTTAGGCGGTCGAGCCGCCGCAGCTCGAGCCGGCCCCGGCGGTGCAGCCGAAGCAGTGGCGATGGGTGACGATGGTGCGGGCCTCGAGGGCGGCCTTGTCGAAGTCCTTGATGTGGCGCGGGGCCTTGGCGTCGACTTCCATGTCGAGCATCTGGTTGAAATCGCAGTCGTAGAGCTTGCCGTCCCAGCTTACCGAGATGGTGTTGCGGCACATGACATTGGCGGCGGCGGCCGGGTTGTAACCGTTCACCAGCCGCTCCATGTAGCCTTCGAGATTGCTCGTCTCCATGAGCCATTCGAGATAGCGGCTGATCGGCATGTTGGTGAGGCAGAAGAGCGCGTCGAACTTGATGCCGTGCAGCCGGTCGAGCTCGCGCTTCCATTCCTTCTCGAGCGAGGCCTGAGCCGCGGGCAGGAAGGCGCCTACCGGATTGGTGACCAGCACCAAGCGCAGTCCGTTGCCGGTTCCGTAGCCGACGGCATTGAGCTTCTTCAGCGCGCTGATGGATTTCTCGAAGACACCTTCGCCGCGCTGCGCGTCGGTGTTGGTGGCGCGGAAGTGGGGCAGGGAGCAGACCACTTCGACTTGGTTGTCGGCGAAGAACTTCGGGAGATGGGCGTGCGACGGCGTCTCGAGGATCGTGAGGTTGCAGCGATCCATGACGTGACGGCCGAGCTTTCTCACCTCGGTCACGAGCCACTCGAAATGCGGATTGAGCTCGGGCGCGCCGCCGGTGATGTCGACGGTGGGGATGTCCGTTTTAGCGAGCGCCTGGAGACAGAGCTCCATGGTGGCACGCGACATCTGCTCGCGCCGGTCAGGGCCGGCATCGACGTGGCAATGCTTGCACGTCTGATTGCAGAGCTTGCCGACGTTCAGCTGGAAGATCTCGATGCGCGTCGGGCGGAACGGCATCAGCGACGATTCCTTCAACGCCTCGTGGAACTCACGCGCGACCGGCAATCCCTCGAGCGCCTTGAGTTGCTCCGAGGTGCTGGCGAGCGGTGCTCTGCGCGACAGCAACGACGACATTACATCCCGACCTTTTTGACGTGGGCGCGCATCTGCGTGCCGTGAACGAGCGACGAGCCGCCCCGGATGGCGGCGGCGACGTGAATGGCTTCGGTCATCTGCTCGATGTCCGAGCCCTTGGAGAGACAGTCGTTCGAGTAGGCGTCGATGCAGTAGGGGCACTGCACGGTATGCGCGACCGCCAAGGCGATGAGCGACTTCTCGCGCGCGGTGAGAGCTCCGTCGGCGAAGACGGCGCCGTACCAATCGAAGAACTTCTTGGCCAGCTCCGGCGCGGCTTTGCCGATTTCCGGGAAGCGGCCGAGGTCCGATGATTCGTAGTAATGCTCGTGCATGGCGGGGGAGCTTTACCCCTGAGACGCTCTGAAGCAAGAGAGTCTTCATGACCACCATCGGAATCATCGGCGGCAGCGGCCTTTACGCTCTCGAGGGGCTCAGTGACGTCCAAGAAGTCGCGGTGCCCACACCCTATGGACCCACCTCCGACAGCATGATCACCGGCCGCCTCGGAGACACCCGGCTCGTCTTTCTGCCTCGCCATGGCCGCGGCCATCGCCTGACGCCCGCGGAGGTGCCCTATCGCGCCAACGTCTTCGCCATGAAGTCGCTCGGTGTCGAGTGGCTCGTGTCCGTTTCAGCGGTCGGATCGATGAAGGAGCACATCCATCCCGGCGATCTCGTGGTGCCGGATCAGTACCTCGACCGCACTCACGGTCGGGACCGCAGCTTCTTCGGTGACGGCGTGGTCGCGCACGTCAGCATGGCCGACCCAGTGTGCATCACGGCCGCCAAGCACTTCGTGGCGCAGGCGCGCGCGCAAGGCCTCGATGTCCACGATGGCGGATCGCTCGTCACCATCGACGGTCCGCAGTTTTCGACGCGCGCCGAGTCGTTCGCCTACCGCGCCATGGGCGTCGACATCATCGGCATGACCGCGATGCCCGAGGCCAAGCTCGCCCGCGAAGCCGAGATGCACTACGTGACCCTCGGCTTGGTCACCGACTACGACTGCTGGCACACGAGCGCCGAGCCGGTCACCGTCGAAGCGGTCATCGCCATCCTCAAAGCGAACAGCGCTCGCGCCCAGAAGCTCCTCGAGAAGGCATTGCCCGCGATCGCCGGCCTCGACAAACGCTGCGCCTGCGACGCGGCGCTGTCGGTAGCCATCGTCACCGACCGGTCACTCATCGCCAAGGAGCGCATCGCCCAGCTCGGGCCGATCGTGCGCAAGTACTTGGCCTAGGGCTGAGCTTCCGCTGGCGGCGGTGTCGTCGGTTCTTTCACCGGCGGCGGCGGGACTTCCTTCGGCGGCTCCTTGGCCGGCGCGGGATCGCTCGGCGGGGGAGCTTCGACGGGCGGCTTGGGTGCCGGCGGCTCGCCTGCCGGTTCCTCGGAGGGTTGCGGTGTCTGCTCCGGCGGATGATCGCCTGGGCTCACCTCGGGCTTCGGCGCGGCCGCCTTCTTCTTCTTGGGTTGCTCGGTCGTGGGCGCGGTCATCGAGCTGTCCTCGGCTCGCTTGCGCTTCGGCTCGACCGGCATGGGCTTTTCGGCGTCGATGCCGGTGCGGCCTTCCGGCGCGGTGGCGACATGGACGCCGAATGGCAGACCACGAATGGCCGACAGACGGTCGCGTAGGTAGGCGGGTAGCTCGACATCCGCCGGCTTGGTGTTGTCGATGCGCTTGCGAACACGTTTGATCTTTCGCTGCACCAGCATCGGATCGGGATGATCCATGAGGCACGCGTAGTAATAAGCGAGCGCTCGCGACATCTCGCCAGTCTCCTGGAAACAATTTCCGAGCTCGAAGAGCACCAAGGCAGTCAGCTCGCGCTCCGGTTGCGCCGCCAGAAGGTGCTCGTAGCTGGCTACTGCTTCGGCGTAGCGCTCTTGCAGGTAGTAGGAGTTGGCGATCTCGAACTGGGCCTGCGCGGCCTCGGCGCTGCTCGGCGCTTTCGCGATGAGCGCCTCGGCTTCGCGCCGGGCTTGGTCGTAGTTCTTCAGCTCGAAGTAGGCGTGTGCGATCTTCAGTCGCGCCCGGAGCGCTTCGTTGCTCTCGGGGAACTCGCGCACCAGCTCCTGGTAGACCTCGATGGCCGCCGGCACGTTGCCGATCTTGTGCTGGTAGACGTCGGCGACCGTCGCGAGCGCCGCCATGGCCTGGTCGGTGCGCGGATAGAGCTTCACCAGCTGGCGGTAGAACTTGATGGCCGCGTCGTAGTCATGAAGGTACAGCGCGTTGAGCTTGCCGAGGCGATCGAGCACGGCGAGGCGCTCGTTCTCCTGACCGTCGGAGAGGTTGCGGCCGTGGTCTTCGAGGCGACGCAGGAGCTTGCGGTAGAGGCGCTCCGACTCGACGTACTCCTTGTGGTAGAGCAGGTCGTTCGCCGTATCCATGCCCTCTTCGATGCTGGTGCCGCAGGCTGGAAGCGCGGCGGCGAGCGCGATGGCGAGGAGGAAACGCATCGGCGGCACTCTGCCTAAACGCTTGCCTTGCGTCCATGCTTCCGGGGACAACCACCGCCTAAACCCACCCTCGGGGGCTCTCATGGCGCTCAAGATCATCGGTGTTCTAGTCGTCATTCTTGCTGGATTCGGCGTCTACGTGGCAATGCAGCCGGCCGACTTCACGGTCGAGCGCTCGGCGACCATGGCGGCGCCGCCGGCCATCGTCTTCGCGCAGGTGAACGACTTCCACAACTGGCCGAATTGGTCGCCGTGGGAGAAGCTCGACCCGGCGATGGAGAAGACGTTCTCGGGCGCTCCCGCCGGCACCGGCGCGGCCTATGCCTGGAGCTCGAAGGACAAGAACGTCGGCGCCGGTCAGATGACCATCACCAGCGCCAAGATGCCCGAGCGCATCGATCTCAAGCTCGACTTCCTCGAGCCCTTCAAGGCGACCAACAACGTCGTCTTCAACTTCACGCCTGAAGGCGAGGGCACCAAGGTGAACTGGGCGATGAGCGGCCAGAAGAACTTCGTCATGAAGGCCTTCTGCTTGTTCCAGGACATGGACAAGATGGTCGGCGCCGACTTCGAAAAGGGCTTGTCCGCTTTGGCGGCCACGAGCGAGACGAAGGCCAAGGAAGCACAAGCGCAGGCGGCGGCCGAGGCCCAAGCGGCTCAGGCGGCGGCTGATGCGCAGGCTCAAGCGGCGGCCCCGGCTCCCGAAGCGCCCAAGGTCAAAGCGAAGAAGCGCTGAACGAAACGAGCGGGATACAACGCCTCCCGAGTGAAGAGACCCTCCGGGTTCTCTACGTCACCCTGGTGGTTTGCGGTCTAGCAGGCGGCGGCAAGCTGATGGCCATCGGGTCGCTTGCCGCGTCCGCGACCGTCGTCGCCTACCAGCTTTCGTTCGCGTTGGTGGACTACGTCAACGAGATGCACGGGGCCCCGCTGGCGCGTGGCTTCGTGCGTCATGGCTTCATTGCCCTGGCGGTCGCGCTGGCGTGCTTCGTGATGATCGTGGTGGTGCCGCCTGCTTCGGGCTTTGCCGATGACGCTGCCTACGCGCGCGTCTTCGGCGTCACCCCGCGCATCGCCGCCGCCGGCCTGGTGGCATTCATCGTCGCGCAGCTCGAAAACGTGTGGATTTACGACATCATCCGCAGGCGTAAGCCGCGGCTCGGGGTCGCCGTGCGCGCGGCCTTGGCGACCGCGGTGGCGCAGTTCGTCGACACGGTGATCTTCATCGGTATCGCTTTCGCGGGCACGGTCGCGGACTTACCGCGGCTCTTGTTCGGGCAATACGCCGTGAAGCTGGTGCTCGTAGCGGTCAGCGCGCCCCTCCTTGCGATGGTGGTGCGCTGGCGCCGCGACCGAGTCGGGTCGCAACCGCGATAGCAGCCAACAGGGTATGTCGCCCATGAGCGCGCCGGTCAGTCGCAGCACGGCTCTGCCCGCACCGCACTCGCCTGCATCCCTCGAGCGTTTCGGCGACCCTGGGTCCCCGCGCGGTGACGAGGCGCGCAGGAAGGCGCAAGACGGGCTCGTTCAAGACAGCCTCGGGGGGCATCGGCCCCCATCGCTCCATGGCTCGAGCCCCATGCTCCGCGGCATCGAGCCAGGCGGCGACCTGGGTGGTGTCGGCTTGCGCGGCGGCGCGAGAGGACCTCAAAACTTCAATCGCGATCGCGACTCCCTGCCCCTGATGCGCGACATCGACCGGCGAGGCGCCGGCGACCGGCGCAAGATCGATGACGCCGGCCATCGCGCACTCGAGGGTCTCACCGCGGCCGACCCTCACAACTTGCGACTGAACCATGACGCCAATAGCGGCGCTCTCAGCATCGATCGGCAAGCGGTCGACGACCGCGGCAACGCGACTTGGCGCCGCGTCTGGGACGGCGAGGTTCCGCGTGCGAACCACGCCGATCCGTCAGCGGCATGGTCGGTGATGACGCGGGACGCGGGCAACCGGCTCGCCGAGGACTACCGCGAAAGGCCCTACAACAACCGGGCTCCGCTCCACGACAACGCCTTCCCCGATGCCGCGCGCGGCGCCATCCAGCCGACGGAACCCACCCGAGAACATCCGGGGCGGGTGCGCAAACCGTCTGATTGGGGTCTGCCGAGGGACCAACGGCGCACCTAAACGGCTAGCCGCGGGCGAGCGCCTTCCCTCAGTTGGCGCTGGGGTCGCCGCCGCCACCCTCGTCGTCCACGGGCGCTTCGTCCTCGACCTCTTCGGGCACGTCCGCGGCGTCTTCGGCTTCGATGGCCTTGAGCTCCGCTTCGTCGACGGCCAAGGGAGCCGTCAAAGCGGACTCGTCCTTGTCCTCGAGGCGCGTGACGCTCGTGACCTTCTCGCCAGCGTTGAGCGCGATGACGCGGACGCCCTGTGAGGAGCGTCCGGTTTGGCGGATCGAATTGACGACCATGCGGATCATGATGCCGCGGTCGGTGACCACCATGATGTGATCGTCCTCGAGGACGCCCAGCACCATCGCTACCTTGCCGTTGCGCTCGGTGAGCTTGCAGTTGACGACGCCGGAGACGCCGCGGTTGGTCTGGCGATACTCGGCGAGCAGCGTGCGCTTGCCGAAGCCACCGTCGGTGACCGTGAGGATGACCTGGCCTTCTTGCGGGATGACCGCGCCGATGACCTCGTCGTCCTTCTTCTTGAAGCGCACCCCGCGCACGCCGTAAGCGCCACGGCCCATGTTGCGCACCAGCGATTCGGGGAAGCGCACGGCTTGGCCTTCACGCGTCGCGATGAGGATCTGATCGCTGCCGTTCGTCGTGCCCACGAAGACCAGCTCGTCGCCGTCCTCGATGCCGAGCGCGATGATGCCGGAGGGGCGCGGATTGGCGTACTGCATGATGTCGGTCTTCTTGATGACACCCTTCTTGGTCACGAAGACGACGTTCGAGCCTTCCTTGAACTCGCGCACCGGCAAGAAGGCGCGCACACGCTCACCTTCTTGCAGCCGCACGAGGTTCGCGACCGGCTTGCCGCGGGCCTGACCGGCGCCGGTGGGCAGCTCGTGGATCTTGAGCCAATAGACGCGGCCCTTGTCCGTGAAAGCGAGCACGTACGAGCGCATGCTGGCGACGAACACTTGCTCGATGAAGTCCTCGTCGTCGCGGGTCGCG
Organism: Myxococcota bacterium; assembly: GCA_041288095.1. Classification (GTDB taxonomy): domain Bacteria; phylum Myxococcota; class XYA12-FULL-58-9; order XYA12-FULL-58-9; family JALHOP01; genus JALHOP01. Next base: position 33,025 of record JBGGMJ010000037.1, read on the forward strand.
GCCGCGGTCTTGCCACGGCCGCCGCGATTCTGGGCGCGGTAGGTCGACGGCGGCACGCGCTTCACGTAGCCGCTGTGCGAACGGGTGACGACCATGTCCTCGTCGACGATGAGGTCTTCGTCGTCCATCTGCAGGGCCGACGCTTCGATCACGGTGCGGCGGGGCTCCGAGTAGCCGTCCTTGATCTCCTGCAGCTCGCCCGAGATGACTTCCATCAAGCGCGCGTAGGAGCCGAGGATGGCGACCAGCTTCTCGATGGCCTCGCGGAGCTGGCCCGCCTCTTCGGCGAGCTTGTCGCGCTCGAGCCCGGTGAGGCGCGACAGACGCATGTCGAGGATGGCCTGCGCCTGCTCTTCGTTGAGGCGCATGTGGCCGCGGCCGATGGCTTCTTTCGCGGTGTCGTAGTCGAAGGTCACCAAGCGATTGGTAAGCTCGACGAACGCCGGCGACATCGGCAGCTTCTCGGCCATCAAGTTGGCCTTGGCGACGCCGGCGTCGGGCGCGGCGCGGATGATGGTGATGACGCGATCGATGGAGTCGATAGCGGACAGCAAGCCGTAGACGACGTTGAAGCGCTTGCGGGCCTCGCGAAGCTCGAAGAGCGAGCGGCGGGTGACGACCTCGCGGCGGTGCGAGAGGAAGTGCTCGAGCAATTCCTTGAGCGACAGGATGCGCGGCTGACCTTCGACGAGCGCGACGACGTTGAAGCTGAAGGAGGACTGCAGCGCCGTGTTGGCGTAGAGCTGGTTGAGCACGACCTCGGTGGTGGCATCGCGCTTGAGCTCGATGACCATGCGCATGCCTTCGCGGTTCGACTCGTCGCGCAGGTCGCTGATGCCCTCGAGCTTCTTATCGCGGACCATCTCGGCGATGCGCTCGAGGAGCGTCGCCTTGTTGATCTGGTAGGGCAGCTCGGTGACCACGATGCGCTCGCGGTTCCCCTTCATCTGCTCGATGTGCGTCTTACCGCGCACCTTGATGCTGCCGCGACCGGTCTCGTAGGCGGCGCGCAGGCCACCCGCGCCGTAGATGATGCCGGCGGTGGGGAAGTCGGGGCCCGGGATGTGCTGCATCAGCTGGCCGACGGTGAGCGCCGGGTTCTTGATGAGCTCCAAGCAAGCGTCGATGACCTCGGAGAGGTTGTGCGGCGGGATGTTCGTCGCCATGCCGACGGCGATGCCGGTGCTGCCGTTCACCAAAAGGTTGGGGAAGCGGGTCGGCAGCACGACCGGCTCGGTCTGCGAGCCGTCGTAGTTGGGAGAGAAGTCGACAGTCTCTTTTTCGATGTCGGCGAGCATTTCGCCCGTCAACTTCGACATACGGATTTCGGTGTAACGCATGGCCGCCGGCGGATCGCCGTCGACGCTGCCGAAGTTACCCTGACCGTCGATGAGCACGTGGCGCATCGAGAAGTCCTGCGCCATGCGGACGATGGTGTCGTAGACCGCCTGGTCGCCGTGCGGGTGATATTTACCGATGACGTCGCCGACGATACGCGCCGACTTCTTGTAGGCGCGGTTGTACGTGTTCGACAGCTCGTGCATCGCGTAGAGCACGCGGCGATGCACGGGCTTCAAGCCGTCGCGGATATCCGGCAGAGCGCGGCCGACGATGACGGACATCGCGTAGTCGAGGAACGACGCGCGCATTTCCTCTTCGATGTTGACGGGGACGTGGCGGTCGTTGCCTGGCGGTGCTGCCGGAGGAGTCGTGTTGTCGGTCGTGTCGCTCATGAGAGGCGGCGCTTATAGCCCGAAGAAATGGCGGTGCGGAAGGCCTCGAGGGCCTCCGAAAATACCTGGATTTTCGGCAACGCCACGCTGGCACACCCCGATAAGAGCGGAGGTTGGTGGATGGGAGATGGGGTGATGGAAAAAGTCAGCAGCCGTATGGACACGATCGTCAACATGCCGGTCGGTCCGACGCCGATCGTCGTTCGGGCTTTGGCCGGCAGCAGGCTCACAGAGGCCATCGACAAGATGGTCGCCAAGCACCCCCGGCCGGTGCTCCAGGAGCTGCGGCGAGCCACGCGGACCGACCATGTGCTCCAGCGTTTGGGAAACGCCGGCTTTTACGCCGCCAGCTTCGCCGGCTTGAGCATTCTCGTCGAGCTCGGGGGCCGCATTCTCATCGGCGGCGGCGCACCGGACCCCGCATTCGTGGGCGTGATCGCTGCCTTGGGCGGTGCTTTCGGCGTCTCCTTGCCCATCGATCAGAGACCGCTAAAGCGGACGAAGGCGAACGAGGAGGCGCTCGGCAAGGCGGGCGCGGTGATCACCGCCATGGCCTACAACGTCGAGCTGTCGCCGGAGGCCGCGAAGTCGTTCAAGGGCGTCGGAGGCTACAAGCTCGGCTCGCCGTCGGTGCTCAGCTTGGTTTTCGACAAGGCGGCGTTCAAAGACGAGCACGCCGAAGAGGTCCGCGCCGGCATCGAGAAACAACTCGACGAGCGCGGCATGACTGGGCTCGCTCCGGACTTCGTGCGCTTCAAGGTCACGTTCTGGGAATTGCCGCCACGGCGGGCGGTGCGCGAAAACTAGGCTATCATCGATGGCATGTTGGGACGCGCGCTCGCGCTCGGATTGGCCGTGGCACTCGTCGCCTGTGGCGGCGAGGAGGGGCCCACCGGCACCATCGAGGTCGACGGCATGGCTTACGGCATGACCGTGACCGTGTGGTCGGTTGATGGCCGGGAGCAAACAGTCGAGGCTGAGCCAGAGGGCGCCTTCGGCGTCTCGGGGGTCCGGCCCCCTTACGACATCCTCTTCGCCGGCACGCAGCGGAAGTCGCTGATTCTCGGGAGCCGCGCCGCGTACCACGACGTGGCGCGTCCACCGCCGCCCAATCGTACCCTGCAAGACCTCTCGACGGTCTCTTTCGGGCTCACACCCCAGCCGCCCTCCGACGCGACGACGCTCTGGGTCGTCGAGTGCGGCGACGAAGTGCTCGGTTCGCACTCTGGTGACGGCGCGGTGGACCTCGAGCGCGGGTTCTATCTCGACGCGCCGCGAAGCTGCGCCGCGAAGGTTCTCGTCTTGAATCCCGGAGCTGACGGTTATGGCGGACGAGGCAGCGCCCAGCTCCAGCTGCAACCGAGGAGCCACAGCGAAGTCGCCGTTGACGTCTCCACGGTCGTCACGAGTCGGCTGGTCACCTTCGACGTGATTGACCCGAATCCCGACACCACGTTTGCCGCGGTCGGCATGGTTTGGCCCGCGGGCAGCCGAGGCTACGCCGCGCATGTGATCCGCGAAGGCGTGTTCGCTTCCACGACCGTTCCGGCACCGGAGAGCTCGGGGGTCGGGCTGTCGATGATCTTCGCGGCCGCGAGTGACGGCGACGCCTTGCAGGGCAGCGTTGCCTGGCGAGCGCTCGCCCTCGACGCCGGCCAAGCTCTGCGCGAAGTGACGCTACCGAGCGTCGACATCATCGTGGAGCCCGCGACCGGCGCCCAATTCGTGGGCACTTTTGCGCTCGAGCCTCGCGATGGCGGCATCTACGTCTTCGTGCTGGGTGACGTGACGGTCACCACGGCTTCCCCCGAGCTCACGCTCGCGGACCTGTCGCGGCACGGCATCGTTCTCGGGAGCGGTGTGCGGACGTTCCGCGGCTACATCACCACCGCGGCGTCGGTGGACGCCGATCTCTCGCTGGACGGCATCGTTCGCCAGCGCGATGCGGTGCGCATTCAGAGCCGCCCCAGCACCTTCGTCGTCGACTAGAGCGCGATCGCTAGCGGCCGAAGAGCCAAGCCAAGAGGCCCGTGCGGGGCGGGGCAGGGACAAGGGCTGTATTCGTCACCGCATACGTCGGCAGGCTCGAGCGAATCGCCCCCAACGCACCCTTCAAATACGCTGTGGTCTGGTTGGTGTAATAGTTGGTCTTGTTCGCGCCGTCTTGCGCTTGTTTGGCAAGGGCGGGATCGAGCTTCTCGAGCGGCACGACCAAGGCGCGCAGGGCGCCTCGTAGGTACTCGAGCTGGGCGTCACCGTTGTACCGTTCCGCCTCGGTAAGCGTCGCCGTGATGTTGGCGGCGAGCTCGTCGATCATGGCGCGTCGCGTCTGCTGGCCGTCGATGGTTTGAACGACGATGCTCGTCGCCCGCGCGGTTTGAATGGCCGCGTGGAGGCCTGCGCTCATCGCGGAGGGCAGCGTACGGCTCAGGGCCTCGCTGGCGCCGTCGGTGGCGCGGAGCAGGGCTACGACGGCGTCGGGGTCCGGCCGGCGATCGGCGATGCCACGCAGCACGGCATTGGTGGCTCTGCTGACCGTTTGGATCCACTGGTCGATCGGCGGCTCGGCCCCCTCGGAGACCACGGGGAGGTTGGCTGGAGCGCTCTCGACCGGCGTCACTGGCTTGGCGTATTGGGACGGAACGGTGGCAATGGCTTGTCCGGTCATGCCGACAATATCGGTGGCCTAGGGCTCGAGGTTCGCGGCTGACCGTGACATTCGGGCACCAGGAAACCGCAACGTTCAGGTCTCGCCCTTGCCGGCGTCCCCTGCGATGCGCGCCATCCGCTGTTGCGGACGGCTGCGCGTCTCGACCCAAACGCTGTCGCTCGACACTTGCCCATCTGACGCGCCGATGTCCTCGAGGAACGCGCGCGCCTCGGGCGAGAGGGTGAACGACACGCCGTTCCAGAAGTACGATGGGTCTTCGCGGTGGATGTCGGCGATGTCGCCGAGGACGCGCATGACTTGGTCCTTGGCGGCGTCCGTCATCTTGGGGTCGACGTCGATGGCGTCGGTGATGAGCTGGAGGTCGACTTCGCTGACGGTGCCGTCACGCGCAGCCATGCGCATGAGGCGCTTCCACTCGGAATCGTCGACCGCGTTGTCGGCGAGTACCTTTTTCAGATAGTCCTCGACGGTGTCGCCGGCGCCATCGCGGTTGAAGACGCTGAAGTGACCCTGATCGCTATTGCCGTTCGCGAGGATGCCGACGCGGCGATCGAGACCACGGACGGCACGGTCGTAGCCGCGATCCGAGACGACCCCGGCTTCGCGCTGGGTCGCGAGCGCTTGCGCGACGTTGTCGATCTCCGTCTTGTCGATGTTGCCGTCGCGGGCCATGTCCTCGAAGAGCGCGCCGATCTCGCCACGCGTGAGGCGCGCGTCCTGGCGATCGCCGACGAGGGCCTCGATGAGCGCCTCGGCCCCTTGGGGTGTCGAGACATCGGGGGCGTCGGGCGCGAGCTTCAAGGCGGCGTAGTCGACGAGGGCGCGCGCGACTTCGTCGAGTCCCTCACCACTCGCACCTCCATAGCGGGCGACCAGCTCTCGATCGATCTGGGCGTTGATGGCGGCCAGCGCGGCGTCGTCGATGGCGCCTTGTTCGTTGGCGATCTGCGCCTGGCGGTAGATGGCGCGAATGTCCTGCACCGAGAGACGTCCGGCATCCTGGGTCGCTGCGACGAAGATGCTCTCGAGCTCGGCGTGCTCGACGGTTCCATCCGAGATAGCGGACTGTGTGACTTGCTCGACCGAGGACGCGCTCTGGAAGTCGCGGGCGCGCTGAGTGATGCGGTCCAAGCGATGCGAGGTGCCGAAGCGATCGACACCGTCGAGCAAGGGCGCGAGCGATGACGCGTTGCCGGTGGCCGTCACCGCGCCGGCTTCGACCTGCCGGTTCGCTTCACCCACGACTTGATTGAACATGGCGCGCGCCCGTTGCTCGGTGAGTGTGCCGTCGCGGACAACCTGACCGAAGAGCGTCTCGAGCTGCTTGAGATCTTCGGCGCCGATGACGCCGTCGGAGCCGCGCATCGCGGTGATGATGCCGTCGATGTCCAGCTGCCGCATGCGGCCGCCGCGATAGGTCGCGTAGTTTTGCACCGCGATACGCACGGCGTCGTCGGGAGTCGCGCCGCTGGGGATCGGCGCGCTCCCGTAGGTCGATTCGATGTTCAGCGAGAGGGTCTGGGGGATGCGCGGCGTTTGGGCTGCTCGTTCCATTGTGCGGTCTCCATGGTGGTGAGGAGACCAGAGCAAGGGTCGGGCCAGACACGCAGCGCCCCGGAACGCACCCCCGCGCCCGGCGACTGTGCAGTCGAGCTCCCAGTGTGAGGAGGCGCTCACACGCGCTATCTGCCGCTAACCGCCCCGCTGGGTCGTGAGCTCGGCCCAATCGAGCTCTTCCTCGAGCTTGTGGAAGGCAGCGTCGCCAATGACCGCGGTCTTGCGGAGATCCCAAACCGCCTTGCGGGCGGCCTGAGAGGCGGTCATGCGCAGGTCAGCCAGCGACACGTCACCGTCGCCGTCCGCGGGTGCCTCGCCACGGGCGCGGTGCAGCATGTCCCCGAGCTCGTGGCGGAGCGCCGCGGCCAGAGGCGTTTGGTTCTCGGCCAGCGTCGCCAGCGCGGCTTCGTAGGCGACGGCGCGGCCGTGGCGTAGCTCTTGGCCGACCGGATCGTCGTCCTTGAGGTTCAAGAGGCGTAGCAGGGCCGGCAGGGTGAGCCCCTGAATGACCAACGTGCCGAGCACGACCGCGAAAGCGCACAGCACGAGCAGGTCACGGTAGGGCATCTCGGGGGGGAGCGCGTAGGCCGCCGCCAGGGTGACGATTCCGCGCATGCCGCACCAGGAGAGAACGACGCCGCCTCTGGCGGTGGGTGCCATCATATTCGCGCGTTTCGGCTTGTGTCCGTTTCGGCGGATGAGCGCGCGACCGATGGTATTGATGGTCATGACCAAGGCGGCGCGCGTGCCGATGACGGCGGCGAGCACGACGGCGGCGATGCACAAGTAGTCGTTGCGCACGTCACTCGAGAGGCGATTCAGGATCGGACCTACCTGCAAGCCGACGAGCACGAAGGCGAGGACGTTGAGCACGTAGACGCTGGTCTCCCACACGGCGAACGAGGGCACGCGCATGCGCGCCGGCGTGTCGCTCGCGAGCCGGGCCGCCGTCATCGCGAAGGTGACGGTGGTCAGCACCCCCGAAAGGTGAAGGCGCTCGGCGGCGATCCAGATGCAGAAAGCGCCGACGAACTGCGTGAGGATGGCGGTCGGTGCGTCGTGGATGCGCTTGAAGATGCCGTTGAACACCCAGGCCACGGCGGGGCCCGCGATGATGCTGCCGAGGATGCCCAGGCCGAAGACGGGCATGGTGCTGGTCCACGAGAAGGTTCCCGCGACGGCGGCGCCGACCGCTACACGGTAAATGAGCAAGGCGCTGGCGTCGTTGAGGAGGCTCTCGCCTTCGAGCAGCGTCAAGATGCGATGGGGGATGGTGATTTGCCTGAGCACGGCGGTCGCTGCCGCGGCATCGGGTGGAGCGACGATGGCCCCCAAGGCGATGGCGGCCGCCCAGGGCATGGCCGGAACCATCCCGTGGACGACAACCGCCGTGACCACGGTGGTGACGCCGACCGCGACGACCACGAGGCCGAGCACCCCACGCCAGTTATCGCGTAGGTCACGTAGCGAGGTGTCGAAGCCGGAGTCGATGAGCACCGGCGCCACGAAGA
>JBGGMJ010000038.1:0-28298 GCA_041288095.1 Myxococcota bacterium
CCCGCGCCGGATCTTGCGCACGAAGACGCTCGACGAAACCATACCCCGCGTCAGGTCCACCACCGCGTGCGACGGGCCGAGCGCATCATCGAACGGCCGGCGCGGCCCGTGCCGACCTCGCGCGATCCGATAGACGCGACCGTCGTTATACGTATGTGGATCGATACGGCGAGGCACGAGCGAGACGCGACTGCTAGCGCCATGCCAGGGCCCGACCTATCGCAGCGGCAATCGTACGCGCTGAGGACCGCCCGCCCCCGGACGTGTCGCAATGTGAAACGCGATCTCACGGGGCCCGCCCGCGACGAAACCTCGCCCCCGTTTGACGATTGCACCCCCCAATGCTAGAGCCCGCCCCGGCCAAGCCGCATCAGCATTTAAGAGGTCAAGGGTCCCATGGACGTTACGCTCGAGAAGCCTTCCACTTACCTCCGCAAGGTCTACGTGACCCTTCCGTCGGCGCTCGTCGACCAAGCTTTCGAGCGCATCTACCGCGAGCTCGGAAAGCAAGCGGCCATCCCCGGCTTCCGCCCCGGTAAGGCGCCCAAGAGCCTCCTCGACAAGCACTACGGTGGCCGCGTCCAGTCGGAAGTCCAGAGCCGCCTCGTTCAAGACTCGCTCTTCAAAGCCCTCGGCGAGAAGAACGAGAACCCCATCGACATGCCGAAGGTCGAGCCGGGCGCGCTCAAGGCCGGTCACGACTTCTCCTACTCCGCCGAATTCGAAGTGCAGCCCGAGGTCACGTTGACGACCTACAAGGGCCTCGAGATCACCGCCGTCGACACCGGCATCGAGAACAGCGCCGTCGACGAGCAGCTCGAGAGCATGCGCAAGCAGCAGTCGCAACTCGTCCCGGTGACGGGTCGCGCCAAGGCTCAACAGGGTGACACCGTCGTCGTCGACTTCGTCGGCACGATGGAAGGCAAGCCGCTCGCGGGCGGCCAGGCCGAGAACGCGTTGGTCGAGATCGGTGGCGAGAACTACATCCCCGGGTTCGCCGAAGGTCTCGAGGGCGTCGAAGTGCCCGGCAAGACGACGTTGAACCTGTCCTTTCCAGCGGACTACTCGGTGGCCGACCTCGCCGGCAAGCCGGTGACCTTCGACATCACCACCAAAGAGCTCAAGGCGAAGCAAATCCCCGAGCTCGACGACGAGTTCGCCAAGGACATGGGCGAAGAAAGCCTGCTGGCGCTGCGCGGGAAGATTCGCAAGCAGCTCGAAGAGCAGCGCGTGGAGCAGGCCAAGGAAGAGAAGCGTCAGGGTCTGATGAAGGCGCTCGCCGCCGCCAATCCCTTCGACCTGCCGCCGTCGATGATCCGCAATCAGTCGGAGCGTATGATCGAGAACGCGACGCAGCGGCTCATGCAGTACACCGGCCGCCGCATCAATCTGTCGCCGGAAGAGATTCAGGGCCTGCACGCGAGCAATGCCGCCGAGGCCGAGCTCATGGTGCGCAGTGGTCTGCTGCTCCTCGAAGTCGCCAAAGCGGAGAAGATGGAAGCGTCCGAGCAAGAAGTGGACGCGGAGATCGAGCGCATGATCGCGCCCGCCGGTGATCAGGCCGAGCGTATGAAGGCCGCGTACAACGATCCCAACGTGCGCCAGCAGCTCAAGTACCGCGTCCTCGAAGAAAAGGTCGTGGAGCTCCTGCTCAAGGAAGCCAAAGAGAAGCCGGCCGAAAAGAAGGCCTAAAGCCGCGTCGCGAAAGGGTCGCACCTTCCGATGGCGCGACCCTAGGATCCGTGACTAGACTGCCTGGCCGGGGGCCAGGCCGTGACTGACGGCAGCGCACTGAACGTTTCGCATCTCAAGGGGGAGCTCGGGACCGGCCGGATGGCCCGGAACGAGCTGCTCGAGGAGATCGAGCGCCATCTCGACCGCAATCCCGAGCGCCCGCTCACCGGCGCCCTCGAGCTGGTCTTGGAGCTCCTCCATCAATCGCCTTCGGATCCGCATCTCCTGCGCGTCCTCAAGCGCCTCTACGAACAAGACGGCCACGGTCGCGACGTCAACGACTTCCCCACTCCCGCGCTCGAGGCCGGGAGCGCCGATGAAGAAGGCCCCAGCACCGTCCGCGATCGCCTGATCGTTTCCCGCGCCCTGCTCGAGGCAGGGTTCATCGACGACGCCGAGACCAACGCCCGCGCCGCCATCGAGCTCGAGCCCAACAGCCTCGCGGCCTTGAACCTGCTCGCCAAGATCCACCACACCCAGGGCAAGCTCTCCGCCATGATCGAGCTGTGGCGCGCCATCCAAGCCCGCAGCCCGCTCCGCGAAGACGCGCTCGCGTACCTCGGCTTCTTGCATCGCATGAGTCAGGACGAGAGCTTCGCCGGCGCGGCGCTCGTCGCCGTTGGTGACGGCGTCTACGCGCGCAAGCACGAGAGCCAACTCGAAATAGAAAAAGCCTTCGCCAAGTTTCGCGAGCGCAACTTCGAGGCCGCTATCGCGCAATGCGAGCGCTTCGCCGCCGCGAGCAAGAACAGCCCCGCGATCTACAAGCTCGCGGTCTTGCAGAAGGCGTGGATTCAAGAGCGCACCGATGATCTCGCCGGCGCCCAGCAAACCTTGCAGCAGCTCGGCCGTGAGCGGGGCTTCGAGACCGATCTCGATCGGCTCGGCTTCCTTGCGCGCGTTTGCGAGCGCTTGGGCACCAGCGACTCGACCGAACAAGCGCTGCACATCTACGAGCACCTCAATCTCCGGCACGGCAAGCTCTCGGCGCTCCCGAGGCTCGCGGCCTTGAACGCGCAACGCGGTGACCAGGCCAAGGCACGCGCTTACGCCGCCGAGTACGAGCGCCGTTTCACCAAGCGCATGCAGAAGCCGAGCGCTGCCGAGCTGCTGCGCGCTCTGGCTCTTCGCTACATCCCGCTCGGCCGTGTCTCCCGTGGTCCGCTCACCGCCGAGGACATCCAAGACTGCGAGCTCGAGCTGCAGCTCGCCAAACACGGTGGTGCGCGGCGGCGGCGACGCGCTTTGCTCGCGTTCTTGCGTGACGATGTCGCTAAAGCGGAGCGACTCTTCGCCCGCCTCACGCAATCGCGGTGGGCGGTGGCACGCGACCATGCGTACCTCGGTGACCTGCGCAACCTTACCGGCGCGGCACCGCCTGATGCTTGTTACGCCAAGGCGCTGACCGGCGGCATGCTCGATGAGCCCATGGTTTGGCGGAGCGCTCTCGCGACCCGCAATCGCAAGCCGCTCGAGGGCGCCATCGCCAGCATGACCGAGCAAGAGCGGACTCGCGCTCACGCCTGTCTCCTCGCCGCCGCCCGCCGCGATCACGCTAATACCGCGAGCTGGCGCGATCTCGCTGAGCTCGAGACACTCCTCGCCCGCAACGACGAAGCACGGCACCACCAGCGCAAAGCCGAGCAGCTCACCCAGGTGCACGCGGAGGCTCGTCCTCTAGGGCGGGTGCTGGTCGCCGCGGTCTACTCGCTCAACGGCAAGCCCAAGGGCGTCATCCACGAGCTGGTCGCGGCGCGCTACAAAGCCCCCGGTGATGCCGCCGCCGGACAGCTCGCCGAGCGCGACATTCTCGGCAACGTCATGCCCGACCTGCGCACCTTGGCCCGCTGGACGTTCGACGTCGTCTACGACTACGCCCGCGAGACCTGGCCGCACCTGGTACGCGACGTCTTCGACTATCGCTACACCATGCGCTTCAGCAAAGACGACGAGCCCTCGAGCGGCAACTCGGCTGGTCTACCGATGGCTATCGCGCTCCTGTCGGTGTTGCTCGACCGCCCGGTGCCGCAGCACACCTGTCTCACGGGCGCGCTGGTTGGCGACTCCGCGCGCGAGCTCGCCGTGCGTCGCGTTGGTGACGCCGTCTACAAGGTGAAGGGCGCTTACCACCGTGGGCTGCGCCGCATCATCGTGCCGGCGGACAACCGCGACGACATCGAGAGCGGTGAGCTGGTGCCGGCGAGCATCGCCTCGCAAATCGTGGGCTACGCGCGTAACCTCGACGACGCGGTACGCGAGCTCTGGGGCGAGCAGGCTTGGGATTGGTAGGCCGCTTCAGCGGACAGATTCACGGGAGCAGGGTCCAAAACGAAAGCCCGCCGCCCTTCCGTTGAAGGTGCGACGGGCCCCGTAACGGCATTGCGCCGTTTGGCTTAGAAGCCGTTGATGCCGTAGCCCATGCGTGGGTCGATGCCCATCACGGGAGCGCCGAACGCGAGGCGCGGGTCATACGCGAGGCGCGGATCGACGTACGGCGTGTGCTGGAGGCCGGCGAGGTTCCAGCCCTGCTGCGGCCAGACGTTCTGCGCCTGCGTGTTCCAGTTGATCCCCTGGATGGCGTGCGCGACACCGAGGCCGTGAGCCGCGAAGCGCGGGTCGATGCTGGTGTGCGACAAGCCCTGGTTCCAGCCGTACGCCGGCACGCCGAGGCGCGGGTCGATGCCGTAGGTCGGCACGACGCCGTACGGCGTGTTCAGACGCGGATCGACGCCGTAGGCCGGCGTGTGGTTCAAGCCGAAGCCCTGCGCCATCCGCGGATCGACGCCGTAAGCCGGCGTGTGGTTGAAGCCGTAGCCCTGCGTCATACGCGGGTCGACGCCGTAAGCGGGCGTGTGACCGAAGCCGACGCCGGCGCTGAAGCGCGGGTCAGCGGCGTAGGGCGAGTGCGACAGACCACCGCCGAACATGGCGGCGCGCTGCGCCATCAAGGTGCGCTGGGTGATCACATCCAGCGTCTGAGCGATGAGGTCATTCAGGATCTGCAGCTTGGTGATTTCCGGATTCATTCTGGCTCCCAATACATTCACGCAAAAGGAGTCCCTGAGGCACCATGCCCCGAAGACTCATGTTGATGTCACAGGGACCCGCCCATCGCGGACGGACCCGGCCCTGCTTACTGCTCTGTCGACTTCTCATCCGCTAAAGCGGATGAAGCCCAATCAAGCGATTTCGACGCGGATGTCGCGCTGCGCCGCGGCGCGCACGTTCTTCTGGAACGTCACCTGGAGCACGCCGCGATCGAGCTTGGCGCTCGCGGTCTCGGTGTCCACGGTCTGCGGCAGCGGCAGGACGCGGTCGAAGCGGCCGCCCACGGTCTCGACGTGGACCGGGCGCAGCTCGCCGCTGCTCTCGCGGCCGTCACGACGGTTGCCGGCGATGTGCAGGCGATTGAGCTGAACCTGCACTTGCAGGTCGTTGCGCTCGACGCCCGGCATCTCGACTTCGCAAGCCCACTGCGACTCGTTCTCGAGGACGTTGATGCGCGGCATGATAGTCGGCATCGCGGCGCGGTTGTCGAGGCTGCTACCCGCCAGAGCGGACTGCAGGCGCGCGAGGTTTTCGCGCACGAACTGCTCGGCGTTGGCTTCCGGCGGGATCGGCGCCGTGGTGGCGTCGGCGCGACGCGGGTCGCTGCCAGTGAGCTGGCGGTAGATACCTTGAACCCGTGCAATCTCTTGGTCGACGTTCAAACTAGCCATGGAGCGTTCCTTAGCCGTGTTGTTGGTGCTGCGTTGTGTGGACGCGTCTACGCCAGCCGTACGCTCACGCGCGTCAGCCGAGGTTTTCGCAGGACTACGGGTACTGCGCCGGTGCTGCATCGGGTTCCCCCCCGAGTGCTACAGGAATTTCGCGAGGCCCTGAGTTAGCAACGACCTCAGCGAGCGGCAAGATACATGTCGGTGGCGATTGCGTGACTCGCGGCGTCTTTAACGCATCGCGCCGCATGATCCATGAAGAGATCCGCGGCACTGCAAAACTGGTCAGTGACAAGTGATAGACGAAAATATTTTTCGCGATGATGCGTTCGCCGACGGCGACCGCGATAGCGGACAGCAGGTCGCCGTTCGTCGACAATCGTCGGCCCGCCGGTCGGAACCGTTGACATGTCCTCGCAACGGCTCGACATTACAGGCCTTCGGCAAGGAGCCCCCCGTGACCTACTACATCCCAATGGTTCTCGAGCAGACGCATCGTGGCGAGCGCAGCTACGACATCTGGAGCCGCCTGCTCAAAGACCGCATCGTTTTCATCGGCTCGCCCATCAATGACGACATCGCCAATCTGATCGTGGCGCAGCTGCTCTTCCTCGAGAGCGAAGACGCAGACAAAGACATCCACATGTACATCAACTCGCCGGGTGGCTCGGTCACCGCGGGTCTCGCCATCTACGACTGCATGCAGTTCATCAAGTCGCCGGTGTCGACGTTGTGCATGGGCCAGGCCGCCTCGATGGGCGCGGTGCTGCTCGCGGCGGGTGCCAAGGGCAAGCGCTTCGCTCTGCCGCGGGCGCGCATCATGATCCATCAGCTGCTCGGCGGCGCGCAGGGTCAGGCGAGTGATCTCGACATTCAGGCCCGCGAGATACTCAAGATGAAGAAGCTCTTGAACGAAATGCTCGCCAAGCACTGCAATCAGCCGGTCGAGAAGATCGAGCGCGACGGTGACCGCGACTACTTCATGGACGCGATGCAGGCCAAGGAGTACGGCCTCATCGACAGTGTCATGGAGAAGCGCGTCATCCCGACCGAAAAAGAGAAGGAAAAGGAAGGCAAGTAAACCTTCCCGCGGCGCTAGAAGGCGTAAGCGACGCGCAGCACGACTTCGCGACCCGGTCCGATGTAGGGCGGGTGTCCGCCGTCGTACGGCTGGATCAGCGGGTTGCGCGCGTCGCCGATGTTGTGGAGTGTGAGCGAGCCCTCGAGACCCTTCAACCGTGGGTCGTGCACGAAGATCGTCGCCGACAGATAGACCACCGGTTTGAAGCTCGAGACCACCGCGTCACCGGCGCCATCGAAGCCCGCTATGGCGTATCGGCGGCTCATCCCCACCGCCGTGCCACCGACCGACAGCCATGGAGTCACGGCGAAGCTCCCCGCCAACGTCAGCTTGTGGGTCGGCCAGGCGAGTAGGTCTTTATCGCGGCCCGGTACTTCGTAGGTCGGCGTCGTGTCTTTTCCAGCGGTCGTATAGAACGAGTACCCGAGCGTCGCGTAGCTACCGGCATGCGAGTAGCGCAGTACCGACTCGACGCCGCGGCTGCCGATGTTGCCGGCGTTGGCGTAGAGCTCTTCACCCGAGGATGCGTCGACCCCGTAAACGATTGGATTGGTGATCGTGAGGTCGAACAGGTTCGCGGTCAGGAACAAGCTCGAGCCGATGCGGTAGCCGCCCTCGATCTCGAACGCGGTGGTGCGCTCGGGCTCGATGTCGGGATTGGTCGCGATGTTCTCGATCACGGGCGCGCGGAAGGCACGCGACGCCAACCCCTTCACGTGGAATTCGCCGAAGACCCGCGTCAGAGCCAGGCGAGGCACGAACGAGGCACCGAACTGCGAATGGTGCTCGACGCGCGCACCGCCTTGGATGTTGACGATGGACGTCCGCCACAGCGCTTCCGCGAAGCCGACATAGTTCTGGTAGTCGACGCTGTTCTCGCCGTCGAACGTGGTGTTGAAGCCGAGGTCTGCTTGGTCGGCGTTGATGCTCGCGTGGTCGAGCCATACGTCGGCGCCGGCGGCCACTGTCAGTGTCTCGTGTGCCGCCCACAACGCCGTGGCACCGGCGGTCACGCGTCGCGCGGTCTTGTTATAGAAGCTCGGCTCGGCCTCGTCGGGTGTGTTCCAAGGTTTCTGCCAGGTCAACGACACACGCGGGGTGAGGGTCAGCGTGTCCGCCAGATGCCAGGCGTAGCGCACCTCGGCGCGCGCGGTGCGGAACGTCTGTGACACCGGGGCCACGGCGAGCTCGCCGAACTCGGATTGCTCGGTGGTGCGATAGTCGTCATAGATGAAGCGCGCTTCGAGTCCGCGATAACGAACGCCTACGTTGACGAAGCCGGGGTTGAGGTCGCTTCCATCTTGCATGTCGAAGCGGTCGCCGTTCGCGTCCACGAAGATGCGGTCGCTGCGGATGCCTTGGCCGTAAGCGACCTGGCCGACGACTTCCAGCTCACCGATGCGTTGGCCGAAGCCGGCGCTCGCCTGCCAGCGGCCGGTGGTGTCGCGCATGCGGCCGTAAGTGGCCGCGACCGCGCCGCCATCGAGTGACGCCGCCGTCCGCGTGATCACATCGATGACCGCGAGCTCCGCGAAGCCGCCGTAGACCACCGAGCCCGGCCCGCGGATGACCTCGACGCGCTCGATGAGCTCGACCGGGAAATGATTGCCGAACTGCAGCGTGCCATACAGCAGCTCGTTCATCGGCTGGCCGTCGATGAGCAAGAGCACTTTGCCTTCGTGGCCCCACAGTCCGCGAAAGCCGATACCGACGACGCCCTGAACGTCGACACCGAAGCCGACACCCGGCACGAGCGCCAGCACGTCCATCAGGTCGCGCGCCCCGACGCGCACGATCTCGTCCCGCGAGATCACCGTGATGATCGCGGGGGACTCGCGCAGCGTCAGTTGCGTCGAGGAGGCGACGTCCGTCTCGAACGTCAATAGCCCTTCGAGATCGAGGGTGTTGATGTCGACCTGTTCGGGTTCCGGTTCGACACTGAGGGCAAGGGCAACCACGAGGGGGGCGAGGTGCACGTCGCCCAGGGTAGCCGAGAATGCCGTCGGGTCACAAAATTAGTAACCGTGTCGCGCCGTTAATGTGGTGGCGGGCGGGTAACCAACGGCTTACCCTATTGGGGTACGGAACCACCCCCGCACGCGTTTTGCGCCGCTTCTTGACTCATTAGGTGCGCGGGGGTGATGGTCGCATCAGGCGATCATCGAAGGGTCTCTCGAGCGTGGCAACCAAGCGCGAACATACAGGGTCACTGATTTGCTCCTTCTGCGGCAAGAGCCAGAAGGAGGTCAAAAAGCTGATCGCCGGCCCGAACGTCTACATCTGCGACGAGTGCATCTCGCTTTGCAACGACATCATCGCCGAAGAGTTCGAGAACGAAGACAGCGCCGGGAAGACGGGCCTCAAGATCCCCAAGCCCTCCGAGATCAAGGCCATCCTCGACGAGTACGTGATCGGCCAGGAGCACGCGAAGAAGGTCCTCAGCGTCGCGGTGCACAATCACTACAAGCGCATCGAGTCGCGCGTCGGCATGGACGACGTCGAGCTCGGCAAGTCGAACATCCTGCTGCTCGGGCCGACCGGCTCCGGCAAGACCCTGCTGGCGCAGACCCTGGCGCGCATCCTCAACGTTCCCTTCTGCATCGCGGACGCGACCTCGCTCACCGAAGCGGGCTACGTCGGCGAAGACGTCGAGAACATCATCGTCAATCTGCTGCAGGCGGCGGACGGTGACATCGAGCGTGCCCAGCGCGGCATCGTCTACATCGACGAGATCGACAAGATCTCGCGCAAGAGCGAGAACCCGTCGATCACCCGCGACGTCTCCGGTGAAGGCGTGCAGCAAGCGCTGCTCAAGATCATCGAGGGCACGGTCGCCAACGTTCCGCCGAAGGGCGGCCGCAAGCATCCGCAGCAAGAGTTCTTGCAGGTCGACACCTCGAACATCCTCTTCATCTGTGGTGGCGCTTTTAGCGGACTCGATCAGATCATCGAGCGCCGCATGGGCCGCCAGGGCATGGGCTTCTCGGCGCCGATCGTCGGTAAAGACCAGAAGAACCTCGGCGACATCCTCGCCAAGGTGCGCAACGAAGACCTGCTCAAGTACGGCCTCATCCCCGAGTTCGTCGGCCGCCTCCCTGTGGTCGCGACGCTCACCGAGCTCGACGAGCCTTCGCTGATGCGCGTGCTCATCGAGCCCAAGAACGCGCTCACCAAGCAGTACAAGAAGCTGTTCGGCATGGACGGCGTCGACCTCACGTTCACCGACACCGCGCTCGTCGCGATTGCCCGTCAGGCCATCAAGCGCAAGACCGGCGCCCGCGGCCTACGCGCCATCCTCGAGCAGGCGATGCTCGACATCATGTACGAGATCCCGAGCCAGCCGAACATCCGCGAGGTCGTCGTCAGCGAAGACGTCATCGAGCGCCGCGAGAAGCCGCTCGTCGTGTACCAAGAAGAGAAGCAGGCGAGCTGAGCGCAGCCGTGCCCGTTCGCCCGTGAGTCACGGCGCCGGCTCAACCGCTTCGGCGGTCGCCGGCTCACGAAACCTCCGTGTCCGGCGGACCGCCTAGGCGAAACTACTAGAACAGAATCAGCAGACCCAACGACGCGCCCTGATTCAACGCGGTGTTGAAGTTGAACCACGCCGGCGTGTTGCTCTCCTGGCGCGTGCTGGTGACGGTGGTCTCACCCGTGAGGGTGCTGGTCACCGTCGTGCGGTTGTCGAAGTCCGAGTACGTCAGGACGTCGAGCGTCGCGTTGTACTCGGCGAACACCGCGAAGTTCGGGTGCAAGCGCCACTCGGCGCCGATGATGCCACGCAGGCCGAAGTTCAACTGGTTGGAGCGATTGCGGACGCTCGTCACCACGTTTTCGACCGTGACGTCATCGTCACTCGTCTCGCGTTGATGCCCGTACCCGACGTACGCGCCAGCGCCGACATACGGCGCCACCTTGTTACGCGTCAGACGATACAGCGCGTCGACGCGAGTGGTGACGTTGAAGTTGCTGGTCTGGCCGGCGTCGTAGTCATACGTCTTGACCACGCTCCCGGCGGTTTCCAGCGTCGTCTCCGTCGTCTGCGGCGGATTGTGCCCGCGCGACAGCGAAACGCCGCCGCGGAGCATGAATTCCTCGCTGAACATCCAGGCGCCGGCGACTCCGAAGCCTTGGTACTCAGACAGGAAGCTGCCGTCCTGCAGGATGTTGTTGAACGAGAACACGAGACCCCAAGGCGTATTCCAGCCCTGGTCACGACGCTTGTCGACTTCGTAGTCGCTATTCGTCGTGGTGCTACTCGTTGTTACCGTCGTGGTGCTGCCGGTATTTACCGGCGGCGCCGTCGGGTCTTCTTGAGATCGAGCCGCAGTGGCCAGGAGCGAGCTCCCGAGCACCGCGGTCAATGCTAGCTTCTTGAACATCGATTCCTCTTTAGGGGTGAGTCGTTTTGTCAAACAGGGATCAAAGGCCGCTTATGGGACGTCGCGGACGTTGATGTTCGTGTTGACGTTGGTGGCAGTACCGCGCAGCGAGACCGCGTTCAGGTTCTCACAGGTCGCGCCACCAGAGACGCGCACACCCACGTTGTCGAAGCGCACGCGCAGATCCTGAGCGGTGTCGTCAGCGCCCTGGATGTTGTAAACCAGCGTGAGCTGCGTGCCGCCCGAGCCGAGCGTCGCGGTCACCGGGTTGACCGTCGCCGGAGCGATGGTGCCGGCGGGAACCGTGTTGACCCACGTCATCGGCGAAGCCAACGCGCAGAGCACGACCGGGTACGGGAAGGTCACAGTCAGGTTCGACTGCGTGCCACCGTTCTCGTTGTTCGCCGAGAGCGCGACCGGCTCGATCGCCGGTGGGCCCATGAACACCACGACCTGCGGGAAGTCGGTACCGGCCTTGAAGTTATCGACGACCTTCGGGGTCAGGTACTGGTTCTGAGCATTACGCGCCGAGGTGACGGTGATGTCGTAGGTCGCGCCGTACACGAGCTGAGCGCGCGGCAGAGTCGCCGTCCCGCCGGTGATCGTGATGTTGATGGTGCTCGGCGTGAAGCCAACGGTGCCGCTGAACGGCGAGGTGCCGGCGCCCGCGAGCGAGCCGATGGTGGCGGTCAGGTCGATCTTGGCGCTCACTTCGCCGCTGGAGATCAGCGTGCCGGTGTTGCCGTCATAGACCTTCACGACCACGTCATCGCTGACGCTCAAGACCGGGAACATGGCGACGGTGAACGTCTGGAACGACGGCTCCGTCCACTCGCTGGTGATGTCATCACCACCGTTGAAGTTCTGCACACCGGTCACGGGGAGGAAGCCCTCCGCCGAGATGGTGACGGGGAACGAGCCGTTCGGAATGCCGGTGACGATGTACGCGTTACCCGCGAACTCGCCGGTCAGCGTGTTCTCCCCGACTTGCACTGTGACGGTCACGCCGTCGAGGACGCCGCCGCTCTGCGCGTCGAAGACAAACAACGTGAGGTTGTTCGTTCCGAAGCGGTATTGCGGACGATCGCCGAGCTCGACGTCGGTACCGCAGGATGTGATGGCAAAGGCAGATACAAATAGGACAGACGCAAGCAAACGCTTCACGTAGGACGTTCCTCCGCGATGCTGTGGGGGATTCCCGCATCGCAGGGCGCAATTTGCACGTGTAGTGGCGCCGGTGCAAAACCTTTCTTTCGGACGTGCTGACGGGCGACGTGATCAGGAGGTGACTTGGCAGGGGTGGACCAGGGCGCCTATGCTAGATCACATGATCATGAAGCCGTCCGAGCCTCGGCTGTTACCGCTGCTTCCGTTGCGCGACATCGTCGTCTTTCCGCACATGATGGTGCCGCTTTACGTTGGCCGGACGCGCTCGATCAACGCCGTCGAAGAAGCCATGCGTGGCAACCGCGAGATTCTGCTCGCCGCGCAGAAAAAGGCGAAGACCAACGAGCCCACGCCCGAAGATATCTTCATGGTCGGCACCGTCGGCCAGGTGATGCAGCACATCAAACGTCCCGACGGCACCGTGAAAGTGCTGGTCGAGGGACGCCGGCGCTGCCGCATCCGCCGCTTCATTGCCAACGAGTCGTTCTTCTTGGCGGAGGTCGAGGACGTCGCCGAGCGCACCGATCCATCCGTCGAGCTCGACGCGCTGGTGCGCACCGTTCAAGACACCTTCGACAACTACGCGCGGCTCTCGCGTCGCCTGCAGCCCGACGTTTTGATGTCCATCAAAGCGATCGAGGACGCCGGCCGGCTCGCTGACACCATCGTCGCGCACCTGCCCATCAAGCATCCGGACAAGCAGGCGATGCTCGAGATGGACCTCGCGAAGGAGCGTCTCGAGAAGCTCTACGAGCTCATGCAGGGCGAGATCGAAATCCTGCAGGTCGAGAGGAAGATCCGCTCGCGCGTCAAGAAGCAGATGGAGCGCACCGAGAAGGAGTACTACCTCAACGAGCAAATGCGGGCGATCCAGAAGGAGCTGGGCGAGCGCGACGAGTTCAAGAACGAGATTCAAGAGCTCGAGGAAAAGCTCAAGGCCAAGAAGGTGCCCGCCGAAGCCCGCGCCAAGGTCGAAAAAGAAGTCAAAAAGCTCAAGATGATGTCGCCGATGTCCGCTGAAGCGACAGTCGTGCGCAACTACATCGACTGGTGCATCGCGCTGCCGTGGCAGGAGTACACCGAGGAGAAGCTCGACATCACGCAGGCCGAGAACATCCTCGACGAGGATCACTACGGCCTGAAGAAACCGAAAGAGCGCATCCTCGAGTACTTGGCCGTCCACAAGCTGGTCGAGAAGATGAAAGGACCGATCTTGTGTCTGGTCGGTCCGCCCGGCGTCGGTAAGACGTCGCTCGCGCGCTCGATTGCGCGCGCCACCCAACGCAACTTCGTGCGCTTGTCGCTCGGCGGCGTGCGTGACGAGGCGGAGATCCGCGGTCATCGCAGCACGTACATCGGCGCGCTGCCCGGCAAGATCATTCAGTCGTTGCGCAAGGCAGGGTCGTCGAACCCGGTCTTCCTCCTCGACGAGATCGACAAGATGTCGATGGACTTCCGCGGCGATCCGTCAGCCGCGCTGCTCGAGGTCTTGGACCCGGCGCAGAACGAGACGTTCAACGACCATTACCTCGACATGGACTACGACCTGTCGCGGATCATGTTCATCTGCACCGCCAATTCGCTGCAGAACATTCCGCTGCCGCTCGAGGACCGTCTCGAGATCATCCGCCTCGCCGGCTACACCGAGATGGAAAAGCTCGCTATCGCGGAAAAGTATCTGGTCCCGAAGCAGCTCAAGGAGAACGGCATCGGCGACGTGTCGGTCGATTGGAACGAGGCCGCCACCAAGACGATCATTCAGCTCTACACGCGGGAAGCGGGCGTGCGTACGCTCGAGCGCGAGATCGCCGCGGTGTCGCGCAAGATCGCCAAAGAGGTGGTCAAAAACGGAAAGGACCAGAAGTTCCGTGTCACGCCGTCGGTGACGAAGAAGTACTTGGGCGTGGCGAAGTTCCGCGCCAACCGTCGCGAAGACATCGCCGAGATCGGCATGGCCACCGGCCTCGCCTGGACGCAGATGGGCGGCGAGATCTTGCAGATCGAGGTCACGACGATGCCCGGCAAGGGCAAGCTGACCATCACTGGCAAGCTCGGTGACGTCATGCAGGAGTCCGCTCAAGCGGCCATGAGCTACGTGCGCGCGCGCGCCAACTCGTGGGGGCTCGCCAACGACTTCTACGCGTCGGTGGACATCCACATCCACGTGCCCGAGGGCGCGATGCCCAAGGACGGTCCGTCCGCGGGTATCACCATGGCGACGGCGCTGGTCTCGGCGCTCACCAAGATCCCGGTGCGGCATGACATCGCCATGACCGGCGAGATCACGCTGCGCGGTCGCGTCTTGCCGATCGGTGGCTTGAAGGAAAAGGCGCTGGCTGCCCATCGCGCCGAGATCCGCGAGATCATCGTCCCCAAAGAGAACGAGAAGGACCTCGACGAGATCCCATCGAGCGTTCGCAAGGCCCTGCGCATTCACGTGGTCGATCACATCGACCAGGTGCTGCGTCACGCTCTCGAGCTCTCCGACCCCGAGGAGTTTTTCTCGCGGGGGAAGGGGCCGATCAAAGAGCCTGGCGAGCCACGCAGCGGTGAGCCCGCGGCTGGTGGCACTAAGGTTCAGTGACGCTACGCTAAAACGTACGTGGTCTCGACCATGAGATGGTCGGAGAAGGCCTTCGTCGACCCATCGCCGACGGGATAGCAGTCTCCAAGCATCGTGCGGTAGGCGACCGCGCCGAGGAGCTTGCCGGGCTGCGTGGCGCTGGCGAGCTGGTAGTCGATGCGGCGGTTGCGCAGGTCGTACTCGCCGGCGAGCACCTGCCGGAAGTGGTGGTTCATGGTGCCACCGTTGTCCTTCGAGTCGACCGCGGCCCAGGCGTCGGAGTGACCGATGTCACGCATGAATTTGTGCATCGAGATGACACCGGTCGCGGCGTGCAGCATGCCGTCCGGGATCTTGGTGTCGACGAGCTCGACCGTGTTGAGATCCGAGCCATTCAGCGAGTAGCTCACCTTGGCGGACAACTCTTTGAATACCTTCGCCATGGCGTCGAACTGACGCGCGCGCAGCGGCTCGTAGTCGGGCAGCGGGTTCAAGTGGGTGGTGCTCACCAGCACCTTCTCGCCGTTCGTGAGCTCTATGATCGCGTAGGCAAGACCACGGCGGCTGCCCCAGATGCGATCGAACGAGGCGCGCAGGTTCCAGCCGCGCTCGTCGTTGAGCTCGGCGATGCCTTGCTCGACGATGCGCTTGAAGTCGGGGCGTTTGCGGATGAGCAGCTGCAAGCCATAGGGGCGCATCTCTTTGTCGGGGAAGACGCAGATATAGCCGTTGTCTTCGGCGGCCTGGCGCAATGCGACCTGAGCCTCCGGGATCCAGACTTCCTGGCATTGGATGACGTCGGGCGGGCCGGGCGGGGCAATGACGCCGCCGCGCATGTCGGCGCGACCCGAGCGGCCGTGGAGGACCTCCGCCAAAACGGTGTTGTAAAATTCACGACGCTGGGTGGCGAACTTGACCCGGATGAGGCCGGCGATGTCGAGCTGGCCGACGTTGATGGTGGCGCTGCGGATGACGGTCTGTTCGGTATGCCGGCGCTTCGCGATGGCGGCGAGCGCGAGGTCGTTCTTGCCGGCCATCAGCGCCCAGTTCAGTGCCGACACCTGCTGGGCTTCTTCGACGAGCTGGAGGGTGGACTTGCCACCCTTGAGCGCGCGCTCGCGCAGCAGCGCTAGGTCGTTGTTCGCGATGTCGAGCCGATCGATCGGGAGGATCGGCTTGCCACGCTGCATCTTCGCGGGCGGCGCCGCGGGCATGCCCTGGGCAGCGAGTAACGCGCTCGTGGAGACCTGGCCGAGGAGGTTGGCTCGCGTGGACCGAAGGCGCAAATCCGCCTTGGCCTGCGGGAGCGCCGCGGGGAGCTTGGCTGTATTCATGTGAGCTAGGGGCGACCAGTCAGGAAGGGGACTGACACCCGGTCACAGAATCGGCACCGTACGCGGTGTGTTGTCGAAAATTCGCACCCTGACGCTGATTCACTTGGTGGCGAGGACCTGGTGAATCTGCGCGACCACGGCAGCGCCTTCACCGACCGCCGCGGCGACCCGCTTGACCGAGCCGGCACGGACGTCGCCGATGGCGAATACCCCGGGGATATTGGTTTGCAGCGTCCAGGCGGGGTTCTTGCCGTTGCCCGTGCAAACGAAGCCGTTGGCGTCCACCTCGACGTCGCAGCCTTCGAGCCAGTCGGTGTTCGGCTCGGCGCCGATGAACGAGAAGAGGTGCTTGGTGGCCTGGACGGTCTCGCCGTCCCTGGCCTTCGAGCGCCAAACGACCGCTTCGAGGCCGGTGCTAGGGGTGCCTTCGAGCCGCGCGACCTCGCAGCCGACGTGGAGCGTGACGTTGGACTGCGCCTGGATGCGGTCGATGAGGTAGCGGGACATGGTGTCCGCGAGCGGCCGGCGCACCACCATGTGGAGACGGTCGACATGATCGGCGAGGAAGACCGCGGCCTGGCCCGCGGAGTTGCCGCCGCCGACGAGCACGACCTCTTGCTTGGCACATTGGCTCGCTTCGACCTGTGACGCCCAGTAGTAGACGCCACGGCCGTCGAACTGGGTGATGCGTTCGTCGCTGAGCCTGCGGTAGCGGGCACCGCTCGCGATGACCAACGTGCGGCTCTTCATGGTGAAGCGGTAGTCGCTGCCGTAGCGGACATCGAGCTCGACGGGCGTCGCGAGGCTCCGGTCCGATCCGCCGCAGCGGATGCTCTTGACCGTGAACGGAATGGCGGTCTCGGCGCCGAACTTGGTGGCTTGGGCGAAAGCGCGGCCCATGAGGGCTTGCCCGGTGATGCCGGTGGGAAAGCCCAGGTAGTTCTCGATGCGCGCCGATGCCGCGGCCTGGCCCCCGAAGTAGCGGGCGTCGAAGGTGATGACCGACAGGCCTTCCGATGCGGCGTAGACCGCGGTGGCTAGCCCCGCTGGGCCAGTGCCGACGATGGCGACGTCGTAGAGCTTGGTCTCATCGAGGTCGTCGGCAAGCCCGACCTCGCAGGCGACGTTCTCCTCGGTCGGCTTCTTCAGCACCGTACCGTCGGGGGTGATCACCATCGGCAGGTCTGCTTCCACGACCTGGAACTGCTGCACGAAGAGGTGGGCGTCCTGGTTGTCGGGGTCGAGCGTGATGTGCGGATAGCCGTTGCGCTGGAAGAAGGTCTCGAGCTTCGCGACCTCCGGATCGCGCGCGTGGCCGATGAGCACCGTGCCGCCCGCGGCGCCCTGGATGAGCGCGACGCGCCGCAGGATGAAGGCGCGCATGATGATCTCACCGAGCTGGGCGTTGCCGATGATGAGCCCGCGCGCTTGGGCGCTCGTGTAGGGCACGACCTGGCAGCCTTCGGGACCGGCGCGTAGGGCCGCGAGCGAGGCGCGTCCAGAGAGGTGATTGAGCTCGCCGCTGAACTGACCGGGACTGTGCGAGACGACGAGCGACTCGGTGCCTAGGGCGTCACGGCGGACGACGTCGAGCGTGCCCTCGAGGATGAGATACATGCCGGCGCCGTGTGACCCGAGCGCCGCGACCTGCTCACCAGCCGCGTAGTGCGTGGGCTCACCACCGAAGCGACGGGCCGCCTCCATTTGCCGGGCATCGAAGACCGGGAACATCTGCGGGAGTCGGCTCTCCATCCCCGGTGGCACAGGTACGTGAATCTGCATGAGCCGACCCTTGCTCGAGCGGACGCGATCGCGCAAGTCGCTTCACCGAGCCAGCGCGCATCAAGCACGCCGGCGCTGACCCTCATTCGCGAGCACGGCGTTGAGCTCTTCGCGGGCACGCACTTGTGCCTGCTGCATCACCCGCTGGCTCACGCGCTTATTGGCCTCGGAGTTCTCGGCGATGCTGCGGCCCCAGGTTTCGAAGAAGGCCTTCGTGGCTTCGTAGCGGCCGTTGAGCACGGCTTGCGCGACTTCCGGGGGCAGGTGGCGCCAGAACGCCGCTGACCCGTAGCCGCCGAGGCCGTTTCCGCGGGCATAAACCTCGGCCTGGGCAAGCAGTCGGGTGTCGCCAAACCCCTCGAGCGCGGCGCGACCCGCGGCGGCGGTGACCGGTTTAGGGGGCGTGGTCGCCGTGGTCGCCGGGCTGGGCTGAACTGTCACTGGTTCGCGGGCCATAACCTGGAACCTAC
Organism: Myxococcota bacterium; assembly: GCA_041288095.1. Classification (GTDB taxonomy): domain Bacteria; phylum Myxococcota; class XYA12-FULL-58-9; order XYA12-FULL-58-9; family JALHOP01; genus JALHOP01. The sequence goes on from JBGGMJ010000038.1 coordinate 18,227, forward strand.
ACCGGATGACCCGGCGTGGTTAGCCTTCCCATTTCCTGGCCCTCCCCCGACGAACCGTCGTACGAATCGGGACCCATTCCCAGGGAGACGACCAGCATGGCTTGGCGGCCTCGTGCACTGCGTTTACGCACTCTCATCCTCGGGAGCTGCATCGCAGTCTTCCTGGGGTTCGCCTGTAGCCGGATGGCCGCTGACAGCGAGTCATACGAGCCTCCACCACCTCCCGGGTCGCCGGCGCCGTCCATGGCGGCGGCCCCGATGGAAGACCGGAGGATGCAGGAAGAGAGCGTTCGGGGCGGCATTGGGGGCAAGGGCGGTGGGGGCAGCGCCGGCCGCCCGTCGTCCACCGCGAAGAAGACGAAGGCCGATGGCGCCGACCCACTCGACGCCCTCGACGAGCCCGCGGCCGAAGAGGCTCCCAAGCAGCAGCGCATGGTCCACTATGACGGATCAGTTCAGCTGCGCGTCACCGACCCGCGCAAGACCCTGGACGAGGCGGCGGCGATGGCTACCGGCATGGGTGGCTTCGTCGAGCAGCAGAACGAGACCATGGTCATGTTGCGCGTGCCGGTCGAGCACATCCGCGAGGCCTTCAACAAGCTGCTCGGCTTGGGCGACGTGCTCTCCAAGTCGCTGTCGGCGGCCGACATCACCGATGCGTTCACCGCGACCGAGCTGCGCTTGAAGACCATGCGCACGAGCCGCGACCGTTTGATCGTCTTGCTCGCCAACGTGAAGGACGAAAACGAGCGCCTGGAGATCTTGGGCCAGATCCGCCGGCTCACCGAGGAGATCGACGGGCTCGACATGCGCGTGAAGACACTCGCCAAGCTCGCGGCCTTTTCGCGCCTGACGCTGCAAGTGCAGCCGCGCGAGACCCGAGGCACGACCAAGGCCGACGCCTTGGCGGCTTTCCGCTGGATCGACGATCTCTCGCCGTTCCGCCGCGACATGGCGCAGCAAGGCGCGTTGCTCAAGCTCAAGGCGCCCGCCGAGATGGTGGTGCTCGACGAGGCTCGTCACTGGGTCGCCGAGAGCGCCGACGGCGCCGTCGTCTGGACCAGCAAGCGCAAGAACGCGCCGCAAGGTAGCAGCGACTTCTGGGCATCCGCCATCGCGGAGCGCATGCACGATGACTTCGCCCAGACCACGCGCGGCAAGGTTGGTAACTTCGACTTCGTGACCTTCGCCGACGGCGGCAGCACGCACTACCGCTACATGGTGGGGGTACGCGCCGATGGCGACTCCCTCGAAGTCATCGAGATCTACTATCCGACCCCCGAGCACGAGAAGCGCTACGCCCCGGGCGTGAACGCCGTCATCCCTGGAGGTACCTCGTGATCAGCGCCGCTCTCCTCGTGTTGCTCGCCACCGTCGAGCCCGCTCCGGTGCAGCGTATCGCCGTGCGTGACGCGCTCACCATCAAGGTGGGTGATCGCGACAAGGCCGCCGAGGCGGTGATCGCCGTCGCCGAGGCCGTAGGCGGTTACTTCACCATGCGCAGCGACACGTACATGCGCCTGCGCATCCCGTCGAAGAAGCAGGCCGAGGTGCTCGCCAAGGTGTCGCAGCTCGGCCTCGTCGTGCAGCGCTCCCACGCCGCCGACGACTTGACCACCGCGCTCGAAGAGCAACGCACCTTGCTGGCATCGCGGCGCGACGTCTTGCAACGTTACTTCGCGGTGCTGCAAACGGCGCGGCCCCAGGCCGTGACCACCGTCGAGCACGAAATGACCTCGCTCATCGCCGAGATCGAAGAGCTCGAAGGCTCGCTGCGCATGGCCATGCATCAACTGCAATACGCCGAGCTCGAGGTGTCCTTCGAGTTCCGTGACCGCCAAGCCCCGGCGCGCGACGGCTCGTCGTCGTTTCGCTGGCTCAACTCGATGAACCTCGCTGACCTCATCGGAGACTTCCAATATGGCGTCCGCTAAAGCGTTTCTTGCCGCGACGGCGTTGCTGCTCGTCGTCGCTTGCGATTCCTTCAAGGCGAAGGCGCCCGAGGGCTTCGCGGTCTACGAAGGCAATCGCCCGTTTCGCGCCATGAGCGCCGACGGCGTGGTCTATCGCGTGCGCACGGTCAACGACTCGACCGACGCGACGCTCGCGTTCTGGCAAGAAGCGTTGAAGAAGCGCATGCTCGACGCGGGCTACGTGTTCCTCCGCGAAGGCGAGGCCAAGAGCTCGGGGCAGACGGGTTACGTGCTCGAGGTCACCGCTCCTTACGGCGTGCGCGACTACACGTACCTGATGGCCGTGTTCAAGCGCGACAAGCACCTGGTGCTGGTCGAGTCGAGCGGCGAGGTCGCGACCTTCGAGAAGCGCCGGCCGCAGGTGCTGGAAGCCATCGAAGGGCTCGCCATCAACTAACGTTTCGGCGCACGAAACAGTTGTTGCCCTTTCGTTTCTTTTCGCGTCGCGCGCGAAATGCCAAATCACCGGCATCGCAATCACGCGAGCTTCGAAGGGGTTCATCATGTGGAAGAGCAGTGTACGTTTCGTATTGGCCGCGGCGAATTTGTTAATCGCCGGTAGCGCCATGGCGGCGGTGGCGCCGGTTGTGGCGACGCCCGAAGGTAAGATCGAAGCGCTGAACGCGGCCTCGGTCAAAGCGGTCGAGGGTAGCTGGCTCGACGTGCCGACCGAGTGCAAGGCACGCGGCTTCAACGCCGATGCCCAGACCGTGGCTTTGAAGGAGCCGCAGCCGCACGTGCGCGACATCTACGCTTCGTTCGGATTTTAGGACCATGGAACCGCAAGTCGTTCAGCTCGCACCGGACGAGGTGGCGCATCTTCGCAGTCGCTTCGAGGCACTCCCCGAGATCACGAGCTTTCGTGACATCCCCGAGCTCGCCGCGCGCATTGCCGCTTACGGCATGTGGCGCGAGGTCGGTACCGTCAACGATGAGCTCGCGCGCTTCATCTTCGATGCCACGACGGGCGAACCGGTCCGCCGTGAATCGTTGCACGCCGATCTCGTGGTTTGGAACGAGCTGTTCGGCTTGCGGGTTTCCTCGACGGACAGCGAACGGCTGGAGCTGCGCGCGGCTTCCTTCTACGACGTCGTGCACCCGACCCTGTCGGCGAACGGTGACGGCACGCTGCGAGCGCTCTACATCTTCCCCGAGATCGTCGACCGCATTGCCCGCGCCGAAGGCGTCGACTTGGTGCTGGTCAAACCCTGGGGCATCAACTCGATCTTCGGCGGTTTCGATCCGACCAAGGGCTACTACCAGACCAACTTCTGGGAGATCGAAAACAACGATGTGCTGCGTTTCGCGGACCTCGTACGCAATGGCAGACTTGCCTTCCTCGGCACGCACGACTTGATCGCGCACATCGCCGGCGTCAACCGGCGAGCCTTCGACGCTTTGAAGGTGACGGCGGATGGCCTTTATCGCGTCGTCGACGCCTATTTCGGGGGGCGCAAGCCGACGATTGCCGCGTCGATCGTGCCGTACACCGCGGTCGTGGTGCTCGATGACCTGGCCCAGCCGCCGAGCTACGGCTCCGCGAGCCACTTGCGAGCCCTGCGCGCCCTCGAGACGCAGATCGCCGCGGGCACCATTGTGCCGGACATGCCGGTGCTGCTCACCAAGTTCCCGCCGAGCTTTCAGAAGGTCATCGTGGCATCGCGCACTCCGGACGCGCCCGGGGTCGAGGCGCTGGTCGAATCCATGGTGCACGAGATCGCGGGCGCCTCGCTGCCCGCCTAGATCGCGAAACGATAGTGCGACTATTGTTTCTTCCATGGAACTATTCGAGCTGCGCTATTTCGTCGCCGTCTCGCGCGTCGAGAACGTTCACCGGGCTTCGCGCGACCTGCACGTGTCGGCGCCGGCGCTGAGCAAGGCCGTGACACGTCTAGAGGCCGAGCTCGGGGTGAAGTTGTTCGAGCGCCATGGCCGCAACATCCGGCTGACCGATCAAGGCCGCGCCTTCCAGCGCCGCTCGATCGAGATCATCGAGCTCACCGAACAAGCCCGCTACGAGGTCGCTGGACGGATCGACACGCTGCACGTGCGCATCGCCGGGCCGGAGGTCCTGCTCGCGAAGATGGGCGCGCCCGTGGTGGACGACATCAAGAAGCGCTTCCCGGACGCGACCTTCGAGCTCATCGCGGCCACCGAGCCGGACGCCGTGCGCAAGCTCGAGCGCGACGAAGCACACCTCGCCATCGTCTCCGACGAGGTGTCTTCCAAGACGGTTACGAAGGTCCTGGGTGAGACGCACTTCCGCACCTACGTCGGACGCCGCCATCCGCTCGCTCGCCGCGCCAAGCGCACCATTCCGGTCACCGAGGTCCTCGAGCACGCCTTCGTCAGCCCCGACCGGCCGATGTTGGGCAAAGTCGGCGCCAAGCAGTCCGTCGACGGTTGGCGTGACGACAAGTTTCCGCGCCGTATCGACTACCGAACCACGAGCCTGAAGACCCTCGAAGAGCTGGTGGCGAGCGGCCGCGCCATCGCTTACCTGCCGAGCTACTTTGGCGACAGCGTCGAGCTCGTGCCGCTGACCATCTCGGGGTGCCCGTACACGTGCGTGCAGCGCATCAGGCTGGTCGCCCGCGCGCCCATCGTCAGCGGCTGGCTCAATCAATTATTCTAGACTTGTCGCGCACTTGAAAAAAAGACACAGGCCCGTGTCGATTGCCTGTTAGGCCGATCGTCTTCCCCGCATGGAGGAACAGAAGATGCGTTACATCATGATGCACAAGAACGACCCACGCAGCGAAGCCGGTGAGCCGCCGGACATGAAGCTCGTCGAGGAGATGGGGGCGTTCATCGGTGGCTTCGCCAAGCAAGGCAAGCTCGTCGATGGCGCCGGCCTGTTGGGTAGCAAAGCGCGCACGCGCATGACCTTTCGCAACGGCCAGGCGACCGTCAAACACGGCCCGTACCGTGGTGAGACCGAGCTGCCGGCGGCGATGCTGGTGCTCAAGGTCCAGACGCGCGACGAAGCGGTGCGCTGGGCGGAGCGCTACGGCAAGATCCTGGGTGACGGCGAGATCGAGCTCGGCAAAGTGACCGAGCCCTGGGACCTCGGCGTCATGCCGGCGCCCCCGAATCCGCCATTGCAGATCATGCTCATCGAGAAGGCCGACAAGGAGTCGGAGACCGGCGGCCGCAGCCCCCAGAAGAAGGCGGCGCTCACCCGCTTGAAGACCGAAATGACCGAAGCCGGCGTCTTCGTGAAGGCGTTGCGCATCAAGTCGAGCGCCGAGGGCAAGCGTCTCTTCTTCAAGGACAACAATCTGCGCTCCCTCGATGGGCCGTTCGCGGAGTCGAAGGAGCTGATCGGCGGCTTCGCGGTCCTGGACCTCTCGGGCATGGATGAAGCCATCTCCCTCGCCAAGCGCTACGCCGAGATCTTGGGCGGCACGCTCGAGATGGACATTCGTCCCATCGACATGAGCGAGGCCTGACGTAGGGGTGTCGTTCGCGCCGGCAAGGTCATTGCTGCTCCGGCGGGCCCGGCGCGAACATCACCACCAGCAGAAGCGCCATGAGAGACAGCGCCACGAGTAGCGTCGTGCCCACCGCCAGCGTGAGCCACAGCAGTCGGTGAGCGCGCGCCAGCGGTAACAGGGTATCGGGCTCGGGCTTGGCGATGAAGGCGGCGAGCGGCGCTGCTTGTCGCCACAGCAGCCAGGTGTATGCGCCCCCCAATGGGACGATCACGGCAGCGGCGCCGAGCGCCCGCTGCGCGCCGTGCATGCCTTGCTCGAAAACCATCAGCATCGTGAAGGCAATGCTCGCCGCGATGACGAGGCGCAGGACGTTCATGAGTCGGCGGCCTTCGCCCTTGGCGCCATCGGCCAGCGCGTCCGCGAAAACGAGCGAGCTCATGGCGGTGAGCGCGCCGGCCCCGGACAGCACGGAGGTGCCGAACGATACGAGATAGAGCATGAGTGAGGCGAGCCACGAGTGCCGCAGCCCGGCGAGCATCGCGACGACGCTACCGAGATCGGGTTTGCGTCGAGCGTCGTCGATACGCGAAGCAAGCTGCCAATGCGCGGCACCGTGGGCAATGTACGCTATCGCGATTGGCATGGCCAAGACGCCGAGGTCGCCGGCGTAGGGCCCACCCGTCGTGCCGACTGCGATCGCCATGAACGCCGCCCCGATGCCGCAGAGTATCGCGACCACCGCGAGCCAGCGGATGATGCCCTTGGTTGCAACGAAGCCGCGGAGGGCTTCAGCGAACCCGTCGAGCGGCGCCTCGGCGAGCAACGGCGCGCGCGGAGCCTCGTACGGATTCGTGCCATCCATCAGGGGTCGATGAAACACAGGAACCGCGCGGCGGTCTAGCCGGCTGCCCTGAGCCCTCGCGCCTTGATCACGAAGCGGCGGGCAAGGTCGAGCAGGGCGGCGCTCGAGAACGGTTTGTCGAGACGCTCGTTGGGCACCGACGCCAGGAACGCCTGCACGTCCGGATTCGAGGTGGCGCCGGACATGAAGACGAAGCGGTCGGCGAGCTGTGGGGCCTTGGCCTTCGTCACCCTGAAGAGCTGCGATCCAGAGAGCGCCGGCATCATGAGGTCGCAGATGATCAGATCGAAGGCGCGGTCGGAGTCGAGCAGGAGCTGAGCTTCGCGCGGGTCGGTCATGGGGACGACTTCGTGATCGCGTGACAAGACGCGGCGAAGGGCATTGAGGACCGCTGGGTCGTCGTCGATGAGCAACACCCGTCCACGCGAGCCGCCGTTCTCGCCCGAGCCTTCCGCGCTCGCGCCCTCGTCGGCGGGGAGCACGACCGTGAAGCGCGTCCCGCGCCCCTCTTTCGAATCGACCAGCAGCTCACCGCCGAGCGACGTGATGATGTTGCGCGACACCGGTAGTCCGAGGCCGGTGCCTACACCGACCGGCTTGGTCGTGAAGAATGGGTCGAAGATACGGCCAATGATACTCGCCGGAATGCCCGGACCGTTGTCCTCGACGGCGATGCTGACGCGACGGTTCGAGAGGCGTGACGTCGTGATGGTGATGTGGTTCGCGCTCGCCGGGCCTTTTTCGAAGGCCTGAGCCGCGTTCATGAGGAGATTGACGAGCACCTGCGTCAGACGTGACTCGTCCGCTAAAACAGGCGGAACGTCGCCTTGTTTTTCCACGACGCTGGCCTTGTGGCGGATCTCGTGGGCCGCCATGCTGAGGGAAGTCTCGATGACGCCGGCGACCGGCACGCCGTAGAGGATGACGTCCTCGCGGGCGAGCGCGCGCAGACCCTTCACGAGCTTGCGGATGCGCTCCGCGCCTTCTCGCGCTTCTCCTACGACCTGGGAGAGCTCGGCGAGGCGCGCCGACGGGGATGGACCGGCGATGACGCGTAGCTCTTCGAGCGCGAAGTCGAGGTTTCCGAGAATGTAGGCGAGCGGGTTGTTGATCTCGTGCCCGAGACCCGCCGAGAGCGTGCCGATGGTCGCGAGGCGCTCTTGCTGCGCGACCCGATGGTTCGCCGCCTTCATCGCGGTGATGTCGTGGAACGTGTTCACAACCTCGACGAGCTCGTCGCCGACGAAGCGCGGAACGGAGTTGGCGCGTATCCAGGTGAGAGCGCCGTCCGGCTTGTAGACGCCGACGACGGCGCCCTGGACCGGCGCTCTGGTGCGGCTGGCAATGGTGGAGGGAAATTCGTTGCTCGGCAGCGGCTGTCCATTTTCGCGGACGGCGCGCCAGCTCGGATCCGTGGCGCTGCGCCCGCGGATTTGCGAGGCGGTGAGCCCGAACATGAGCTCTGCCGCGGGATTCGAGTCGGTGATGATTCCACCGGCGTTCTGGACGGTGATGCCTTCGGCCATGGTGGCGAAGATGGTGGTCAAGCGTTCGGCGGCTTGACGCGCCTGCTCACGGTGGGCGGCGAGCTCGAGGCGGCCGCGGCGGGCTTCGAGCTGATCGACCACTTGCTGCGCCAGTAACTGGAGCAGCTGCAGTTGGCGCGCTGACGGACGGCGCGGCTCCTGGTCGATGACGCACAGCGAGCCCAACACGTGGCCGTCGGGTGTGCTGAGCGGCATGCCCGCGTAAAAGCGAACGCGTGGATCACCCGTGACCAGCGGATTGTCCGCGAAGCGGTTGTCGTCTCGGGCGTCATTGACGATGAGCGGCCGTTCAGACGCGACCACATGTCCGCAAAAAGAGACGTCACGCGGGGTCTCGGGAGCGGACAGGCCGTAGCGCGCTTTGAACCACTGGCGCTCGGCGTCGACCATCGAGACCAGCGCGATGGGCATGTCGAGGATGTGGGCGGCGAGCTGCGCCAAGTCGTCGAACGCCTGCTCGGGCTCGCTATCGAGAATCGAATACGACCGCAGCGCCAGCAGCCGCTCGGCTTCGTTCTCGGGAATATTGGGCTTTTTCATGCGCACGCTGGCCTCGTGGCAAACAGCTCACTTGGCTAACGGCACGAACTAGTCCTGCGTAAAGCGGTCTAGCAGCGGCAAAAGCACTAAAGCCTGTGCAGCTCCAGCAGTCCGCCGACCGTGGCCTGGATGCCGATGGGCAGGACCGTCTTCACCTGAGGCGCGAACTTGGGGTTGTGGTTCGATACCGTGAAGCTCGGGTCTGACGAGGCGCCGAGCAGGAAGCGCAGCACCGGCACTCCGAAAGCAGGACCGAAGAGGCTGAAGTCCTCGGACGCCATGACCAAGGCGGCGTCGACGACATTGTCGCGGCCGATGCGTGTGGCGACACCAGCGCGGAACTTGTCCGTCAAAGCGGCGTCGTTCACGACGGGTGGAACCGATGACACCGACGTGACGGTGGGCTCGGGCGCCGCAGCCGTCTTCGCGAGGCCAGCGGCGATCTCGGGGATGCGTTTGACGAGACGCGCGCGCGTCGCGGCGTCGAAGGTGCGCATCGTCAGCCCCAACTTCACCTCTTCGGGGATGATGTTCCCGGCGGTGCCGCCGTGAATCGTGCCCACGGTGATCACCGCCGTCTCGAGCGGATTCGCCTCGCGACCGACCAGCGTCTGCATCTTGATGACGAACTCGGCGGCGATGACGACGGGATCGATGCCCTTGTGCGGCTGCGAGCCGTGAGCTCCGAAACCGCGAAAGACGACTTCGAAGTTGTCGGCGGCGGTCATCATCGGGCCAGCCGCGGTGAAGCCTACCTTGCCGGTCGGCACGTACGGATTGACGTGCATGGATACACATTGATCGGGCTTCGGGATCTTGCCGGCGAGCCCGGCGTCGAGCATCGACTTCGCGCCCTTGAGAATTTCCTCGGCCGGCTGAGCCACGAAGACGAGCGTGCCGCGCCACTTGGCTTTCTCCTGCTTCATGGCTTCGGCGCTGGCGATGAGCGTCGTCGCGTGCAGGTCGTGGCCACAGGCGTGCATGACGCCAGCGTTTTCGCTCTTGTAGGGCAACCCTGTCTCTTCGGTGATCGGCAACGCGTCGAGCTCCGAGCGCACGAGGGTGACCGGGCCGGCGCCGTTCTCGAGGATGGCGACGACACCGCCGCCGACCTCGAAGGTCTTGAGGCCCAAGCGCTTGAGCTCGCCGGCCACTTTAGCGGACGTGCGCTTCTCCTTGAAGCCGACCTCCGGGTGGCGGTGCAGGTCTTGGTAGAACGACTCCCAGTAGTCGATTCCGGCTCCGAGGACAGCCGCCAGGACGAGGGCGTGCATCAGCTTGCGTCTTCCCGCCGGGAACGCATCTTCGCGCCCATCCGGTCGAACACCGCGTTGGGGAGGGACTTCAAGATGCCGACCGCGCCTTCCATCTGCCAGGGGAAGCTGTGCTCACGCTCGCGGCGGACGATGGCGCTGGCCATCTGCTCCACGCCTTCCTCGAGATCCATGAGAAAAGGCATGTAGAACTTGTTGCGCTCCGTCATCGCGGTCTTCACGAAGCCGGGCTGCAAGCAGGTGACGTCGACCTTGCTGTCGTGGAGATCGATGCGCAACGATTCGAGGAAGCTCGAGAGGAACGCCTTCGAGGCGGCGTAGGCCGCGTATTGCGGCAGGCCGCGGTGGCGGGCCAACGACGAGACGCCGACGATGTGTCCGCGATTGCGGGCAACCATGCCGGGCAGCGCCGCGCACAAGGTCGCCGCCGCGCCCTTGA
>JBGGMJ010000039.1:0-10710 GCA_041288095.1 Myxococcota bacterium
CAAACACTACCTGCTACAGGGCTACAGCAGCATGCGTGGCACGCTCGACTCCGTGGAGCGGCTCGCTCGTCTCGTGCACGGGCTCAACAAGCAAGGCGCCAATATCGAGCATGTGCCCATCAAGCTCGACGGCGCCAAGACGCTGCATCTCGACTACGCGGTGAACTACGCCGGTCAGGGCGCCACGCGCTCCATGTTGGTAGCGCCGCACGCCCTCGCTGACCAGAACGACATCGGCCGCATGCAGTGGATGTTCGGCGTGCCCGAAGGCGGCATTCTCGTGATACCTCCCGAGGCCATGCTGCATGCCGGCGCCAACATCTCCTGTCCGAACCCTGGCGAGGTCTTCGTTGCCGAAAACGAGCACTGCGCCGCGACCGCCGCGTTCCTCGAAGGACGCGGCATCCACGTCATCCTCTCGCCGTTCCACATGACGCTGAAGGACGGCGCTTACCATTGCTGCGTCGGCCAGCTCCTGCGCCTGTGATCCGCGCGGCGCTCTCCTGGGGTTACAAGGCGCTGCCCAAACGGTTGGTGTGGCGCGCTGTCTGGCTCAAGTCACCGAAGTTCAACGTCGGCGTCGCCGGCGCGTTGTTCGACGAGGCGGGTAGGGTGCTGCTCGTCGAGCACGTCTTCCGTCAGACTTACCCGTGGGGGTTGCCGTCAGGATGGATCGAGCCCGGTGAGACCGCCGCCCAAGCACTGGTGCGCGAAGTGCGCGAGGAGACCGGCCTCGCTTGCGAGGTCTCCGGCCTGCTGGGCTTCGAGTCGGGCTTCCAAAGCCGCTGCACGGTGGTGCTCGCCGGCCGCTGTAGCGGTGTCCCGGGGGCGCCCAGCCTCGAGACCAAGAGCGCGGCGTTCTTCGAGCCGAGTCACCTTCCAGACGGCTTGTTGCCGGCGAGCCGCGCCAATATCGAGCGTGCCGTGCTTGCCCGCGAAAGCGGACTCGAGGGGGCGGGTGGTCCCTGGCTCGACGGACCGCTCGGCGATCCGCGAGCCTAGGCCCGAGCGTCCCGGCCAAGAGCATCGGTCGATGTCCACGCGCTCGGCGAGCGACCCGCCGAACCACGAGGCTCTCGGGTTAGGGCTGGGCTCGTCGTAGGACGGCTATCGCTGCGACGCCATGCTGAAGATCCCGAACGCGGCGAGGCCCGTAATCACCGCGGCGACTGGTGAGGCAAACAACGCGACACCCGCCCCCAGCATCGTCGCGGCCACGAGGTTCAAGACGAGCTCTCCACTAGCGCTACCGCGCTGCGAGCGAGCGGGCCACGGGCTTTCGAACGAGACCCGTTTTGCGGGTTTGGCTTGCGAGACGCCTGAAGCCTGGATGGGCGCGACATAGATGCTTTGTTGAACGCGTGTCATGGGGTGTCCTTCGACATGACGAGCCCCTATTGCTCGTCTCGATGCTCAGGTATCGCCGCGCGTGCGGCGGCGTTGCGGGCGTCACGCCGCGCCCGACCTGTCGAGACGACAGGACGCGATGTCAGTCGGGACCAGGCCGGATCGAAACAGTCCGCGATAGCGAAAGCGCGCTACTCCGCGGCGGGTTCTTGGACCTTGGCCGCTTTCTTCTTGGCGGCTGGCTTCTTCTTCGCCGGCGCCTTCTTCTTCGTGGGCTTCTCTTCGGACTCGGTGTCCGCTGCGGCGGCCTTGGCGGCGCCACCACCACGGCGTCCCTTGACGCCCTTCTTGGCGGCACGCTCGGCGAGCAGCTCGACGGCGCGCTCGATCGTCAGCTCTTCGGGCGCGAGTCCCTCGGGCAGCGATGCGTTCACCTTGTTCCACTTGATGTACGGGCCGTATTTGCCCTTCACCACCAAGACGGCCTTCTTGTCCTCGGGATGCTCGCCCATGTCGCGGAGCGTCTCTTGGCCTCCGCCAAAGCGGTCTTTCTTCTCTTTGATGAGCGTGACCGCGCGGTCGAGCGAAACCGTGAGCACGTCGTCTTCGGGCTTGAGCGACGCGTATTTGCCCTCGTGCAAGACGTAGGGACCGAACATGCCGATGCCGGCGCGGACGACCTTGCCGGTCTCGGGGTGATTGCCGAGCGCGCGGGGGAGGTCGAGGAGCTGCTTCGCCACCTCGAGATCGATGGCGCGCGGGTCCAGGTTCTTCGGGATCGACACGCGCTTCGGCTTCTTCTTGCCGTCGACGAATTCGCCGAGCTGCATGTAGTGACCGAAGCGGCCGTGCATGACGTAGATCTGCTCGCCGGTCTCGGGGAAGGTGCCGAGCGGCTTGTTGTTCAAAGAGGCGCGACCGATGAGATCGTCGATCATCTCCTTGGTGACGTCCGCTGGAGCAGTGTCATCGGGCAGCGACACCGTCTTCTTCTCTTCGGGGTTCGTGCTGTAATCGACGTAGGCGCCGTAGCGGCCGACGCGAATCAAGTAGGGCGCGGCGCGTGGCGAATTGATGGTGCACATCTCGCGCGCGTCCAGGGCGGCGCCGCCAGCAACTCCGTCGAGGAGCTCCTTCCTGTAGAAGGTGTCGAGATAGTCGAGCGCGCTCTTGCCTTCAGCGATCTCGTCGAGCCGCGATTCCATGTCGGCGGTAAAAGTCAGGTCGACGACGTGCTTCAACGCCTCTTCGAGCAAGCGGGTCACCGCCACGCCGATGAAGGTCGGGATGAGCTGCTTGTTCTTGGCGAGGACGTAGCCGCGGTACTGGATGGTGTCGATGATCGACGCGTAGGTCGAAGGGCGGCCGATGCCTTCCTTCTCGAGCGCCTTCACCAAAGTCGCTTCAGTATAACGGGCCGGCGGCTTGGTCTCGTGTCCCAACGCTTCGAGCGACTGACAAGCGGCGCCGTCGCCTTCTTTCATCGCGGGGAGATGCGAGCCCTGATCGTCGAGCGCCTCATCCGGATCGTCCGAGCCTTCGACGTAGGCGCGGAAGAAGCCCGGGAAGACGACTTCCTTACCGCTGGCGCGGAACTCCGCGACGTCGCTGTTCGTGCCCTGGGGCCGCTGATACGGCGCGGGGACCGCGACCTCGAGCTTGACGCTGGTGAACGAGAGCTTGGCCTCGGCCATCTGGGTGGCGACGGTGCGCTTCCAGATCATCTCGTAGAGCTTGGCTTCGGGACCGTCGAGCTTGAGCTCGTCGGCGGTGGCCATCGACGAGCCGGCGGGGCGGATGGCTTCGTGCGCTTCCTGCGCGCCCTTGCTCTTGGTGTGGTACTGGCGCGGCTTCTCGCTCAGGTACTCACGGCCGTACTTGCGCTCGACCAGCGACCGCGAAGCGGTGATCGCTTCCTCGGACAGGTTGGTCGAGTCGGTACGCATATAGGTGATGAAGCCGTTTTCGTAGAGCCGCTGCGCCACTTGCATGGTGCGGCGCGCCGAAAGGCCGAGCTTGCGGTTCGACTCTTGCTGCAACGTCGAGGTGGTGAATGGCGGCGACGGCGAGCGTGTCTGCGATCGCGTTTCGACGCTCACGACCTTGAAGTCGCGGCCTTTGAGCTTGGCTTCGAGCTCACGTGCTTGGGTCTCGGACAGCAAGAGCACCTTGGAGTCGGGCGAGATCTTGCCGGTCGACTCGTCGAAGTCCTTGCCGGTGGCGAGACGGACGCCGCCGAGCGAGATGAGCTGCGATTCGAACGGCGTCTTGCTCTTCTCGAGCATCGCCTTGACGTCCCAATAGGTACCGGAGACGAACGCCATGCGCTCGCGCTCGCGCAGCACCAACAGACGCACCGCGACCGACTGCACGCGGCCGGCGGAGAGCTTTGGCTTGACCTTCTTCCACAATAGCGGACTGACGGTGTAGCCCACCAAGCGATCGAGGATGCGCCGGGTCTCCTGCGCTTGCACGAGCTGCTCGTCGATGGCGCGCGGCGAGGCCAAGGCTTTCTGGATCGCCTCTTGGGTGATCTCGTGGAAGACCATGCGCCGGATCGGCACCTTCGGCTTGAGCACCTGCACGAGGTGCCAGCCGATGGATTCGCCTTCGCGGTCTTCGTCCGTTGCGACGAACAGCTCGTCGGCGTCGTCCAAAGCTTTCTTGAGGTCGGCGACGACCTTCTTCTTCTCGGGCTGGATGATGTAGACGGGGGCGTAGCCGTTATCGACGTCGACCCCGATGCGCGCCCAAGGCTGCGACTTCACCTCTTTGGGGATCTGGTCGGCAGATGCCGGCAGGTCGCGCACGTGACCCATCGACGCCTCGACACGGTACTCTTTGCCGAGGAACTTACGGATTGTTTTCGCCTTCGTGGGCGATTCGACGATGACAAGCTTCAGACTTACCGCCATTTAGGACAACCCGTTGAGCACGACTTCCGCGGCACTTGCAAGGGGCGCCGCCCTTCGGTCAGCCGTCGGAGGCCTTCTTCAGGTAGCCCAGCGCCGTCAGCGCATCGACGATCTTGTCGACGCTTTGACGCACGTTCTCCTCGCCGGTGCGGACCACGACTTCGGGCTTTTCGGGAGCCTCGTAGGGGTCGTCGATGCCGGTAAAGCCCTTGAGCTCGCCGGCCCGCGCCTTCTTATAAAGGCCCTTTACATCGCGGGCTTCGCAGACTTCGAGGGGGGCATCGACGAAGACCTCGACGAAGTTCCCGACGCTCTTGCGGACCTCGTCGCGGACCGCCTTGTAGGGCGAGATGACGGCCGCGATGACCGTGCCGCCGTGGCGAGTGATTTGCGCGGCCACGTAGCCGACGCGGCGAATATTGGCGTCGCGATCTTCCTTGCTGAAGCCGAGCCCCTTGGACAGGTGCGTACGGATTTCGTCGCCATCGAGGAATGTGCAGTCGCGGCCGACGGCGAGCAGGCGTTGCTCGAGCCCGTGCGTGATCGTGCTCTTGCCGGCACCGGAAAGACCCGTGAGCCAGATGGTGACGCCCTGAGCGTATTTCGGCGGGCTCGCCTCCGCTAAAACGGCGGCGACCTCGGGACGCGTGAACCAAGTCGGCAGCGCACGACCTTTCGCGAGGTAGTCGTCACGCACCTGCGTGCCGCTGATGTCGGCGGTCGGCTCTCCCTTCGGCACTTCGTTCACGGGAACGTAGGTGTCCTTGTTGGGCAGATAGACCATCATCTGGAACGGCACGATGCCGACCCCGAGCTCTTTCTCGTACTTCTGCGCCAGCTCTTGCGCTTCGTAGGGCCCGTAGAACGGCTTGCCGTTGCTGTCATTGCCCGGACCGGCGTGATCTCGGCCGACGATGAAGTGAGTGGCGCCGTAGTTGCGACGGATGAGGGCGTGCCAGAGCGCCTCGCGCGGACCAGCCATGCGCATGGCGAGCGGCAAGAGCCCGAGGACGATCTCGCGCGCGGCGTAGTGATGCTGAGCGAGCGCCTTGTAGCAGCGCACCCGGGTGTAGTGATCGACGTCGCCGGGCTTGGTGACGCCGACGACTGGATGCAATAGCAGACCAGCGCCGATCTCGCGCGCGGCACGCTTGGTGATCTCTTCGTGCGCGCGGTGCAGCGGATTGCGCGTCTGGAAGGCGACGGTCTTGGTCCAGCCCCGCTGAGCGATGGCGGCGCGCACGTCCTTCGGGGTCATGCGCAAGTCGGTGAAGTCGAAGTGACCGGGGGTCTGCATCACCGTGAGCGGGCCGCTCACGTAGCGGCTGCCCTGGCGTCCGAGTGCTTGGACACCGGGGTGCTTCTCGTCGGTGGTGCCGAGCACGGCGCGGGCCTCGGCGAGCGGATCGTAATCGTAAACCTCGCGCACGTTCATCACCGCGAGGGCGTTACCGACCGCGTCGCACAGCGCGAGGTCCTCGCCTTCCTTGACCGCGACGTCGCGGCTTACGGGTAGCGTGATGGGCATCGGCCACAGCGTGCCGTCGGCGAGACGCATCTCGGCGCAGACGCGCTCGTAGTCTTTTTTTCCCATGAAGGTCGTCAGGGGAGAGAAGCCACCCGTAGCCAGCAGCTCGAGGTCGCACAGGGCGCGCTCACCCAGGGTGAGGCGCTTCATGCCGCGGGTGTCCTTGGCGTCGGAGGTGAGGAGGGAGACTAGTTTTCCACCATACGGCTCAATCATGGCGCCGTGCTTATCGCGAGCGAGGCGCTTTGCAAAGAATCGCTAGATCGGGCCGCCGTTTTTGCGTGTGTGCTCGTACCAATCGTAGTGGTAGCGCTCGAGCTTCTTCTTCACAGCGGCGCGCACGCGGTCTTTGTCGGCGTCGGGGACGTAGCTCGCGATTTGCTCGGGGAGCAGCTTTTCGAGCACGGCTTGCCCGATGGCCAGGCCCGCCGCGTTGTCTCCGTAATAGTGGACACCGGCGACGCTGCGGAAGGTCGAGACCGCGAAGTCGAGCCTGCGTGCTTCCTCGACCTGCGCCGGGGTGAGGTCCATGAGCACCGCGAGGAGGGTCGACGAGATCGACGCCGCCGAGTGCATGGCCGGCCACGCGGGATGGCGGGGGCAGCCCTCTTGATAGGCGGTGAAATCCTCGGCGCGTTCCATGCCTAGCGCGGCGATCTTGCGCTTGATGCGCGGCGAGGCGTCGAGCTTGCCGGTGTGGATGTCCCAGGCGATCTCCTCGGGACGGCGGCGGCCGACTTCCCACTTGGCCGCGAAAGCGGACGGGGAGACGGCGCGCACGGCCCAGCCGATGATGGCGTGGACGGTGAGGATGCCGTTGACGAAGTCTCTCGTGCTGTAAGCCGGAATGAGGTTGGTATCGACGCGGGCGCCTTCGGCGTAGAACTGCTTCGAGAGCGCCGTCGGGAAGTCGGGCGGATAGTCGTCGCCGACCGCCTTCGCTGCTTGCTCCATCGTGTAGTTGGCGAAGAGCTGCGGTAGCTCGACGACGTCTTTCGCCAGGCCGCCGCGGCGTCGCGCGAGCTGCAGGTCTACGACCTGTTCGAGCTCCGGCCAGAACTTCGGATCACCGGGGTGC
Organism: Myxococcota bacterium; assembly: GCA_041288095.1. GTDB lineage: Bacteria > Myxococcota > XYA12-FULL-58-9 > XYA12-FULL-58-9 > JALHOP01 > JALHOP01. The sequence continues at coordinate 6,869 of JBGGMJ010000039.1, forward strand.
GTGGGCGGCGGCAGGTCGGCGGCGCGCACGTGGACGTCGTGATCGGTCGGCAGGCGCGGGCTCACGGCGTCGCTCTTGGCGAGAGCAGCGCGGCCAGCCGCGGTGAGCGGGAAGCTGGTGGGGGGGCCATTGTGCTTGGCGAATCGGAGCGATGGGGGAGGGGGGCAGGACCTGGTGTCGCCGACCACGGCGCGCACCGCTTTGGTCGAGGCTGCGGGAGCAAAACGCGCGGGGTCGCCGGCGCTGGCGTTCGAGGCTGGGCCCTGCGCCGGCGCAGGGGTGAGCTGGCCAGGAGCTTGCGCCATGGAGGCGCACTCAATCGTTGTACGGCGGGTTCCGTTGGTTTCCATCGCCCTATCGTTCGGCAGGAGGATCGACCGGGTTGCCTCGAAACGCGTGTCCGAGGGGCACGCCCTTGCGTCCTCCGAGGGTTCGCCCCATCCTTTGCGCCGATGAATTTCGACATGCTGATTCGCGGTGGTACCTGCGTGACTCCTTCAGGGTCCGCTATCGCGACCATCGGCATCCGCGACGGCAAGATCGCCGCCATCGGTGACATTGACGCGGCGTCGTCGAGCGTCGTCGTCGAGGCGCGTGGCCTGCACGTGCTGCCTGGCGTCATCGACTCGCAGGTGCACTTCCGCGAGCCGGGCCTCACGCACAAGGAAGACCTCGAGACCGGCACGCGCGGCGCCATCCTCGGAGGCGTCACCGCCATCTGCGAGATGCCGAACACCAAACCGCTGACGCTCACCAAAGCGGACCTCGACGACAAGCTGGCGCGCGCCAACGGCCGTGCCTGGTGTGACTACGCCTTCTTCATGGGAGGCTCGGCCGCGAACGTCGATCATCTGCGCGAGCTCGAGGTCCTGCCGGGCTGCGCCGGTGTGAAGGTCTTCATGGGCAGCTCGACCGGCGACCTCTTGGTGCCCGACGACGCCACCCTCGGCCGCATCTTGGGGAACGGCTATCGCCGGGTCGCGATCCACGCCGAGGACGAGCCACGGCTCACGGCGCGCAAGACGGGAGTCGTTGCGGGCACGCACGTGCGCGAGCACTGCGACATTCGCGACGTCGAAGCCGGGCGTCTCGCGGTCGAGCGCCTCATGCGTCTCGCCGTGCAACACAACCGCCGCGTCCACGTCCTGCACATCAGCAGCGCCGAAGAGCTCGAGCTCTTGGAGCAACGCCGTGACCTCGCGACCGTCGAAGTCACGCCACAGCACCTCACCTTCACCGCGCCCGAGGCCTACGACACGCTCGGTACTTACGCGCAGATGAACCCACCGATCCGTGAGCTGCGCCATCGCGAGGCCTTGTGGCACGCCGTGAACAACGGGCTCGCCGACGTGCTCGGCTCCGACCACGCGCCGCACACCAAGGAAGAAAAGGCCAAGCCCTATCCGGAGAGCCCCTCCGGCATGACCGGCGTCCAAACCCTGGTGCCGGTGATGCTCGACCACGTGGCGGCGGGGCGGCTCACCCTGCAACGCTTCGTCGACCTGGCCTGTGAAGGCCCCGCTCGCGCCCTCGGCATCATGAACAAGGGCCGCATCGCCTTGGGCTACGACGCCGACTTCACCGTGGTCGACCTCAAGTCCAAGCGCGTGATCCAGGCCAAGGACATCGCGAGCCGCTCCGGCTGGACGCCCTATGACGGAAAACGCGTGGTGGGATGGCCAGTTGCGACGATCATCCGCGGCCGCGAGGTCATGCGCGACGGGGCTGTCATCGGGTCACCAGCCGGGCAAGCCCTTCGTTTCTAATGGCTTAGCCAGCGGGGCAGGGGTCGTGTAGGTCCGGCTGCGGTTTAGCTTTCCGCCGGCGACCGCGAAGGTAAACGTATCGACCATGACCGTGACAGCAATTGGCCAGGCTGACGAAGCATCCAAGACCATCGGCGAAAACGTCCGCAGTGCCGCGGTCGACGAGTTTGGCGTCTCTGACGGCGAGAAGGCCAAGATCGCCCGCGACAAGGTAGGCGCCGAAAACGCCCGCATCGCGGCGTCCGACGACCAGTCGCGTCGTGGCAAGGTCGCCTTGGCGAGCAACGTGACCCGGGCGCCGACGGTCCCGATCGAGCAGAATACGACCGGCGAGCAGTATTCGGTCGCCGCCCTCGAGGGCAAAGTTCGGGCATAATCGGTTCGAGGAGCTAAGCACTGATGGCAATCGAGCGCGTTGGGAAACCCGAGCAAGATGCGTCCGAGCGTAGGCTCTCGGCGGAAGATCGCCACGAGCTCCTCGCATTCGAGAGCAAAGAGACGCGCGAGCTTGCCGTCCGCCGCATGAGCGAGAGCCGCCAGGCGGAGTCGGGCGAAGACCGCACGACGCAAGCCGTCGATGAAGCGAGCCGTGTGAACTCACGCCGCGGCGCCGAGTGGCAAGATTACGCCGAGCGTAACGCGCAGACTGTGCCAGTGAGCGTGAACCAGCTCGCGGCCCAGCAGGCGAGCCGCGTCGAGCCGGACAACAACGTCGAGCGCGTCGGCGCTAGCTCCGAGAGCAACGCCGCGCGCCACGAGCAGCAGCGCGAGACGATCCGCCGGCAGGCCGAGCAGCAGATGACCATCGCCGACATCCAGGCGGATATCCTGCGGCGCTCGGGCCTCGTCCGGGGTTAGCGCACCGTCGACCAGGCGAGCGCGATCCAGCCGACGAGAAACGCCACGCCTCCGATCGGCGTCACCGCGCCGAGCACGCGCATCCCTGTGACGGCCAGGGCGTAGAGGCTGCCCGAGAAGAGCAGGAGGCCCGCGGTGAAGGCCCAGCCCGACGTGGTGAGCGCCCCGCTCGGATTGCGATCGGCGAGAATACCCACGCCCAAGACCGCTAAAGCGTGCACCAAGTGGTAAAGCACGCCGGTTTGAAAGACGCTCTGCATTTCAGGTGCCAAGCGCTCGCGCAGAGCATGAGCACCAAAAGCACCAAAAGCGACAGCGAGTAAGCCAGCCAGGGCGCCAACGCGTATGAAGTTCATCGTACGTAGGCTTACGTGGGACCCACCACCATTGAAAAGGGTCCCAATGGAGCAGCCGCCATGACCGCCATCAGTGGGAAACCCCAAGGGAATTTCACCCAGGGGGCCGGAGCACCAACGAAGGCACCGCAGAACGGCGCGGCAAGCGGCAACGCCGCCATCACCAGGCGGCAGCCCGACGAGGCGCGCGACCAGGATGCCGTGGTCAGACGCGCACGCACCGAAGGCCAAGCGCTGCGCACCATTGGTGAGACCAATCGCTTCGACAACGTCGACAGAGACCGCACCGAAGGCCAAAATGAAGACCGGAGGCGGCTCTCCACCACGGAGCTCCTGCGGGGACAGAACGCCATTCGCATTTGATCGAAGCGTCCGACGTCGTCCGTAAGTTACGCGCCGTCGCCGAGCCGGCGGCGCGGGTTGCATTGCTCGGCGAGATGGCCGCGACCGCGGAAGCGGACGTCGTCGTGCGCGTCCTCGAAGACATCGGTCTTGCCGCGCTCGCTCGTGAGTCTGTCGCCAGCGAGCTCGTCTTGAGCCTGATGCGGCCGACGCGGGTGTTCATCGACGAGGCGCGCTGCTCGTTGCTCGCCGATCTGGCGCGCGAAAACGAAGCCATCGTCGCGCTGCAATGGCTATGGGCGGCCAACGAAGCGCGAGAGGCCGCCAAGCGCCGTGACAGCGCCGACACGCAGGGGTTCGTCGACCGCACGCTCGCCTCGATGACCTTGGGTGACCGGCGGGCGCTCGCGCGGCGCGCGACCCGCGATCAAATCATGCGGCTGGTCGGCGATCCGGATCCGACGGTGGTGATGCACGTCTTGAACAACCCGCGCGTCACCGAATCGAACGTGCTCGCCAT
>JBGGMJ010000040.1:0-27052 GCA_041288095.1 Myxococcota bacterium
CGGCAAGGTCTCGCGCATCACCCTCGCCCTCTCGGGTGACGTGCAGACGCGCGTCGATGATCGCTCGAAGAAGGCGTGGGTACTCGAGCTCACCGGCACGCACGTCGATGCCGCCCTCGAGAAGTCACTCGACACCTCGGCATACGGCGGCGTCGTACGCTTGGTCTCGACCTACCAGGCCTCGCGCGAGCCACGCGTCGTCAACATCGTCGTCCAGCTGCAGGGCAACGCCACGCAGCGGCTGCTGCGCGACGGCAACGCCATCGCCTGGGAGATCACCGGCGAAGCCAAGGCCCCGGCCCTGCCCGCCATCGCGGAGGCGGCCGAGCCGGAGGTCGCGACGCAACGTACGCCGCAGACCGCTGGCTACGCGAGCGCCGCCGCCGCTGTGGCCCGCTCCATCCCGGCGCAGAGCACCGCTTCGGGCCGAGCCCGCCGCGTCAGCCTGAACTTCAAGGACGCCGACATCGTCAACGTCATCCGCCTCATCGCCGACGTCACGGGTGAGAACATCATCACCAGCGAGGACGTAAAGGGCAAAGTCACGGTGCGCTTGCGCAACGTGCCCTGGGAAACGGCGCTCGACACCATCTTGAAGAGCAAGGGCTACGACAAGGTGCGCGCGCACAACATCTTGCGCATCGCTCCGGCCAATCAGATCCAAGGCGAGCGCGACGCCGAGATTGCGCGGCAGAAGTCGCAAATCGAGATCGAAGAGAAGGTCATCAAGATCGTCACGGTGAACTACGCCAACGCCGGCGAGGTCGTGAACCAAGTGAAGTCGCTGCTGTCGACGCGCGGCACCGTGCAGACCGACGAGCGCACCAACACCATCATCGTCGAGGACGTCCGCTCGAACATCGACCGCTTGGTCGAGCTCGTCCGCCGACTCGACAAGCAGACGCCGCAGGTGCTCATCGAGGCGCGCATCGTCGAAGCCTCGACGAACTTCAGCCAGGACCTCGGCGTGCAGTGGGGCGGTCAGGCGCAAGCGACCGCGGCCTCCGGCAATCCGACCGGTCTCTCCTTCCCGGGTGACATCATCGCCACCGGCGCGAACACCGGCGGCGTAACGTCGGGCGTCACCACGCCCGGCAACTACGCGGTGAACCTACCCGCCGCCATCACCACCGGCGGCGCCATTGGTCTCGTCTTCGGCTCCGCCGGCGGCTCGCAGCTCTTGCAACTCCGCTTGGCCGCGCTCGAAGGCCGCGGTAGCGGACGCATCATCTCCTCACCGCGCGTCGCGACCTTGGACAACCGAACCGCCAAGATCTCGCAAGGTGTCGACATCCCGATCACGGTCACCAGCGCCGCCGGCGCCAACACCCGCTTCGTGCCCGCGAACCTCGAGCTCGAGGTCACGCCGCATGTCACCAACGACGGTGCCATCCTGATGCGCATTCACGCCACCCGTAACGAACCGAACTTCGCGCGTACCGGCGCCTTCGGTGACCCGACCATCGAACGCCGCGAAGCGCAGACCGAGGTGCTGGTCAACGACGGCGACACCACCGTCATCGGCGGTATCTACACGCGCAACACCACGCGCCAATACAGCCAGGTGCCGGTCCTGTCGCAGATCCCCCTGCTCGGCTGGCTCTTCAAAAACCGCACGGACCGTGACAACAAGAGCGAGCTGCTGATCTTCATCTCACCGAAGATCGTCAACCGCTCCGAGTCGACGGTGTCGGGCGGCGATACGATGTCGGGCGGGTAACCATCCCATGTTGCGCATGCTGACAGCCGGCGAATCGCACGGCCCAGGGCTCACCCTGATCATCGAAGGCATGCCAGCGGGTGTCGCGTTCGAGACCGCCGCCATCGATCGCGACCTGGCGCGGCGACAGCTCGGTTACGGCCGTGGCGGCCGCATGAAGATCGAAAAGGACGTCATCGGCATCCGCTCCGGCGTGCGCCACGGCAAGACGACCGGCGCGCCCATCGCCATGACCGTGGAGAACCGCGACTACAAGAACTGGGAGAGCGCGATGACGCCCCTGGTGCCCGCGGAAGGCACCGCTATCGAGGACGTCTCGCTCTACCGGCCGCGCCCGGGCCACGCCGACCTCGCCGGCGCCATGAAGCTGCTCGACCCCGACGTACGCAACATCCTCGAGCGTGCGAGCGCCAGGCACACGACCATGCGCGTCGCCGCCGGAGCCGCCGGCAAGGCACTCCTGTCGCCCTTCGGCATCCGTATCGTCGGCCACGTGCTCGCCATCGGCGGGGTCGAGGCCAACCCGGATACGAGCGATCTCGCCAGGCTCGCCGAGGTGACCGAAGCTTCGGAGGTGCGCTGCGCCGACCCCGAAGCCGCAAAGCGCATGATGGAGCTCATCGACGCGACCCGCCGGCAAGGCGACTCGCTCGGTGGCCGCGTCGAAGTAATCGCCGAGGGCCTGCCGCCGGGCATGGGGCACTTCGCCGAGTGGGATCGCAAGCTCGACGCGCGCCTCGCCCGCGCCGTGATCAGCGTGCCCGCGATGAAGGCGGTGGAGATCGGCGATGGCTTCGAAGGCAGCCGCCTCCCCGGCTCGAAGGTGCACGATCCCATCCACTATGACGGACAGCGCTACACGCGGCCGACGAATCACGCCGGTGGCATCGAAGGCGGCATGACCAACGGCGAGCGCGTCATCGTCCGCGCCGCGATGAAGCCCATCCCCACCCTCGCCCGCCCGCTCGCTTCCGTGGACCTGCGCGATCACTCCGCCGTGGACGCCGGTAAGGAGCGCACCGACTCGGTCGCGGTGCCCGCGGCCGCCGTCGTCGTCGAGGCAGCGGTCGCCTGGGAGCTGGCTTGTGCCTTTCTCGAGCGCTTCGGCGGTGAGACAATGGCCGAGGTCACCGAACACTATCAGCGCTATCGTGAGCGCTTGAGCGCGTTCTGACCATGGAGCTCACGATGTCGAAGCGCGCCAAACCACCGCTGGGTGAACGCCCCTTGGAAGCTCGCGTCAGCGCCATCGCCGCTCCCCGCGACGTCATCACCTTGGTGGGGTTCATGGGCGCCGGCAAGACCAGCGTCGGCGCCGCCTTGGCGACGCGCTTGGGCGTGCCATTCGTCGACCTCGATCGCGCCATCGCCGAAGCCGCGGGCGCCCCCATCGCACAGCTCTTTCGCGAGTTCGGAGAGGTCGGCTTTCGCGCGCGCGAGCGCCAGGCGCTACGCGGCATGCTCACGGATCCGCAGCCCATGGTGCTGGCGACCGGCGGTGGCACGTTCGTCGACGCGCAGATGCGCGAATGGCTGCTACAGCGGACGCGCACGGTATTTCTTTCGGGCACACCCGATACGTTGCTCAAGCGCTTGGGCAGCCCCGAGCAGCGCGCCATGCGGCCACTCCTACGCGGTCCGGATCCCGAAAAGACGATGCGCCGGCTACTCGAAGACCGGACGCCGATGTATCAGCAGAGCGAAACGACCGTGCACACCGATGATCTAGAGGTGCCGCAGATCGTCGAGAACGTGGTGCGGGCGCTGGGACTGGACCGGCTGCGGGGGCCGAGGACCGATGTGCGGGATTCGCGGGGCGATGGGCGATTCACGAGGGCCGAGGGGCGAGCGCCGAATGCCGAGGGTCGATCACCGAATGCCGATAGCCGATCGCCGAATGCCGAGGGCCGAGAGAGTGTGATGAGACATGTGACGTTTGGCGAGGCTACCGTGTGGAGTGGCGCGCCCCACCCCGTGAGCTACTTCGACGCCGCTGGGCCGGAGCTCTCGCGCGCCATCGCCGAGGCAAGTCCCGGTCGCAATGCGCTCGTCGTCAGCGACTCGAACGTGTCGCGCCTGCATCTGGCGCCCTTGCTCTCGCACCTGCGCGCGCACGGCAAGATCGTCACCACCCACGTCGTGACCGCTGGAGAAGACGCAAAGCGCCTCTCCGTCGTCGAGACGCTGTACGACGCGCTACAGGCCGCCGAGCTCGACCGCGAGGATTGCGTGATCGCCCTGGGCGGTGGTGTCGTCGGCGACCTCGCGGGGTTCGCCGCGTCGACCTACATGCGCGGCGTCGCCTGCGTTCAGGTACCGACTTCGACGCTCGCTGCGGTCGACGCAAGCCTGGGCGGCAAAACCGGCGTCAACACCGAACGCGCGAAGAACATGGTCGGCACCTTCACGATGCCGCGCCACGTCTTCATCGCCCGCGCACACCTGATGACCCAACCCGCCCGCGAGCACGCGTCCGGTCTCGCGGAGGTCGTCAAGATGGCGGCGACGCTCGACGCCGTCCTCTTCCATGACGTCCTGGAGAACGCGCAGGCGCTCCTGGGCTTCGAAGCCGTGGTCACCGAGCGGGTCATGCGCCGCTCCGCGCAGCTCAAATTGCAGGTCGTCGAGGCCGACAGCCACGAAAAAAACCGAAGGGCCATCCTCAATTACGGGCACACCATCGGCCATGCCATCGAGCGGGGCGCGGATTACGGCATCCCGCACGGCGAAGCGGTAGCATTGGGTATGATCGCTGAAGCGGAGTGGGCGCAGACCGAGCGCTTGGCCCCATCGGGCATCGTCGACACCTTGAAGGCCGCGTGCGCCGCGCTCGGCCTGCCGACGAACTGGCGCGACTACAAGGTCGACGTCGACGCCTTGAAGCTCGACAAGAAACGCATCGGCGGCACCGTGCGACTCCCGATCGTGACGACCATGGGTGCGTGCGAGCTGCGCTCGGCGCCAATGTCCGCTTTGACGGAATACATTACGAGGAGGTCCAGATGAAGAGGGCCATGCTTTGTCTGCTCTTGGTGGTGGCGGCCTGCAAGTCCGAGGCGGGAGCGGTCCTGCAAATCGTGGACGTGCCGAGCTTCAACGACGACTGCACGATTCCAGCGGCTCCGGCGCTGTTCCAGTCGGCCGGTACCTACGATCCAAGCGGTGGCACCGGGTACACCCTGGCGCTGCTCCTGCAAAACAACGCCAACGATACGGAGAACCCCGCCGCGATCCCTGGCGACCCCGACATCACGCCAAGCGCGAACGACGCCGAGATCCTGGGCTACGATTATTGTTTCTACCGCGCGGACACCGAAGACGTGACGGCCTATGACCCGAAAGGCAAGGGGTTGCCCGTCGAGTGCGATGACGTGTCGGATGACCAACGAGGCTTCGTAACCGCCGGCGGCAACGTCTCCGCAGGTGGAGGCACGAGAGCCACTTCCGTTCGCGTGCTCAACCTCACGGCCCTAGCTACCCTGTTCGGCGAAACCTTCGACCCAATTGCCCTGGGCGGCACGTTCGACGACCCGGTCAATCTCACGACGCGAAGCCCTGCCTGGGGCGACTTTCCCGCCGCCAGGAGCTCCCGCGTGAACATCAACGTCCGCGCGCGAGCCAAACGCCAAGATGGCGGCACGATGCGCTCCAATTGGTTCAGCTTTCCGGTCGAGGTCGCACCGCGCCTGGTCGTCAATCAGTGCGTCGCTGCCATCGTGACCTGCCCTGGTGGGGGTCAAGGCATTCAAGGTCAACAGATCCCCGCCAGCGCTTGCGGGTCCGTATTCTCAGGTGCCCCGCTGACCTGCGAAGACGTCGACACGTGCGCATAGGCCCGACTGGTTGCGGCTACGCAGCCGTTGTGCGACGACCAAGGCACTCATCGTGAACGGACACCGTGTCGAACGTACATTGGGAAACGCCAACGATGGCGGAGCTGTACTGGAAACAGGGACAGCCCGAGCGCGCCATCGCCATTTATCGCCACGTGGTCCGCGAGCGGCCGGACGATGCGCAGGCGCGCACCCGTCTTGCCGAGCTCGAGGCCGCAGCAGCCGGTAAACCCGGCGCAAAGGAAAAGACCATGGGCTTTCGCGAGCACATCCAGCGAGTCGTCGAGCAAGTTCCGGGTGCCCTGGCCTGCACCGTGATGGGTTTCGACGGCATCTCCGTCGACAGCTACGAAGTCGGCGGCGCCGAGTTCGACATGCAGACGCTCTTCACCGAATACGCGTCCGTCGCGCACCAGGTGCGCCGAGCCCTGGAAGACCCCACCTCGATCGTGGGCGGCAGCCTCTCCGAAATGGTGGTCGGCTCGCCCAAGTTCACGACGGTCGTGCTGCCGATCGGCCACGAGTACTTCATCGCCGCCATCCTCAAACCGTCCGCGATGATGGGCAAAGCACGCTACTTGTTGCGCATCACGGCGCCCAAGATCGGCAAAGAGCTCGGCCTATAATGGCACGCAGGCGGCGGCGCGAAGACGCGGACACCGACGTTCCCGGCGCCGACGAAGCCGAAGTAGAAGGCGAGCTGGCGCGTCCGCCACGGCGGATCGCGGTCATTCACGGCCCCAACCTCAACCTCCTGGGCACCCGCGAGCCGCACATTTACGGGACGACCACGCTCGACCAGATCAACGATCGCTTGAAGGACCTCGCGAACGACCTCGGCGCCGAGATCACCTTCTTCCAGAGCGCCCGCGAAGGGGCCCTCATCGAGCATGTGCATTCGCTCATCGGCCGCTGCGACGGCATCGTCATCAACGCCGCCGGCTACTCGCACACTTCGATCGCCCTGCGCGACGCGCTCGCCGGGGTCGGCATCCCCTTCGTCGAGGTGCACCTGACCAACGTCTATGCGCGCGAGCCCATGCGGCATCACTCGGCCCTGGCCGACGTGGCGCGTGGCGTCATCGTCGGCTTCGGCGCCCTGTCCTACGAGCTCGCCCTGGGCGCCTTGCTCCACGAGGACTAGCTCATACGCGGGGACTAGCTAGTCGCTATCCGCCTATGGTAGTCGGCGCGCCTCTACTGGAGAGCGCGCATGTACGAAGTATCCGACTTCCGCAACGGCCTGAAGATCCTCTACGAGGGCGAGCCCTACATCGTCGTCGAGTTCCAGCACGTGAAGCCCGGCAAGGGCAACGCCTTCACCCGCACGCGCATCAAGAACATGATCAGCGGCCGCACCCTCGAGCCGACGTTCAAGTCGGGCGAGAAGTTCGGCGTCCCGGACATCGAAGAGAAAGAGATGCAGTACCTCTATCGCGAGGGAAACCATCTCACCTTCATGGACAACAACACGTTCGAGCAGGTCCTGGTCGACGCCGATGCCGTCGGTGACGACGCCAAGTATCTCAAAGAGAACGACAACGCTCAGGTGCTCTTCTATAACGGAAAGGGCATCGGCATCACGACGGCCACCTTCATCATCGCCAAGGTGACGGAGTGCGAGCCGGGCGTCCGCGGTGACACGGCAACGAATGTCACCAAGCCCGCCAAGATCGAGACCGGCGCGATGGTGAAAGTGCCCCTTTTCATCAACGAGGGCGACGTCATCAAGGTCGATACCCGCACCGGCGAGTACGCTTCGAAGGCGTAGACTAGCGCTAGTTACAAGCAATCGAGGCCTTGCGAGTCACTCCGCAAGGCCTTTTTTGTTTTCCGGGCCTGCCCCACCCACCTACAAGTGAGCACGCTCGTGGCAAGGCGGCATGGTGCATGCTATCGTCTGGCCTGACCGTGGCGAGCAACAAGGACAAAATCCGGGCCTCCGCCCAGAAGTTCCTACAGAAGGGTCAGATCGACAAGGCGATCCGCGAATACCAGCGGCTCGTCGAAGAAGACCCCAAAGACGTCCGCACGTTGCTCAAGATCGGCGACCTGCAGACGCGCATCGGTTCGAACTCCGAGGCCACGACGACGTACGGGCTCGTGGCGCAGTTCTACTCCGAGCAGGGTTTCTTCCTGAAAGCGGTCGCCGTCTACAAGCAGATCCTCAAGCTCGACCCGAACCTCATCGAGACCAACCTCAAGCTCGCTGACCTCTACCATCAGCTCGGCCTGATGTCGGACGCCGCCAATCAGTACCGGCAGATCAGCCAGCTCTACGAGCAGAGCGGGCGCGTCGAAGACAGCATCAAGGTGCTGCAGCGGATGGTCGAGCTCGATCCCGAAAACGTCGCCAGCCGCATCAAGCTCGCCGAGGTTTACGCCAAGCAAAACATGCTCGAGGACGCGCGCACGGAGTTCACCAGGGCGGCGCAGTTCCTCAAGTCGGCCCACCGCGTCGACGACTACGTGAAGGTCGCCGAGCGCATCATCCACTTCGATCCGAACGATCTACGCACCACCAAAGAGCTCGCCAACATCTACATCCAGAAGGGCGATCCACGCCGGGCGCTGGCGAAGCTCCAAGTCTGTTTCAAGGCGAACCCCAAGGACATCGAGACGCTCAACCTGCTCGCAGCCGCGTTCAAGGATCTCGAGCAGCCGCAGAAGACCATCTCGGTCTACCGCGAGCTCGCGCGTATCCACGAAGCCGCGGGCGACAGTCAAAGCTTCCAGAGCGTCATGCGCCGTATCCTCGCCATCGACCCCGACGACGTCGAGGCCCGCCAAGCGCTCGGCGCCGGCGCGAGGCCGCCGCCACCCATCCGCCAAAGCGTACCGGGTGGTCCCTCGACTCCGCCGCCGCGCCGCTCGACGATGGATGTGAGCCCGAGTCAGGTCGACGCCGCTCAAGCCCTGGCGATGCCGACCCGCCGCGTCACGGGCGAGATGTCGGCCCAGCAGGTCGCCGCGGTCCAGCAAGTGGTCAACCAGGCGCCCCGCCGCTCCACCGGCGAGATCAGCCCGGCGCAGATCGCCGCCATGGAAGCGATCGCGGCTCAGGGTGCCGCGCGGCGTGGCACCAGCGACGTCTCGCCCGCGCAGGTCGCCGCCGCGCGCAGCGCCGCCGGACAGCCCGCGCCGCAGAATCAGCGTGGCGGCAATGAGGTGTCGCCGGCACAGCTCGCGCAATCGTCGGCGCTGCCCGACAACGCGTTGGGCCGGATCGTGCCCGCGCAAAAAGCGGTCCCGGCACAACCGGAGTCGCCGGTTCAAGAGATCGATCGCCGGCCGCCGGTGACCGAGATCGATGACGACATCGAGGTCGACACTGACTTCGACGAGCCGGCGGCGGCCTCCGATGCGGCGCTCATCGCGGCCCAGTCCGAGGGTCTGACCGACGCCACACGCGAGACCATTTCGCGGATTCTTGTCGAGTCCGAGGTCTACATCAAATACGGCTTGAAGCAGAAAGCCGTCGACCACCTGCGCAAGATTTTCGTGATCGCGCCCGATCATCGTGAGGCGCGCGCGCGCTACAAGACGCTGCTCATCGACACCGAGGCCCACGAAGAAGCCGTGGAGGTGCTCCTGGGCATGGCCGCTGTAGCGGTCGAGCAAGGCGACACCGAGACCGCCCGCGGTGATCTCGAGGAGCTCCTGGGCCTCACGCCCGGCCACCGCCGCGCCAAGGACCTGCTCGCCAAGCTCGGTCCAACCTCGGCGAAGATCGCGGCGAAGCCACCCATCGAGCACGAGCTCGACGAAGACGAGCTCACGGTGACCGAGGACATGGTCACCGACGATTACATCCCCACGGTCGCGACTCAGGGGGAGACCGTTGCCGCGACGTTGTCGTACGAGCCGTCCGAGAAAGCGGCCGAGATCGATCTGGACGCCGACGACGAAGAGATCGACGTCAGCAGCGACGCGGAGATCGACGACGGCTTGATCATCGGCGCGGACGCCGAGGACAGGGACGCGCTGGATGACGCGTCGATGGGCGGCATCATCGTCGGTGACGATGACGAGGACGGCATCACCGTCGAGCTCGAGGACGAGCAGCTCGAAGGCAGCGAGCTCGAAGAGCTGACCTTCGCCGATACTGGGTCGACGAACGCCGAGTTAGACGCACCGCTCATCGAGGTGGAAACCGCGGCGCCGGGGACTTCGATCGAGCTCAGCTTCGAGGTCGATGATGACGCGGCCGATGAGCCGGTCGTCGAGATGCCAGTTGTCGATGAGCCGATTGCAGCCAAGCCGGTTGTCAATGAGCCGATTGCCGCCAAGCCGGTCGCCGCCAAAGCAGCTCCGCCCCCCGAAAAGGCGAGGCCCTCGAAGGCCGCATCCTCGCTCGACGACGATCTCGACGCCCTGATCAACTCGGCGGTCCCAGCGCGCGCCAAGGAGAACAAGCCCGCCGCGGACAAAGCCAAGGCCGAAGCTGCCGCCAAAGCGGAGCAGGCGAAGGCCGAAGCGGCGAAGCTCGAAGCCCAGCGCCTCGAGGCGGCGATGGTCGCCGCCGCGGCCGCGAAAGCGGAGGCAGCAAGGGCGGAAGCCGCCCGCGCCGAAGCGGAGAAGGTCGAGGCCGCGCGAGCCGCAGCTGAAGCGCAAGCCGAAGCCTCGGCTGCGGCGGCGCGCGCCCAAGAGGTCGTCCCCGACATTGCGCCGGTCGACCTCTCCAGCGAAGTCGCCGAGATCGGTTTCTATCTCGAGCAAGGTCTCGAGGACGAAGCGCGCGACATGGTCGCGAACCTCTTGCGCGATCACCCGACGCACCCCGACCTGCTGGCGCTGCGGGCCAAGCTCGACGGCACGGCGGCCCCCGCCCTCCCGCCGGCGGCCGCGCTGGACTACGAGCCCGAGCCCGAGATGCTCATCGGCGGCGACCTGGGTCTCGACATCGCAGCCGACCTGCAATCCGCCGCGGCGGACGACGATCTGCAGGGCTCACTCGACGATGTCTTCGACGCCTTCAAGAAGGGCGTCGCCGAGAGCGTCGAGGAAGCCGACTACGCGACGCACTACGACCTCGGCATCGCCTACAAGGAGATGGACCTCCTCGCCGACGCCATCCGCGAGTTCGAGCTCGCCGCCAAGGACCCAAGCCGCGCCATCGGTGCCCTCACCATGATGGGCCTCTGCGCGCTGCAGCTCGGGGACACCGAGCACGCGCTCGAGTACTTCCAGCGCGGTCTCAACCTGCCGTCGGTGACCCCACAGGAGGCGATGGCGCTGCGTTACGAGATCGGTGTCGCCTACGAAGGCGCCGGCCGCCTGGGTGACGCCAGCAAGTTCTACGAGAAAGTACATACGTGGGACGCCGGCTTCCGCGACGTCGAAGAGCGCTTCAACCGCGCCAAGGACGAGGGCGGTGCCGATGTCGGCGGCGAGCTCGACGAGCTGCTTACCGAGACGGAAGCCGAGCGGGCCTCGCGCAGCAAAATCTCCTACGTCTAGCTACTTCTGCGCTCTTTCGATCCAGTCGATTGAAGCGGCGGTGCCCTTGGCGTCGAGCTGGTTGATGTGCACGAACACGCGGTCGCGCTGCTGCAAGTAGTACGCTCCGGCGTTGCGCTGGTTGGCCTCGCTCGCCATGTCGACGGTTTGCTGCTTGCCCGTGAAGGCGATGACTCCGGTGAAGACCTTGTCGCCGACGAGCTGCTTGGCGTAGGGCCCGGTCTTCGCCGGCCGGCGCACGCGTAGCTTCAAGGCGACCGCGGGGAATGTCCCTCGCTGTGTCTCGATGACCTCGGCTTCGAGACGCTCCGTGGCCTCGTGCGGAACGAGCGCCGCCAGGAGCTGCGGCTTGGTAGCGCGGATCGAGCCACCGGCTTCGGGCTGCGCGAAAGCGACGGTCGTGCCCTGCATCCCGGCGATACCGGCAAGCGGGTCGCCGCCGATGGTCACGGTGGCCACCTGCTCGAGGAGCCGGCCGAGGGGGATGCCGCTGACGATCACCGCCTTGGGCTCGGCCTTGAACTGTGCCCCGGCGAGCCGCTCCGAGAGGGCCTGGACGACCGCCGCCGAGTCCACTCCGTCGACGAGGTTGAAACGGACGCTACCGCCCTCCTCCTTCCAGCTCACCGCGGCGCCCGGCTGGAAGCTGCCGTCCTGCCCTCGAACCACCAAGGTATCGGCGGCCGCGAAAGCCGTGCCGGTCAGGAGGGTGAGGGTCATGACGACCAAGGCGCGCAGCATGGAAACTCCTCTAGATCGACGTCGTTCGACGTGACAGAACTGCCCAGAATTCAGCTTACCCGTCCACGATGACCGAACCAACGGGCCAGGAAGGGCCGACGGAAGCCCGACCACGGCGCAAGCGTTGGCGCTGGCTGCGTCGCCTCGTTTTCTTGAGCCTCTTCGGGCTCCTTGCCATGGTGGTCGGCCTCTGGCTGCTCCGCAACGTCGTGCTCACGGACGAGCGGCTCCGGGGCATCATCGAAGATCAGGCGACGTCGATCCTCGGGGTGCCGGTCACGGTGAAGAGCCTGACCCTCGATCTCGGCTCCGAGGTCACCGTCGAAGGCTTCGTCATTGGTCCGCCGGCCGGCTTTACGCGTAACGTTTTGACCGTCGAATACGCGCACTTTGCCTGGCGCATCCGGCCGCTCTTTTCGAAGACCGTCGAGGTGCCCGACCTCTCCGCGCGCGGCGTCACCGCGGTCATGGAGGAGAACGAGAACGGCACCAACATCCAAGCGCTGCTCGCGAACATGCAAGGCAATACCAAGGCGGAGCCGCCCCCAGAACCGAACGCCGAGCCCGCCGGCAAGGAACCACTCACGCAGCCACGTTTGCCGCTGCATATCGTCGTCTCGCATCTCGCGTTCACCGAGGTGAAAGGCGAGGTGGTGTCGCCCAAGCTCGCCGCCGCCGTCGATCGCCTCGGCGTGGAAGGCCGCTTCGAGGGTGAAGGCGACGCCATGAGTCTCGAGCTGTGGATGGGCCTGGGGGACCACCAGGGCCCCGCGCGCTCGCAGGCGAGCTACGCCGGCTCGGGCGTTGCCGTGTCGAGCAACCAACACGGCGGCCTCACTGTCCGCTCGAGCGGCTTCGGCGACGTCGACCTGCTGCTCGACGTCGACGCGGTCACGACCCTGTCGCGGCCCAAGAAGCTCCCCGAGCTCACCTCGGCCGCGAAGGCGCACCTGCACCTGAATCTCCTGGCGCAGACGGCCACCCTCACCGACACCAGCTTCAAGCTCGGCAAAGGCACGAGAGCGGAGCTCGCGCTGTCGGTACGCGAGATGCTGACCGCGCCGACCGTCAGCCTCGATACCTTGAACGGCGAGGCCGACCTGGGCGAGCTCTCGCCGCTCATCAACGCCTTCGTACCCGGCGTGCGGGTGAGCGGGCGCGTCGAGCTGGCGGCGGCACCCATGCAAATGGCCGTCGCGGCATCGCCGGCCGAGCTGTCGAGCAACCTCTCCGCCAAAGTGGTCAACGCCCATGCCGGGATGCACGGGAACGTCGTCGACGACCTCGACGCCGACGCGACGTTGAGCTTGGCGAGCGGCATCCTCGGCCTGTCCGCTAACGCGAGCATCGCGGCCGTGGCCGCGCCGCAGGGCTCCGCGAAAGGCCTACACGCGACGCTCGAGCTGACCACGCCCGTGGCGCCGTGGCTCGGCGAGGATGACGGCATGTTCGCGATGGTCAGCGACGTCCGGATCGGCCACGCCGAGACCGCCGCCGCCGTGGCCGACGCCATCACCATGCACGTCGAGTCCACCGGTCCCATCGCCATGCTGCGGAAGCGGCCGGCGACCACCACCCTGCAAACCAACCTCGTCTTGGGAGTGGGGAGCGCCGGCGTGGCCGGCAGCGAGGCACGGGACATCGCCTTCTCGTGTGAGGTCAACCAGCGCGACCTCATGGCCAACGTCGTCGACGTCGTCCTGCAAGCGAGCGTCGGCTCCGCGGCCACGACGCTACCGCAAGGCGACATGACCGTGCCGCGCCTGACGGCCGCGATGACGGTCAAGCGGCGGGGCCAGAGCGTGGCAATCCCCGCCCTCTCCATGCAGCTCGGCAACATCATGCGCATGACGGGCAGCACGGCGGTGGACGCGGCAATGACGCCGGCACCGCGGGTGAAGAGCTTCGTGCTCGACCTCGAGCCGACGAGCATCGAGGCACTCATCGCGCTCTTGCCGAAAGCCGCGCGGCCCCCGGCGACGGTCAGCGGCAGCATGCGCGCTCATGCGCAAGGCTCGGGGACGGTGCCCTATGTCGAGCTGACCGAGCTGGCGCAGGCGCCGATGATCCCGCGTACCGGTGACGTCTGGGGCGCCACCATCGCGGCCTACTCGAGCTTCGCCGAGCGCTGGGCGAAGCGACTCGTGAAAGGTCTGCCGTTCACCGCTGACATGACTTTCGAAGTGAGCGACCTCGCGTACACCGACCGAGCCGCCGACTGCGATGGCGGACACGTGCTCGCGAGCATGAAGGTCGCCGAGCACGGAGCGTCGACGCGGGTGCGGCTCGAGGTGGCGAACGTCAAGCGGCCGCAGACGGTGCGTGACATGCGCTGGGAGTGGACCGCCGACTTGGTCGGTGGCCACGCCGAATCGAAGCTCCTGGGCGTCGTCGGCTACACCAAGCAGGCTGGGTCGCCGCTCGCGCTCGAAAACACCTCGGTCGAAGGCAGCGCCCGTTACGACCTCGGCGGCGACGCCGTCATCGATCGCTTCGCGGTGAGCTTGCCCACCCTCGGCACGCGCTTCGAGGCGCGGGCCTCCATGAAAGCCCCCTTAGACGTCGCCATCGTCAGAAGCTGGGAGCAATCCGGGCTGCCCGGCGTCGCGCTCGATGCGGCCTACGAGCTGCGCGTCGCCAATCGTGAGCCGCTGGCGCTCGGCGGTGGGTCCGCGGGCGTCGCCGTCGCCGGTGAAATGACGAGCCGTGGCAGCTTCGTGGTGGCGGAAGGTACCGCGGTGATCACGGGCGACATCCGCGCCAAGGAGCTGTCCGCTAAAGTGGGTGAAAACCGACTCGAGGGGCTGAGCGGCATCCTCCCCTTCGACATCCGACTCGCGTTCGACGGCCGCGCCGGCACGACGCCGCTCGCGCGCGGCTTGTCATTCGGCGATGTCGGCCTCATCACCGGCGATGCCACCGCCAGCACCGTCACCAGCCGCCCCGCCTATTACGATCGCTTGCATGACTATCGCGATCTGCAAGGCATCGTGATCCGCCGCATGCAGAGCGGCCCATACGTCATCGAGAACCTCGAGCTCGACGGCAGCATGGCAAACGGCCGCCTGCGCGCCGATCGCCTGGCCATGCACCTGCTCGGTGGCGACATCGTCGGCAACATGGACTTCAGGCTGGGCAACGACCGCTCGCTGAACGGCGAGATGGACTTCAAGGTCTCGAACATCGACGCCAGCACCTTCTCGATGCTGAACCTCGAGCCCGGACCCGACTCCGAGATGAACGCCGATATGCACATGAGCTTCGCGTTCGCGCCGCGCAAGCGCGATCTCGAGTTCAACATGAACGTCACCAAGATCGGCAGCAAGACGCTCGACCGCTTCTTGCAGCTCCTCGATCCCGAGGAGAAAAACGACAGCCTGCAAGGCACGCGCGGCCAGCTGAAGTTCGTGCGCATCGACAACGTGGCCATGTGGTTGCGCTACGAAAATCTGAACATGGACATCGACGTCACCACCTTCATGCGCATCCCGTTCACCAACATCGGTTTCCCGAACATCGATCGCGAGCTCTTACGGCGCTACTCGATCAGCGAGCAGCTCGACTTCTACCTGCAGCCGACGATCGACAAGACCGTGGCGCCGCTCCTGGGTTGGAATGCGAAATAAACTGTCACTCATTTTCTTACCGGCGCTGTTTGCCTGCACGATCACCACGCGTCCGGTGAACATCGGCACCAAAACGGCGCTCGAGCGTCAGCTCATGGGTGAGCTCGAGCCGCTCTCCGACGAGCAGCTCCTCGCGGCTTCGGTGCGCGCGCCGTCGGACAATCCCGAGGTCGCGGGCCTCGACACGACCCAAGCGTACGCCATGGCGGCGCGGCGCCGGCAGGTCTTCAACCGTGACGAGCTGGACGAGCTCAAGGCACGCGGCTGCCTCGGCGAAGCGAAGAACGCCACGGTTGCGCCGCGCGATTGCAACACGGGCGGCGAAGAAGCCGCGCGTCGCGACCGGCTCATCGCCGAGGAGAACGCCGACCGCGAGGCCATCCTCGAGTGGGTGGCGACAAGCGACGCGACGTTCGCCGGCAACGGCCGCGGCCAGCTCGTCGACATGTATCACCGGCTCCTCGCCGAGCGCGCGAAGCCCGGCGAGTGGGTGGAAGGCGCGGGGGGCTGGGCGAAGAAGTGAGAGTCGGCGGCTACATAGCGGCGGTCGCCGCGTTGCTCACGAGCGCGTGTGCCCATGACGCGCTCGAGCCACTCGCAAAGCCCGAGTTCGGGCAGCCGCGCGCCGGCGTCTTCAACACGCCGCAGCCGCTCGTCGAGAACACCGAAGACGACATGATGCCGACGCTCGCGGGCGCGACCGGCCTCATCGCCTACGTTTCGAAGCAAGGCGGCAATCTCGATGTCTTCATGCGCTCGCAGGCCACCGGCCTCGTGCGTCGGCTCACCACGCACTCCTCGGACGATACCGACCCCGCCTTTTCACCGGACGGCAAGCGCATCGCCTGGGTGGCACAGAGCGACGACGTGAAGGGCGACGTCTGGATCATGAACGTCGACGGCGAGGACAAGACGCAACTCACCGAGCGCGACGCCTCCGAGAGCGCACCTGCTTGGAGCGCCGACGGTAAGGTCGTCTACTTCACCACCCGCCCGGGTGACGGCAGCCCGGCGCGTATCGACGCCATCGAGCTATCGGGACGCAAGCGCAGCGTCGTGCTTACCGGCGCGTGGGATCCAGCGCCCTCGCCCGATGGCGAGACCATCGTGTACGCCGCGGCGGGCACGACGGGCACCCCCCGGCTCTACGCCAAGCGCCTGGCGGACGGGCGCGTTGCCGCTATCACGGACGGCGTCTACCTGGACGCCCTACCGCGCTTCGCGACTCTCGACGGTCAGCCGACGGTCGTCTTCACGCGGTTCGTCGATGACAGCAGCGGCGACGGCAGAGTCGCGAGCGACGACGAAGCGAGCTTGTGGGCGACGATCATCGACCCCACCGTCTTCGAGAGCGGTAGGGTCGCCGACGCGCGACCGCTCACGCCCGGCGCCGGTGGCGAGCTCCTCGCGGCGGTGGCACCCAACTGGCTGGCCTACACGGCCGCCGGCTATGCCGACCTCGAGATCTACGCGCTGCCCGCAGACGGCATGGTGGAGCGTCGCGCGACGCCCGCCGCCGTGCTCGAGGCCGCGCGCGCCGAGCCCGACGCTGCCCTGCGCCGCTTGGCTCTACGCCACATCACGGCCACGAGCCCCGAGCTTCGCGGCCGCGCCCGCTACGAGCTCGGTCGCGATCTCGAAGAGCGCGGCAAGCTCGCCGAGGCTCGCACGGAGCTCGCGCACGCCGTCGAGGAGCTCGTCGGCGATCCCCTGCAGGGTGTCGCCGCCATCGAGATCGAGCGCGTCGCGGTGCTGCAGCTACTCGGCGGTCGCTTCGACAGCGGCGCCCCGCCACCTGCCCGCTCCCTCGACGAAGCCGCGCAAGCCATGCATGCGGCCGCGAAAGTGTACGCGGCCGGTAGTCCCGTCGAGGATCGTTTGGCGACGACCCTCGCGGAGCTCCAGCTCGCGCGCGGCAAGTATGCCGCCGCGCTCGCGAGCTTCGAGACCATCGCCGCGCGTCCGGAGGTCGCGACCGAAGATGGTGCCCGTGCCCTCGACCATGCGAGCCGCCTCTATGCGCGCTTCGCCGACGCGGCCGCTGTCGAGCGCGTCTGCGCCATGTTGCTCACGCGCTATGGCGGCGAACGCCTCTACGTCGAGCGTTGCGCTTCGACGTGGCTCGACGCCGCCAAGGCATCGGCGGCGGAAAACCCGACCGCCGCCGTCGAGGACATCGCGCGGCGTTACGAGAAGCTGCCGCCGGTCGCTGCGCCAGCGATGAACGTGCTCGGCCTCGAGCAAGCCGCGCACGGCCATCCGAGTCTCGCCATCGCGTCCTGGCAGGAGCTGGTGCGCAAATATCCGACGGCGACGCGCACGGTCGCCGATGCGCTGATCGCCCTGGGCGAGACCGCCGAGCGCGAGGGTGAGCGTGGCGTCGCCCTGCAAGCCTACGAACAACTCTTGAGTCAGTACGGCAACGACCCCAAGACGCGCGGCCGCGCCCGCGCCGGCGTCACCCGCATCGCGCTCGCCAAAGCGGACAAAGAAGAAGAAGAAGGTCGCGTCGAGGAAGCGCGCTCGAGCTACGCCCGTCTGCTCGACCGGCGGCGTGACAACGCGTTGGCGCACCGGCGCTACATCGCCCTCTCGGCTCGGTTGGGCAAAGCCGACGAAGTCATCGCCAGCTACAAAGCCGCCGCCAAGGCACGCCCGCGCGAGGCGGTGAGCCGCTTCGCCTACGGCTACGCCTTGACCTTCGCATCGCCCCTCGAGCTGTCGCCGGCCGAGCGCGAGATCGGCGCGGCGCTCGACCTCGACCCGCGTTTCGCCGCCGCGCATCTCACGATGGGCTGGCTGCGCATGCAGCGCGAGCAACGCAGCCCGGGCCGCGATTGGCTGGACCGCGCCGAGTCCAGCTTCCGCACCGCCCTCGAGCTCGTCGACCCCGAGGAAGACCCGCAGCTCTGGGCGGCCGCTCAGCTCAACCGCGCCAACGCTCTACTCGGCCTCGGCAAGAACGACGATGCCTTCACCGGCTTCCTCGCGCGCAATGGCGCCTCGGCGCGCTTCGACGACACCCTCACGCAGCTACTCTTCTTCGAGTCGTTTTCGCGCGCCGCCTGGCGCATGGACGAGCTCGACGTGGCACTCGACATGGCGCATCAGGAGTGGTTGCTCGCCAAGGCGCTGCCGGGACAACCACGGCTCGCGACGGCGGCGGCCCTGCAAGCATCCGTTTACCTGCAGGCGGAGCGGGGTGAAGAGGCAGTCGCGTGGTACGAGCGGGCCGAGAAGATCTACCGCGAACGCGAGGATTGGACGCGTGTCGTCCCCATGCTGCGGGGCAAGGCCTTGGCATTGCGCAAGCTGCACCGCGACGACGCGGCATTGGACGCCTTCGCGGACCTCCTCGATCTGACCAGCCGCGGCATCGGCGTGCCGGAGCCGGACAAACCCTTCTTGGGCTTCCTCGCGCCCGAGATCGCCGCGAACCCGACCAACGTCACCCGCGCTCCGTACGGCTTCTCGGCCGAGCAAGAGGAAGAAGTCGCGCGGGCCGCCGCCGCGCGCGCGCTGCGGGAGCGTGGTGACCTTTCACGGGCTCGGAGCTTTGCGACACGGCGCCTCGCGCTCATCGACAAGGCCGCCGAAGACGAGACCACGGCGTCGCGTATCCAGCCGGAGCTCTTGCACGCGCTCAACGAGAGCGCCCTCATCGAAGCCCAGGCGGGCGACGCGACGCAGGCCATGACTCTGTGGAACCGGGCGCTCGGCATCTGCCAGACGAACGGCTACGTCACCGAGCTGGTTACCATCCTCGAATCGCTCGGCACCTTGTGGGCGCGCGAGCCCAAGAGCCGCGACGAACAGCTCGCGACGCGCGCGCGAGCCTTGGCCAACGCCATGACACAGCAGGCACGCGAGACCAGCGCGACCACGGCGTTGCGCTTGTCACGGTGGCTCGCGCTCGAGCGCTTCGGCGCGCTCTTCACCGCGGGCGGCGAAGTCCCGGGGCCGGTCAACCTGGGGGCGCGCCTCGAGTCGCTCGACGCGATGAACGGCGAGCTCGATGCCATCCTCGAGCTCGTCCCCGAGGATCTGCAGCTCACTGACAGCATCCGCGCGTACGCGGGCGTCGCGCAGGAAGCAGCCGCGGCGACCGATGAGTTCGTCGGGCCGCCGATGTCCATCTCCGACAGCACGGCCGCGTCGTGGCGCACCGCCTTCGACGGCGCTGTCGCTTCGCGTGGCAAGCTCGATGCCGCGAAGCTGGGTCCTGCCATCGACTCCTACGAAACCTATGGCGGCGGCCGTAACGCTCCCGAGCGCCGCGCCTTCCTCGATGCCGCGACCGTCGCTCTGATCGCCGCCGGCAACACGGAGAAGGCTTGGCGTCTGCTCGAGCGATCACGCCTCGAGGATCTCGACCCCGGGCCCCGCCGCCGCGCCGCCGTGGCGGGTCGTCTCGCCAAGCGGCCCATCCTGGCCCGCGCCTTGGAGCACAAGCCCGCGACCATCGCCGAGGTACGCGCGGCGCTCGCCGAGGGCGAGACTCTGCTGCAAGTCTTCGTGACCCACGAGCGCGCCTGGACGTGGATTCTCATCGACGCCAAGCGACTCGAAGCGGTCCGCACCGGGCCGATGACCGAGACGGGCTTGCCCGACGCCGTAGCGACCCTGCTGGGGACGCCGGAGACCACGGTCTATGTCGACTTTGGCGGACACTCGGCGCCGCCCGTGGAGCGGCTGACCTCGCAAGGTAAGGTTCTCGCGCGGCCGGTGGCGGCGCTGTCGGCGAGCTATCTCGCGGCTGGCTTCGAGAGCGCGAGCCTCGCGACTCACGGGCCGGTGACCTTCACCGAGCCAACCATGACGCGCCTCGCCGCCGAGGCAAAAGGTCGCCTGCTGTTGCGCTTCAGCACGGCGATTACGAGCGAGCAACCGTCGCCCGGCTGGTCCGGTCCGGCGCAGCTCACCTTCGCTAAGCCCGCCACCGCGCCCGAGAGCGAGGCCGTGGATCTGAACCGCCTCTCGACTCTGGCGCTGCAAAGCGCTGTCGCCTGGATCGACGCGCCGGCGCCCTCGCCGCGCGTCACGCGCTCGCTTGCGCAGGCTTTTTTGCTCGCCGGGGTGTCGACCGTCGTCGTCGGCAAGATGGACGGGGCACGGCTGGAGACCGAGCTCGGCACCGAAGCCGCGAGCACGCTCCTCGCTGCCGCGCGCGAAGCCGGTCAGCTCGACGGCAATGCCTATGTCGTCGGCTATCGCGGCCTGTCTTTCCCCGAGCGCGTCGACCTCGCCTTCGTGCGCCTTCTGGCGCTGGCGCGCTCCGCCGCCCCCGCCTACCAAGCCGCCGCCAAGTCGCAGCGCCGGGAAGACTGGCAGCGAGCGCATGACGACTTCGCCGCCCTGGTCGAGATCGTCGAGCTCTTGCTGACCCCCGAAGCCGTCCCTGTGCTCGCGGCATCCAAGCGTCAGGGCGCGTCGGCGCTGGCCAAGGCGCTGCCGACACGCGTGCTCGAGATGCGCGACAAGCTCGCGCAGACCAAGCTCGCCTTGGGCGAGGTCGATGCCGCCGCCGCCATCCAGGAGGCCCTCGCCGAGAGCTACATCGCCGCCGGCAACCACGCGGCGGCGCTCGAGCAGCTCCTCGCAATGGGCAAGACCTTCATGAACGGCGACCGCAACCGGGACGCCGAACGTGTCCTCAATCGCTGCGCCGAGCTCGCGCTCACCCAGAAGCTGCCGCTCATCGAAGGTGACTGCCGCTCGCGTCTGGGCTCGGCCTACCGCGGCTTGTTCGAGAACGAAAAGGCGCGCGCCGCGTACACGAAGGCCATCGAGGTCTACGCGGCCCAGAAGCACAAGAACCAGCTCTATCCGCGACGCTTCCTGGGCTTGCTCTACGAAACCGCGCTCAACGATTACGACGAGGCGCTAAGCCAGTATCAGCGCGCTTTGACGGACGCCGTCAACCTGTCGGAGCCGGAGATGGTGCCGACTCTGCATCTCGACATGGCGCGCGCTCAGCGGGCCCGAGGCGACTTCGGCATGGCGCTCGAGGCCGTCGCGCATGCCCGCGAAGCCCTGCCGAAGAACGACACCACGGACCGCACCGAAGTAGCGCTCGAGGCCGCGAAGATCGAGTGGTACCGCGGCGACTATCCCGCGGCGCTCGGCCAGCAGAGCACCGCGCTCACGCTCGCGCGCGCCAACCGCAACGACTTCCAGGAGATTCAAGCGCTCAGCTTGGGCGGCCTCATCGCCATGAACCGTGGCGACCTCGGCACCGCGCGCGAATCGGTGAGCGCGGCGCTCGACCTTGCCCGCGGTAGCGGACGCCGGCGCGAAGAAGCGGCGCAGCTCAACAACCTGGGCACCGTGCTCCAGCGCGCGGGCCGTCTCGATGACGCCGAGTCGCGGTTCCGCGAAGCGCTCGAGCTCGACACCCAGCTCAACGGCACCGAGGGCCAAGCGTTCGACCTCCGCGCCCTCGCGGCCGTGCTCGAGCGCCGCGGCAAAGCCGAAGAGAGCCTCGCGACGGTCGACCGCGCCCTCCAGATCTCGCGCGCCATCGGCAGCCGCTACAACGAAGCGCAGTGCCTGTTCGTCCGCGGCCGTGCCCTGCTCGCCGCCGGACGGCGCGACGAAGCCAGCCAGAGCTTCACCGCGGCCCACGACCTGGCCGTCCAACTGTCGATCCCGGAGATCGACTGGCGCGCGTCGTACGCCGCGGGTCGCATCGCCGAAGGCGGCGGCGACGTGAAGCGCGCGCGCACCGCCTACGACGCCGCGCTTGCGGTCGCCGAGCGCCTGTCCCGTGCCGGCGACGAGGACAGCGTCGAGGAGAGCCGCGACACCCTGTACGCCGACGCCGTAAGGCTCGCGCTCGCCGACCACGACGATGCCGCTGCCTTCACCCTCATCGAGCGCCGCCATGCACGCGCGCTGCTCGATCTCGTGGCCGCGAGTGACGTCGTCTTCCCGAGCGATGAGGCAAGGCAGCTCGTCGCCGCGGAGCGCCGCGCCCGCGAGGCAGTCATCGCCGCCGAGCGCGACCAGAAGCGCTTGGGTGGCGACGACACGAAGGTTCGCGCCGGTAGCACCGCGCATGCCGCGGCCTTGGCCGCCTTGCACAACCGCTATCCCGGCGTCGCCCGAGCATTCACCATCGCGCCGCGCTCCATCGCCGAGGTCCAGGGCGCCCTGCGCGACGACACCGCGGTCGTCCTCTATCTCGTCGGCGTCAGACAGACGAACGCGCTCGTCATCCGCAAGACGAGCCTGACGCCGATGGCGCTCGCGATCCAACCCTCCGACTTGAAACAGGTCTGCGACGCCTACCGGGAAGCCCTGCGCGCGTTCGGCGTCCTGGACGCTCTCGGCGAGCAGATCAGCCAGGCCGTGCTGGCGCCTCTCGGCGAGGCTCTGCGCGGCGCGCAGCACGTCGTCTTCGTGCCGCATGGCCCACTGGTCGGCATCCCGTTCGCGGCCCTGCCGTGGCAGAGCGCGCAGGTGGTCGATGCCATGACCACGAGCTACGCGCCTTCGGCGTCGGCGCTCGTCGATACGCTATCGCGTCCGCAGCGTCCGCCGGCGAAGCGCGTGTCCGCCGCCGCGCACGGTGCGGATCTTCCCTTCGCCCGACTCGAGGCACGGGCCGTCGCGGGCAGCGGCGCCATCCTCGGCCCCGCCGCCAGCGAGACCGTCGTCCGGGCGCTGCGCGGCGACGCGGTCGACATCGCCGCCCACGGCGCGGTCGCGGGGTCGGAGCCGATGCGCGCCGGCCTCGAGCTCGCCCAGGGCGAAAATGACGACGGCCGCCTTACACTACGCGAAGTGTTCGGTATGCCGCCGCTGGCGCCACTTGTGACCTTGTCGGCCTGCACCTTAGGCGGCAGCGACTCCGCCTGGGCGGCGGTGGCCAGCTCCTTCTTTGCAAGCGGCACGCAGACCCTGGTCGCGAGCCAGGAGCGCGTCTCCGACCTCGCGGCGGGGGTGCTCATGAAGCGCTTCTATCGGGAGCGCGGCAAGGGCGGGGCGGCTGCCCTGCGTGCCGCCCAGCTCTGGACCCGGGCCTATTTCGAGCATCCCGCCCACTGGGCCACCTTCGCCTTGCTCGGTGACTTCCGCTGACGGGTCGCAGTGTGGCATAGCTCTCGCGCTTGCCTACGGAGACCCCCATGAAGCGCATCGCCTACGCCGCCTCCTTGATTCTTGGTCTCACCGCCGTTGCTTGCGACAAGGACAAGGGAAAGGACGACGCCATCATCGAGGCGACGCCCGCCCCGGACACCGCCGCTCCCAGCGCGAACACCTTGGCACCCGCGGAACCCCGCCCGTCACAGGCTGGCGAGCAGGCCTTCGTCACCGGCGTGACCGCCGTTCGTCGCGCGAGCAACGAAGACAAGCAGGTCGAAGATCCCAAGAAGCCCGGCAAGAAGGTGAACAACTACATCACGACGTTGCACCGCGGTGAGCAGGTTCAGGTGGTGAGCGTCGAAGGCGACTGGGCGCAGGTCCGCTCCTCCGACGAGAAGGAAGGCTGGACCAAGAAGGACGCGCTCTTGCCGTCGCAGGGCGTGACCATGGCGACGACCCTGGACGAGGCCAAGACCTTCGACCGCCCCGACCTCCTCGCCCTGAACGCCAAGCGCAAGGTCGCCGCCGGCGCACTGGTGTACGCCCTGCGCGCCAAAGACCAATTCAGCGAGGTGAACATCGGTGGCAGCAGCACCGCCTGGGTGCTCACGAGCTCACTCATCTCCGAGCAGCGCGAGGTCGATGCCGCGAAGCTCCTGAACAAGGCGCGTTGGCTCACCGATCACAAGGACGCTTCGGCCGCGGATCTCATGGACCTCGCCAAGAAGGAATACGGCGACACCAAGGTCATGCAGGCCCACACGGCCGCGCAAGCCGCCGGCGAAGGCGCGGCACCAGCACCAGCACCGGCGCCGGCTCCCGAGCCGACGCCAACCGCGCCGCAGCAGTAACCGTGGGTCCGCATCCGTACGGCAGCTTTCCGTCCGAGATCGCGGACTACCTGCGCGCACAAGGTGTCGAGGTCAGCGACGACCAGGCCGACCGTATCGTTTCGCACGCGTTGTCGCCCCGTGCCGCCGCTGACGCTGAGAAGCGTCCGCTCAAGCGCACGGTGCGCGACGCCGCGGACCGGCTCCTCGACCAGCGCCGGCTCGAGGTCGTCGAGCGTGTCGCCGACCCCACCGACGGCTTCGTGAAGTATCTCTTCCGCCATCCCGACGGCGCCTTGTCCGAGGCGGTACGCATCCCCCTGCACAAGCCCGGTACCTTCTCGGTCTGCCTGTCGTCACAGGTCGGCTGCGCCATGAAATGCGACTTCTGCGCCACCGGCCGCCTCGGTCTGACACGGAACCTCGCGCCCTGGGAGATCGTCGCGCAGATGGTCATGGTGCGCGACGAAGCCCAGCAAGAGGGTGCCGGCCGGGTCACGAGCGCCGTGTTCATGGGCCAAGGCGAGCCCTTCCACAACTACGACGCCGTCATCCGCGCGGCTCAGATGATCGCGAACCCGCTGGGCTGCCGCTTGTCCGCCGAAGCGATCACGATCTCGACCGTTGGGCTGGTGCCGCGCATCCGGCGCTACACCGCCGAGGGTCACCGCTACAAGCTCATCGTGTCGCTGACTTCCGCGATAGAGGACAAGCGCGCGAGGCTCTTGCCCGTGGCGTCGAAGTACTCGTTGCCCGAGGTCGCCGAGGCGCTTCGCGAGCACGCCGCGGCCCGCAAGACCCGCGTCACCGTCGCGTGGGTCACCATGGCGGGCGTCAACACCGGCGCCGACGAGGCGCGCGCCCTCGCCGAGCTCCTCATCGGGGTGCCGATCATCGTCAACCTCATCGACGTCAACGACGCCCGTGAGGACGGCTACAAGGCGGCCGGCGACGCCGAGCGCCGCGCCTTCCTCGACAACTTGCAGATCCTCCGCGCCCCGGTGGTCCGCCGCTATTCCGGCGGCAAGTCCAAGCACGCCGCCTGCGGCATGCTCGCCGGTCTGCGCCTGTCCGCTTGAGAAGACATGTCGACGGTCCTACTCCTCGTGGTCTCCAACGTTTTCATGACCTTCGCCTGGTACCGGCATCTGCGTGAGCAGGGCTCATCGCCGCTGTGGATCGCCATCGCCACGAGCTGGGGCATCGCCTTCTTCGAGTATTGCCTGGCGGTGCCGGCGAACCGCTTCGGCTACGGCAAGTTCTCGCTGGTGCAGCTCAAGACCATCCAAGAGGTCATCACCCTGGTGGTCTTCGCCGCCTTCGCGGCGCTCTACATGCGCGAGCGTCTGACCATGAACCACCTGATCGCGGCGGTGTGTTTGGTCGCGGCCGTCTTCTTCGCCTTCCGCAAGTAGCTACGGCGCCGCCAGGACCTTCTTGGCGAGCTCGAGATGCTCGGGCTTGCAGTAGACACGCGACACCGCTACCGCTTCGTCGAACCGGCGGTAGAGCGGTGTGTAGTCCTCGATGCGGCTCACGCGGTTGCGCTCGGGCTCGATGACGAGCAACGGAAACGCTTCGTCGCGC
Organism: Myxococcota bacterium; assembly: GCA_041288095.1. Lineage (GTDB taxonomy): Bacteria > Myxococcota > XYA12-FULL-58-9 > XYA12-FULL-58-9 > JALHOP01 > JALHOP01. The sequence continues at coordinate 25,886 of JBGGMJ010000040.1, forward strand.
TTGCGGAAATATTTCGAGAGCACACCGCGACTGGTGGCGCGGAAGAAGTCGACGCCCGCGTCCGCGAGCTTCGCGTCGATGGTCGGCGCCTCCTTGGCGCTGAACTCGTGGGTCTCGACCAGCATGCGATAGGGCCGGCGCCGCACCACCAGCTTCGCCCAAGGATCGTTCGAGCGCCGCAACGCCATGTTGAGCTCGACGTCGTCGGTCGCGAGGTAACCGTCGGCGTCCGCGGGCAGCTTGTACTCACCGGACTCGTAGAAGCGGCCGAGGAGCGAGTCGAAGCAGATCGGCGTGTAGTGATAATAAACCGACAAGAACATGTGGTAGCGCGCGAGCAGGAAGTTCTCGAAGGCCCACATGCCGCGATGCTGCAGCGCCATGGCCAGGGTGCCTTCCCACTCGACCGCGGTGATGTTCGCGGTCAACCACTGATGGTCGAAGTTTCCGTAGGTGACGCCCGCGTAGTAGGCGTCGCGCCGCAGGTAATCCATACGGTCGGCGTCCATCTCGCTCGAGACGATCTGATGGAGCAGCGGCAGCAGATCGACGCCACCAACGATGAACGCCTGCTCGTCACCCGGCGCCGGCGTGCCCATGACCAGCGCCGCGAGCCGCGCGCCGGTGACGCCGATCGCGCCGACTTGCTCGTCGATGAGCTGAGTAAGCTCGGAGCGGGTCAACAGGAGCACCGTGTAGTCTTCGTGCGTGGCCTGGCGCTTGGGGTCGTCGACCCACGAGCCCAAGGCGAGCTCGCCGGCATCCGGCATGACGCGCTCGCTGACGTGCGACATCGGCGCGTGCCCCAGGTCGTGAAAGAGCACGGCCAGCCGCACCGTCTGCCGCAGCCGCGCCTTCTCCACGTCGGTCGCCTCGACCACCGCGAGCGCCCGCTCGACCATGCGTGTCGCCATCGCCATCGCGCCCAAGGAATGCGCGTAACGCGTGTGCGTCGCGCCCGGAAACGCGAGCTCCGAGAATCCGAGCTGCTTGATGTGCCGCAACCGCTGGAACGGACGCGAGTCGATCAGCTTGATCTCGGTGGGCGAGACCTCGATGGTCCCGTGGATGGGATCGTGAATCGCGATCATACGCCCGGCTGCAATAACACCGACCGAGCGGCCGCGTCGATATGATGAGCAGCGCGCCGGCTCCCAAGCCCGGCGC
>JBGGMJ010000041.1:0-5146 GCA_041288095.1 Myxococcota bacterium
CCCAAGCCGGCGAAGGCCCCCCGGTCTCCTCCACCCCCTCGGTGCAGATCCACCGAGGCCCCAAACAGCAGACGCTAAAACGGCTCGCAAGCGCCAGCATCACGGCCCAGCAAGCGCCACAGCCCAGCAAGCGCCAGGTCAACGCGCCTGAACACTCCGCAGCTGCGGCACCGCGTCTGGGTTCAACAAGCTCGGCAAAGTGCCGACGACATTCGCCAGCACGTCCGCCAAAGAAGACGCAGTCAGCTCCTGAATGAGCACGCTGCCATCCGGTTCGGTGCCCAGGCGGTAAACCGAGTCGGGCGTCGGAAAGAGCGAGACCTCGCGCACCAGCCACTGATCGTCGAGATAGTCGAAGCGGACGATGTTGTGTTGATGATCGGCGACGATCTCGCGGGCCAAGGCGTGCAGCGAGCTGTGGAGCTCGTAGTTGCCGTTCTTTTCGACGAGGACGCGCTGTTTGGCGAGCGAAGTGACCGATGCCTGCCAAGCTTCGTCGTCGGGGAGCCGGGCGGTCTTGTGCTCCGGCTCGTCGAAGTACGCGAGCACCTCGTCGATGCTCATGGCGTCGACCGGCGTGTCCTCGCGAGCGCCACGCAGGTCGCGCGCAAACACCGCGAACACCAGGTAGTCGCCAGACGACATGCGCAGTGATCGGCTCACGCCTTCGGGAGCGGTGCGGAATTGATGCGCCAGCTCTCCGGCAAGCGCGCTTTCGCTGCGCGATGGGCCAAAGTGATGACTCGCATCGCTGGCACCGTATTCCACCGCGGCGTTGCCGCTGACGTAGAAGTCACGCACGCGCTTTTCGGTCGGCGCCCGCACCGTCACGCGCACGCGGGCGTTGCACTCGGCCACGGGTAGGAGGCGATCGCGGACGGCATCACTCGCGCCGACGCCGGCGGCGTTGAGCAACGAGCGCCCTTGGAGGCTCTCGAACGTCTTGTCGGCGTGCTCGGGAACGACGTCGCGATCCTCGAAGGAACGCAGCGGTGATTCCGGTGTGGGAAAAAGATCGAGCGTCAGCCTGAAGAACGCCAATTCCTCGTCCGAGAGCTCGAGGACGTCGACGTCGCGGGCGCGCATCATGAGCCGCCGCCCTTGGAGGGATCGAACGGGTCACCGTTGAGGGACGCGTCGACCAGGTCGCTCACAAACGTATAGTTCTGGATCGACTTGCCCAGCTCGCCGCGACGCGCCGCTGCGTGCTTGTCGTTCTTGCCGGGCGCCGGCGTGCCGTCGATGGTGCGCGCGATCATGTCGGAGAGCACACGCCGCGGGGATAGCTCGGAGATGGCGGCGCCGACCTCTTCGCTGCGGCTGCTTACGCGGACATCGGTTTGCACGACGTAACGCAGATGCTCCGGTGTGTCGTCTTCAGCGGAGTACATGGTGCTGCCGAGCGTGAGGAGATGGTGGCGTTTGCCCCAGTCGGTCTTCAAGCGCCGGTGCTGCTGCAAGATCTTGTCGATCTCGTCGTCGAGTCGTGGATCGCCGAGCTTGCCGGCGATCTGTTGCAACAACGCCATCTTCCGCGACGCCAGCTGCTGCCGGAGCTTCAAGCCGGCGATACGCTCGCGCCGCTTGCGCAGCTCGTCCGACACCTTGGCCTGCGCCGACTTGGTGAAGCGCTCGGCGGCGAGCTGCGACAAGACGTTGCGTGCTCCGGCGAGCTCGGCCTCGATCTCGGCCAGAGTGGCGGCGCTCTGACCCATCAGGGAGGCCACCAGCTGCCGAGCCGCGACAGGATTGCTGCGCGCGAGCTGCAACAGATGAGTGGCACCACGTGCCTCGCGGGTCTCGGGGGTCATGGCCGCCGGGCTACCGGGTGTCGGCGCTCGCGGGAGCTGGGTCTGCTCGAAGCGGTCGGAAGGCGCCGCCGGGCCGGCCGTCGTTGGGTTCTTGGCGGGTTGTCCCGTGGGCTCCGGTTGTGCCGCGGGAGGCATACCGCCCGGGCCACCGATCTTGCCGCTACCGCCGCCAATCATCGTGGAAAACAGCCTAGCCTGCCGTGCTTGCCGGCGGCAACCTCAATGGCCGACAGGCTCCCAAGGCGACCTAGTGTCCCACCCAGCTAGCCTCGTGCTAGGGTCGCCGAGCCATGGCGGACGGCAGTACCGGCGAAAAAACCGAGGAGCCAACTCCCGAACGCCTGCGCAAGCTGCGCAAGGAAGGTAACGTCCCGAAGAGCCAGGACGTGCCGAGCGCGGCTGGCTTTCTCGCCGTCTTTTCGGTGCTCGCGGCCACCACCGGCTTTCTCGGTGAAGAGCTGATCGCCTACCTTCTCAACACCATCAAGATCCTCGAAACGCCCGGCGACTACGTCTTGATCGACTCCGCCGTCATGTACGAGGGCATGTGGCTGATGTTCAAGCTGTCCGCTCCAGCGCTCATGACGGAGCTGGTGGTCAAGGTCGGCCTCACCATCGCGCAGACCGGCTTCCTGTTCACCACGAAGCCCTTGGTGCCGGACATCAAGCGCTTGAATCCGATCACCGGCTTCAAGAACCTGTTCAACAAAAAGAAGCTGGTCGAGCTGCTCAAGACGACGGTGAAGTTCATCATCGTGAGCTGGGTCGCTTACATCGCGCTCAAGGACGCCGTGCGCGACCTGGTGATGACGACACGCAGCGAGCTCACCGTGGGGCTCACCGTCGTCGGCCGCATCATCTGGGACATGACGATCAAGATCGGCGGCGCCTTCGTCATCATCGCCGCCTTCGACGCCTTCTATCAGCGCAAGCGCTATATGAAGGAAAACATGATGTCGAAGTACGACGTCAAACAAGAATACAAGCAGTCCGAAGGTGACCCGCAGCACAAGGCCGAGCGCCGACGCTTCCACCAAGAGATCTTGAACTCGTCCGGCCCCGCCGCCGTGAAGGGCGCCGACGCGGTGGTCCGCAATCCCGATCACATCGCCGTCGCCATCAAGTACGACAAGGAAAAGGGCAACGCGCCCACGGTCGTCGCCAAAGGCACGCGCATCTGGGCGGAGAAGATCCTCGACGCCGCCAAGCAGTTCGGAGTGCCGGTGATACGCAACGTCCCGTTGGCACAGGCGCTGAACAAGCTCGATATCGGGGACGAAGTCCCGGAAGATCTTTACGAAGCAGTCGCGGAAGTGCTCAATTTCGTTTACAACTTGGCGGAAGAGCAGAAGCGTAAGAACAAACGGGGCTGACCCCGTGTATGGATTGAGCGATGGCAAACAACTTCATCAGCTACAGCCGCTTCACCGCGATGCCGCCGAACATCGCGAACTACGGCTCCACTGTCGAAGAGCTCAAGTCTCAAGCGGGCAAGCCCGACGCGAATCCGGTGCTCTCGCCCATGGCGTCCTCGGAGGTCACGGCGCGACGCTTGTCGCTGTCGGCGACCGGCTCCGACAAGATGCGCCTCACGCTCCCGACCGGCGTCGCCATCAATCCCTATGAGGGACCGAAGCCGGTGTCGGTGCTCATGCGCAGCGCCCTGGCGAAGCTCCGCGGTGGTACCTTCACGGCGCTCCGCGATGCCGTACAGCGCGCGCGCAAGGAAGACGGCCGCGATCAGCAGGGACGCGACCAGCGGGACCAGCTGCCGAGCGACCCCAAGCTCCTCGAGCTCATGGATGACTCGCTCAACCGCGTCATCAGCATGAACGCTTTAGCGGACCGCACTCTCGCCTGGATGACCTTCGTCGAGACCATGGCCCTTTCGTCGAGTCGCGGGTGACCGAACCTCGAGACATGGTCGCGCACGTCAGCGACGATCGCCGCATCGGCGCGACGCAGCTCCAGCAAAAGCTGCACGCGTTGGTTGGTCAATGGTCGCAAGGCCGCGTCACGCTCAAGCAGATCGTCGGCCTATCCGACGAAGAGCTGTACGCTTTGGCGAGCCAGGGCTACTACCTGTTCTTGCAGGGCAAGACGGAGCCGGCGCGCGTCGTCTTCGAGGGTCTGGTCGCCATCGACCCGCGCAACGCCTATTACTATCGCGCGCTCGGTGCCATCTACTGGCGCTTGAAGGAGCCGCAGAAGGCGCTCAAGCAGTTCACTTACGCCATCCGCGTCGCCCCACGCGAGATCTCGAGCTACATCAACCGCGCCGAGATCCACGTCGCCCTGCAGAAGTTCGACGAGGCCCGCACCGACCTCGAGTTCGCGCTCGGCAACGCTGGGCCGTTCGACGGTGCGTTGGTGAGCAAGGCGCGGGCGATCCTGCGCATGGTCGCCTAGCAGATCCGCGCAACCGGCGGCGCATTGCTCCGATAACTAGGAGCGACGCGATTGCCGATAAGGCCGGACCTCATGACGAACCCAGCTTCGACCTCACCCGAGACGCTCTACACAGCCGCCGCGTGGCTGCACGCCCAGGCCAACGAGGTCATCGGCAGACGCAGCGAGGCTGAGCTCAGGCCGGCCCAGGTTATTGAGCTGCGCCGCTTCGAGAGGGCGGCCCAGGACGTCTACGAGAAGGCCAGGGAAGCGGCGCGCCACTCGCCGGGAGCACCCTGGCTCGTCAACGTCGCCACCGGCAAGGACTATGGCCGTGACGCCGCCTTCAACCACGGCACGTTGACCGCCGCGGCGGGCGCCCGTGCGACCCAAGCGCTGCACCTCGCACGCACGATGAACGCGCGCGTCGGCGCGGCCGCCGCCGCGACGACCGATTACATGAGCGCGGTCCAGAGCTTCAACGCCGTGCGCCACGACCAAGACGGTCGCCCCAATGACCGCGCCGAAGCGCACATCGAATACGCCTCGGCCGCAGTTGGGCTCGCCGGGGCCCGCACGATCGCTCCTTTCGATATTGGCGCCGTGGGTCTGCGCTTGGACAATGGGCGCCTGCAAGTAAGCTCGGTGCAGCTGCGGCAGCTCGATGACGCGGCCGCCGCTCTGCGCACGGCGCAGCAGCGCGACAACCTGGCGCGCTCTTCCGGACGCACGTTGGCGCCGCACGACGCGGCGGCGCTCGAGAAGCTCCCGAATGTTCTCGCGGCGGAGCAGGCCCAACGTCTCGCGACCATGCAGGCACTCACGCAGGGCGCCATCGCGGCCTTGTCGCCGGCGACGTCACCGATGACGAGCGGCAACATCGCGGCCGTGGCCGGCGCCGATGCCGCGACGATGGGGCATGTGACCGCTTTCGCGGTCGCCATCCG
>JBGGMJ010000042.1:0-5451 GCA_041288095.1 Myxococcota bacterium
AGCGCCGCTCGAGCGTGGCGGTAATCTCGTCGACGTGCTGCTCGGAGTCAGCCGCTATAGCGCACCACTCGCGCGTCTCGGGCAGATCCGCAGCGCTGGTGTCACCGATCTACGCTACGGCAACGTCCTCGACGAGGACTGGCACGACCAAGAACGTTTCACGCACGCCGGCGATGTTCGACACGGCCTCGCTCTACCGCGTGATGTCGCATGTTTCGCCATCGCCGGCACCTTGTCTGAGGCAATGAGCACGAAGCTCCGCGGCGACGGCCTGGTGCCCGTCGATAGCGCCCTCGGCCGACACGCACGCCCCGACTTGGTGCTCAGCTTTCCCGAAGACCATCAATGGATTGCCCTCCGCACCGGCCATGTCGACCTGCTGAGCAGCGGCGCTGTCTACGAACGCCTGCGCGGCTGGTTGGCGAATTAGCTAGCTACGTTGCGGCTGGCGTGCTCTTTGCAGCCCTAATTCGCATGACCGTGACCAACGACCTGATGACGCAAGAAGTCGCAGCACAAGCCATCGGCTTGATGAGCCGCAATTCGAGCGATCGCATCGCGTCGTTGCAGCGGATTATCGCCTTCGGCCTCGAGCACGGGGTCCATCTCGACGACATCCGCGATGGTATCGCCCGCCAGCGCGGGGTGACCCTCGCCGGGTCGCACGACCGAGCACCGATCGCCTGGAGTGACTCGTCAGAGCGAGACTTTTGCACGGCTTTCGATTCCATCCCTCGACCCGAGCCGCGCCGCACCCGTCAGGTGTTCCTGTTACCGCCCGTCGAAGACAGCGTGTAGGCTACCGAACACACAACGCCACCACACTGGGGGGGCGCCGCCCACACTCGCAGCGGGCGACGTGGTCGTGTCACGCCGAGCGTCGGCTCAAGTCTTGAGCGTTCCTTTGAACACGTAAGCGATGTCCGCTTGGCCCTTCTTCTGCCAAAGAGCCGTGCCTTCGACAGCGTTGCCCTTCACGGTGCCCTTCCAGATCATCGTGCCCTCTTTGGGACTCGTCGCCGTGCTCTCGAAAGTGATCACGTCGCCGGCTTTCGATGTCGTGTAGCTCGCGGCGCCAAACCCGTATTGGTCGCAGCCGCTGCTCCTGAAGGTTCCACCTTGGAACGTCAACGTGTCGTTGTCGCTCTTGGCGGCGTTGGCCTTTTCCGCGAGCGCGACGGCGAAGACTTTCCCGTCGAGCTCACCTTTCCCCGCGGCCAGAGCAACGCTAGCGATGGCGAGCAGCACGGCGGACACAGCAGCACAGGCAATACGCTTCATTCTCATCTCCGTCATTTGAGTGGCACTTCAGCGAGGTCCGTCAGGTGCCGAGCCGGCACCGGACGCTCCGGTCAACAGGGGACACCTTCAAGCCACAGCGTCCGATATCACGAACCGGCAAGGCGAGCGCCGCTTCGAGCGTTCGGGAGGTCGTGATGGTGACTCAGATAACGGCAGCAAAGTCCGCGCGTCTGGCGCCAGCGTCGATCGAGACGAGCACCGGCTTCGCTCGCGCCGAGCTCAGCGTGGGAAAAGCACGCGTCTACTACGAGACCAGCCGGCCCAAGGGAAAGCCGCGCGGATCAGTCGTCATCCTTCACGAGCTCCGTACCAACCGCGAAGACGCTAAGCCGATCACCGACGTCCTGCTCGCCAAAGGTTACTCGGTAACCACGATCGACGCGCCGTTCACCGGGAAGAGCTTCACGAAGAACGCTCACCTGCTCGAGGGTGGCCGAGGCGTCACTCTCGCCGACGAGGGACGCGGGATCGGCGCCGCCATGAAAGCAGCCGGCCTCACTCCTCCGATCACCGTCGTCGGACCCGCTCACGGCGGCGGTACCGGCATGCTTGCCATCGCCGCCTCCGGACTGGCCGACAAGGTCAAGAAGGTCGTCCTCACCGCGCCGTTCCCCTACGATCTGTTCCACGCCAACATCGACGATCTGTATGACACCGGCGCGAATCCCTTCAGAGCCGTGGTCGACACGTTTTCGGTCGTCGCGCCGCTGCCCGGTCTGTTTGCCAAGGTGTGGCTTGGTGCGTACGAGACCGTGGCTCGACCAGTCATCACCGGCGTCGCGGGCAAGGTCGCGCGTCCACTGACGCTGCGTTGGGCCGAAAAGTTCCTCAGGGAATACTTCGAAGAGCGCTACCCCAAGAACGAGATCGAGCCGCGCCTCCGCGCCACACTCAGCTCGGTGCTGCCGGAGAACACCATCGATCTCGACGGCGCTCCCTATCAAGTCACCAAGTGGATCCCTCGGCTCAATCCCAAGACCGAGGTCATCGTCGCGGTCGGCGCCGAGGATGAGTTCCTGCGGCGGTTCCCCGCGATGCGCGACCACATGAGCGGTTTGATCGCAGCAGCGCGTCGCCATGTAGGCGCCAAGAACGTGACCTACGAGAACAACATTCCCGGTTTGGGACACGACGTCATCAAGCAACGTCCCGATCTCGTGATCGACATGGTCACGCGTCGCTAGTCGAGCGGGATCTCCGCAGACGGCGCCAGTTCACGACCACCGCCAGCATCAGGCTCGCGGTCACTGCAGGGAAGACGACAAGCAGGACGACTGTGTTGGCGTCGCGGTACGTGACACCCAGCATCGCCGCGAGCTGCAGCATGAAATCGACGCACAGAGCGTACAGAGGGTAAGCGAGCTCATGCATGCGTGGCCGCCTCTCGGATGCGCAGCAGCCGCCAGCGTTGCCAGAGCAACACGAGCCACAAACTGTAGGTCACGACCGGCCAGGCTACGCAGAAGACCACGAGGTTCGCGAGCCCATAGCCAACGCCACGACGCGAATCGAGGTGCGAGCCGATGCGGTAGAGCGCCTTCATGGTCAGACCGTACATGCCGCGGTCACCGGCGAGGATTTCGGGAAGCACCGGCGTGTGAAAGCAGCCGCTGTTGTGGCAGGACCAGTTGCAGTGGTCGGGTAGCGGCTCGACACGAGGGAATTCGCTGCGCGGAAACTCCAAGGGCTCTGGGCCCGCGAACACCACTGCCGCGAACCCGGTGATCACGACAATCAGAGGCACAAGCGCGAGCACACCCAGCCAGGCGCGTTGCCACGCTCTGGGTCGACGTTTCAGCATGCAGTGGCTTTATGATCGAAGGCCCGACCGTGCCTAGTCGGCACTCGAGCTTCGGAGAACGCGGTCAGAGCTTGGGCGCGGGGGCTTCGGCGCTCTTCTTCTGCGCGTCGGCTTCCTTCTGCGCGGCTTCCTCATTCTCCTCGAACTTCCTATCCTGGACGACGATTTCGCAGTTGTTGTTCGGGATGCACTGCGCGACCAGCTCGGTGCTATCGATCTTCCACTTCATCTTGCCCGAGTGGATCTCCCTCGGTTCGCCGTACTTGGCGACGAGGGCCTGATGGAGCTTGGAGCTCTCAGCCAGAAGGTCGTCCTCGGCGAACATGTAATGGATCCGGTAGATCTTCGAGGGTGTGGATTCGGTACCGACGAGGTGCACGTTCGCGAGCGGCCTGCGACCGTTGTGCGCCTGGCTGGTGTCACCGGAGTGCGCATCCTGCAGCAGTAGGTCGTCGAGGAAGGTCGCTTGCGAAGAGTGGTCGAGGTAGCAGCCTTTGGGTGCCTTCTCTCCGTACTTCTTGAAACCGACGTTCCCCGGGCGGCCTTTACAGCGCTCGTCGACGAACTTCACGCAGTGACGATCCTGGCGCTCGCCGGATGCGGTACGCTTTTCCTTATCGCATGTGAATCCGGGCCTGCCCTCGATCGGCATCCCGATCTTCACGTCGAGGACGAAGAGCTTGTCGTGTGGGTCATCGGACGGCGTCGCCGCCACGCCCGACGAGCTCGCGAGCAGAACCAAGGCAAGCACTCCGAGCGTTCTTACGCTGTTTCCCTGCGCTATCCGAAGCAGCTCAATCGCCATCATCGTCGTCTCCCTCGCGTTGGGGTCCCGGGCGGACATCTCGAGACGGACATGGGGGTTGGCCCGAGACCTCCGTTGAGTACTCCGCTGCCGCTCTGCCGTGCAAGTCGGCACGCCGCGTAGTCTTCGCCCCCCGCAGATCGGCGCCTAAATCCCACATCGCGCCGCGGCATCAGGGCCAATGCACATCATGGCGCCTCGCAGGGGTTGGTTCGGGTCTTGCTTGCGCCATGGTGATGGCGCGGCGCCGTGGAACCACAACGAGTCACCAGCTCTTCGAGCGCCTGCGCGCCAAGCTCTCCGCGGCCATGGCTGTGCTGCGCAACCTAGAACACCACCTGCGCGGCGACCAAAGACGACGACAACGCCATTTCGGCGGTGGCCAGGCGACCACCGCCCCCGCATGGATCGAGCGTACCGTGATTGACGCGGCCGCATGGATCGAGAGTACCGTGATTGACGCGGAGCCATACATCGTGGGCCCGCTCGTCACGACGCGACCCCGCGCTTCCGAAATTCGCCGAGGCGAAGCGCGCGAGCAGCTCCGCGCGTACGTCGACAAGATAGTCGCCGAGGCGATGGAGCTGGCCGAGGGAAGGCCCATCGTAAGCACCGCGGCCGCTCATCCCCTCAAGACACGCACGACGGTGGTGAACGCCCCCATCCGAAGGCCGCAGAACTAGGCGGCGCCGGTCGGTCGCGATCACAGGCACCCCGACTCAACCCGACCGCGCTTGTCCTCACCCTCTTCTTCCAGGCTAATGCACGCCCATGAAGAGCAAGCTCTGGCGTCGCCTCCTTGGCGCCCTCCTCACCGTGGTCGTCGCCATCATCGCATTCCTCGGCTACCTGATCGCGACGCACCGCCGCGACTACAGCGACGTACCACTCCCGAAGATCAGCGCGAGCACCGACCCCGCGGTGATCGCCCACGGCGCATATGTCGCGCACGCGATAGCACACTGCTCCGCCTGCCACGGGAATCCCGAGTTCGCGAACAAGCATCAGCTCTCGCCGGACCCAAACGATCTCCGAGGTGGCTACACTCTCCGAGCCGGGCCCTTCGGGACCTTCTTCCCGAGTAACCTCACCCCTCATCCCGAAACTGGTATCGCCAAGCTCTCGGATGCCGAGCTCGCGCGCATCATCCGACACGGTGTAAGCCGCGATGGCGGCTACGACCCATTGATGGCGCTCGCCGTCGGGCCGATGTCGGACGAGGACCTGACCGCGGTGGTCTCGTATCTGCGCAGCCTACCGCCCATTGAAAACGCCGTGCCTGCCGACGAGTGGGGACTTCTCGCCAAGGTTCTGTCGCGCACCTTCACGCCACGCATGAGTCTTGCTCCGACGTACGTGGCGCGCGGCGGCGTGAGCAAAGAGCGGGGTGAGTATCTCGCGAATGGACCGGCGCTCTGCTTTTCGTGTCACACACCAGTCGACAAGACCGCCGGCTTCGCCGAGGTCGGGCCTCGCTTTTCTGGCGCGCTCGAGCCGGAACCCGACAGCCTCGACGAGAACTTCGAGGTCCAAGCCCCGAATC
>JBGGMJ010000043.1:0-46082 GCA_041288095.1 Myxococcota bacterium
GCCGAAGGCCGCCGCGCCGAAGGCCGAGCAGCCGAAAGCCGAACAGCCGAAGGTCGCCGCGCCGAAGGCCGAGGCGCCGCGCCAGGCGGCCCACGCCACCAATGGTGTGAGCGACGAAGAGCGCCGTCGCACCAAGAGCTCGCCGCTGGTTCGCAAGATCGCCGCCGAGAATGACATCGACATCACCCAGATCGAGGGCAGCGGGATGTCGGGCCGGGTCACCAAAGACGACATCATGGGTTACATGGACCGCGGTCCGCAGCAGCAGGCCCCGCAGGCCCAGCGCGCCCCGAGTGGCTCCGCGGGCATGGTGGCCAAGGGTGCTCCGCAAGCGCAGCTCTTGCCGTCGCAAGGGGCTCCGTCGGCCGGTGGCGGCGGCAACATTTACGACGTGCGCTCGCCGGTGCCTGACGCTTATCGCGGACGCGTCTTCGAGGGCGACCGTGTCGAGCAGCTGTCGAACATGCGCGCCAAGATCGCCGAGCACATGGTGGTGTCGCGCCGCGTGTCCGCTCACGTGAACACGGTGTGGGACGTCGACTTTACCAAGGTCGCGCAGCTGCGCTCGAAGCACAAAGCGGTTTGGGAGGAGCGCCACGGCGTGAACCTCACCTACACCGCCTTCATCATGAAGGCCGTGGTCGACGCGCTGAAGGGCTTTCCCGTCCTCAACGCGAGCCTCGACGGCACCAACGTCATCCATCACCGCAGCATCAATTTGGGTCTCGCGGTGGCGCTCGAGTGGGGCCTCATCGTGCCGGTCATTCACGGCTCGGACGAGCTCAACTTGCTGGGCCTCGCGCGCCGCGGCGTCGATCTCGCGACGCGCGCCCGCAATCGCAAGCTCATGCCCGACGAGGTGAGCGGCGGCACGTTCACGATCACCAATCCCGGTCAGATCGGTCCGATGTTCAACATGCCCATCATCAACCAGCCGCAGGTCGCCATCTTGGGCGTCGGCATGGTCGAGAAGCGGCCGGTGGTCATCAACGACGCGATTGCGATTCGCACGCGCGCCTATCTGTCGCTCACCTTCGACCACCGTCTCATCGACGGCGCAGTGGCCGACAACTTCATGGCCAAGGTTAAGAAGAACATCGAAGAGTTCGACGAATCGGAGCTGTAGGCCGATGAAGCTGCGCGTCGAGCGTATGGGTCGCATTGGCTACGCGCCGATGCTGGCCCTGCAGGAAGCTCGACACGCAGCCGTTTTAGCGGACACCGTGCCCGACACGTTGTTCTTGCTCGAGCACGACCCCGTGGTCACGCTCGGCAAGAACAGCGGGCTCGACGGCGCCGACAACTTGAAGCGGACGCCGCAAGAGCTCGCGGCGTTGGGCATCGAGCTCCATCGCTCGTCGCGCGGCGGCGACGTGACCTACCACGGGCCCGGACAGATCGTCGGTTATCCCATCGTGAAGCTGCGCGATGGCGAGAAAGACATTCGTCGCTACATTTGGAACCTCGAAGAGGTGCTCATCCGAACCTGCGCCGAGTACGGTGTCACCGCTGAGCGCGTCGAGGCGCTGCGCGGCGTCTGGGTCGGCAATGACAAGGTCGCGGCCATCGGCGTCCGCGTCGCCCGCTGGACCACCATGCACGGCTTCGCGCTCAACGTCGGCACCAACCTCGAGCACTTCGAAACCATCGTCCCCTGCGGCATCCACGGGCGGGGCGTGACCTCGCTCGAGGCCCTACTCGGCCGGAAGCTGCCCCTTTCCGAGATCGAGGACTATCTCGCCCGGCATTGTGCCCGGGTCTTGGGCCGTGAGCTCTGAGCTTTGTTCGACTATTGCCAGGTCGCGATTGAAGGAGCAGAAAGTCGGTCGTGACTGACGTAGTTGCCAAAGAAGGCGTCGGCGCCCGCCGCCCCCCGTGGATGCGCATCAAGGTCCAGAACACCGAGACCTATAACGACGTCAAAAAGCTTCTCGGGGATTTGAAGCTCAACACCGTCTGCGAAGAAGCGCGCTGCCCGAACATCTGGGAGTGCTGGGGTCAGCACAAGACCGCGACCTTCATGATCTTGGGCGAGGTCTGCACGCGTAATTGCCGCTACTGCAGCGTCATCAGCGGCAAGCCGAAGAACCTCCCCGATCCCAAAGAGCCTGGGAACGTCGCCGAGGCGGTGGCGCGCCTAGGCATCACGCACGCGGTCCTCACCAGCGTCGACCGCGACGACTTGCCGGACTACGGCGCCTACCACTTCGTCGACACCATCAACGCCATCCGTGAGCGCAAGCCCGGCACCAAGATCGAGGTGCTCATCCCCGACTTCATGGGCGACCAGGCATCGCTGCGCAAAGTGCTCGACGCGCGCCCCGAGGTGTTGAACCACAACACCGAGACCGTGCCGCGCTTGTACAAGGCCATGCGCTCCAAGGGCATCTACGCCCGCTGCCTCGAGCTGCTCGCTCGAGCGGACGCCTATCGCAAGGGTGACAACGCCGGCGGCAAGCCCGTCGCCATGACCACGAAGACCGGCGTCATCGTCGGCTTGGGCGAGACCATCGACGAGCTCCTCGTGGTGATGGACGATCTGCGCAAGGTGGAGTGCGACGTGCTCACCCTCGGGCAGTACCTGAACCCGACGAAGAAACACGCGCCCATTGCCCGCTTCTACACTCCCGAAGAGTTCCGGTTGCTCAAGGAAGAGGGACTGAAGCGTGGCTTCAAGCACGTCGAGAGTGGTCCGCTCGTGCGGAGCAGCTACCACGCGCATTCGCATATGCCGGGCGCGGCCTCGACGAGCCTCTAGCTGGTCGCTGGGCTGACCAGTACACGGTGCGCGGTGGTAACTCCGCGTACCATCTAAGTTTTTTTAACCACGCCGCCGCTCACACCGTAGGTCCCTACGACCTCGCCGGCACCTCGCGCCCCGCCACGGCAGAACCGGAGTGAGTCATGCCTTTGCATTTTTTGAAGCCGAACCAGAGCCTACGCCTCCAACAGATCGGCGACGCCAACTTCCAGGCGCCGCGACCGAACATGCCCGCGCCGTCCGCTCCTGGGCCGTCGCCAGCGGCGCCGACGCCACCGTTGCCGTCCGCGCCAGCGCCGGGCGCGCCGGCGCCGCAAGGTAGCGGCTTGCCGATGGGCGCGGAGCCCCCGGCGCAGCTGTCGCCGATGCCGCTCGTGCCGCCCGGGGTGTTGCCGCCGGTCGGTGGCGGTGGCACGCACAACGGTATTCCCGGTGCGAGCCCCGGTGGAGCGGCTGGGCCTCAGCCGCCGAACGTCGGTGGTCCGGTGCCTCAGCCCCCGGTGATTGGCGGCCCGGCTCCGCAGCCTCCGGTCATTGGTGGCCCGGCTCCTCAGCCCCCGGTGATTGGCGGCCCGGCTCCTCAGCCTCCGGTGATTGGCGGCCCGGCTCCTCAGCCCCCGGTGATCGGCGGCCTGCCTCCGCAGCCTCCGGTGATTGGCGGCCCGGCTCCGCAGCCTCCGGTGATTGGCGGCCTTCCTCCGCAGCCTCCGGTGATCGGCGCTCCTCTTCCTCCCGCTCCCGGCGACATGCCCGTCGGGGTATAGGTGAAGGATGGATAGTCGGGCGACCCAGGTCGATGACGAGCGCGCGGGTATCCTCGCGCGCGTCTCTCGGGCCTGCGTCGTTCGCATCAGCAGCGGCCCGACGTTCGGTGAGGAAGTGGCGCTCGCATCGCGCCCCGTCCTCATCGGCGCCGGGCCTGACTGCTCCGTGGTGCTCGATGACGCCAAGGTGAGTCGCCGCCACTGTGAGCTGCGTCTCGTCGAAGAGGGAGTCGAGGTTCGCGATTGCGACTCGCGCAACGGTACCTTCGTCGACGGTGTGCGGGTGTCGACGGCCATCGCCGCCATCGGCGCGACCCTCAAGGTCGGTGACACTACCCTGCAGCTGACCAACGCGGAGCCCCTCGGCATCGACCCGAGCACGCGTGACCGTTTTGGCGGACTCATCGGTCGCTCGGCGGTGATGCGCGAGATCTTCGCCGTCCTGGAGCTCGTGGCGCCGAGCGAAGCCACGGTCTTGCTAATCGGTGAGTCCGGCACCGGCAAAGAGCTCGCGGCGCGCGCGGTGCACGACCATTCGCGGCGCCCTGGCGGACCCTTCGTGGTGTTCGACTGCAGCTCTGTGAAGCCCGAGCTGATCGAGTCGCAGTTGTTCGGACACGTGCGCGGTGCTTTCACCGGCGCGGCCCAAGCCCGAGATGGCGCTTTCGTGCGCGCGACCGGCGGCACCCTTTTCATCGACGAGCTCGGCGAGCTACCGCTCGACTTGCAGGGGCGGCTCTTGCGCGCGCTCGAGAGCCGCACGGTGCAGGCTTTGGGCAGCGACAGCGAGACCAGTGTCGATGTTCGCATCGTCGCCGCGACCCACCGTGACCTCTCGGCGATGGTCGCCCAACGCACTTTTCGCTTCGACCTCTATCAACGCATTTCCGTGGTGCAGCTCCAGCTGCCTCCTCTCAAGGCACGCCTCGACGACATAGCGCCGCTGGTCGAGCACTTCTACGAAGGCCGCAAAGTGTCGCCCGGCCCCATCGACGGAGCGGGACTCGCCGCGCTCCAAGGCCGTGTCTGGCCTGGCAACGTGCGCGAGCTGCGCAACGTCCTCGAGCGGGCCTTCGTGCTCTCGGGTGAGACCGCGCCCGCCTTCGCAACGCTCACGCCATGGCTGGGGCGGAGCAACGCGTCGAGCGCGACCCAAGCTCCACGACCCGCCGAGCTCGCCGGCGCCTTCAAGGAAGCAAAGGCGCGGAGCGTCGAGGCTTTCGAGAGGAGCTACCTCGACGCCTTGATGCGTCGCTTCGACGGTAACATCTCGCATGCCGCGACCTTCGCGGAGCTGAGCCGCCACCATTTGCGCGAGCTCCTCGTGAAACACGGTCTCTACGACGGTGATGGCGACGGCAGCGACCGCTGAGCGCCGCGCGGCGGTCACTCCTCCGACCAGCGGACCGCGAGAATCGCCGATTGGCGCCCGTTCTCGCCTGGCACGACGCTGGCATTACTAGGACTCGCCAGCCCATTCGGGCTTGGTCGTGACCTGACCGCCGGCGAGCAGGGTGCTCCGTGGCGGGGCATCGTCGGCGGTCAGTCACGCAGTTTCGGGGGCCTAGCAGTCAGCGTTGCCAATCGAAGGTCGCCGGCGTCGTCGCCGAGTCGCCCGAGGTCGCATGCACGATGATGCCCGTGGTCACCGCCAGGACACCGGCAGCCGCGGCCCAGGTGTACCAGCGCTGGTACCAAGCGCGATTCTCGCGCGGCGGCAGTTGCAGCAAGCGCGGCGTCTTCGGATCCGCCGAGCGCTGCACCACGTTGCCCGCGTCATCGTACAGCAACACATACAGCGCGACCGTCTCGGTTGCGACCGGAGTGTCCGCTGGAGCGGATATAGTCGAGACCGCCGGCTTGCCGACGCCCGTCGGGAGCCCCGGTGCGCAGGTCACGGCCGTATCTCCGCGCGCCGCGCAGACGCTGGCTTTGCGCATGAGACCAAGGTCGTCACGCAGGATGTCGATGGTTACCGGCAGCGGATCGCCCGCGAGCTGACCGCGCGGCCAGACGTAGTCGATCGCGGCGACGGGCTGGCGCTCGAGGCGGCGGCGCGCAGCTTCATAGGGAAAGGTCGCCTTGGGCGACAGCGTGTAGCTGAGCACATGGTTTGGCGCGATGGCGAGGAGGTGCACGAAGGCTTCTTCGGCGGCTTGGCGCCGATCCGCGTAGGCGCGTGCGATGCCCAGCGCTTCCCAGAGCGCGACATTGTCCTCGTAGCCATAGCCTCGTTCGTGCGCCGCTGCTTCGAGCGCGGTGAGCGCGGGCTCGAGCTCGAAGCGCGCCAAGAGCTCTCGGCCACGGTTCAGGGCCGCATGCGAAGGGGTCTGTGCCAGCACCGCAAGCGCCGCGATCGTGGGTGCGAGCATTCACATGATGATAACGTAAGCGTGGATGGCACGCACTCCCACGCGACGCTTCGGCGACTACGACCAAGTCGCCACCTTGAGGAGCGGTGGCATGGGTGAGGTGCTGCTCGCACGCAAGGTCGGCGCCATGGGATTCACGCGCCTCGCCGCGGTCAAGACCATCCGCGATGACCGACGCAGCGACGAAAGCGCGCGTCGGATGTTTCGCGACGAGGCGCGGATCGCTGCCCGCTTGCATCACCCGGCGATCGGGCAGGTCTACGACTTCGGTGCCAGCGATGACGTGCTTTACTACGTGATGGAGTACGTCGCTGGTGTGTCCCTCGACGCCCTCACCGCGACGGCGAGCGAGCCGGTAAGTCCGGAGCATGTCGCCCGCATCGGCGCCACGGCGGCGCGCGGGCTGCACGCCGCGCACACGCTCGAGGTGGTGCATCGCGATGTGAGTCCGCAGAACGTGATGCTCACCTACGACGGCGCCGTGAAGGTGATCGATTTCGGCATCGCACGGGCGCGCGACCGTGGTGGTAGCACCGAGGTGGGCACCATGAAGGGGAAGCCCGCATACATGGCACCCGAACAGATCGACGCTCGCGGCATGGTCGACCGGCGCACGGACCTCTGGGCGCTGGGAGTCGTGCTGTGGGAGCTTGCGACAGGCCGGCGCTTGTTTGCTGGAACGGACAACCGCGCCGTGGCGCGCGACGTGCTCACGCATCGCATTCAGCCGCTGTCGTCCTTCAAAGCGGACGCGCCGCCCGGTCTCGTCGCCGTCGTGGAGCGGTGTCTCGCGCGCAACCCGAACATGCGGCCGGAGACGGCGCTGGAGGTCGCGGAGGCGTTGGAGGAAGTCGCGGCGGGGAGCGAGGTGCTCGAGACGTTCGCGGCGCGGGCGCTCGCCGAGGCGCGCCGCAAGCACGACGAGTGGTTGGCGGAGCTCCTGGCGGGGAGCGTGGTGGAGGTGAAGGGGAGGGCGGTTGGAGTCGCGACGATGGGGGCGTCGCGGGATGGCTCGTCGGCGACGCAGGCGAGGACGCAGGTGTCGCGGCGGACCCCGTGGGCGGCGCTGGGGGTGGCGTTGGCGTTGGTGGTCGGCGGCGTGGCGTTGATGTGGATGATGCGGGAGCGGCCGGTCGATGGACGAGCGTTGATTGCCGATGAGCGATTGCCGACCTCCGATAACCGAGCGCCGACTGCCGATGAGCGATTGCCGATCTCCGATAACCGAGCGCCGATTGCCGAAGAGCGATTGCCGACGTCCGATAACCGAACGCCGATTGCCGATAACCGAACGCGACCACGACCCGCCAAGCGCCAACCATCCGTGACACCACCGTCCGCCAAAGTGGACGCAGCGCCGGGCTACCTTCGCGCCATCGCCGAGCCCTATGCCCTCGTTCGCGTCAACGGCACCATCGTTGGCCCGACCCCTCTCATGCGTTACGAGGTTCCCTCGGGCTCGGTCCTGGTCGAGCTCCTCGAGCCGGACAGCGGCGCCGTACGCTTGAAGAAAACCGTGCATGTCCACGCCGGCGAGCTCGCGACCGTCGGAGCCGTGCCATGAGACGTGCTCTGCTGCTCACTGTTCTTGCGAGCGCTTGCGGTGGCGGTGATGCACGCATCGGCTTCACCGTGCCCGAGGCCCTCGCGACCTTGGCGCAAAGCGTGCGCGTACGCGTGGTGAGGCCGACGAGTGGCGATGCCGCGTTCGATTGCGATGCCGTTGCCTTCGGCGAAGTGACACCCGAGCGACTCGACGGCGCAACCGAGCGCGAGGTTGTGCTCGACGCGGGTGGGCCGACCGAGCTGGGCGAGCTGGTTCGCAACACGCGCACGCTCCTGGTGGCCGAGGCGTTCGACGCGCCCGCGGCGTTCGGCGGTCGTGTTGCCGCGGGGTGTGTCGATCGCGAAGGTATCGATGCGGGAGACGACGTGCTCATCGCGGGCGTGCCCGCCGTCGAGCTCGTCGGCCTGGATCCGAGCCTCGCGTCCGGGATTTCGGTGCCGGCGGACGACGTGCCGAACCCGCTGACCTTGACCGCCAACGATGCGCGGGGAGTCGCGGTGGGCAACATCGACGTGCGCTTGCGCGTCCTCGATGTTAGCGGCTCGCCGTTGGTCATCGAGCAGACCGGTGACTCCACTGGAGCGGTCACTCTCGCGACCGACTTTCTCGCCGACCGGCCGGTGGGCGCGGTACGTCTTCGTTTTCAGGCGCCCTGGCAGCGCACGCCGCTCTCGATCGACACCGCTTCGGCGCCTAGTGAGCTGAGCGAAACCATCGCTGGCAACGTCATCACCGTCATCCCGGTCACCGGGACCGGAAGCATCTACGCCGCCGTCACCGCGGATGTTGGTGAGGCGGCGCTGGTGCGTATCACGGTCAACGCCGGCGCCCTCGTCGCGAGCACGCCCGCGCCAATCCCGACGGACTTCAGAATGCTCGTGCGCGTGCCGACGGCGAGCGGTGAGATCATCGCGGGCCTGTGGGGCAACAACACCTATCGCGTGCTCGACACCACGAGCGGCGGTTTTGGGGCGCCGTCGCCAATCCCAGCTGGACCGCTCTCTGGGGTCGACACGGCGCTGCCTCTGCCTTCCTGCGGTGGCGTGTCGCCGCCACTCACGCTCATCGATCCGAGCGCCGTGGGTGCCCCGCTGCTCGCGGTCCAAGCCCAGGGAGCGGGCCTAGGCCCCGCTCAGGTGCCGTCCTTCGTCGGCGCCGATGACGTGGTACTGCGCGCCGCGGGTTGTGTCGCCGACGATACCGGTGCCCTGCACCGCGCCGTGGCCGTGCGCACCGCCGCCGCCGAGCAGCTCCGCGTCGAGGGCGTGAACCAGGCGCTGCAGTTGCCCGCGAGCTCGAGCGCCGTACGTTTGGGCGGCGACGCCGACCCGCGCTTGCTCGTCGGCGTGCAAACCACGAGCGGCCCACAGGTGCGCACCTATGGCCTCGGTGGTCCGTCCACGGCGCGGCGCCTCGAGCAGCAGGGCGCGGTCCCGGTGGGCGGAAACCCCGAGCGGCTCGCCGCCGTCGACCTCGACGGTAACCAAAGGCTCGACATCGTGGCGCTGGTCAGCGCCGGGCCTCCGGCGTTCGCGGTGGTCTACCAGGGCCTCGACGTCGAGCCGGCTCTCTCCGCGCTCTTTGGCCTGCCGGCGCCCGGCAACGCCCAGCCACTACCCGACTTCGCGGGCGCGAACGGCATCGATACCTTCGCCTTCGACAGCGACGGTAACGGCCGCGCCGAGCTCTGGAGCTTCCACGGGTACATCGAAGCGCCCGTGGTCGGCGGGCCGGCGCCGCCGGGGCCGCCGACCGCGCTCACCCTGGTGCACCGACTGGACTTCGGGCGCTGACTATTTGCGCCCGCCCCAAGCCTTCGGTCATCCTTCCGCGGTCACATCATCGGGAGCAGTCATGCGGATGCCGACATCGGTGGTCACCGCCCTTGGCGTGTGTTTGCTGACCACCGTGACCGCCAAAGCGGCCGGTTTCCAAGTGAACCACTACGAGCCAACGAGCGCCGGCGAATACGGCTTCATGGTCGACCGCCCGTGGTACTCGTCGACGCGCTACTTCGCGGTCGGCGTCACCATGGACTACGCGCATGCGCCCATCGTCAACGGCAGGCGCGACGCCGCGGGCGACGTCGGTGACACCAGCCCGATCATCGAGCACGCGCTCTACGGCCACTTCGACATGGCGTTCTCGCTACTCGACCGCCTTACCTTCAGCGGCTCGGTGCCGGTGCTGCTTTACGACGAAGGCACGCCGGCCTTCGGTATCGCGCCCGCCCGGGAGGTCGTCGTCGGCGACCCTCGCGTCGGGCTCATGCTGCGCGTCGTCGGTCACGCGGATCGCGACCCGTTCTCCATGCATCTCGGCGCCAACGTTTGGTTGCCCTTGGACAACACGCAGCTCACCGGAGACGACGAGGCGCGCGTCATGCCCAAGATCGTCTTCGCGGGGTACGGGAGCCACCTGCAGTGGTCGCTCACCGGCGGCTACTACTTTCGCAAGGAAGACGTCATCGGCACCGAACCGCCCTCGGCCGGCAACAGCATCGGTCCCGAGGTGCAGGTCGGACTCGCTATCGCGTACGCCGACTTCGAAAATCGTTTCACCATCGGACCCGAGGCTCTGTTCTCCACCACCGTGAGTGATGGGCACGCCTTCGACCGCGAGTACTCGAGCGTGCAGACGTTGATGGGGATCAACGTCAACATCGCGCGCGAGGTGCAATTCGGTCTCGCCGGCGGCGTCGGGTTTTTGCAGCAAGCCGGCAACCCCGATGCCCGCGGGTTGTTGCGCCTCGCCTACGCGCCAATCCGCAAAAAGGAGAGCGACGTGCCCCGGCGCGTCGACACCGACGGCGATTTCGTCTTCGACGACATCGACCGTTGTCCCACCGGCAAGGAGGACGTCGACCACTACCTCGACAACGATGGTTGTCCGGAGGACGACAACGACAACGACGGCGTGCTCGATCCCAACGACCGCTGCCCCGACGACGCCGGGCCGAGGGAGAACGTCGGCTGTCCCGACACCGATCGCGATCAAGACGGCTTCATCGACCGCGTCGACCATTGCGCCAATGACGCCGAGGACAAGGACGGCTTCGAGGACGGCGACGGCTGCCCCGAAAGCGACAACGACGCCGACGGCATCCCCGACAGCGTCGACAAATGTCCGAACAAGCTGGGTCCGCAAGCGAGCGACGGTTGTCCCGAATCCGACCGCGATGGCGATACGATCGTAGACCGCCTGGATAACTGCCCGGACGAGGTCGGCACCGCCGCCAACCAGGGTTGCGCCAAGCGGCAGCTCGCCAAGATCAGCAATGGCCGCATCGAGATCTCGCAGTCCGTGTTCTTCGCGAACGGCACGGCGGCGATCAGCAAGATCAGCTACCCAATGCTCGACAATGTCGCGTCGATCCTGACGACGCATCCCGAGATCGACGTGCGCGTCGAGGGCCACACCGACAACGTCGGCAAGGAAGCAAAGAACCTGACGCTCTCGCAGCGACGCGCCGACGCGGTGAAGAAGTACCTGGTGAAACGAGGCGTGCCGTCCGAGCGCGTCACGGCGCAGGGCTTCGGATCGTCGCAACCCGTCGACACGAACCAGACGAAGCTCGGTCGCGCCAAGAATCGCCGCGTGGTCTTCACGACCTCGGTCCGTGGCACCGCGATCAAGGCGGGGGGGAGCTGAAGATCTCGCGGCCCGCTACCACGGTTCGCAACACCGCTACATCGTGGAGCTCGCTCGGAGTGGCGCTGAATGGATCACCGGCGACGACGACGAAGTCGGCCGGTGCGCCGGGGCGTAGCAGGCCTGGTTGGCCGTCACCGATGACGCGATGGGGAGTCACACAGTAGCGCTCGAGCGCCTGCTCGAGCGTGAGCTTCTGCTCCGGTAGGAAACCTTGCGGCGGCTCGCCGTGCGCGTTCTGGCGGCTCACGGCGGCGTGGATGCCCCACCACGGGCTTGCCGACTCGATGGGAAAGTCCGAGCCCAAAACCACGGTTGCGCCCGAGTCGATGAGCGAGCGCGCGGCGTACGATCCACCTTTCAAGCGCTCCCAACCAACGCGCTCCACCGCCCAGCCCATGTCGCTGGGCGCATGAATGGGCTGGATGCTCGCCACGATGCCGTTCGTCGCGAAGCGCGCGAGGTCGCTCTTCTCGACGATTTGCACGTGCTCGATGCGCGGTGGGAGCTTCGCGGTGGCGACCAGCGGCGAGAGCACATCGAGCGCTTGGCGGTTGGCGGCGTCGCCGATCGCATGGATGGCGATCTGGTAGCCCGCCGCGGTGATGGCCGCCGCCTTCTGGCGCAAATCGTCGGTCGTGTGCACGGTGAGGCCGCGGCTCTTGGCGTCGTCACTGTAAGGCGCGAGCAAGGCGGCGCTGCGCGAGCCGAGGGCGCCGTCTCCGAAGAGCTTCACTCCGGTTACCCAGACCATGCCGTCGCGATCCGGCGGTGTCTTCAGGAACGTTTCGACGCTGGCCCAATCGTCGGTGACGTACGCCGTCACGCGGATCGGCACCCGCCCCTCCGCCTCGAGAGCATGCAGCGCTTCGACGTCGGCGACGGTCATCATCATGCTGTGGACACCGGTCAGTCCCAGCTTGGCGACGTGCTCGAAGGCTCGCTCGAAGGCGGCACGTCGGTCCGCTATCGTGGGCACCGGCAGCAGCGCCTTCACGAGCGTATCGGCGTTGTCGACGAGCACGCCGGTGGGCTCGCCGTTCTTGCGGCGCAAGATGTCACCGCCTTGGGGGCTCTTCGTCTTCTTGTCGATGCCGGCGGCGGCGAGCACGGCGCTGTTGACCCAGATGGCGTGCGAGATGCGATGGAGCCACACTTTGTGCCCTGGAGCGGCCTGGTCGAGCACGGCGCGGTCGGGGAACTGTTTGCCCTCCCACAGGTTCTGGTCCCAGCCGAACCCCATGATCCAACCGCCTTCGGGGACCGTAGCGGCCCGTTCGCGCACGAAGGCGGCTACCTCATCGGCGGAGCGCGCATTGCGCAGATCGAGCTGCATCATCTGGCGGCCGAGCATGTCGAGATGTCCGTGGGCGTCGATGAGACCGGGAATGACCGTAGCGCCCGCGAGATCGACGACGGTTTCGCCTGTCCGCGCCCGCGGAGCGGCCTCGAACACCTCGACGATGCTCGCGCCCGCCACCCGCATGGCCTGTCCGGTCTTCCCCTGGTCCAGCGTGTGGATACGGGCGTTGACGTAGAGGGTCGAAGGCTCCCCCGGCGCGGTTTCGGCGACTTTCGCGGTTTTCGAGCAGGCGGCGGCGAGGAGGAGGAGGCAGGCGAGACGCGCGATCATCCCGGGGGAGCTGCCAGAATCGGGAGAATGGCGCAACGGCGCGGGTTTCCTGATCGATGATCCTCCGCGTGGTAAGCACGCAAACGCCAGCACCGGGTTTCGCGAGCCCTAATCCGGTCTACGTGCCGCAGGCTCCGTGGTACGCCCTCCGTAGCAGCATCCTCGAGGCGAGCGTCGGCATCCCCGCGGATCTCACGCAGGTGCTCGACAAGATCGACCCCACGGGTCCAGGCGAGGGCTTTCCGCTGACTCACCGCCAGGCCTACGAGGCGGTCGGCTTCCGGGCGAGCTCCGTCGCGCTGCAGGCGGCCCACCTGGCCATTGGCGCCGTCAAGGACGCACCCACGCAGACGGCACTGGTCGCTGCATACACCGCCGTCGATACCAACGAGACCGTCGGCTACGCAGTCCATATCGTCGACATGCAAACCCTCGCCTGTCAGCGCGAGTACGTGATGTTCAAGGTCGGTGATGCGCGCACCAAGGGCGTCGGCATGCAGGTCACCGGCACCTGGGACAACCTCATGCCGCATCTGGGCGTGCAAACCATGACGATGACGGCCGCTTACGTCGGCCGCTTGGTTTGGGCGCTCGAAGGCTTCGACTTCGAGAACGACGCGACCCGCACGATGATGCGCGAGCGATTCGCGCGCTTCATGGAGCACTTCGACCTCGCGGCGGCGGATCTTTTCTTCCGGCGCGACGACGGGACGGTCGAGCCCTTCGCTCTCGATAGGCTCGACCACAGCTGGGACTTCGCTCACGTCGTGTCGAAGAAGGGCCCTCTCCGTCTGCCAACGCGGACGAGTGACTACCAAGACGACGAAGGAGTGCTCGAGGCCGGCCGCGCCTTCATGCTCGGCGACTTCCGGCGACCGGAGCTCGCCGACTGTGTCTGCCCGGACTACTCCGCCGTGCGCCAGACCGACCTGGATTCACCGAACCAGCGGCAAGCACGCGCGTACGGCGCTGCCCGTGCCGCCAAAGCCAAGTCGACGGGTTAGCGCGGTTCGACGAAACCGTGTCGCAGGAGCTTGACCCGCGTCAGTCCGCTGCGGCGGAGCATTTCCCAAGCACGCCGCGCGCGTGCGCCGCTCCTGCAATAGAGCACGACATCGCGCCCATGAAGCTCGCCCTGTCGTTCGGCGAGCTCACCGAGCGGCAGATGCAACGCACCTTCGAAGTGTCCCTCGGCGTATTCGTGCGCTTCACGCACGTCGACGAGCGTCGCCTCGCCGGCGTCATCGACGATGTCGGCAGGCAACGGACAAGGTGGTACGTCCGCCGGGCGACGCATGGGACCACAGCTCGGACAGTCGGCGCGCTTGGCGAAGCGTAGCTCTTGCACCTGCATCGCCAGCGCATCGATCACGAGCAGTCGCCCGATGAGTGGCTCGCCGATGCCGAGCAAGATCTTCAGCGTCTCGTTGGCCTGCATAGTGCCGAGCATGCCCGGCAGCACTCCGAGGACCCCGTCTTCGGCGCACGACGGCACCAAGCCGGCGGCCGGTGCCTCGGCGAACAAGCAGCGGTAACAAGGCCCGCGTCCCGGGACGAACACGGTGAGCTGACCCTCGAAACGCAGGATGCTCGCATGCACGACGGGCTTGCCCGCCGCGATACAGGCGTCGTTCACGAGGTAGCGGGTCGCGAAGTTGTCGCTGGCGTCGACGACGACATCGCAATCGCCGACGAGGGTAGCCGCGTTCGACGCCGTGAGATGCTCGGCGACCGCTCGGACGGTGATGTGCGGATTGACGTCGAGCAAACGCCGTTGCGCGCTCTCGACCTTGGGTAAGCCGAGGGTCGAGACACCGTGCACGATCTGCCGCTGCAGGTTGCTGGCATCGACCACGTCACCATCGACGAGGGTCACGCGTCCGACGCCCGCCGCCGCGAGGTAGAGCACCACCGGCGAGCCCAAGCCACCAACCCCGACCACCAACACGTGGCTGCGCTTGAGGCGTAGCTGACCGGCCTCTCCCACCTCGGCGAGCGCGAGATGGCGGGCGTAGCGCGCGCGTTCGTCCGGCGTCAGCATGCGGTCCGGACCCTAAAGAGCGACGCGCCCGTTGCGCAAGAGGCCACCGATACGCGACACCTTTGCCGCGATGGCCCCCATCTTTCCCAGCCTGCCACGTCCTCTGCTCTTCGGGCATCGCGGCGCCAGCATGCACGCGCCCGAGAACACCATGGACGCGTTCGAGCTGGCTCTGCGCCAAGGAGCGAATGTCCTCGAGCTCGACGTTCATTTGACGCGCGATGGGGAGGTCATCGTCATGCACGACCCCACCGTCGATCGCACGACCAACGGCACTGGGCCGGTGCGCGACAAGTCGTACGCCGAGCTTGCCGCGCTCGACGCCGGCTACAAGTTCCTCAATCGCGGCGGCCGGGCGGTGTTCCGCGACCGCGGAGTGGAAGTGCCGCGCCTGCGCGATGTGCTGCAAGCCTTCCCGCGCGCCGGGTTCAATATCGAGCTCAAGGCTCCGGGGATGGTCGAGCCGACGCTCCGACTCCTCGATCGCTGGAAGCCCGAGAACTTGGTGCTGACCGCCGGAGCGGACGCCATCATGCGCGAGCTCGAGGCCGCGAAGCCTTCGTTCGCCCTTGGCATGTCCGGGTCGCAATGCCGCGCTCTGGTCGCTGGCGCCAAGAACGGCAAGGCCCCCGAGGAGCTACGCGGCCGCGCCGCCCAAGTACCGCCGCGCTATTGGTTGAAGCGCATCGTCACGAGACGCTTCGTCGAGGTCGCCCACGAGGGCGGGGTCGAGGTCCACGTTTGGACCATCAACGACCCTCGCAAAGCCGCGTCGCTACTGGCTTTGGGAATCGACGGCATCATGAGCGATGACCCGGGCGTCCTGGTCGACGCCGTACGTCAGCGTTGACACTGAGGGTGTTGTCACGGACAACCAAAAGCCAAGGAGTAACGCCCGAGTGAACGGACGCGAGCAGACCCTGGTGTGGATGGACCTCGAGATGACCGGTCTCGATCCCGATACCTGCGCCATCGTACAGATGGCGGTCATCCTGACCGATACCGAGCTCAACGAGCTCGATGATCCGCTCGAAATCACCATCTGGCAGCCGCCGTCGGTGCTCGAGGTCATGACGCCCTACGTGCGCTCGATGCACGAAAAGAGTGGTCTGCTCGAGCAGATTCGCCGCTCCACCGTCTCGGTCGATGTCGCCGAGCACCGCGCCATGGAGCTGGTGAGCCACCATTGTAGCTACCGCACGGCCCGTCTTGCCGGGAACTCCATCCAGCAAGATCGCCGCTTCCTCGTGAAGTACATGCCGCGCCTCGAGGGCTACCTGCACTACCGGCAGGTCGACGTGTCGAGCATCAAGGAGCTCGCCGGCTACTGGTATGGCCTGCGCTTCGAGAAGGCGGACGACGAAGGCGCCAAGCACACGGCGCTCTACGACATCCGCCAGTCCATCGCCGAGCTGAAGTTCTATCGCGAGCGCTTGTTCAAGGAGCGCTAGGATTAGGGAGTGCTGGCGCGCGGCTCGCTGCTGGCGGGCTCCGCGAGAACCTGCTTGGCGTCCTTCAGGAGGAGCTCGGCGGTGCTCTTGGCGACCAACACGCCCTTGGGGAAGGTCGTCGATACCACGGTCGCGGTCTCGTTGGCCGGCTCGTACACCTTCACCATGCGCTCCCTGCCGTCATCACCGCGCAACGTGACCGTGAGCTTGGGCTCGCCAGCGGGCGCCTCGGGAGCCTGACTCAGGGCTCGCAATCGCAGGACCGCGTCGACCCATGTGCTCGCCTTTTCGATCTTCGTGTCCGGGGTGCTCTTGTCCGCGAAAAAGGATTGAGCGCGATCAGCGGCGTTCTTGTGCACCAGCGTGCGTGAGCTGCCCTCGGACGTCACGGTGAGCTGCTCGACGTGCTCGCGCGTGAGGTTCACCGCCATACGCTCGATGAGGCCCGCGGCGCCGCCTCGGAACGGCTGGATCGACTCCGAGGGCACGAGGAAGACCTCGCCGGTCGACTGCCGCACGTAGTAGCTGCCGGTGCCGAACGCCGCGTCGCCGACATCGAGCTTCACCGGCTTGTCGCCGAAGTGGAGCACCAACGATTGCTTTGGCTCCTCGAGCCCGACCTCTTTCAAGCGCGGCCCTTCGACCTTGCCGAGAGAGCGCTCGGCTTTCAGCGGCGCCAGGCGCTTGAGCAGCTCGTGACTCTTTTCGGTCGCGGGGAAGCCGCTGACGTTGCGCTTCTCGTCCTTGGAATTCTTCACGGTCGAGCTGACCGCCAGCTTGCCGTCGTCGTTGTCGACCGTGACGTGAAAGCCGGTGTCGTCCCACTCGACCTGCGTGAGGCGATCAGCCGAGCCGGCGACCACGACGATGCTCGGGTCGCGCTTACCGGGCGACGGTTTCGTCCAGGCGACATAGGCGGCGATAGCCGCGACGACCGCGAGCGCGGTGTGTCCAACGAGAGACTTGTCCATGGCGCTACTCCTTGACCTCGCGCGTGACGCGGCGTGATCTGCGGCTGGCGGTGAGCCCCAGCCCGAGGACGGCGGCCGGCACCAGGAAACTGGTACCGTAGAACCAGACGGTGTCCTTCTCTTTGCGGTGCACGATCGGAACGTCCTTCTCACTCTCGGGCAGGCCGACGATTTGCTTGTCGTCGCCGGCGAGCCACCGCAGGCTTTCGACGAGGAACG
The DNA here is from genome assembly GCA_041288095.1 of Myxococcota bacterium. Taxonomy (GTDB): domain Bacteria; phylum Myxococcota; class XYA12-FULL-58-9; order XYA12-FULL-58-9; family JALHOP01; genus JALHOP01. Next base: position 17,431 of record JBGGMJ010000043.1, read on the forward strand.
TGTGATTGCCTTCGAGGGCCGTGACGATGCCTGTGGCGGCAAGGTCGCTGTCGCCGGTGACGATGGCGCGGGCGACGCCGGGGGTCTTGCCTTCTTCCGTTTTAGCGGACCCGAAGTGACCCTCGACCGCGACCGCGAGATCGAGGGCCTGGCGCTTCTCGCCCTCGTCGAGCTTGTTGTTGCGGTTCGCGTCTTCCCAGGCGTCGCTCATGCTACGCAGTGTCGGCGATACCGTGAGGCCTGGAGGCGCGTCGGGCTTCTTGATGACGCCGGCCGCGGTAATGAAAACCAACGGTAGACGGCCGAGTGATTTGCCGAGCGTCGGTACCGAGTCGTGCGACGCGATGTTGTTCGAGGCCCAGAAGTAGGGGGACTCGCCGCGATCCTGCAAGCGCACCAGGTTCTTGTCGTTGGCGATCGGTACGCCGCCGATCTTCACGCCCAAAAGGTCGGTGATGGGCTGCGCGGCCGCGGAGTCATCGGGATCGATCATCACCAGCATGCGCCCGCCGCCCTCGAGATAAGCGCGCAGGGTGTCGATCTCCGACGGCAGAAACCCTCGAGTCGGGCCGGCGACGACCACCAGGTTGGCGTTTTCGGGAACGGCGGTTCCCGCGCCACCTTCGGCAACGCTCAAGCGGTCGACGCTGAAGCCTTGGGACTCGAGCAGTGTGCGGAAGTCGGCCATCGTGGCCCGGCCGTCGGTCGACTGCACCGCGTAGTCGCGCTCGCCGTGGCCGGTCGTGAAGTACGCCACGCGCGGAGGCCGCACCGCCTTGAGCAGACGGTTGTGGAAGTCGACGTCGAGCGTCTTCAGGGCGTTGCGGGCGTTGTCGAGCTCGACCTCGGTCTTGATCTGTTCGTTGCGGCCGTTGGCGCGCACGAAGATGAATCCGTTGTTGCGGACCTTGAGCTCCTTGGCGAGCTCGATGTCGAGTGCTTGGTCGACGACACGCACGCTAACGCGGTCGGACGCGGCGGTGATGCCGTCCATGTAGTCCCGAACTTGATCGAGGACGTCGTTGGCCTGCGGGTAGAAGAGCAGCACCTCGACCGGCACGGTCAGGGTCTTCACCAGCCCCAAAGTCGCCTCGCTCGGCCGCGTGGTCTTGAAGTACGAGAGGTCGACCTTGCGGTTCCAGACGTTGGCCGCGAAATTGATGCCCGCGAAAGCGATCACCGCCAGGACGACGATACGCGCGGCGCGAGCGCCGGCCGCGACCCTGTACATCTCGACGACGCCGGCGCGCTCGGTCGCGGCGACGGCACGCTCCATGGCGATAGCGGGTGCGATGGCGAGCAGCAGGAGCGCCGGCCACAACACCTGGATGATCGTCTGCGCATTGCCCGTGGGAACCAGCGCTACGTCCTTGGTCTGCGCGAAATACAAGAGCACCGCTACCGCCGCGAGGGCGTAGTGCACGACGATGCGCAGATAGGCGCGCCGAGCGTCTCCGCTGGCACGGACGACACGCAACGCCGCCAGAGCGATGGCGCCGACGAGCATCAGACCGCCGAGAGCGAGTGCCGCGATGCGTAGGGTCTCGGTGAAGGCGCGCTCGCCGATGTACAGGAGCACGAGCGCCGCGGGCGTGAGAATCGGGGGAAGACGGTTTTGCATGGTGATCTATCCGCGCCAGCGACGCGCTTCGAGGGCCCGCGTGGCCGCGAGCAGGGCGACATACGAGAGAGTCACGTAGAAGACGACATCGGAGACGCTGACCAAGCCCTTCTGGAACGGCCGGAAGTGCTTGTCGTGAATCGACAGGTAAGCGAGCACGTCTTCGAGCGGCGGCGTGGTGAGGCGCGCGAGAATCCACAAGAGAATGAAGACGAGCACGACGCCGGTGCCCGCGATGGCGGCGATGAGCTGATTCGGCGCGAGCGACGAGCACAATAGCCCCAGCGAAACCGCGGCGGCGCCGATGAGCATCAGGCCGAGGTAACCCGCGACCAGGTGCCCGACGGAGATCTTGCCGTTCAGCATGAGGAGCAGCGGCATGTAGAGCGTGAGGGCGTTCATCACCGCGAGCAGCACCATGGCGCCCGCGAACTTGCCCAGGACGATCTGCCAATCGCGGATGGGAGACGTCGCGAGCAGCGTCAACGTGCCGGTCTGCCGCTCCTCGGCGATCAGGCGCATGGCAATGAAGATCGAGGCCGCCATCGTCGTGCCCGACGCGCACCAGAAGAAGTCTTGCAGCACCACGGATGACAACCGCTGCTGCGGGCCGACCGCGACGGCGTTGAACAACAAGCCGTCGATGATCAGCGCGATGGTGATGATGACGTAGCCGAGCGGCGACCGCAGGTAATGGATGAGCTCGCGACGGGTAATCCACCAAACATTCGACATGGTGACCTCGTTAGGCGGCGGCGCTTTGCGCGCGGTTGCCGGTGAGGGTGAGGAAGATGCTCTCGAGCTCTAGTTGGACGCGCTCCATGCGGCGCAGGCCGAGGCCGGCGCCGACCAGCGCTTGGGCCAGTGTCTCCCGCGCGTCGGTCGACAGCTCGAGGGTCGCGACGATGATGCCGTCCTCTTCACGGTCAATGGCCGTCTTTGCTACCACTCCGCTCTGGCGGACAGCGGCCTCGAAGGCTCCACGGGCTCCGCGGATCTCGACGACGATGCTGGTGGCGCCGGACACCGAGCCCGCGAGCTCCGCTTCGGTGCCCATGGCGGCGATCCGTCCCCGGTCGATGACGATCAAGCGGTCGCAGGTGTGCTCGATCTCGTTGAGGATGTGGCTCGAGACCAGCACCGTATGGCGTTCCTTGAGCTTACGGATGAGGGCGCGCATGTGGACCATCTGCTTGGGGTCGAGGCCCGCTGTCGGCTCGTCGAGGACGATGAGGGCCGGCCGGTGCACGAGCGCCTGGGCAATGCCGACACGGCGCTGGAAGCCGTTGGACAAGGTGCCGATGAACTCGTTGCGAACGTCGCCGAGGTCGGTGTCCGCGATAGCCGTGTCGACGTGTCCGGCGACGTCGTTCTTCAAGCCTTTGATGTGCGCGACGAAGGTCAGGTACTCGGCGACACGCATCTCGGGGTAGAGCGGCGGCACCTCGGGCAAGAACCCGATGCGCGCGCGTACCGCGTCCACGTTGGTCATGAGATCGATGCCGTCGACGGTGATGCGGCCGGCCGTCGGCAGCAAGACGCCGGCGAGCATCTTCAGCGTCGTCGTCTTGCCGGCGCCGTTCAGGCCCAAAAGACCAACGACCTCGCCTGCTTGGATCGAGAAGCTGGCGTCGCGAACCGCGGCGCGCTCGCCGTAATATTTGCTGACTTTGTCGAGGACGATCATGGGGTACCTCGTAGAGTCCGCTTGGTTTCCACAGGCACGGGGTCTCACGCAAGAGGGTGCGGATACAACGCGAGACGCTGTTGCCCGATGCGATGCCGCGCGCTATAGCGCCGCCCCATGCTCGAGTCGATGCGCAAATATCATCAATCGATTTTCATCTACGTCGTCTTCGGTCTGCTCATTCTCGTGTTCGGAGTGAACTTCGGACCGGGCTCGACCGGCTGTAATCCCTCGCAGGGCTCCGACTATGCCGCCGTGGTGAACGGTGAGACCATTCCGCGCGAGGAATGGGCGCAGCACTACAACCGCCAGATCGACATGTACAAGCGCATGCTCCAGGGGAATCGCGACCTCGACGAGGCCTTCCTCGAGCGCCTGGGTGTTCGCCAGACGGTGATGAACAACCTGGTCGGCGCGCGCCTGGTGGCCCAGGAGGCCCGCGCTCGCGGCATCGGCGTCTCCGACGAGGAGCTCATCAAGTACCTGGCCGACGTCTACGGGGTGAAGGGCGAGGTCACGGCGCAGCAGTATCAGAACTGGGTACAACGCACGTTTGGTCTCACGGTCGACCGTTTCGAGGAGCAGACCAAGAGCGAGCTCGCGGCCCAGAAGCTCGCGGCGATCGTCCAGGAAGGTGTCGATGTCAGCGACTCGGAGCTGCGCGCCAGCTTCTTGAAGGAGCATGACCGCGCCATGACGAGCTTCGTGAAGTTCGACCCGGACGCCATGCCGAAGGTCGCGGTGACGCCGGCCCAGGTCGACAAGGTGCTCGCCGAGAAGGCCGCCGACGTCGAGGCCCGCTACAAGAAGGATCAGTTCAAGTACAACACGCCGAAGCAGCAGCGCGTGCGCCAGATCGTGAAGAGCGTTGCCCAGGACGCCAGCGACGCCGACGTGCAAAAGGCGCGTGGCGCGTTGCTCGAGCTCAAGACCCGCATTGACGGCGGCGCTGATTTCGCCGCGATTGCCAAGGAAAGCTCCGACGACGAGGCCACCAAGGACAAAGGTGGCGACATCGGCTACGTCTCGGCCGGCCAGCTCGCGCGCGTGCTCGATGAGGCCGTCGCGAAGCTCAAGGCTGGCGAGATCGCCGCCGAGCCGGTGCGCACGCCGCGCGGCTTGTACCTGTTGCAGGTCACCGAGATCCGCGAGGCCACCCAGAAGCCGTTCGAGGAAGTGAAGCGCGAGGTAGCCCAGTCGATGCTCGCCGAGCAGCAGAGCGACGAGGCGGCTCAAGCGGCCGCCAGGGCGTTCCTGGCCAAGCTCAAGAGCGGCACGACGCTCGAGTCACTGACCGTGGCCGAGTCGGAGGTGCGTGATCAACCGCAAGGCGCCGCCAAGCCGACCCGCCAAGAGACGCCTTGGATTCTCAAGAGCCAAGAGGCGATCCCGCGCATCGGCGCCTCGAAAGAGCTGCACGACGCGATCTTCGCGCTCACCAAGGAAGCGCCCCTGCCGGGTGACGCTCACAAGGTCGGCCGCTCGTACTACGTGGTCGTCTACAAGGATCGCGAGATCCCGGACGAGACCACGTTCGCCGCGACGAAAGAGACGCTGCGCCGCGATGCGCTCTCCGAGAAGCGCGACCGCGTCTTCCGCGACTGGGTCGAGCACCTGCGCGAGAAGGCGACCGTCGAGGTCAACCCGGCGTTGATGCCGCAGGCTCCGGCGGAAGCACAGGGCTAGGCGGCGCAAGGCCCCTAGTTCGCTCGCTCTTCGCGAAAACCGATGACGCGCGTGGCGTAACGCGCGGTGCCGAGGCGGTCCGCGGTGCGGCGGGCGAACGCGATGGCTCCGAAGGCCAGGATCGCCGCCGCTCCCAGGAGTGGGATCGACGCGATCTGCAAGTCCGCTATACCGAACACGACATAGGGCGGAGCGAGGGTCGCGGCGACGCGAACCACGTTGAGGTCGCGCTTGGACTCGCGGCTCGCCGTGACCTCGGCGTGCCGTGGCTCGCTGCCGGTGGCGATGAGCCGTTGCGAGGTGATGCGTGCGTTTCGCCCCGCCCGCCATGCGAGCAGCGCCAGAAGTCCCGCGAGCACCGCGGCGCCCGTGACGTGCCAGCGTGAAGCCGTTGGTAGAGAGGTACCAATGCCATAGGCCGCCCAGACCGCGATGGCCGCGCAGGTCAGCAACGCCCCCTGCAGGAACGAATAGGTAACGACACTTTCGGCCGCGTCGACGGCCGCGCCGCGCGGGTCCTCGATGAGGGTTCGGCGCCGCTGAAAGATGGGTACGACGCCGGTGGCTTCGGGGGGTGGCGGGGGAGGCGTGGCCGCCTGGCGCGTGGGATTTTCGGATGTAGCCCGCATGAGGGTTGCATTCTCGGGGCTCGCGCCGCTTCGGTGTTTGCTACCCCCATGACTTTACGACACCCGCCCCTAAGCCAGACTCTTGGCCTGCCCTTGGGCCTCTCATAGAGTCCCCGCCATGTTCGAAACCCGGCTGACCGAAGACCAGGACATGATGATCCAGAGCGCCCGCAAGCTGGTGCGTGACGTCATCATCACTCCGAAGCGCGACATGCAGCTCGACAAGAGCGGTGAGTTTCCGCACGACGTCTACAAGAAGCTGTGGGAAGCCGGAATGGTGAACCTCGAGTTCCCCGAATCGGTGGGCGGTCCCGGGCTCTCGTGCATCGATCATGTCGCCATCGGCGAGGAGATCCACTACGGCTGTCTCGGCATCAGCACGTCCGTCATGGCGAACAATCTCGCCGCCATGCCGTTGATGATCGCCAAGCACGACGCCCTGATGAAAAAGTACATGAGCCCGTTGTGCGAGGCGCCCCGCTACGCGGCCTACGGCTGCAGCGAGCCCGACGCCGGCTCCGACGTCGCCGCCATGACCACGAAGTTCGTGAAGAAGGGCGACAAGTACATCCTCAATGGGCAGAAGCGCTGGATCACCAACGGCGATGTCGCCGACTGGTGGCTGGTCTTCGCGCGTGAGGACGGCACCAAGGGTCACAAGGGCATCGCCGCCTTCGTGGTCGAAGCCAAGTGGCCGGGCGCGCGCTGGGACGCTCTCGTGCACAAGCTCGGCCAGCGCGCCTCGCACACCTGCGATCTCGTCTTCGAGGACGTCGAGGTGCCCGCGGAGAACATGGTCGTCGGCCCCGAGCATGGCTTCAAGCTCGCCATGAGCACGTTCGATCGCTCGCGTCCGTGGATCGCCGCCGGCGCCACGGGCGTCATCCGCCGCGCCCGCGACGAGTCGCTGCGCTACGCCACCGAGCGCAAGACCTTCGGCACCGCCATCATCAATCATCAAGCGGTGGCGACCATGATCGCGGACATGGAGATCGCCTATCAGGCGACGCGCTTGCTCGGGTTGTCCGCTGCGGCGGCCGTGGACCGCGGTGACCTGCGCGGTACGCACAGCGCTTGCGCGAAGGCCTACGGCGCCGACGCGGCGATGAAAGCGACCACCGACGCGGTGCAGATCTTCGGTGGCTACGGCTACACCAGCGAATTCGTCGTCGAGAAGCTGATGCGCGACGCGAAGCTCCTGCAGATCTACGAGGGCACCTCGCAGATTCAGCGGGTGGTCATCGCGCGCGATTTGGTGCGGCAGCTAGGCGAGAGCTGACACGCCATGGGCTACATGCGGGTACGCGTGGAGCACAACGTGTCGCACGACGTGTACGTGATCGCCGGTAGTACCCGCATCGACGACGAAGACGACTGCAAGAGCTTCGTGCGCTTCTTCGAGGACCAGTTCGCGGCCCTTGGTCACAAGGTCGACGTCATCTTCGTGCCCGGTGAATTCATCATCGAGCCCGCGATGGTGGAGCCTTGGGGGCGCGCCCGTCAGGAAGTGTTCGACCGCTTCTTCGGGCTCAGCATCCGCGTCGTTTCGGACTACGACTTCTCCATCGACCAGGCCACCAAGGCCATCAAACGCAAAGAAGTAGTCAGCTCGGCGCCCGACATCGAGACGGCGCTCGTGCTCATCGCGCATATGCGCGCCCAGCAATCAGAGTCTGACGCAACAGCATGAAATCACGGGAAAATCGCTCGACTGTCAGGTTTTCACGCAACCTGACGGCATGACCTGCCGATAACTCCGATAACGGGGCGTTTCTGTCCTGGCGGAGCGTGTGTTCGTCGATGGCCGGCATCAGCGACGCGGTGACTGCGATCCGAACGAGCGTCAACCATACGCTGACGCGTGCGTCCGTCACCCTCAACGTCGCCGCCAACGTCCGCGCACCGCTGCAGCTCGACTGCGAGGCCATCGCCGACCAAGCCGAGGTTTGCACCGTCCCCACGGGGCCGAGTGTCGCCAACGCTCTGAGCATGCCGTCACTCGCCGGCAGCAATCCGCGCCGGCCTGCCGCTCGTGCGCCCGTGACCGGACAGGGCACGCCTGAGCCCGCGACCGACGCAGTTGCGACGCCCGCGGTGGTATCCGGGGATGATCAGCCGGCGCACTCGCCACTCGTCACCGTGCAAAATCGCCAAGGCCTCGGCGCCCAGATCGACGCCGCCATCGCGGGCTCGACCTCCGAGGTCGCACTCGCCTCCCGCAACGCCGACGGCGTGGTGATCACACCGCCGGATCGCGCAGGCGCCATCAACGCGTTGACCGCCGCCATCCGCCGCGACACCGCGACCTACAGCGAAGTCGCTCGCGTCCGCGATCTCTTCAATCGACGCTTCGGTACCAACTACACCACCGACCAGTTCAATTACGTGCTCGGCGCCGCGCGTTACTCCCTCGAGGCCGGCGGTCAAGCGCTCCCCGATGGACGCCGCGTCTACGCCAAGCTGACGCGCGCTGCCTGGGTTGCGTTGGCCGCGCATGCCATCCAGCTCGCGGATCACGACGGTACGCTTCGCTTCGGCAATCAACGCGTCAACGTGCCCGAAGCTACCCGGTTCGTCGAAGCCGTCCTGACGTCGAACGTCGCCGAAGATCTCCGCCGTAGCGGCCGCGCCGGCACCGAGCGAGAGGTCGCTGACGAAGTCGAAGCCGCCGGCCAGCGCTTCATGAGCACGCCGCTCCCGGGCCAACGCCAGGCGGCGGCGCGCATGCGCACGCTCCCGGGTCAGCGCGAAGACGAGATCGTCGTTACCGGCCGCCGGCAGGTTGGTGAGATCTACGCGCGCACGCCCGAGCTGCGCAACATCGCCATCGCGGGCACCGTGTCTCCCTCGGCGCCCCTCGCCGAAGGCGTGCACAGCACCGGCGTCACCTACGTCGCCTACAACGCGTTGAGCCCCACGCAACGTCGCGCCATCCAGCTCGAGGAAGAGCGCCAAGCGAGCTTCGACCGAGCCATGGGTCGAGCCACCCGAGACCTCGATGGCCACCGCCGACAGGTTGCGCGCTTCGTCGAGCGTCGCATCGAGGTACGCGAGGCCGAGCTCGACGCCGAAGAGCGTGACCCAGCCGCGCCGCACGTCATCCGCGCCTAGCTACGGCCGGTTTTGGTCGGACCCATCCTATATATCCGTTCAGGATGAAGGGCGCGGCGAAGCTCAAGTCGATCTACGTTTGTCAGGCCTGCGGCCAGAACGAGCAGAAGTGGCTCGGGCGCTGCAACGCGTGCGGCGCTTGGAACACCTTCGTCGAAGAGGTCACGGCCAAGTCGTCGAAGCGTGACGTGGCCGGCCCCAAGGTCAAGAGCACGCGCCTCGCCGACGTCGCGATGGCCGACGAGCCGCGCCGCTCCACCGGTATTGCCGAGCTCGATCGTGTTCTCGGCGGCGGACTGGTGCATGGCGCGCTCATTCTCGTCGGCGGCGACCCGGGTATCGGCAAGTCGACGCTGCTCCTCCAGGCGATGGGCGCTATGGCGAACAAGGGTCTCACGACGCTTTACGTGAGCGCCGAAGAGTCGCTGCGTCAGGTAAAGCTGCGCGCCGATCGCTTGGGTATCGCTAGCGACAACCTACACTTGCTCGCCGAGACACGCCTCGAGGCGCTCGAAGAAGCGCGCCAGGAGCTCTCACCAGACGTGCTGGTGGTCGATTCGATCCAGACCGTCGGCTTGTCGGCCATCGAGAGCGCCACCGGCTCGGTCTCGCAGATCCGCGGCGTCACGCAGCGTCTGATGGAGATCGCCAAGGGCGACGGCGTCACCACGTTCGTCGTCGGCCACGTCACCAAAGACGGCGCCATCGCCGGCCCCAAGGTGATGGAGCACATGGTCGACACGGTGCTCTACTTCGAAGGCGAGCGCACCGGGCCATACCGCATCCTGCGGGCCCACAAGAATCGTTTCGGATCCTCGCAAGAGATCGGCGTCTTCGAGATGCTGCCCGAGGGCTTGGCACCGGTCGGCAACCCCTCGCAGCTCTTCTTGTCGCAGCGCGTGCAGGGGCCGGGCGCGACGGTCGTCACCTCGCTCGAGGGCTCGCGGCCCATCCTGCTCGAGGTGCAAGCGCTTGCCACGCCGGCCATCTACGGAACGCCGCGGCGCACCACCATCGGCTTCGATCAACAACGCGTCGCCATGTTGTGCGCGGTGCTCGAGCAGCACACCGGTATCAGCCTGAGCGGCGCCGACGTCTACGTGAACGTCGCGGGCGGTGTCCGCTTGAGCGAACCTGCGGCGGATCTCGGGGTCGTGGTGGCGTTGGCCTCGGCGGCTGCCCGCGAGCCTGTACCGCCCGACGTCGTGATGATCGGCGAAGTGGGGCTTGCCGGCGAAGTGCGTGGAGTGTCGCAGCTCGGCGCGCGCGTGCACGAGGCGGCGCAGCTCGGCTTCAAACGTTGTTACGTGCCGGCTATCGATGTGCAGCGCTGGTCCGGGGCACCCGCGGCATTACCGCTTCACGGTGTTGCCGGCGTCCGGGAGCTCTTGAGTGATCTCGGGCTCGAGCGGACCAGGACGTTGCCGCGCGCCGCTTCGTAGCGTCGTCATCATGACGCCGGTCACGCCTTTGACCGCGCCGCCAGGAACGTTCGACACGCGGCGCACGAGCTGCGCGACCTCGCCGTAGAGCTCGGTGATGACCACGTCTTCCTCGACCTCGCCGAGCTCCGCGACCGCGAGCAAGCGATGCAGCGCGTACAGCCCGAAAAGGAAGGCGATGACGAAGATGAAGTCGAGGCCTTGCAGATCGATGGCCGTGATGTGGGCACGCTCGACGGCGCCGGTGAGCCAGTGCAGATCGATCGACAGGTGCTCTTCGGCGAAGTGATCGGAGGCGATGCCCGCGAGGATCGGAGCGATGGTCGCCGCGGTGCCGCTGATGATCGCGTTCACCGCGAGGAAGGCGGTCGCCTTGCCCTTGGGCGCCGCCTTGAGCGCCAGTCCGGCCGCGGAGAGGTTCACGCCGGCGGTCGAGACGCCGGAGAGCACGTGGATGAGCACCAAGAGCGGTACTGTCAGCACGTATTTTCCGGGCAGGGTCGTGAAGGTCCAGAGGGCGATGGTGAGGACGAAGAGTGACCCCGAGACGCTCATGACCGACTTGTTGCTGAAGCGATCCGCGAGCCGTCCCCATATGCGATAGAACGCGACGTTCGCGACCTGGCTCGCGACCGAGAAGCCGATGACCCACGCCATGGGTAGCTCGAGCGTCTTGATCATGTAGACGGTGAAGAACGGCATCGCGAGGTTCACCGCGAAGTTCCACGAGCCGAGGAACATCAGGAGCTTCCTGAAGTTGCCGTCGCGCAGCGGCTCGAGGAGCAGGCGGACGAGGCTGTCACCGCTCCGTGGCGCCATGCGCGGCTCGGGCACCTTCGCGAGGGCGCCGGCGCCGACGAAACCAAAGAGCGCGCCGACGGCGAAGAGCGCGCTGTAGAGAGTGAGCGCGGAGGCAAAGAGCTGCGTGCCACGGTCGATGAGCACGCCCGACGTGAGCGTCAGGATCGCGCTCAACGCGGTGGCGATGGTGAGCCGCTTCGCGAGGTAGCGACCCATGATCGGCTCGGGGACGATGTCGCGCTTCCACGAATTGAAGGCGCAGCTCTGGATGGTGCCGAACGCGGAGTAGAGGGTCAGACACAGCATGAGCACCGGGATGCTCATCGGCGTGTCGCTGGCCGCGCCGAGCCACGGCAGCGCCGCGATGAGCAACCAGAAGCTGCGGCTGAACAACGCCGCTAGGACCGCGAGCAGCTTTCGCCGGCGGGTGATCTCGATCAGATAGATCGCGGGCACCTGGAGAATCTGCGTTAGCGGAGCGATGCTCGCGATCAACCCGATGACGGTGTTCGAGGCTCCGAGGAGCAGCGCATACGCGACCAAGAAGGCGCCGCCGGTGAGCTGGGTCATCACCTGGGAGGCGATGCCGTCGACCAGGAGGAGCTTCAGGCCATGTTGCACTTCCGCTTCGTCGAGGTTGTCTCGCGGCTTGAAATCGAAGGCGGAAGTAGTGGCGCTCACAGCGGGTTTCGGCGTCTTCTGACACGCGCGATCGTAACTGGCAACACGGCGGCCTTCGGCTACTCTTGTGGGCAATGGCAGGCAGCGAACGACGTGTCCATCCGCGTGTGCCCCTCAAGCTACTCGTCCAGTTCCGCCTGACTGACGTGGACCAGTTCATGCGCGAGCATGCGGTCAACCTGTCGATCGGCGGCATGTTCATCGCCACCACCGAGCCACGGCCCATCGGCGTGCTGGTTTACCTGCAATTCCGCGTCGCTGACGGCGGCACGCTCATCGAGGGTCTGGGGAGAGTCGTGCATGTGAACGACCCCAAGACCGAAGAGCCGGGCATGGGCATCGAGTTCGTGAATCTCGACGAGGGCTCGCGGGAGTTCATCGATGCCGCGATCCATGCGCGGCTGGAGCGCGCGACAGCCTAGGCTGGCGCCAACACTCACACCCGACGCTGCCGCTCCTTCCACTGATTGTGGGCGCGACAGAGCCATTGCATGTTCGCCGGCGTCGTCTCTCCGCCGTCTGCCCAACGGATCCTGTGGTCTCGCTCGAGCCGTCGAAATGCACCGGTGCATTTTGCGCGGGCTTCTTCTCGCACTTGAGCTTGGCGAACTTGCGCGCCTCGACCTTCGCGCAGCGCTCGAGGTGCCAGTCGCGTCGACTCACCTCGGCGAGCTTCGACAAGCAACGCGATAGCGGCTCGCCAGTGAAGCAAATCATCCCAACTGGGCGCGGCGGCTCATTGCGCGAAAGTGGCGTCGACGACGAAACCTTTGAACGGTTTCGTCGACGCCGTAGTGGGGCGAAAATTTTTTTCGAAGCTCCGTCAGAGGTGCGAGGCATTTCAGGACGTGAGCTCCGTCAACGGCGCGAATGCCCAGTTGCCTCCAGTATCCCCACCCGGGTAACGACCCTCATGCCAATCCGCCTCACGCTCTTGGTCGCAGCCCTCGCCCTCACCGCCTGCGAAACCCGCGACCCATCGCAACCGATCGGGCCGACCCCAACCCCAACGACCACGAAGCTCGCGCCCAAGCCCATCGACACCACCTTCCTCGCCCAGTACGCCGCCACCAACAAATTCACACTCGGCCGCCCCACCGCCTTCAAGGTCAACCGCGCCGGCACCCTCGTGTACTTCCTGCGCTCACCGGCCCGCGGCTTCTCGCGTGATCTCTATGTCTACGATGTGACCGCCAAAACGGAGCAGGTGCTCACGACCGCGAGCCAGCTCCTCGCCGGCACCGCCGAGAATCTCTCCGCCGAGGAAAAGGCCCGCCGTGAGCGCATGCGCTCGACCGCCCGTGGTATCGCGAGCTTCGAGCTCTCCAAGGACGGCAAACGCCTATTGGTTCCGCTCTCGGGCAAGCTCTACGTCGTCGAGGCGGACACCGCCAAGGCCAAGGAGCTCACCGACGCTGGTGGCTACGCAAACGATCCGACGCTTTCGCCGCTCGGCGACAAAATCGCATGTGTCCGCAATGGCGACGTGTTCGTCATCGACATCGCCTCGAATCAGCAGACGCGTCTCACCAACACGGCTACCGACACCATCAGCAACGGCCTCCCGGAGTTCGTCGCTCAAGAAGAGATGGACCGCTTTCGCGGATACTGGTGGTCGCCCGACGGCAAGTCGATCGTCTACCAACAGACCGACACGCGCGGCATGGACAAGAGCTACATCGCCGACCCGTCGAAGCCCGACCAACCACCGCAGAGCTGGCCCTACCCACGGCCCGGTCGCAACAACGCTTCGGTGCGCGTTGGTGTCGTCGATGTCCGCGGCGGCGCGACGCGCTGGATCAACTGGGACAGCGGCGCGTTTCCCTATCTGGTTTCGGTGACCTGGACTGAAGACGCGCCGTTGCTCATCGCCGTGCAGAACCGCGCCCAGACAGATCTCAAGCTCTACGAGGTCGAGCTCACGCGTGGCTCCGCGCGTGAGCTCCTCACCGAGCATGACGACGCCTGGGTGAACATCGCGCAGAGCGTGCCGCGCTTCTACGAGAAGGGTCGGAAGCTCCTCTGGATCAGCGAAGAGAACGGCGCCCCCGTGCTCGAGGTGCGTGAGACGTCCGGTGCCATGCAGAAGGAGCTCACCAAGGCGGAGCTCGGCCTGCACGAGCTCGTGCATATCGACGAAGCCGCTGGGCACGCCTATGTGCTCGCGAGCGACGACGCGACCGACAAGCGACTTTTTCGCGTGCCCCTCGCCGGCGGCGATGCGACTCCCGTGGCATCAGCGCGCGCCAAGGAGTCGGCGGCTTTCACTGATGGCGCGCCGGTGTTCGTGCACTCGCAGACGCTCGAGGACGGTGATGTCCGCGATGTCGTACGCAAGCTCGATGGCAGCGAGGTCGGTGTCATCGCCTCTGTCGCCGAGCAGCCAGGCGCGATGCCGAAGATCGAGCTGACACGGGTCACCGGCCACGCGTTGAACGCGGCCATCATCCGCCCGCGCGATTTCGCCGCGGGCCACAAGTACCCCGTCATCGTCCACGTCTACGCCGGCCCGCACAACCGCATCGTCGATCGCATGCCTCGCTCGTATTTCCTCGACCAGTGGATCGCCGACAACGGCTTCGTCGTCGTCGCCATCGACAACCGCGGCACGCCCGGCCGTGGCCGCGCCTTCGAGCGCGTCATCAAGAACGATCTCATCACGGTCGCTCTCGCTGACCAGGTTGCCGGCTTGCAGGCGCTGCTCGCCAAGTACCCCGAGATGGACGGGAACCGCGTCGGCATTTATGGCTGGTCGTTCGGCGGCTACGCGTCCGCTCACGCGGTCATGCAACGTCCCGACGTCTATAAGGCAGGCGTCGCGGGCGCGCCGGTTACCGATTGGCGCGACTACGACACGCACTATACGGAACGCTACATGGGCCTTCCGGACGCCAACGCCGTGGGCTACGCCAAGACGTCCGTTTTGACGTACGTCGAGAAGCTCGAGCGTCCGCTGCTCGTCGTCCATGGCACCGCTGACGACAACGTCTACTTCTCCCACTCGCTCAAGCTCGGAAATCTCCTCTTCCGGGCCGGCAAGCGCTTCGAATTCCTGCCACTCTTGAACTTCACGCACATGGTGCCGGAGCCCGAGGTCACGACACGCCTCTACGAGAAGGTCGTCGATTTCTTCCAGCGGAGTCTCTGAGGCCGTCGCCCGAGCTGGCGGGTCACCGTGGCAGGGCCATGGCGCGGCACTAGGGCGCAACTTTGGCCGTCTCCTGCCGACAACGTCGCTGACGCTAACTGAGGGCTTTTTCGTCATGACGAACTCGGCAGGAACGGTTGTTTATCGCCATCAGTGGGACAGCGACCCAACGCTTGCGGCCAACTACGCCGCCCATCGCATCCTCGACGCGGCGTCGAAGCATACCTCGGTGACCGTCGACGAGGCGAAGCAGGGTATCGCGGATGTGATTGGCTATGCGCTGAGTCATCCGGATCGCTTCGTTCAAGACAATGCGATGAACCACTTCGTCATCCCGACGATCCAGAGCAACGGCAGCCTCATCGGCTTCGGCATGAAGGTGAACGCGGCGTGGCGCTCGTACACCGACGCCCGTAACGCCGTCATGAACCCGGCGGTGATGGCGGCGCTCGGTGCTGACGAGACCGCGATGGCCGCGGCGCTCGCTGGGGCCCGGCAGACTTTCGATACCAGCGTCGCGGCGCTCGTCGACGAATACGTCGGCCACCTCTCGAGCTTGCCGCCACCCAGCCCCGCCATCGACGCGTACTGCGCGGCAGCCGGCGCAGCCGCGGTGCGCAGCTTCACGGAGTGGCAGGTCGACGAAGGCCGGCGCCTCGCTGGTCTGCCCCCGCGCGAAAAATAGTCGTGGCGGCTAGCTTAGCGCCGACGCGTCTGCCGCGGTTGCGGCCGCGACCGTGAATTGCCGCCGCGGCGCGCTCGCGGTGGAGCCGCGGGCGGTGCCGTCGGCACGGGCTCTTGCGCCAGCTCGGGCAAGCCGTAGAAGCGGCGTACCGCGTTCGGCAATCGATCCACGCGGTATTCCCAATGCCAATGCTCGACAGCCGAGTGACCGTCTTGGTTGGTGTAACGATACCCGGGCAGCACGAAGCCGAAGCGACGACCGTTATCGCGGAGCCAGCGGTCACCCGCGGTGTTGACGTCTTCGGTGTCGATGGCGATGCCGGTCTGGTGCGTCGAGTAACCGGGAGTCGCGGCCCGACCCGGCTGGTTGCGATAGCGGTGCGCGATGTCGCGCTGGTTTTGCATGGTGCGAAAGCTCGAGCCTGCTTGGAAGCGGCCGCCGCCTCGCGACGCCTCGGCGCGCATCGCGTAGTACGCCATCGCGGCGCGGGTTTCGAGGCGGCCACTCGTGCCGTCGCCCAGCGACCGCACGACGATGTGCGTGGCCGTGCCGCGCGTGTAGCCGACTTCCACTTTGCCGGCGCGCAGCGGCGCGGGCAGGCGGTCGAGGATGCGGCTGTCCTGCGCACCCTGGAGGGCGATGCGCGTCACGTCGTTGAGCGCGCCGTCCGCCACCAAGATCTCGCCGGTGAACATGGTGTAGAGACGCTGGAAGTCGGTGAGGGCCGCGGCGGTGGCCGGACCGAAGTCGCCGTCGGCGGCTATGTCGTAGCTCAGGGCGCGCAGTCTGTTTTGCAGCTCGAGGGTGCCGGCGCGGTCGGACGCGCCTTGACGCAGCGTCGGACCCGGCCGCACCGGTGGCTGAGTCGGGGGGCGCGGCTGTGGACCGGGGTCGGGCCGCGGCGTCGGCGGCTCTTGCGGAGTCGGCTCTTGCGGATGCTGTTCGCGATAGCGGCGCGCGTACTCGAGCCAGTTCATCGGCGATTCGCGGGTGCGCCGCGCCGCCAACGCCATCGAGGCTCCCGTGTTGGGACCCAAGACGCCGTCGGGCTCGAGCTGTGCACCCATGGCCAGCGTGTAGAGCGCCTGGAAGTCCGCTACAGCGGCGCGCGTCGGCTCGTCGAAGACGTTCGTGACTTCGACCGGGTACCCCAAGGCGCGCAAGAGGTTCTGAGCGCGCGTGACTTCCGGGCCGCGCGCGCCGAGACGCAGCACCTGCACGGAGCCGATGCCGTCGAAGTTCGGCTCGACCTGCACGAGCTCGTCGGGGAGCTGCGGCCGTGGGTTGCGGCGTTGCTCGTCGACGTAGGCCTTGTAGTCGCGCAAGGCGCGCATGGTCATCGGATCGGCGACGCCGGTCACCGGCAGCTGCTGGCCGTCGGCGCCGGTGTATTGCGATTGGAAGTCGATGATGGCGCGCTCGGTCGTGCGACCGAAGTCACCGTCGGGCTCGGTCTTCAGGAGCTTGAGGTCTTTGAGCAGCGTTTGCAGCTCGCGCACGCGCTGGCTGTTGGTCTCGCCGCGCTGCATTGGCGGTGGCGGGGGAGGGGGGACCGGCGGGCCTTGCACGGGAGCGTCGAGGCGCGGGTCAGCCACCACTTGCTGTTCGCCCGGGCGAGTCGTGACACCCCCGAGGTGGTTCGGCGCCGGTAAGGCTGGAGTCGTGGCCGCCGAAGCGGTGCGGAGAGGCGCGAAGCCAAAGAGTCGGCGCGCGAACGAAGGGAGCTGCGGCAGAAAATCACTCGCCGGTTCTTGGCGAACCAGCGGTGCTGTCGCCGGCTGCACGGCGGACGTATCCCGAGGAGGCGTAGGGGACCGGAGCTGGGTGACTGTGTCTGCCACTCAGGACCTCGCAAGCGAAGGGTTCGGGATCGGGAGCTAGCGCCCCCTGATCGCTGTTTCGGCCGTGAATTCCGGTTGTTGCGGGAAAGCACCGGGCCCCTAGTGTCGGGTCGGCGCTGGCCTCTATGCCTTGATGCGGAAGCCGCGGCCGGAGTGCGGCTTGTTGCCGGTCGGACGATGATCGCGCGTTGGGCGCGGCGGCTCGACTGGCTCGGGTGGTGGTGCCGGCTCTTCGGCCTCGAGACCCACCGTCGTTCCGACTTGCGCGAGGCTGGCCACCGCGAGCGCGGCGACGCCGGCGATGCTGCGCACCGAGCCGCGGCCGGTCTCGATGCTGGTCGTGCCCACCATGGCGAGGCTCACCGGTACGTGTTTCGGGAGGCGGCCGCTCCACATGCACTCGGAGACCCCGCGCAAGCAGCCGGCATGGCCGACCTCGACGCCCGTGACGCGGAAACGCCGGGCGATGGCCTCGATGTGCGTCGCCGAGAGCAAGAGCGGGGTCGGCACCGAGATGATGGCGCCGCGCGTCACCGGCGTATCACTGAAGGCGAGCAGCGATGCTTCGTCCCACGGCGCGAGGTTGGGGAACGTCGACAAGCCGTCACCCGCCCAGTGGACGGCGAGCTCGGGCTGGACGACGGAGCCGGCGCCGCCCGCCAGCGCCATGCCTTCGAGCACGATGGTGAGTCGCGTCAGGCGCTCGCCGAGCGCCTCGACGAGCTCGCGGACGGCGACGCCGCTCTGATCTTCGAAGCTCACCGGCACGCGAACCAACACGCAGCCTTCGTCGGCGCCCGCGATGACGGACACGCGCGGATCGCAGCTCCCGAGCTCGACGCGCGCGAGATCGACGATTTCGAAGCTCGCATCGTCGAAGACACCGCGATGGATGCCGACGGTGCGGTCGGCGTCGGCGCGCTCTTCCGCGAGGCGCGGGTCGAGGCGTAGGATGTCGTGCGCGATAGCGTACAGTGCGTCTTCACCGACAATGGGCGGCAGGCGCATCAAATCGGAGCCGAGCTGCGGCGGCGACGAAGCGGCCCAGTGCGTGAGCGCTGGACGTAGCTCGCGGGCGAACGGCGACAAGCAATCGACCACCCACTGCGGTCCTAGCCAGACGTGCAGCGGGCGGCCCAGGAGACCTGCCTCGGCCAGCGCCGCGACGACGCGCTGAGCATGGGCACGGGCACGGGTTTCACCAGCCGCGGGCGCGACGTCCGGTTGCACCGCGATCACCGGCAAGCTCGCGGCGCTGGTGAGCCAGGGCACGAGGATGCCGCCACTCTGCGATTGCGCTTGGGTAAGAGCGACCTCGTCAACGCCGATGGCTAGGGCCATGTGCGTGATCAACGCGGCGGCGTCGTCCGGCACACCGCCGTAGGCTTCGAAGAGGTGGTGCGCTTTGCGGCGTTCGTGCTCGAGCACGCAAAGGCTTGCGACGAACGCAGCGAGCTGGGTCATGCCGTAACGGATCTCGACCAGCATGGTGCCGTCGGAGAGCAGGTGGTGATTCATGCCCTGCCCCTTTGCAAAACCGGCGAGACGCGCTACGAGCCGCAGGCGTGGCGCCGAACAAATGCCGGGGGGCAAACGGGAGAAGGCGCCGACGAGCGCGTCGAGATCGACTTGGCGCGGATCACCGGCACGCGGATGACTCGACGGCGTGAGGCCGGCATAGGTATCGACCAAGGCGGCGAGATCGAGCTCGCCCAACCGCGCGCCGCGCTGGATGAGCATTTCGAGCTCGTGCGTCAAAGCCGCCGGCAACCCAGACATTGAACGTGCATACCACAACCCTGGATCTAGCGCGCCTAAACCCGGCGCAGGCCGAAGCCGTGCTCGCGGGTGACGCGCCGCTCCTCGTGCTGGCCGGAGCCGGCACCGGCAAGACGACCGTCATCACCTATCGCATCGCTCACTTGCTTCATGACCGGGGCGTCGCGCCGTATCGTTTTCTCGCGGTCACCTTCACGAACAAAGCGGCGCGCGAGATGCGTGAGCGCACCGGCCGGCTCGTGCGCCTCGACCCGCGGGCCCTCGACATCGGTACCTTCCACGGCATCTGCGGCCGGCTCCTGCGCCAGTACGGCAACCGCGTCGGTCTCGATCGTAATTTCCTGATCTACGACGAGGATGATCAGCTCTCGCTCATCAAGAAAGTGCTCGCCGAGCTCAACATCGACAGCCAAGCATTTTCGCCACGCGTCATTCGCCATCACATCGAAGGCTGGAAGAACGAGGGCGCGACCCCGGAGGAAGCGAGCGCGTCGGCGCTCGACCTCTCGAGTGAAAAGGCCTACCGCGTTTACGGCGCTTACCAGAAGCAGCTGCTCTCCGCTAACGCCGTGGATTTCGGTGATATGCTATTGCAGACACTGACGCTGTTGCGGCGCCACGAAGATGTCCGCGAAAGCCTACGTAAGCGCTGGTCGCATCTTTTGGTCGACGAGTACCAGGACACGAACCCCGTGCAGTACAAGCTGCTCCGGGAGCTCGCGACTCCAGAGCACAGCGTCACCGTCGTCGGTGACGACGACCAGTCGATCTACCGGTGGCGTGGCGCGGACATCGGCAACATTCTGCGCTTCGAGCACGACTTCCCGGGCGCGCAGGTCATTCGCCTCGAGCAGAACTACCGCTCGACGCAGACGATCCTCTCGGCGGCGAACGGCGTCATCTCCCACAACGCCGCGCGTAAGGGGAAGACGCTCTATACGATGGGCGATCAAGGCGCGAAGCTGCCGCTGCGCTTCTTCGATAACGAGCGCCAGGAGGGCGATTCGATCGGCGACACCATCTCGGAAGGCCTGCAAGAGGGCCGCTCCGCGAACGACTTCGCGGTGCTCTACCGCATGAACGCTCAGTCACGCGCCATCGAAGACGCGTTGCGTCGCCGCCGCATCCCCTACGTCATCTACGGCGGCGTTCGTTTCTATGACCGCAAGGAGATTAAGGACGCTTTAGCGTACATACGCCTGATCTTGAATCCGCGCTCCGACGTCGATTTCACGCGCATCGTCAATGTCCCGCCGCGCGGTCTCGGCAAGACCTCGCTCGATCGTATCTCGGACCTGGCACGCGAGCGCGGCATGTCGCTCGTCGAGGCCGCCGGCATCGCGGCGCAAGGCGAGGCGAAGCTCACGAGCAAGGCCAAGCAAGCCATCGACCAGCTCCTCGGCGTCATCACCAAGACGCAAGTGGAGGCGTTCACCGAAGAGCCCGGCCGCGTCATCGAGAACGTCCTCGAGGACGTCGGCTACCTGCGGATGCTGCGGCTGGAAGGCACGGAGGAATCGGCGCAGCGTCTCGAGAACCTGCAAGAGCTCGTCGCCGGCGTCGACGAATACGCCGAGCGCGCCGAGGAGCCGTCGCTCGCGGGCTTTCTCGAGGAGGTCGCGCTCGCCACCGACCTCGACAAGATGGCCGAGAGCGACGCGCAGGTCGTGCTCATGACTCTGCACGCCGCCAAGGGTCTCGAGTTCCCCGTCGTCTTCTTGCCGGGCATGGAGGAGATGCTCTTCCCCCACAGCCGCAGCCTCGATGACCGGGCCGGTCTCGAGGAGGAGCGACGCCTCTGCTACGTCGGCATCACCCGCGCCAAGGAGCTGGTGCACCTGTCGGCGGCGCGTGTCCGGTACGTCTTCGGCGAGGTGAAGCTCTCTGAACCCTCCCGTTTTCTCTCGGAAATCCCGGTCGATCTGATGGCGGCCGGCGAGCGCCCGCTGCGGCGTCTCGAGAGCAATGGGCCCCGCGCCGATGACTACTATCGGGACGCCATGCCGGACGATGACATCGTCGCGCCGCCGAAACAGCCGGTCTACACCATGCGATCGAGCGAACGGGACGCGTTCCCACCGGGAACCCGCGTCAGGCATGCGACGTTCGGGGAAGGGAAGGTCGTGGCGAGCGAGGGCGAGGGCGTGCGCAGGAAGCTAACGGTGCGCTTTCCGGAGCTTCCGGAGCCGAAGGTCATCGTGGCTCGCTTCGTGGAACGCGTGTGACCCCCGGGCGGGTTGTGCATCGGCCCTCAAACGACTAAGGAAATCCGCGAATGGACGTGCGGTGTCCCTCTTGCGGGACCGATTACGAGCTTGATGACGCACGCGTGCCCGACACCGGGTTACCGGTGAAGTGCAGCAAGTGCGGACACGTGTTTCGTGCGGTCCGTCCGTCGTCTGGCTTCGCCGCCGGCCCAGCCAAGATCGTCACTGGGATCCACTCGACCGTGACCGAGTGGATGATCCGGCGCACGAGCGGCGAGATGGTGCGCTTCCGCGAGCTCACGACGCTGCAGCGCTGGATCGTCGAGCGCAAAGTGACCCGCGTCGACGAGATCTCGAAGACAGGCAAGAAGTGGGAGAAGCTCGGCAACATTCCCGAGCTCGCGATCTTCTTTCAGGTCATCGAGAACCAAGGCGGGGCGCTCCCCGACCCCATTGCCGATGACACCGAGCCGATGCCGGTGGTGCCGCTCGTCACGCGCGACGATGACGACGTCGCGCTTCCGCCCAGCCGCGAATGGTCGGCGAATCCTCCGCCCGCGATTCCCGTCGCCATCAAGCCGAGCTGGCCGGTCGACAAGCCCTGGGTCCCCATGCACGGCGGTGTCGTGGTGCCGCCTCCGCCACCCAAGCCGACCGACCCCGGCATCCAGGTGCCCTTCCGCAGCGGCGCCGACCCATTCTCCGAGACCCTGCCCGATCCCACGGGCGTTAATCCCGTCATCGATGGTCCGCCAAAGCCGGCAATGCCGGGACCGGCGATGGAGGCCGGCGAGACGCGCCAGGAGACCGTGCGCTGGGACCTGGCGCCCAACCTGCCCGACGACGTCCGCGAGGAATACGAGGTCGGCGGTGGCCGGCCTGGTCGCGAAACGCTCGTGCCCAAGCGTTCGCACGCCGGTCAGACCCTGATGGTCATCGCCGCCGTCGCGCTCGGGGCGTTGGCGATCACGTACGTGATGCGCCCCGCGTGGCTCACCTCGATCTATCGGCGCTATGTCGCCGGCGTGCCCCCCGCGGCCATTCACTCGGTCGAGGAGGCGTACACGGCCTTGTTGCTCGACACCGGCGCGAGCATCGACACGGCGGTCGAGAAGCTCGAGGCGGCACTGGGACTCGACGGCAGCTACGGCGCGGCGCGCGCCGGTCTCGCGGAGGCGCTTGCGGTCCGCGCGGACGCCGGCCGTGAGCTCGCTGACCTGCGCGGCGCTTTGCTCGCCGCGACCCCCGCCGTCGATCCCGCACCGGAGCTTGCCGCGCTGGCCGAGCTACGCCGCAAAGCCGAGGCCGACCTGGAGCGCGCCCGCGCCGAGGCGGCGCAAGCACTCGACATCGACTCGGCGGGCCTCGCGTCGAACCGTGCCATGCTCGAGGTCGTCCGCTTGGGCGGAGACCGAAACCGTATCGATCAGTTGGCGATGATCGCGCATGCCGCCGGCCCAGATGACGTGCGCTTGAACATCATCATGGCTGAGATCGCGCTACCCGAGCCCTCGCAGGCGGATCGTGTGCAGAAGCACCTCCAGGACGCGTTGGCCAAGGAACCCAGAGCGAACCACGCCCGGTATCTGCTGGCGCGGTTGCATCTGGCGCGCGACCGCAAGGACGAGGCGATGGCGGCGCTCAAGGAGCTCGTCGCCGCGACGCCGGCGCACGAGCGGGGCGTGGCGTTGCTGAAGTCGCTGGAGCAGGGGTTGCCCGCGCAGCCACAGGTGGGAACGCCGACGCCGGAGACGCCGGTCGCCGACGGGCCGACGGCCGACAAGCCGACCGCCGACGGGCCGACCGCCGACAAGCCGACGGCCGACAAGCCGATCGCCGATGCGCCGACCACGGAGAAGCCGGCGACCGACAAGCCGGCGACCGAGGTGCCCCCGACGGGGCCGAAGACCGCCGACGATCCGTCCCTCACTTTCGCCGAAGCCATCTCGCGCGGCGAGCGTTTGCGCGAGTCCGACAAGCCGACTCTGGCTGTCCGCTATTACGAACGTGCCGCGGTATTGAACCCGCGTGATCCAGACGCGCACCTGGGCGTCGGCTTCTGCCGCCTCGACCTACGCGAGACCAACGCGGCGATCGCCGCCTTCCGCCGCGCCATCGACTTGTCGCCGCGCTTCTCCGACGCCCACTTCGGCCTCGCCGAGGCGTACCGCGCCCGCGGAAACAAGATCTACGCTATCCGTTATTACAAACAGTACCTCGACATCGCGCCTCACGGTCCGGACTCCGATGTGGCGCGCAGCCAGCTCGCCAAGCTCGAGGACGACAACTCCGAGGTACCCACGCCTCCGCCCGCGCCGCAACCGAGCGTTCCCGAACCGCCCCCGCCGCCCCCGGCGCCATCACCATGACCTCGAGGTTTTTCGAATGAGCAAAGAAGCGCCCATCGACCGCGCCGCCGTCGTGCATGTCGCGAAGCTCGCGCGGCTGACCGTCACCGACGCGGAAGCCGATGCCTTGACGCGCGACATGCAAAGCATCCTCGCCTACGTGAAGAAGCTCGATGAGCTCGACGTGAGGGAGGTCGCCGCGACCTCGCACGCCGTGCACCTCGAGACTCTCCTGCGACCCGACGAGCCGCGGCCGTGCATGCCGCTCGAGAAGGTCATCGCCAACAGCCCGGAACGCATCGGCGATGGTTTCGGCGTTCCCAAGATCATCGAGTGACGACCATGGATCTCGCAAACCTCACAGCCCATGAGCTCACCGAACAACTCGCAGCCGGCAAGGTGTCGAGCGTCGAGGCGACGACGGCGTGTCTGCAACGGCTCGAGAAGACGGCCGGCCTCGGCGCTTATCTCCACGTCGACGCCAACGGCGCGAAAAAACAAGCAGCCGCGGCGGACGAACGCCGCGCCAAGAAGCAGAGCGCCGGCCCGCTCGACGGCGTGCCCATTGCCTTGAAGGACATCTTCTTGACCGAAGGTCTGCCGACGACCTGCGGTTCGCGCATCCTCGAAGGCTTCAACGCACCTTACGACGGCACCGCGGTGAAGAAGCTCAAGGACGCGGGCACCATCCTCATCGGCAAGCTCAACATGGACGAGTTCGCCATGGGCTCGTCGAACGAGCACTCGGGTTATCTCCCCGCCAAGAATCCCTGGGACCCGACGCGGGTGCCCGGCGGCAGCTCGGGCGGGTCCGCTGTAGCGGTCGCAGCCGGTTCGGCTTACATGACTCTCGGCACCGACACCGGCGGCTCCATCCGCCAGCCGGCGGCGCTCACCGGCATCGTCGGCCTGAAGCCCACCTACGGGCGCGTCTCGCGTTACGGCGTCATCGCCTTCGCGAGCTCGCTCGACCAAGTGGGCCCGATGACCAAGGACGTCACCGACTGCGCCACCATGCTGCAGACGATCGCCGGCCACGACCCGCGTGATTCGACGAGCTCGGTCGAGAAGGTGCCGAGCTACACCCAGGCGCTCGAGCAAGGCGTGCAAGGTCTCAAGATCGGCGTCCCGAAGGAGTACTTCATCGACGGCATGGACCCCGAGGTCCGCGCCTCGGTCGACGCGGCGCTCGAGAGCTACAAGAAGCTCGGCGCGACGCTCGTCGACGTATCGCTGCCGCACACCGACTACGGCATCGCGGTCTATTACTTGGTGGCTACCGCCGAGGCCTCGAGCAACCTCGCGCGCTTCGATGGTGTCCGCTATGGCAAACGAGTCGATCCGGGCAAGGGCTTGCTCGAGATGTACCTCGAGACCCGCGGCAAAGGCTTCGGTCCCGAAGTGAAGCGCCGCATCATGCTCGGCACTTACGCGTTGTCGGCGGGTTATTACGACGCCTATTACGTGAAGGCGCAGAAGGTCCGCACGTTGGTGGCGCAAGACTTCAAGCAAGCCTTCGCCAAGTGCGACGTCATCGTCACGCCGACCTCGCCGACGCCGGCGTTCAAGCTCGGTGAGAACACCAGCGATCCCATCAAGATGTATCTCGCCGACGTCTTCACCGTCGCGGTGAACCTCGCGGGTCTCCCCGGTCTGTCCTTGCCCTCCGGCTTCTCCAAGTCCGGCTTGCCTATTGGCATGCAGGTTTTGGGACGGCCGTTCGACGAAGCGACCATCTTGCGCACCGCCCGCGCTTTCGAGCGCGAGCACGACTTCAGCAGCCGCCGAGCGATCTCATGAGCAACGAAACCGAGTTCGAGCCAGTGATAGGTCTCGAGGTTCACGCCCAGCTTGCAACCAAGACCAAGCTCTTCTGCGGCTGCTCGACGGCCTTCGGCGCGCCCCCGAACACCAACGTCTGCGAAGTTTGCACCGGCATGCCCGGTGTCTTGCCCGTGCTCAACGCGCAAGCGGTCGAGCTCGCGGTACGGGCGGGGCTGGGCCTCAAGTGCACCATCAACGAGCGCAGCCAGTGGTCGCGCAAGAACTACTTCTATCCCGATCTGCCCAAGGGCTATCAGATCAGCCAGTACGACAAGCCGATCTGCACCGGCGGCAAGCTCGACATCGAGGTCGACGGCCACACCATGACCGTCGGTATCACCCGCATCCATATGGAAGAGGACGCGGGCAAAAACGTCCACGATGACGGACTTGCCGGGTCACGCAGCTACGTCGACTTCAACCGCTCGAGCGTACCGCTCGTCGAGATCGTCAGCGAGCCCGATATCCGCAGCAGCGCCCAGGCCGCCGCCTACATGAAGGCGATGCGCCAGGTGCTCCGCTATCTCGGTGTCTGCGACGGTAACCTCGAAGAGGGCTCGCTGCGTTGTGACGCCAACGTCTCGGTCCGTCCCAAGGGCACCGAGAAGTTCGGCACCCGCGCCGAGATCAAGAACATCAACTCCTTCCGCTTCGTGCAGCAGGCCATCGACTACGAGATCGAGCGTCAATCCGAGCTCATCCGCGCAGGCAACAAGGTCGTCCAAGAGACGCGCCTCTGGGATTCACAGGCAAAAGAAACGCGGTCGATGCGCAGCAAGGAAGAGGCGCACGACTATCGTTACTTCCCCGAGCCCGACCTGCCGGATCTCGTCTTGAAGGCCGGCTTCGTCGACGGCGTGAAGAAGCAGCTGCCGGAGCTGCCGCACGACAAGCTGCAGCGCTACATCGCCACGCTCCAGCTGTCTCCGTACGACGCCAAGATCCTCACCGAGGATGCCGAGGTCGCCGCCTTCTTCGACGCGGCGCTCGCGGTTCACAAGAACGCCAAGTCGATCGGCAACTGGGTGATCAACGAGGTGCTGCGCGACCTCAAGGGCTCGTCCATCGAGAGCCTGAAGTTCGAGGGTGCGGCCATCGGCGAGCTGGTGAAGCTCATCGACGACAACACCATCAGCGGCAAGATCGCCAAGGACGTCTACGCCGAGCTCATGGCGAATGGCGGATCACCCAAGGCCATCGTCGACGCCAAGGGTTGGGTGCAGGTCACCGACACCGGCGCCATCGAGCCCATCGTCGACCGCGTGCTCGCCGCCAACGCTGAGTCGGTCGAGAAGTACAAGGCCGGAAAGACCAATGTCATCGGCTTCTTGGTCGGACTCGTGATGAAAGAGAGTAAGGGAAAGGCGAACCCAGCGATGGTGAACGACCTGCTCAAGAAGAAGATGGGCGGCTGACGCACCGCACTATCACTTTGCGTCATTCGTCATTTCCCGCCTTGTCGGGGACCACCCGGACGCGCATAACAAGCCCCTCGGGTTAGCGCACAGATCGATCGGCTTCGGTTGTCCACGAAGCTAACAGCACGCGTGTTCGGGGGGATACATGGACTTCGAGCGGACTAAGGGCCGGGCGGGTTCGTCGTCGGCGCATGGCTTGATCAACGTCGCGGCGCGCGTCATCTCTCCCAAACGCACCGGCTCGCCGTTCGACGCACTCTACGCCTTGCTCACGGGCAACGCGTTCGACGGCGGTGCGTCGCAGCGCAAGGTCGACATGAGCATGCGCTACGTCGAGCACGTCCTCGGCATGTACTGCCATCTGCCGGTCATCGAGGCGCTGCCGAAGGTCGTCGACGCGCTGTTCGCGTACACCGCAATCGACTCGACCCTGCGCGCGGCGCTCACGGGACATGTGGCCGGTGCCGAGGGCAACCACGGGGTGAGCTACGAGCTCGCGCATCAAGTCCGGGAGCGCGTCCGCCAGAGCCTCGCCACGCACCTCGCTTGGCGGCGCGACGTCAAAGGTGAGTCGATTTTGGCGGACCTCGAGCTGGACGACATGGTGGTGCAATTCACGCGCACCGTCCGCGACGTGTTCAGTCGGTCCCTTCGCGAAGGCGCGGCAATCCTCGCTGATCCGCAAACCCGCGACGATGTCGCTAAGCGCTGCCTTTCTGTGCTTGCTGGCGACTGATCCATTGCCGAATCGAACGAACTAAGGCAACTTAGCGCCGCTCGTCCGAGTGGCGATCGCCCGCCCGTTTCTTGTCGTCATTCGCGAAAACACCAAATGTACGAGCCCGTTTGGTGACTCAGGGCGCGGTACGCGCAGCGGATAGAGAAATATGGGTAAGAAGATCGCACTCGCGGTTCTCGCGGTGCTGGTGATCGTTGGCGTTTTGGCGGGCATCAAGGCCGCGCAAATCGGCGCGATGATCAAAGCGGGCGAGAGCTTCAAGATGCCGCCGACCGTGGTTACGGCGAGCGAGGCAAAGGAAGAAACCTGGCAGCCGACCCTGACCGCGGTTGGAACCCTGAACGCCGTTCAGCAGGTGACCATCGCTCCGGAGTCGCCGGGCCAGGTGAAGCACATCGCTTTCCAGTCGGGTCAGATGGTGCAGCAGGGCCAGCTCTTGGTCCGCCTCGACACGCAGGTGGAGGCGGCGCAGCTCGCGTCCGCTGAAGCAGACGCGAAGCTCGCGCGCGTGCAGCTCGGGCGCACCCAGAAGCTCTTCGAAACCAACGCCATTTCGCAAGCCGAGCTCGACAGCGCCGAAGCGAAATCCGCTTCCGCGGAGGCTCAGGTCGCCAATCTCCGCGGTCTCATCGATCGCAAGACCGTCAAGGCGCCGTTCGCCGGCCGTCTCGGTATCCGCCAGGTCGACCCGGGCGCATACGTCACCAGTGGCGCGCCGATCGTCACCTTGCAGACGCTCGGTCAGATGTACGTCGACTTCAGCATGCCGCAGCAACGCCTGGCGCAGCTCAAAGCCGAGCAGGTCGCGCGCATCACCTCCGATGCTTTCCCCGGCGTCGAATGGATGGGCAAGGTCCTGACCGTCGACGCCGCCGTCGACGAGGCGACACGCAACGTCAAGGTGCGCGCTATCGTGGACAACCCCGAGGAGAAGCTGCGCCCCGGTATGTTCGTCGACGTCGCGGTCCTTTTGCCGACGACCGAGAAGGTCATTGTGGTGCCGGC
>JBGGMJ010000044.1:0-13400 GCA_041288095.1 Myxococcota bacterium
TGGTCGCTCCCTGATTGGCGCGGCTGGCACGCCGGTCGCCGGCGCGGTCGAGGTCTACGTCGCCCCGGTCGACGTCACCACCAAGCCACGTGCCTTCCCCGGCGAATTCGTCGGTCGCGGCACCGACGGCGTCGCCTCCAACATCGCGAGCTACGGCACGGTCGACTTCAACTTCATGAAGGACGGCGAAAAGCTCGACCTTGCTCCCGGCGAGACCGCGACCATCGAGGTCCCGGTGTTCCCGACGCTCGACATGGACGGCAACCCAGTCGGTGTCGGCAAGGTGATCCCGCTGTGGTCGCTCGACGAGGAGAGCGGTCAGTGGGTTCGCGAAGGCGAGGGCACCATCGTCGCGTCGAGCAGCTCTCCGACCGGTTACGCGCAACGCGCTACCGTGGGTCACTTCTCGTGGTGGAACTGCGACGACGTGCTCGGACCGACGGACGAGTCCGACGTTGGTTGCTGCGAGGACACCGATGACGACGGCGACTGCGATGTGCCGAGCGCCTGCTTCATTAGCGGCCGTACTTGCAGCGACGCCCTCTGCGAGGAGGACGGCTACAACGTGCCGCTCTACGGCCCATCCACCAGCGTCGATGCCGACGGCTCGGAGCGCTTGCTGATCCCGCTGCAGTTCTCGCTGGCGCTCGAGGCCTTCGGGCCGGGCGGTCTCACCCGCGGGCGCTACATCTCGGTTGCCGGCGCGGCGGTGCCGCAGAGCATCCAGATCGTGCTCGCGCCCTTCGTCCCGCCGCCACCGAATGACGAACCGATTCTTCTGCCGTTCGATTTTACCACCGCGGTGGAGACCGAGTCGACCGTCTACGAGGTCGACCTCGAAGGCGGCACCAGTCTCTACGTCAGCGCGTCGCGTGGCGGCGGCTCGTCGCTGACCGGGCGCGTGCGTTTGCTCTCGCCGAGCGCCGAAGAGCTCGAGAACAAGACCTTCAACGCGACCGCTGGCGTCTTCATCGAGGCCATCGCGGTGTCCGGCCGTTACACCATCGAGATCAGCGGCATTGCACCGACTCCGACGGGCACCTATCGCCTGCAGGTCCGCACTGTCGGCAACGACATGAGCGTCGCGTCGGTAACGCCCGCGAACGGCAGCACCGTCGACCCCCCGTCCTCGATCACGGTCACGTTCTCGAGGCCGCCGAAGGCTTCCTCGGTGAACACCACCACCTTCAACGTGCTCGGGCCCACCGGCGAGCTCGCCCCCATTGCGGGCGGCATCACCGTGAGCGGTGTCACCGCGACCTTCGCGACCACCGGCATCGGCGCGAGCTTCGACTACACGGTGCAACTCACCACCGGCATCATGGACGAGCTCAACACACCCCTCGTCGCTCCTTTCGAGTCGACGTTCTCCACCAACGACACGACGCTCGCTTTCGGCCAAGCCCTCGCAATCACCGGCATGGACTCCGCGATAGCGAATGACGGCACCGCCATCGTGATTGGCGCGGAACCGACTCTGTCCTTCGGGCAAAGCAACCAGATTATTTTTTCGCGCTACGTGCCAGGTGACGGTTGGTCCGCGCCGGCGGCGCTGCCCTCGCCGGCGACCGGCGTGCATTCCGTCCCCCTGGTCGCCATGTCGGACGGCGGAATCGCGCTAGCGACGTACCGGTGGAGCACCAATGGCAATGCGCCGTTCACGCTGTACGCCATTGCGTACTCGCCAGCCTCGGGTTGGGGTGACCTCCAGGTGATTCCGACCACCGGGTCGACGCTTTCTACTTCCAACGCGGGGACCCTGGCCCTCGACGCCTCCGGGCGCGCACTTCGCACCTGGCCCGGTGAGAGCAACACCGGTTGGTACAGCTGGTTCAACGGCACCGAGTGGTCCGCCGCGACGGACCTCGACGGCGGTCAGTTCTACGGCAGCGGCAACGAGGGCACGGTTCTCAACGCGTCTGGCAGGGGCGGCACCATGTGGCGCAACAACTACAACCTGATTTCTCGTCGCTTCGACGCGGCCACTGGCGTTCTGGGGTCGGTCGTCGACCTTGGAAACAACCAATCGGGCCGTCGTGAGATCCAGGTCGACGACGCGGGCAACCTCTTCTTGCTGCGCGTGGACGGCAACAACCTCTCGCACATTCACCGCCTGCCCTACGACACCGTCAGCGAGAGCGCCTACTCCTTCCAGATCGAGGGCGCGGTCAACGCCGCCAACTGTCCGCCCGACCTCGCGGTGACACCGACCGGCAAGACCGCGTTCATCTTCTGCAAGTCGGGCCCCCAGCCTTACGTCCAGCACTGGGACGGCAACCCGACGCACGCCGCGAACACCGCGTTGCTGCTGCAGGGGACGAGCAACGCACGCAGAACGCGCATCACGGCCACCAACGAGGACTTCGTGCTGATCTTCAGCCGGTCCATCGTCGACGTCTCTTACATGCGACGCTCGACCGGCGAGGTCTGGGACGAGGCGAACACGACGATCACCGCAATCACGGCGGTGATCGACCAGGATCAGCTGATCGGCAGCGAGCACGGTGAAGCCATCTACGTGCGCTATGACGGTGTCGTCGGCCGACTGCGGTAGTGAGGCCGCGGTCGATCGCTCCGGATGCGCTAGCTACAGCGTCAAGCGAAACGCCAGGAGCCCGACGCCGCGCGCATTGAGTAGCGTGGCGCCGGCACCCTGGTGCGCGTTGTATTGGATCTCGGTGGGCGTGCCCGTGCCGGCGGTGAGCTGCAGAACCATCACCGTGCCGCTCATGGTGACGCCCGAGACCGTGCTCGTCGTGCCTAAAACGGCAAAGTTCACCGCCATGCCGGCCTCGACCGTGAAAGCGGACGCGTCACTGCGCGTTTGCACGCGAATGGTGTTGGTGCCCGAGTCGTAGGTCGCGCTCTCGACGTCGATGGCGTCGAAGTCGGGGTAGCTTTGACCGTAGAGATGACGTGTGAGCAGCAGCGCGTAGTGCTCGCCCAGAATCTCGTAGCCGCCGGTGTAGTTGTAGTGGCAGCCGTCGTGCGCATCCATCGCGCTCGTGCTCATCGTATGCGCATTGGTGCGGGCACGGCTCAGTAGCCGCTGATAGTCACGGAGCTCGAGCGAGGGCGTGCCGCAACCAGGGCGCACCTGCGTGATGAAGACGTGCTCGAGCTTCGCGAAGTCGTCACGCCAGTCGTCGTGAAGCGCGAGGAAGCCGTCGCGGTGTCCTACGGCGTTCGCGCTGTCGGATTCACCCTGGAAGTAGAGGACAGCTCGGACGTAGGGGGCCACACCCGCCGCACCGAGGCGACGCAGCAGTCGGCCATAGTTGGTGGTGGTGTTCGCGTGGTTGGCATCGTCGCGCTGGAAGAAGCCGATGGGCTGGCCGCCGTGGGCGCCGTTGAAGATGGCGAGCGGCACCTCGTGCCGCAGGACGAGCTCGTGAGCCATCTTCATGCCCCACTGGCCGATGCTGCCGGCGCCGTTCGCGACGTTGCCGTTGGCGACCCGCCAGGAGTTGTCGGCGACGCTCGAGCCTTCGTCGACGGCCGCCGAGCCGAACGTCCGCACGAACGGGTCGGTATCGAGGGTCACGCCCTGATAGTTCGCCGCCACGGCGTTGCTCTGGCCCTGGATGACGATGACGTCGCCGCCGACGATGTCGGAGGTCGACGCGATGACCTCGACGCGGTCACCGACTGTCGCGCGTACGACGATGTCATGGCTCCGCGGAGCGACGGGCACGGCGGCGCCGATGACGAAGGCGGCGGCGGTGGTCGAGCAGAGCGGGGCCGTGTAGTTGGCGACGACGACGTCATCGGCGATGACCTGTACCTCGAGCGTCTGCCACCCAGGGCTCGCGATGGTGCCGCTGACCGGCAGCTCGGCGAATTCCAGATAGGGCTCACGGCGGGGGACGAGCGCGTGCTCGAAAGGTAGCGGGTCGAGGTCGACATCGAGATCCGCTGGAGCGTACACGTTGGTGGCGGCGTTGGCGGAGGTGGCGCCCGGCGCGCTCACCGTAAGGGTTACGTTGTAACAGCCGTGGCTCGCGTAGGTGTGCGACGTGCTGAGCCCCGTGGCCGTCGTGCCGTCGCCGAAGCTCCAAGTGTACGTCGGTTGGTCCGCGTCGACCGGAACCGCCGCTAGGCTGATGGTCCGCGCCGCATCGGCGACGCGGGCTCCGTCGACGATCGCCGCCGTCACCTGTTGTCCGGAGATCTGGTCCGTTGGCTCATCGTCGCCATGCACGTCGGCATCGCCGGCGTCGTGGGGATTGCTCACCGAGCTGCCGCAAGCGGCGGTGACGACGATGAGGGCGAGACTGAGACCACGCATCCTGGCAGAGTAGCACGGGTGATATGGGTAGCCGGCATGGTGGCGCTGATCCTTGCGTGTGACACGCCGCCAGGCGGCATGGTCTGCATCGAAGGCGGACCCTTCCTGCGCGGCACGGACGACGGGCCCAAGAACGAGCGGCCCCGCGCGACCATCCAGGTCGACACGTTCTACATGGACGTCTACGAGGTCGATGTCGCGCACTACGACTCCTGCGTGTCCGCTAAAAAGTGCAGACCGGCGAAGACCAACTACAGCGACTACTCACGGCCCACTCAGCCCAAGGTCGGGGTGAAGTGGTTCGACGCGGTGCAGTACTGCAAGGCCGTCGGCAAGCACCTGCCCACAGAGGCGGAGTGGGAGAAGGCGGCGCGCGGCATCGAGCCGGTGACTTGTGAGCGGGCCGTCATCATGGACGAGCGGGGGAGGCGGAGCTGCGGCGTCGAGAAGCAGGGCGGCCATCCCGAGAAGGGGCGCACCCTCGAGGTCGGGTCGCGCCCGCCAACGCCGCTCGGGCTGTACGACATGGCGGGCAACGCCGAGGAGTGGGTTTTCGACTGGGCGTCCAAGAGCTATGCGGCGTGCGGCGACGCTTGTACGCGCGACAATCCGCGAGGGCCCTGTGACGGCGCCGTGAAATGCCCGGGCTACACCGAGCGCGTCGTGCGCGGCGGCTCGTGGTACTGGCCGGCCGACCACGCGACCGCGACCCATCGACGCTTCCACACCCCCGCCAATCATCCGATCTACCATCACTTCGGCTTCCGCTGCGCCGCGTCCGAGGCGGAAGCGCGGGCCTTACGTTAGTCGACCGATCGGGCCATCGCAGAACTCATCACGGCCGAACGACGTGCGCCCGTCGCCGAAGAGATTCAGGATCGATACCAGCAAATCGTTGTGCGAGCGGTTGTCATAGCGGACGAAGCGACCGCCACGCAGACCGCCACCGCCACCCGCGAGCAGGAACGGCATGTTGCGCTTCGAGTGCGATGGCGGCTCCTGGAGCTCGCTGCCGAAGAACACCACGCTCTCCTGCAGCAGGGTGTGCCCGCCCATGTCGACGGCCTCCATCTGCTCGAGCAGATAGGCGTGTTGCTGGGCGTACCAGTTGTAGATGCGCTCGAGCTCGGCCGGGCGATAGCCGCCGTCGTGCTGATAGAAGTGATGGTGCTCGCCCAAGCCCAGCCAGGGGAAGGTGTGCTTGGCTTCCGTGTCGGTCCACTGGAAGACGCCGACACCGGTGAGGTCGCACGCCATCGCGGTCACCATCATGTCGATCATGTAGCGACCGACCTTGGGGATCGCCGCGTCTGTTGCACCCTCGAACGTGGAGCCGATGTCGTGCCGGTAATCCGAGGTGTCGACCTGCCGCGGCGCCGCGCATTGCGCGCCGAGCGCGTCTTCTTGGACCTGGACGCCGAGCTCGATCTCCCGCACCTTCGTCAGGTGCGCGTCGAGCTTCGCGCGGTCCGCGACACCCAAGCGCTTGGCGAGCGCGTCGTAGCGCCGGTCGACGTAGTCGAGGATCGAGCGCTTGCGGGCAAGGCGTTCACGTTGCGCCGTGAGGTCCGGGTTGGCGCCGCCCGCGAAGAGCGAGTTGAAGATGGCCACGGGGTCGAGGCGCGGGGGGATGGGCGCGCAGCTGGCGTTGTCCTCGAAGACGGTCGCGTTGATCGGCGAGAGCAGGCCCCGTGAATTGCCGGTCGCCCAGCGCACCGCCATGTAGAGGCTCGCGTGCTGCTTGATGCCGCGCGAGATGCGCGTCGCGATGACCTGATCGATGGAGGGGCCACCCGCGTAGTTGTCGAAGGCACCGTCCTGCGGCGTGCCGGTGAGCAGCGCGCAGATCCCCGCTTGATGCTGCTCGCCCTGAGCGCTGCGCATCTCGACGCCGTCGAGGACGAGCAGACGATGTTTGATCGCCTGCAGCGGCGAGAGGATTGGGCTCAGCGTGAAGTCGGTCTCGGTGCCCGTCGGCAACCACTTGTCGCGCACCGTGCCACCCGGCGTGTAGACCGCGATGAAGCGTTTGGCCGGCCCGCTGCTCTGCGCTCGCGCCTCACCCATGACCTCGAGCCACGGCAAAGCGATGGCGACGCCACCCAAGCCGCGGATCATCGCGCGTCGGTCGAGCTTGAAGCGACTCATTCGGGCTCCCGCGGAAGATAGAGGAAGGAGTCCGTTTGCGTGAACGCGAGCACCAGCTCCTTGATGTCGTAACCTCCGTCCGCGAAAGCGGTGGTGACCGCTTGCAGCGTGCCTTTGTCCTTGGTGTCGAAGCTGCGGCCGTAAGCGAACGACAACCACTGCCTGGTGAAACAGGCCGGGCCGTCCTCGCTCGCCGCGATGGCGTTCACTAGATCGACGGGACCGCCGACCCCTTCTTCGTAGCCGGGGAGCTTGCCGGACGCGTCGATGGTCACGTCGTTCTCTCTATTGCGCCACATGCCCACCGCGTCGAAGTTCTCGAGGGTGAAGCCCACGGGGTCCATGAGCTGATGGCAGGTGGCGCACACCGGGTCGACACTGTGCTGTGAGAAGCGCTCGCGCGCCGTGGGAGCGGAATAGGGGGGCGGAGGCGTGATCTTGTCGGCCAGCTCGCTCGGCGGCAACGGAATGTCGACGCACATCATCTTGCGCATGACGTACGCACCGCGCGTGACAGGGCTCGTGTGGTTCGAGTGCGTCGTACCGGTGAGGACACCGCCCAGTAGCAAGAGGCCACGTCGCTTCGTCGTGTCGACGGCGGCCTTCCTGAAAGCGCTGCCGCTGACCGCGCTCATGCCGTAGTAGGCCGCGAGCTCGTCGTTCACCATGGTGTACGGCGCTGTCATCAGCGTCACCCAATCGCCTTCGCCCTCGAAGATGACGTGCTCCGCGAACTGCTCGGTCTCCTGGCGCATGAGCGAAGCGATGGTCGCGTTGAAGCGTGGAAACAAGGCGGCGTCACGGTGCGCGTCGCCGAGCGCCGCGACGGGCAGCAGACCATTGAAGAAGGTGCGGACCATCGGCCGCGCGCGCGGGTCATCGAGCATCAGCGCGGCTTGGGCGCGAACTTGCTCGGGCGTGCTCAGATCGTTGCTGGCGGCGAGCCCTCGCAACCCGGGGTCGGGTGTCGTGCCCCAGAAGAGATACGACAAGCGCGTCGCCATCTCGTGCGCCGTGAGTCGCCGCCGGTCACCGTGCTCCGGGTCGGGCTCCCCGAGCTCGATGCGATAGAGAAAGTCCGGCGATTGCAAGATCGCCTCGAGGACCGCCGCGACGCTCCCTGCGTAGGTGCCGCTATCACGGACTTCCTTTTGCAGTAGCACGAGCTCGTCGACCTCGGCCTGCTCGACAGGTCTGCGAAACGCCAGCGGTAAGAAGCTCGCGAGTGTCGCGCGCATGCAGCTCTCTTCGTCCGCCGAAGCGGCGGCGACGACACAAGGAGCCCAGCGTGCGAGCGCCTCGGCGGTCGCGGTCGCGCGTGTCGCGACATCCTCGGCGACGTTCGCGTACTGCTCGGCGAGCAGCGTCGACATCGAGAGTGAGCTCGCGTCGTTGCCGAAGCCGTTGCCGATCTCTTCGCTCGGCAAGGCCCGCGCCGGCGAGGTGGTGTCGCCGAGCAGGTCGCGGACGGTGTTGTCGTACTCGCGGCGGGTGAGACGGCGCAGCGGCGCGCGAATGGTCTGCGGCAAGAGCGCGGCGCCGCCGAGCAGTGAGGGCCCGGTGTCGCCAATGGTGCCGGTGCAGCTCCAGAAGCTCACCGCCGCCAAGGTTACGTATAAATGCCGCGCAAGACGCACGCGTCGCTACGAGCAAGCCCGGTGCCACGACCGGTTTCTCAGCGATAACAGTCATGTAGAGCGCCGTGTGGGCCCCTGGATGCGGCATGCACACCACAACGAACGGCGACTCGAGTCTCAGAAGCGCATCACGGCGCCGGCGCCTCGATCGCCTGGTTGCGCTTGCCCGCGGTCACCGTCCGCGACCAGCGCTTGCCGCCGCTCTCGAAGCTCAGCGTGTGGGGGCCCGCGGTCACGAAGCGCGCCGTGAGGTTGTCGCGGGGCCGCGGTGTCCAGCGTTCGGCGTTCGGTAGCTGCTGGTCGTCGATGGTGACGGTGCCCGGGCTCTTGATGGTCAGCGACGGGCCGTCGGTGAACCGCTTGGCGAGCTGCTTCCATAGTTGTCCGCCCCAGCGGACGATGGCGTCGCGCCGTTTGGGCTCCTGTGGCGGCGGCCAGCTCGCGACTTCGGCGAGGAGCGCGACGGTGCCGTGTTCGTGCCGGTGCCAGTCCTGGTCGGTGCCGTCGACCTCGTAGAGCTTCTTCTTCACCTGCAGCGCCTTGCCTTCGGGATGCGCCGGTAGGCTCCTCACGACTTCCTCGGCGACCGTGACCGCCTCGTTGGGTGTCGGATCGGTGGCGCTGCCGACGGTGTATGGCGCGAGCAGGGCGACCGTGCCCATGTGATACGAGACCGAGGCGACGAAGCGCTCGCGCGCCGCCAGCTCCATCATGCCTTGGGTCTCGGGCTCCGACGCCGGCCCCGCGCCCGGATAGGTGCGGCCGAGCGGCTCTTCGCCCTTGGGGCCGTTGCTCGCGGTCGTGCGCCAACCAAAGGGATAGTTGCGATTCAAGTCGACGCCGTCGTGAACGCCTCGTTGTCCGTCGCCGTCGGCATCATGTCCGTTTTTGCGGCCGGCACGCACCGAGGTCTGCTGGAACATGTTCAAGCCGTCGGGGTTGACGATGGGGACGCACCAGAAGACCACCTGATCGCGCAGCTTCTTCAGCTTCTTGTCGGTGAGCAGCGCCTTGGCGGCGTCCATGACGATGCTGGTCGCGACGAGCTCGTCACCATGATGGCCGCCGTTGAGCAGAATAGTGGGGCGGGTGTCGTCCGCGCGCAGCCCGGTGCCGATGGCCAAGGCTTGGACCGGTCTGCCTTGGCGGGTCGTCGCGATGGTGACGAGTCGTGCGTCGCTCGCGTACTTCGCGGCGAGCTCGGTGAGCGCGGTGCTCACCATCGCCGGTGACCAATAGCTCGCGCGCGGGAGCTTCCCGTCCTTGGTGAACGCGCGATCGGCCTCGAAGAACCCGACGTCTTCGTATTTCCAGGGCAGGTCCGCTGTAACGTCCAAGGCGACCTTGTCCTTGCAGGCGAGCCGCGCGAGCGTCGAGAGCTCCAGGCGAACCAGCGCGCGCCCGTCCTTTTCCTCGAAGGTGTAGAGCTTCGTCGGTGTGTCGACGGTGCCGGTGAAATACGCGGGATCACCGAAGCTCGTCTTGGCGCAGAGGTCGAGGTCTCGCTTGCCGACGACACGCGACTCGCCGGTAACGTCGATGCGACCGTTGGCGCGCTCGCAGCGACCAGCGACCTTGGCGAGCAAGCGACCCGAGGCCTTGTCGTGAAGAACCGCTATGACGGACAGACCGGCGGACAGCACCTCGACGCGGGTCGCCGCTCTGCCCGGAACGTAGGCGGGGGCGCCCGCGGGGTTGTCCGTGCCGTTCTGCAAGACCCGCCACTGCGCGGTTTGATCGGCGACCTGCAACACGCAGGCACCGTCATCGGCGCCACGCACCGACACCGTGAGATTGGGCTCGCCTTGAACGACGAGCTGGAAACGGAAGTCACCCGGAGAGGCGGTGAGGCTCGCTAGGAGCAGAACCGGAGTCACCGATTGCTGGCCTGCAGCGGCCGCCCCGCGCGCTTCTTCTTGGCGAGCTTCTGTGGCTTTGCCATGGGTGGCTCACGCGGCACGTCGTAGACGGGCCGTTTGGCGGTGAGCACGCGCTTGGGCGCGAGGTCCCGCACCGACTTCACGTCGGAGCGCGCCAGTTGCTCGCGAAAGTCGCTGAGCGGCTGCACGACGTAGGTGTAGTCGTGGGCCATGGGCCGCGTACGCACGACGATGGCTCCCGAGGATGCCGGCCACGCTTGAATGTTGGCGCGAAACACGGGGCGGTAGGGAAAATACTGCTCGGCGTTCGAGAGGTACAACACGTGCACCGGCAACGCCGCTTCACCGAGGACGTCCGCGAGCTGACGCAAGGCACCCGGCTTCGTGAGGTCGGCCCGCGTCGCGATGATGCGGCCCGAGCGCGACAAGCCGCGCACGTGGTCGTAGTCCTCTTGCGAGGTGAGCACGCTGACGACGTTCCGCTTGGCGAGATCGTCACGAAGCTTCGAGAGGCGCACGAAGACGCGCACGCGCGCGAACTTGTAGAGCTTCACCAGGCGCTGCGCATCTTTCGGGTCGGGTGTGCGCTCGCGGATCGCGGCGATTGCCTGGCGTGGCGACTTGCGGTTCCAGAAGTCGACGAAGGCGTCCGGCGTGGCGGCGACGGAAAACGCAACGCCGTAGATGGCGTGCAGGTCGACGATCCACTGGTCGAAGTCGCACAACAGCACGAGGTTCGAACGTGCCCAACCGGCGAGCAGATAGTTCTGATCGGCCCCGACGCCGACGTAGGTGCCGCCGGTACCGGCGACGCGCGGCGCGAGTAAGTCGAGGCGCCACTCGTTGCCGGCGAGGTAGTGCGTATCGCGCGTGATTTCCTCTGGCGCGGGGTCGGGTCGAACCCCGGCGAAGGCGGAGTTGATTTGCGCGGTGAGTGGCTCGATGCCGACGAGAGCGGCAACGACTAGCGCCAGAGTCATCGGCGGCGATGCTAACCTCGACTTGAACCGCTTTGCCAGGGTGGAGTAGCGTCGCGCCCCGTGAATGCCCTGACACGCTTTCTTCTCGTGGCCGCGCTCGTTTCGCATGCCGCCGCCGCGCAGGCGGGCGAGCTTCACATGGCCGACGTCCAGGCGCTGGCGAAGGCAAACGCCTGGGTCGAGCTCTTGGCCAGGGCGACCGACGTCCCGCCGAGCGAACGCAATGCCACCTGGAACGAGCTCGTGACCAAGGCGGCCGTCGCTCGCGCCAACGACACCTCGCTCACCGATCGCAACGTCACCGACGAGAACGAAGCGTTGCTCCAGGTCTATCCCATGCTGGCCGCCAACCGGGAGTTCATGGACGCTCGGGGCCGCCGTGGTGTCGTGGCCTTCGGCGGCTGCTTCCGTGACGCCTACGAGCTCGAGGTCTGCCTCACCCGCGCGCGCGCTTTCGTGAACGCCGATCCGAAGAACGCGACCCTCGCCAAGGAGATGGGCCTGCTCGTAGCACGGCACGCCGCTCCCAAGGCGCCTGCCGTCGAGTTCTTCCACAAGGCAGTGAGCGCCGCGCGCGTCGACGGTGACGCGGGCGCCAAGAGCTTGAAGGAGATCTGCGCCAAGCCCGAGCTCGCCGATGCGGCCACCAGCGCGCTCACCAACTTCGATGCCGACAACGTCTTCGTCGTCAAAGCGCGAGAGATCACCGACTGGTGCTGGGCTCACGTCGACCACGACAAGTTCGTCAAAGCGGCCCTCGACGGCGACCGCGGCTTCGCCAACGCGTGCGGGACGCTGCTCGCCAAGAAGGCGGTCACCGGCACGCGCGAGAAGAAGTGCAAGAACGTGGTGTCGAAGCCATGAAGCTCGTCGCTCTGCTCGTGGCGTTCGCCGCCGGCGACGCGCCTCTGCCGGGGAAGCTCGGTAACCTCCGCTATTTCGTCTCGCCCGACGATGCCTCGCACGTTTACCTGGTCGACTGGAACGTCGACGGTCGTGACCTCGCCCTGGTGCTGCTCTCCGACCGCGTGTCCGCCGAAGCCGACAAGGTGGTCGTGCACGAGCGTCGTGACCGCTCGGGGAGCCACGTCATCTACACCGCGGGCCGCGACGTCTCGGCGCTCGCCTTCACGGACGGCGATGGCCGCATCATGTACGAAGGCACGGCGCGCAAGCAGTGGACGCTCACCGACTCCGCCGCCGGCAAGGAGCAGGTCACGCGCTACGTCGAGATCCCGCCGCCGCCTGGTACGCGCACCGCGGCCCAGCTCGTCGACCTCTACGTGAAGACCGAAGGGGCCGGGCGTAACATCGAGCTCGGCACCGCTCCGGCGGACATCGAGAAAGCGGTGAACGGCGCTTGTGGCGGCAAGGTCGCCGTCAAGGCCAACGACGCCGCCAAGGCCGGCATGGTGGAGCGCGCGCGTGTGGCCGGGCAGGCCATCGCCAACCTCTGCCTCAGCGACTCGGACTACAAGGT
Organism: Myxococcota bacterium; assembly: GCA_041288095.1. Classification (GTDB taxonomy): domain Bacteria; phylum Myxococcota; class XYA12-FULL-58-9; order XYA12-FULL-58-9; family JALHOP01; genus JALHOP01. The sequence goes on from JBGGMJ010000044.1 coordinate 12,414, forward strand.
CGCTGTCGCCAAACTCGACGATCTGAAGTTCTCCGCGTCCGGTAAAGCGGACACGGCGATTGCTCGCAAGGGCAAAACGTTGGAAATCGCCTTCGGCAGCACTCCTGTGAACACGCCAGCCACGGTCACGCTGTGGCTGAAAAACAACCTGTAGGATCTAACTCCCATGAAGCGTCTGTTGATCATCCTCGTCGGTGTTTGCGGCATCTCGACCAGTGCCTTCGCTCAGTCGGTGAAGGAGAAGAAGGCGTGGGACAACATCAACGAGCAATCGAAGAAGGCCGCGGAAGCGATCAAGGCCAAGTGTGGCGTCGAAGTCACCATCATGCCGGACAAGAAGAGCTGGGACAGCATCGAGCTCGCCGAAGGTCCGGCGCTCTGGTGCATCAGCGAGGGCGAGTCGGTGATCGGCTATCTGTGTGACGACGCCGACTACAAGGCGGCGGTCTCCAAGCAGCTCAAGAAGATCAACTGCGTCAACGACCCGAAGCTCCCGCGCGAGGGCTCGAAGGACAAATACGGTAACAAGCACTCGCTCAAGGGTGGCGTCGTCGAGTGGCGCTACAACAAGGACAGCGCGAACCTCGGCGAGTACCTGCGCGAGTTCTTGAAGGAAGCGCTTTAGCGGTCCGCGTACGGGATCGATCCCGTACGCTCGAGCGGTTCATTGCCGAAGACGCGCTTGGCGCCGGCTTGGCGCGTCCACTCGATCTTCTCGATGTTCATCCCGGGCATCCCGAGCGGTGGCCACGAGTAGGTGTGCAGGAAGACGGCGGTTGGCTTGTCGCCCTTCGTCGTCGTGTGGATGGTGAAGCGCTGCAAGATGCGCTCGTGCACCGTCGCTCTCGGCCGCGCATCGTAGCCGGGCGCGAACATCGCGATGGTGCCCCCCTGATGACCGACGGGCGACCACTGGGTTTCGACGATGAAGCCGCGCTCGACCCAGCGCTGAACGAAGTCACGTGGCAGCGGTCCAATGAGCTCCCC
>JBGGMJ010000045.1:0-24904 GCA_041288095.1 Myxococcota bacterium
CGCGTGACGTTGCCGGCCGATCCGGTGTCGAGACACTGCCCGCTCGTCTCGCAGTGGACGTGGAGCGCGTCGCCGACGACATCGAAGTCGCTCCGCAGTAGCGTACCGGTCGTGACGTCGGCCCTGGCCCGCCAGAAGAACGTTCGCGCGGACGGGACCTGGAGTCGCAGCGTCGGCTCCGGAATACCCCCCGCCAAGGTAGGCATCACGGTGAACGGGCTCCCCGGGATCGGCGCCAGAAAGGTAGGGTCGTAGGCGACCTCCACCGTGTAGGTCGTGGCGCCGGACCGTGCGGACCATTGCAAGTCGACCTCGGTCACACGCACCAAGCGCTCGTTGAGCGGCGGCAGGAGAGGCTCCGGCGGCGTCGCGTCGATGCTCGGCGGCACGCCCTGGAAGCTCGCGGTGTCGTCCGGGGGAGCGATGACGTTGCCGGCTTCGTCGCGGATGTTCGCGGCGGTGAGTGTGTACGTGGTGCCACCCGCTTGCCGTTGCACGGCGATCACCACGGTCTGACCCTCACCCCCGAGCGTCGCGCTGGTGAACGCGAGCGCTGGGGTGACCGTGTAGCTTGCGAGATCCTCCGCTTCCTCGGGCTCGACGCGCTCGCTGAACGAGAGCACCAAGGCCTGCGGACCGGCGACGCTGATGGAGACCAACGTCGGTGACGCGCGATCGATCTCGGCTTCGCGAATGCATCGGTCGGCGCGGCAGACCATCGCCTCCGGACATTGAGCTTCCGTCGAGCAAAGAATCTCGGCGTCTTGCGGCACCGCGAGCGACACATTGCATGCCGTCAGCAAGGCGCAGAGCAGGGCCGACACGCGCGTCTTCATGGGTCGAGCTCGTAGGGGCCGATGGAGTAGCAATCGACGCCGGCAGTGGGGCAGGTGCGCGGGACTTTCGCGAGGTCGTCCCTCACGGAACCGCATCCCCAGAAGTCGGATAGTCCGCAAGCGTTCAAGGCCGCGTTGAAGCCGCCAAGGCGGATGCTCGCCGCCGTACCAGCGGTGAGATGCACGTTGGTCGGGAAGTCGACGAAGCCGACCGCAGCGAGGCTCGCCGCCGTGACGTTGCCGCCGACGCTGGCGGACTCACCGGTTTGGGTCGTGTTTGCTTCGATGTTGACGTCCGCTATCGCGGTCCTATTCGTGGACCCTGAAGTGTTCACGTCGCGATACAGAGCGGTCGGGCATTCGAGCAGCAAGTTGTTGCGGAAGTCGGCGATCTTCAAGTCCGCCCAGTTTTCGTAGAGGCAGTAGCGATTGGTGCCCGGCCCGGTGAGCATGATGTTGTTGACGTAGATCGAGCCGATGAGAGCGTCGGAGACCGCCTTCGCAGTGCCCACGCCGCCGCCGGCGTAGATGAGGTTGTTCGCAACCGCGAGGAAGATCGCCTGGGCCGTCGTGAGGACTGGATCGTAGGCCAATATTCCGTAGGTCTCCGTTGAGCCACTCAGCGTTTGACCCGTCATGAGGATGTTGTTTCGGATCATCGACGCACCCAGATACGGATTGCCGATGAATTCGAGAGCGGCGCTCGGCCCGTCGCCGACGCTCACGCGGTTGCGCTCGATCTCGACGAACCCGTCGCGAATCCGGATGCCACGGTGATCGACGCTCGCGCCCGAGCTCGCGACCGTGATCGCGTTGTCCGAGAACAACAGCGACGTGAAGTCGATGTCGACGCCGACCGGATCGTTGCAAGGCCCGGCGCCGCATGTCTCCACGACGATGGTGTTGTCGGTCACGACTCCTACCGAGGACGCGATGCGCATTCCCGACCCATTGCTCCCGGGATACGAGTGAATGGTGTTGCCGGTCACGAGCAGGTTGGTGACACCGCTCGCGTCGATACCCAGAGTGCCGCCGCTGATGTCGTTGCGATTGATGTGCAGGTTCAGGCCGCTGGCGATGACGAGCGCGGCCGAGCGGGCGCTGCGCAGCGTTAGGTCCTCGATGACGGTTTCCAGAGTGCTGCTGCCGAAGACGAAAAGCGCCGCGCCGTCGTCGTCCTCGATGATCGTCGGCGTCTGCCAGCGGGTCGCCTCGGTAAAGGACGCGTCGTAGCCGCCGTACAAGTCGAGCGTGCCGCTCAGGACGTGTTCGCGATAGGCCTCGCCGTCGCCACGGCCGGCAATCCGGACCTCGTAAGCTCCCAGAGCCCGCGCCAATCGCACCGCGCCCACGATGGTCTGCAAGGGCGCGCTGACATTTCCGGGCAGCGGCTTGTTCCGGCTGTCGACGTCGCTGCAGGTCGTGCCCGCGGGGCAATAGATGTACACGGTGCTGTCGATGCGATCGAAGGAGCCTTCGCCGTAGGCCCCGTCGCGCGTCGTGTTGGCGCGTACGCGCCAGTAATAGCGGACCGGCTGCGTGAAGATGTGCGTCAAGCTACTGTCGGGGTCCTCGACGATGATCGGAAACCCCGCGACCAGCTGCGTGAAGGCCGCGTCGTATGCCACCTCGACGGTGTAGTTGCGCGCGAGCGCCCGGCGCGTCCACACCAAGGTCACCTCCGGCGGCTTGATCGGTAGAGCGCCGCGCGGTGCCAAGACCCCGGGAGGCTCGCGGTCGGGAGCCGCCCCGAAGCCGTTGAAGGTCTGCGTCGATCCGTCCTCGATAGCGTTGTCCGCGAGGTCGACGACGCCGGTGGGCGTCACCGTGTATTGCTCACCGGGCTCCTGCAGCGACGTGGTGAGCCGCACCTGGCGAAGGCTCGACTCGACGAACGCCGCCTCGACGACGAGTGACGGGGTGATCGCGAAGCTGGCGGTGCTGACCGAGCCGGGATCGACCCGCTCGCTGAAATCGAGCACCAACACGGTGCTGTCGAGCGCGCTCGCCGCGAGCAGCACCGGTGGCTCCTCGTCGACGATCGTCGGGTCGATGCACCGGCCGACGACCACTTCGCAGCGCCAGCCATCCGGGCAATCCGCGTCGCTCGCGCACAGGATATTGGTATCGAGTGGGAGCTCGAGAGTGGGCGAGCAAGCCAGTAATAACACCGGAGTCAGGGCGACTTGCCAGAACGTCTCAAGGCCGCGCCCCATCTGACATCTTCTATAGCCGATACGGCACTCGACGGCAGGCGACTTCCACCGGAGTGAGCCGATAACGCCGCGCTATGCTCCAAGCCATCCGTCAGCGCCTCCTCGGTAGCACCGCGGCCAGCCCCGCAACGACGCCTTCTCAGGTCATCGGGCCGGTGCCCCAACGCGGCGCGGCGTCACCAAGGGACTCCTTCGGACCCATCTTTGGTGGGCGCCTCGACCGCACCATCGAAGGGCGTCGCGCCGCTGCCCAGGATTTCGGCCACGGTATCGACCGCCTCCCATTCGCCGTCCTCGTGCCGAAAGACGCTCACGACATCCGCCGAGCCGTGATCCTCGCCGCGGCGCATCATTTTCCCATCGCGGTGCGCGGTCAGGGACACTCGGCTTACGGCCAGACGCAGGCCGCGAACGGCATCGTCATCGACACGAAAAACATGCAGAGTCTGCGCTGGGCGGGCCCCGAGTGCATCGACGCCGGCCCGGGAGCCAATTGGCTCGACGTCGCGAAGTTCGCGCTAGCCCGTGGGCTTACGCCGCCGGTGATGCCGGACACCTCCATTTGTCTCACCGTCGGCGGCACCTTGTCGGTCGGCGGCTGGGGTGAGACCACACACCGCTTTGGCGGACAGGTCGATCACGTCGTCGAGCTCGAGGTCGTGACGGGCACCGGAGCGCGCGTCGTCTGCTCCCGGGAACGGCACCGCCAGCTCTTCGAGGCGATGCTCGCCGGCATGGGCCAGTGCGGCATCATCGTGCGTGCGCGCTTGGCCATGGTGAAGGCCCCGGCGACGGCGACCCAGCAGGTCGTGCAGTGCAAGGACGCCGCGGACTTCGTCGCGACCATGCGGGCGCGGGCCGGCGAGCCTGACAACGCTATCGTTGGTACGCTAACGCGGACGCCAAGTGGCTTCGTGCCGTCCGTGACCACGAACCGCTTCGACGTGGAGCGTCCGGCAGAACCGACGCGGCCTTTCTGGGATTACGTGGACCGCAACACCAAGGGCTTCCTCGATTCGGTGAAGAGCGGCGACATCCACAGACCGCATCCGTACATCTCGTTTTTCATCCCCGAGCGCGTGGCGGTCGGCATGGTCGAGCGCCTGCTCCGCGAGCCCGAGCTGACCTTCGGGGCCGATCGTGTCGTCGCCTTCCCCTACGTGCGTGAGAGCTTCCACGCTCCGATGTTTGCCCTCCCGAATGCCGAGAGCGGCTTCCACGTGCGCGTCTACAAGAAGCCGGTGTTGGGCGATGTCGCGGGCCAGAAGCGCATGCTCGCGACCAATGACGTGTTCATGAAGGACATCCTGGCCGCCGGCGGCACCGTCTATCTGCCGCACGCGCCGATTCCGACGTCCGAGCAGCTCGAGCAGCACTATGGGCCGGAGCGGTTGGCGGCCTTTCGGGCCGCAAAGCGCCTCTATGACCCCACGGGGATCCTCGCGCCTCACGCACTGCCGCTCTGACACCGTGCGCGCGCAACTTTGGGGCCTGACCCGCGACAATCTCACCAGAACCAAATTGGCAGAGGTTTAGGCGCGTGGGCTTCGACATCGGCACCAATATTACGCCTGTCTCCGGAGGCACCCCTCCGTCGAGCACCAAAGGCAGGGCGCTCCAGATCTTCAATCCATCGACGCGGCAGCTCGCCCTGCACGTCGACTCGTTTCGCAAGGCAGGCGGCGGCGTCCTGGCGACGACCGGCGCGCGGCTTGCCACGGGCTTCTTCACGGTCGGCGGCGCTGCCCTCACGGCCGGCGGTCTCGCGGCCCTCGGAGCTAGCCCGACGGCGGTCGGTGTCACCATCGCGTTGTTCGCGGCGAACTACATCACCAAGCTCGTCTCGAAACCGCTGGTCGCCCTCGGTGCCATGATCGCGGGTGAGCGTCCGGGTGAGGTCGTCAAGCAGGTCTTCAGCTAAGTCCGCTTCAGCGTACGGGCGAGGACTTTGGCGAAGTTGCCGCGCCGACCCGCGATGACGCGTGTCAGGCCGAGCCAATCGGCAAGCAGTCGGAGCTCGGCCGCTAGGGCGTCGGCTGCGTGCTCTTGCGCGTGATCTTCGGCGTGCACCGCGATGACCCGCAAGCAATCGCTCTTGCGATCGGTCTTCAGGTCGACGCGCGCGACCAAGCGATCACCAAACAAGAACGGCAGCACGTAGTAGCCATGTTTGCGCCGCGGTGCCGGCGTGTAGATCTCGAGACGGTAGTGGAAGCCGAAGAGGTCGTTGGTGCGCCGGCGCTGCCAAACCAAGGGGTCGAAGGGCGCAAGCAGCGCGCGGTAATCGCGTTGCTTCGGGAGCCGCGCGTCCCGCGGCGCATAATACGTATCCTTCAGTCCTTCGATGCGAAGTGGCACGAGCTCGCCTGCTTCGACGAGCTGCTCGATGCACGGCGTCGTGTCCGCGATGGCGGTGCGGAAGTAATCACGGATGTCACGACGATTGGCGATGCCGAGCGCCTTGACCGCCCGGCGGGTGAGCTCTGTGTGCGCGTCATGCTCGGTAGGCGTAGGCAGCGCCAGAACCTCCGCGGGCAGCACGCGCTCGGGCACGTCGTAGACCCGCTCGAAGGAGCGTCGCGTCGCCGTGGTGATCTTCCCGGACCAGAATAGCCACTCGAGCCCGCGCTTGGCGTTGCTCCAGCCCCAGAACCAACTCTTGCCGGTGCGCTTCTCGAAGTCGCTCGCGACCTTTGGGCCTTCGTCGCGGATCCGTTGCAGCATGTCGGCGATGAGCGGCGCGTGCTCCCTGCCGAAGGTTTGCAGGACCTTCCACATGCCGACACCACGCTCGGCGCGGTGCATGCGCCAGCGCAGGAATGGATGCATGGCGAACGGCACCAGCGAGGCCTCGTGCGCCCAATACTCGAAGAGCGAGCGCTTCTTGCCCCAAGCCGCGTCGTCGAGCAGCTCACGGTCGTACGAGCCGAGCCGCGAGAAGAGCGGCAGGTAGTGCGCGCGCACCAGGACGCTCACCGAATCGATCTGGAACAGCTGCGTCGCCGCGAGCACGCGCGCGAGCGCTGTCGCGTTGACCTTCTTGCCGGTGCGCTCGAAGCCCGTTGCCGCGAGCGCGAGGGCCCGCGCTTCGCCGAGCGACAGACTCTCTGTTTTCAATACAAGCCGTCGGGAAGCTGCTTCGCGAGGTAATTTTTGACGTCGGGAGTGGGTCCGAGCATCGTCTCGATCCAAGCGGCGCGCTCGTGAGCCATGATCATCAACTCCCAGACGCACGCGATGTACGGCTCGCTGCAGCGCTCGAAGGTGTTCTCGCTGGTGAAGAGCGAGGTGATGCCGGCGACCATGTTGGCCTGGGTCCACCAATGCTGCAGGTGCCAGAGCTCGTCGGTCGCCTGATGGAGGATGAGGTAGCCGGTAGCGTCGTGCTCCCCGAGCATCTCCGCGAGCTCGAGCTGCACGCCGGCATGGATACGCGCGGCTTCGAGGCGTTGCGCGGTGAACATGCGGGCAGCGCGCGGATCGTGGTGCACGCCATAGGCCTTGAAGGTCCAGTTGCGGATGCGCCAAAGCCCGAGCGAGGCGATGCTGCGTGGGCGGTAGAGGCGATCGAGGTCCATGCTCACTTCACGAGCGGCAGCTGATCGGTAACCGGCAGGTCGCCGACGATGGGCTTCAAGTACGCGATGCACGCCGGCGTCACGTCGTTGTCGCCCTCGAGCATCTCGGCCGGCATCGTCCGCGTCTTGGCCGCTACAGCGGACAGCTCGATGCGCTCGTAAGCGACCTTGTAAGGCGAGTCGCTCACCCGCTTGATGGCGATGCTGCCGTTCTTCTCGCCTTTCAACGCGAGCTCGACGGCCTTGCGCGCCGACTCGCGCGCTTCGCGGGCATCGACCTCGCTCACCACGCCGGGAAACGAGCGCTGCATATAGCCGAGGGTATCGGCGCGGACACGGAGCTTGGCGCCGAGCTTTGCCTTGAGAGCGGCCGCGAGGTGATCACCCAGGGCACCGGTGCCCGCGAGCTGGACGTTGCCGTGATCGTCCTTGTCGAGGTTCTTGGCGAGCTTGGTGATGATGGGGGCGCCGGTGGAGTCGTGAACGCCTTCACTCACCGCGATGATGCAGCGGCCGAGGCGCTTGTAGACGCCGTCGACGTCGTCGATGAACTTGTCGATGTCGAAGGCTTTCTCGGGCACGTAGACGAGGTGTGGACCGTCGTCGGGGAACTGACGCGCTAGCGCGCTCGCGGCGGTGAGGAAGCCCGCGTGTCGGCCCATGACCACGTTGATCTTGATGCCGGGGAGCGAACGGTTGTCGAGGTTGTCACCAAGGAAAGCACAGGCGACGAACCTCGCGGCCGAGCCGAAGCCCGGCGTGTGATCGTTCTCCATCAAGTCGTTGTCGATGGTCTTCGGCACGTGGAAGGCGCGCAGGTCGTAACCTTGCGCCGCCGCCATTTCGCTGACGATGCGGGTGGTGTCGCTCGAGTCGTTGCCGCCGATGTAAAAGAAGTAGCGGATGTCGCGCTCGGCGAGCGCTTTCATGATCTTCTTGCAGTACTCGACGTCGGGTTTGTCGCGCGAGCTGCCGAGGGCGCTCGACGGGGTCCGGGCGAGGCGCTCGAGCTTCGCCTGGTCGAGCCCGTTGAGCTCGAGCAGCTTACCTTCGACCATGCCACGCACGCCGTACATGGCGCCGTAAATGGTGCCGACGTCTTTGCCGGCCTTGAGGCCCTCGATGACGCCGACCAGGGACTGATTGATGACCGCAGTCGGTCCACCCGACTGCCCGACGATCGCATTGGCTGCCATTTGAGCCCAGGTTTGTGGCGGGTTCGTCGCCGACTGTCAAACGGTTGCCAAGGCCGCCCGTATCGTGCGCCATCATGAGGACAATGAGCGAGCTACAACAGTTCTTTTCGCTGACGCCCGACCGCGTGCTCGCCGCCGTCGAGGAAGGTGGGAGCGCCACGACCGGCATGTGTTACGCGCTCAATAGCCTCGAGAACCGGGTCTACGAGGTCGAACTCGAGGATCGCTCGCGGGTCGTCGTCAAATTCTACCGGCCGGGCCGCTGGTCGCGCGAGACCATTCTCGACGAGCACCGCGCGCTGGCTGCTTTAGCGGACAATGAGATCACGGTCGTCGCGCCGACGCCTTTTGCCGACGGCGAGACGTTGCACACACTCGACGAAGGCATTCACTTCACCCTCTTCCCGAGACGCGGCGGTCGCGCCCCCGACGACCTCACCCTCGACGACTTCGAGCAGATGGGCCGTCTCATCGCGCGCATTCACAACGTGACCAGCTCGCTTGGATTGAAGGCTCGGCCAGAGCTCTCGCCCGAGACCTACGGCACCCGGGCGCTCGCCACCATCCTCGAGAAGGCGACACTCTCACCGGGCGTGCGTGGTCGCTATAGCGATGCGGTTACGCGGCTGGTGCAGGTGGCGACCCCACGTTTCGCCGAGGCGCGCCGGCTCCCCATTCACGCCGACTTCCACCGCGGCAATGTCCTGCGAACGCCGCAGGGCTGGTTGGTCCTCGACTTCGACGACATGGCGCATGGCCCCGCGGTGCAGGACTTCTGGCTCATTCTGCCGGGGCGCGCGCGCGACGTGCCGCAGGAGCTCGACGCGCTCGTCAAAGGCTACGAGCAGTTCCGCGAGCTCGACCGCACCGAGCTGTCCTTGATCGAGGTGCTGCGGGCTCTACGCTACGTGCGCTACGCCGCGTGGATCGCCCAGCGCTGGGACGACCCCGCATTCAAGCGCGCCTTCCCCGATTGGGGAACGGATCGGTACTGGGAGGCTCAGCTGGCCGACATCAACGAACAGCTGGCGCTGGTCGACGCTTAGGTGGGCGTGGCGATGCGGTGAGCACGCGCGCGCGTGCCGCTGCGACTGCTGCCGTCTGGGTGGCCGCCACCAACACCGGTGCCGACCGAGGCGACGGTGTGAATGCCTTCGTCACCGATGCCGCCACGTTCGACCGCGGCGCGACCGTTGGTCTTGGCGAGCGCGGCGTTGACTTGCGTCCGACTCGCGGCGCCCTTTTGGGCTTCCTTGCCCTGTTTCTCGAGGTCTTCGCCGGTGAAGATCGCGCCTTGCTTCGCGATGTCCTTCTGAATGTCGGCTACCGTCGCGGTCGCGGAAATCCCCGTCATGACAACACTCCGCCCAGTTTTCGTTACACGTGGGTCTAGAGGGTTATCGGTTGCTCCTGCCTTGGTGTTGCGTTCCATTTGGGCGCGCCATGAAGTGGTGCGTATTCCCACATCAAATCGCTCAAGACTTGGCTTCCTTGATCCGTAGACAAGGGAACCCACTGGAGGCTGCGGATGGCGCGGTTATCGCTTTGCATGATTGCGCGCGACGAAGCCGAGATGCTCGGCGATTGCCTCCGCTCCGTCGAAGGTGTCGTCGACGAGATTGTGCTCGTCGACACCGGCAGCACCGACGCCACCGTGAGCATCGCCGAGAGCTTTGGCGCGCGCGTGTTGCACCGAGCCTGGGATGACGACTTCGCGGCGCCGCGCAACGAAGCGCTCAAGGCGGCGACCGGTGACTATGTCCTGCAGCTCGACGCCGACGAGCGGTTGGCGACGGGGGCCGCCAGGACTCTGCGCCGCGTCGTAAACCGAGCCGACTTCGACCTCGCCGTCATTCCCTTGCACAACGCCGGCAGTCGCAACGCGATCGAAGGACAGGTGCTCTCGGGCGTCGCGCGCATGGGTGAGCCCATCTATCTTCCGCGTCTGTTCCGGCGGACGGACACGACCGTCTATCGCGGCGTCATTCACGAGAGCGTCGCCGAATCCGTTGCCGAGCGGAAGGGCAAGGTGACTTCGTTGCCCATCGACATCATCCATTTCGGGGCGCTGGACGAAATGCGCGTCGCACGCAACAAGGACGACCGGAACCTGCGCCTGTTGCGCAAGCGCATCATCGACGAGCCCACCAACATCGTCGCCTACGGTTATCTCGCGCTCGAGCTGCTGAATGCCGGCGCCCATGACGAAGCTGGCCGGGTAATCGAGGAAGGATGGCGTCACATCGGGGACCAACCGCGTTTTCGTTCGATGCAACGCTTGGCGGTGGCTCGCGCCGTTCACGCCCTCGCGAGTGGTAGTCCTCAGGTCGCCGTCGAGACCGCCGCGCGGGCCGCGGAGCTCGAAACGCTGGGCCCCGACCTCTTGCACTTGAAGGGTTGCGCCCTGGAGCTCCTCGCCCTGCGATCGAATCCCGATGCTCGGCTCGGGTTGCTAGAAGAGGCGATTGGCGCGCAAAACGCCGCTGCCGCTTTCGCGGACAGGCCGGTGACCGAGCGCTTGGTGGGAGGCGCGACCTCCTGGGCCGCGCATCGGCGTCGCGCCGCCTTGTTCATCATGTTGGGTCGTCCGCGCAACGCTTTGAGCGCCGCGCAAGCCGCCCTCACCGAGATTCCCAACGACCTCGAGACGCAGCTGCTCCTGGCCGAGGCCGTGCTCGATTGCGGTGAAGCCGCGCGTTCACTGAGGCTCCTCGAAACCTTGCTGGTCGACCGTCCCGACGGCTGGCTGCTCGCCGGCGCCGCTGCCTTCTTGGCTGGTGGTCGCGGAGACGCCGCGGTCTTCTTCGCCAAGGCGCGCAGCCATCTCGCGCGAGGCTTCGTCAGCGCCCACCGGCGTTTACGCTTTGCCGACCTGGCGCGTGCCCTCGCCGCCTGAAGGTCTGCTATAGCTTCGCTCCGCATGAAGGACATCGCCCGTGCCCTTGCGTTGCTTGTTATCGCGGTCATCGCGCGTCCGGCGCTCGCCGGCAATCTGGACGCCGTCTTCGTTTCGGACCAAGCAGCGATGATGGGCGGGGCCGTCACAGCGCTCGCCTCCGACACCACCGCGATCTTCTACAACCCGGCCGGCCTCGCGGCGGACACCTCACACGCGAGCATTTCGCTCAGCACTTCGTCGTACGGCTTCTCGACTCGCTCGAGCCCATCATTGCTCGTCGAGTCGCCGTCGACTCGCAGCAGCGACCTGACGACCCAACAGTTGCTCAGCGTGCCGGCCGCCATCGCCTTTTTCGTGCCGCTGAGCCCTCGTCTCGGAGCGGGTTTCGGCATCTTCGTGCCCGTGGCTTTGAACGAGTGGCAACGGGACGCGGTCGTCATCGAGAATGGCACGACTGTCGGCCGCGCGAGCTTCGAGAACCGTTTGGTGGGCACCGACTTTCGCATCGGCGGTGGCGTTGGCTACGCTTTGACGGACACCTTGCGCGTCGGAGCGGCCTTGTTCGCGACCTACACCGTCGCGGCGCTCCATCTCGACTTTGCCACCACGCAGCACACCGATGAAATCGCGGTCGCGAGCACGCAAATTAGCGTCAACGACGAGGTGCTGCAGCTCGGCGCGGTGGCGACGCTGGGCATCCAGTGGCAACCACGCGCGGATGTCATCATCGCCGCGACCTGGTTCTTGCCCGAGCTCGAGGTCACCAGCCAGGACCGCTTGAGTCAGCAAGCGAGCGCCTTCGGCCCCGACGGCGCCGTCGCGGATAACGCGTTCTTGCGCATCACCTCGGGGGTGCGCAGTGCCGGCAACAGCCGGCTCTTCTTCGGCGCGGGCTATCGGGGCGAGCGCCTGCGTCTCGGGCTCGAAGGGAACTTTACCAAGCCGAGCGGAGACTTCGTGAAGGGCGAGGTTTGGAACGCCCGCGCCGGCATGCAAGCCCGCGTGGTCGAAGGCGTGTGGCTCGGCGCCGGGTTGTTCACCGATCGCTCGCCCGACCGCTTCGACTCCACCAGTCTGCTATCGCGTAGCGTCGACTTCTACGGCGCGACCTTCGGAGTGCGCCTCGAATCCTCGTACCTGGCGCGGCTGGTTCGCGACTGGAAGGGCAAGAGCGACGCAAACGAGTCGTCGCTGGTCTTTTTTACGGCGCTCACGGCCCGCTACGCTTACGGCACAGGTCGCACAGCGGTGGTCGCGATCGCCGACGACGGTACCCTCGAGGGCCGAGGCGTCGACGTCACGGTGCACGAGATTTCCGGGCAGCTCAGCACCGGCATCGCTTTCTGAAAAAAATGTCCTAACGCTTTCCACGGCGCGGTTGTCCTCTCTCATGAACGAGCGAGGTCACCCGTGGAACAGTCGTATGCGCTCCGGCGTCGCCATTTTCTCCTGCAAATGCTCGGTAGCATCGGTGCTTGCACTGGGCTTGCGGCTGTCGCTCGCGCCGCGCCGAACGGGCGCGACTTGATCGACCGCTTGGTTTCGCCGTCGCGGGCGGCGCGGCGCGTCGACAAGGCAGGCGATGGCTACCGCTACTTCAAGGGCCTGGGGCTTCCGGACCACCCGACGGGTGCGTTTCCCAACCCGAATTGCCCCGGCCCCATCCTCCCCCAGAATCAGGCGTACCGTTTGACGGCGGCGCCGGCCGCGGCGGCAAGCGCGACCCCTCTCGGCGGCTGGGTCCTGGGCGTTGGCGTCAACGGCGTCGTCTTCGATCCGACGGGTCCTTATTACTATCGCGATCCGCAAACGCCGACCGGCTGGCAGTTCGAGGTGCTCGCGAGCGTCGCGCGACCGGCGCTCGGTATCGACGCGAACAACGCGCACACGCAGCCGAGCGGCGAGTATCACTACCACGGCGTTCCCGTGGGCTTGATCACGGCGCTCGCGCGCTCTCGCGCACAACGCGGCGAGCCCGACGGCATGCTGCTCCTCGGTTGGGCGGCCGACGGCTTCCCCATCTATGCGCAGTCCGCGCCGCGCGATCCCTGGGACCCGCGGAGCCCGTTGGCGGCCTTGCGTTCGTCCTACGCGCTGCGCAGCGGGCCGCGCCTGGGTGCCGACAGTCCCGGCGGCTCGCACGACGATCACCCGGGTGGCGTCTTCGTGCAGGACTTCGAGTACCGCCCCGGCAGCGGTGAGCTCGATGAGTGCAATGGCCGCTATGGCGTTACTCCCGAATACCCGGCCGGCACCTATTACTACGTCGTCACCAACACGTTTCCCTTCGTGCCTCGCGCCTATCGTGGTGTTCCCGACCCGAGCTTTTGGCATCCGTCACCGGGTTACGACGCCGTTCCGCCGGCACTAAGGACGTTGAGCCTATGAGGAGCATCGCCATGCGCTGGACCGTTATCGCGTTGTGCTCGCTCGTCACTGGTGTCGCGTCGGCCCAGCCGCAACCACCGCCGTTTTTCTATCGGCTGGACGGCGTTTGCGACGACATCGACGACGAGACGAGCCTCTATGCGGGGCTCATCGCCGCCCGCATCGTCTCGCATGTCGCGGCCGGCCGAGCTCCGGGGTCGCTCTTGGCGGCGCTCGAGAGTCAGCTCGAGAGCTATCACTACGCCTACTATTGGTGTCGCGACGGGGAAGAGTACTACGACCGCATGGCGCGCACGCCCGGAGCCGACATGACGGCCGCGGGAAACTACGCCGCGGCGACCGAGAGCGCTCTGAAGGAGGCGGGAACGCGCTTTGGCTCGTTGCTGTCCGAGAGCACGGTCGCCGACGGCCGTGAGGATCTCTTCGTGACCCGCGTGTTCGCGGTCTTGCTGAGCGAGCTGCGCGGCAACGCCAGATTCTTGCGACGCGTTCAGCCGGCGCGCGCCGCCCTGCACATCGCTTTGACCGAGATCCTGCAGCTCTCGACGAGCTGCCGCGAGGTCGCCAAGTCCGGGGGCTTGGCGACACCATGCGAATGGGAGCTCGAGACGGCGCTGAATGAGGCCGCGGCGGAAGTGCGGGCGAGCTTTGCGACCTATGGCGCGTTCGCGCAGTCGGTAGGGAGCGCCATCGACGCCGCCCAGGCGCAACGCGCGGGCAACATCGCGCGCATCGCCCAGCTCATGACCGCGTCACGAGAGACGCGGCAAATGGTCGACAACGACCTCAACCCCAAGCTGCTGGCGCTCCATGAGCAGGCCAAGGTCATGGACGCCCAGCGTTTCTACAACTGGAACGTCGGTTGCTATTACTGGTGGGTGGGCGACTACGCGACCGCTTATGCGTACTGGGGCTGGTACGGCTATTACGACCACGCGCTGCGCACGATCGTCGAGCAGCTCATTCCCAGCCTGACCGCGCACATCAAGCAACTGCAAGACCAAGCGTACGCCATGGACGGTGAGATCCTCACCCTCCAAGAAAGCGTGCGCAACATCGACACTCAAGCGAGCCTCGCGAAGCAGCGTCTGCTCGCGGGCAACTTGTGAGGAGCGACCATGCGTACCGGACTTCTTGTTTTCGTCGTCCTCGCCGCTTGCGAAAATCGCGTGACGCTTCCGGATGCGCTCGCCCGCGCGCCGGGGCGTGAACGAGCTCCCGCGGCGGACGACCTGGCCGCGATGCGTGACGCGTTCGTCGCCGAGCAGGCGCCGGCCGCGCCGCGAGCAAGCACGTCCGAGCTGGTGAGCATCGCCGCGGGGCAATCGGCCGCTGTCGTCGACGACGAGCGTGGCGAGCGCGACGCCCGCAACGGACTCGAACGAGCACGCCGCCGCCTGCGCGAGAACGCGGTCTTGCTGACGTATGGTGGCAGTCTCACATCTGACGCGAGCGACCCAACGCGAGGTGGTGGTGCCGCGAGAGCCCCTTTGCAATCGTTCGGCGGAGGGTATTGAGTAGCGGCCGCGCGTGACAGCCGACCTTCCTCTTCTCGTCGAACGAGCCCGTGACGGGGACTCGTCCGCTTTCGCGGAGCTTACGCGCCGGCACTTTCGCGCCGTGTTCGCCACGACGCTCGCGGTTCTCGGCAATGCAGCAGACGCGGAAGACGTCGCCCAAGAGGCGATGCTCGTCGCCTTCGAACGACTCAACAGCTGCCGCGAGCCGGCGCGTTTCTCCGGCTGGCTGCGGCAGATCGCCCGGAACCTCGCTCTCAATCACTTGACCGCGCGCAAGCGACGCCGGGACGATTCGAGCCAAGAAATCCCGAGCCGTGAGCCGCCGTCGCCGGTGGCCGGCACACGGCAGCGCTTGCTCGCCGCGCTCGCCAAGCTCTCCGAGCGCGAGCGCGAGGTCGTCCTGCTGCACGACCTGCACGGCTGGACGCACCCCGAGCTCGCCGAAGCGTTGGGGATCTCCGAGGTCATGTCTCGTCAGTTGCTGTTCGTGGCGCGCAAACAGATGCGTGGCGCGCTGTCCGATTTCGCCGTCGAGGAGTCACCATGAACGAGCCCATCGATTTTTCGTCTCTCGATCCCACCACGGACGCGGGCTTCGACCAGCGCGTCGCCGAGATCGCAAGACGCGCCTCGGTCAAGGGCGTGCGCCCGACCTTGATGACGCAGGTCGCGATGCTGTGGCGCTTCGCGGTCGTCGGCACGGCCGGGGCGGCAATCGCTTGCTGGGCCGCCGCGGCGATACGCCAACCACCCATCCAACCGTCGGCGAGCGACGCTCTCCTCGCTTGGGCGGCACACGACGACGATGCAAGTCGAGCGACGCTGCTCGGGAGCCTCGAGGTGCGCGATGAACGCTAAAGCCATAGCCGTGTTGATTGCCGTTTTCGTGGGCGGTGCCGCCGCCGGCATCGGGCTCGCGCCGGTCGTGCGCCCGCCCCATCACGGCCCACCACCACTGCCGGTCGCCGAGCTCGGCCTCGACGCCGACCAGGAAGCCAAGGCCCGCGCCATCATCGCCGCGCACCAGCCGGAGCTCGAGCAGATCCTCGGCGAGATGCGTCCTCGTGCCCAGGCAGTGCACCGCGCCATTCGCGGCGAGCTCGACGCGATTCTCACGCCCGCGCAACGGACGAAGCTCGACGCTCTCGAGCGCGAGCGCGGAGGGCCACACACCGAGCGTTAGCGCGCGAAACTACTCGCGGCTGATGCCGATCTTGTTGAAGAACAAGTCCTCGATGGTGCGTTGCACCATCCGCCAAAGCAGATCGCGATCACCGCAGCGCGCGAACGGCCCGAGCGGGATCTTGAAGGCGCCCTTATCGGTGCGGCCGCCGCCGTAAAACATGCCGTGCGAGTCCTGGCCGAACAGCTCCTTGAGGAAGCGATCGGGGTCGACGACGTTCGAGGTGGTGCGCAGCGAGCCGTCGACGAACTGGTTGTTGACGATGCCGTAGCAGATGACCGTGTCGATGCCTTCGCGCTTGAGCAGGTAGTCGGCGGCCTGTCCGATGCTGTCGCGGTCCTCGTCACGGACGTAGCCGACGCCGGCGAGCAAGAAGGTGTCGGCGATGACCTTGTTGGCATACGCGCGCTGGGTGATCTCCATGGTGCGCGGCGAAATGCTCTGCATGGAGATGGCTTTGAGGAGATCGAGATCGGCGAACGGCGCGAGGAACGCGGCGGCGCGGTAGTCGATCTCGCGGGCCAGCAAATAATCGTCGGTGTCGGAGCGAATCCCGTAGAGCAGGGCGCTCGCGAGCTTGCCGGCCGACGGATCTTCCTTGTCGAAGTTCGGCGACACGCCTTGCGCGAGGTACTCGGCGTAGATCGAGCTGGTCGAGCCGGACTCCTCGCGGATGTCGATGAACTCCGCGTTCACGTCGCCTTGCAGCTTGTGATGGTCGACGATGCTGACCATCGGCATGTGCTCGAGCTCGGGCGGCAGATCGAGCATCTGCGCGTCGACGAGCGCCATGCGGTCGTAGCTCGAGAGATCGATGCCTTCCGAGTAGCGCACCATATCGATGGCGAGCTTCTTCACGAGCGCACGATTCTCGTGATGCGAGATGTCGTCGAAATAAAGGATGGTCGGTTCGATGTTGTGCTGCTGGCAGATGTAACCGTGCGCCATGGCGCTGCCGATGCTGTCCGGATCCGGATAGCCACGGATGGCGATGACGTGGCGTTCGCCACGGTGTCCTACCAGGATGTCGTGTAGCTGTTCCGCGGGTGACTTCACTGGGGCGAGCCGCGGCAGCTCCTTCTCTGCTTCCATGGAGCGGTAGTGTAGGCCCAACCAGGGAAGGCAACAAGCAGGTCCCGGCCACCCAGCTCAAATCCCTGAAATGACTGTGCTTTCGGCTCCACTTGTGTCCCCTCCGCCGCTCACGCAGTATGCGCGGCCGTGAAACGACCGCAAGGGCTCGAGACCTTTTTGACGCGTATCGGCAAGACCTTGGGCAACCGGGTCTCGACCGAGCCTCACGCTCTGACCGCTGCAGCGGGCGACGAGTCCGGCCTCCCTGACGGCATGCCATCCGCGGTGGTCAAACCACTCACCGTCGAAGAGGTATCGCTGGTGGCGCGCGAAGCCCACGACCTCGGCGTGCCGCTGATCGCGCGCGGCGGCGGCACCGGGAAAGCAGGCGCGGGCATCCCTACCGAGGGCGAGGTCGTCGTCGATCTCACCGGCATGAACAAGATCCTCGAGATGCGCCCGCAAGACCTCTACATGGTGGTCCAGCCCGGCTTGATCACCCGCGAGGTCGACCGCGCCGCCAACGAGCATGGCTTGTTCTTCCCACCTGATCCGTCGAGTTGGGAGTCATCGACCATCGGCGGCAACATCGCGACTAACGCCGGCGGCCCACGCGCGGTGAAATACGGCGTCACCCAGCGTTATGTCTGGGGCCTGCAAATGGTGCTTGCCGGAGGCGACGTGATTCGCACGGGCAAGCACTCGCTCAAGGGTGTCGTCGGGCTCGACCTCACGTCGCTCATCGTCGGCTCCGAAGGCACCTTGGGCCTGGTTACCGAGGCGACCCTCCACATCATCCCGGCGCCGCGCGCCGTAGAGACCGCCTGGCTCGACTTCGCCGACGTGCACGTCGCCTCGAAAGCGGCGGAGAAGATCTTCGCCGCCGGCTTCACGCCACGCATGATGGAGCTGCTCGACCCCGTGGCTATCGACGTGGTGCGCCCGAAGGTGGCGTTCCCAATCGATGCATCCGCTAAAGCGTGCATGCTACTCGAGGCCGACGGCGACGCGGAGCGCGCCGAGAGCGATCTCCTGAAGATGTGCGAGCTCGCGGTCGAGGCCGGCGCTCTGAACGCCATCATCGGTCGCAGCGACAAAGAACGCGACAATCTGCGGCGCGGCCGCCGCTTGGTATCGAGCTCGCTCAAGGAACGTTATCCGCTCAAGTTCTCCGACGACATCGCGGTCCCGCGTAGCCGTATCGCCGATCTGCTCGAGCAGACCGCCACCGCCGCCGAGAAGACCGGAATGCGCACCGCCGCCTATGGGCATCTGGGCGATGGCAACCTGCACATCAACTTCCTCTGCGAGTCGCAGGAGCAGCGAAAATCGGCGAGCGCCGTGCGCCTGGAGCTGATGAAGCGCGTCGTCTCGATGGGCGGCACCATGAGCGGCGAGCACGGGGTTGGTCTGACGAAGCGCGACGAGCTCGAGCTCGAGCAATCGCGCGAGGTCATCGCGTTGCAGCGCCGTATCAAGGCGGTGTTCGACCCCAAGAACATCATGAATCCTGGGAAAGTATGGCCCGCGCTCTAGTTCGCTCTATTTCGGTCTTGACGCCGCGATCCCTGTCCGATCTAACGGACGCGTGAAGGGCACCGTCGGCGAAATTCGCGAGAAGCTGCCGGAGATATCGGACCGGAGCCTGCGCGGACTCGCCAAAGACGAGCGTGCCGGAGTCCGCGACCTTGCGTCACGTGAGCTCGCTCGCCGGCGTGCCGAACGCGAACACGCGGCGGCCGAGGCCGAGCGCGTCGCTTGCATGCTCAATTACGAGCGTCCGCTTTGGCAGTCAGGCCTCTTGGTGGCCGGCTGCGACGAAGTCGGTACGGGCCCTCTTGCCGGCCCAGTGGTCGCCGCCGCGGTCATCTTGCCGGCGGGCACCTCGATTGCCGGCATCGACGACAGCAAGAAGCTCGACGCGCCGACGCGCGAGCGCCTCGCGGTCGAGATCCGCGCGTGCGCCGTGGCCTTCTCCATCGCCAGCTGTGACGTCGAGATCATCGATCGTTTGAACATCTACCATGCCGCCTTGGAAGCGATGCGCCGAGCCGTCACCGGGCTCACGGCGGCCCCGCAGCATGTGTTGGTCGATGCGCGCCGCGTACCGGGCCTCTCGTGTCAGCAGACGCCCATCGTGAAGGGCGATTCGCTATCGCAATCCATCGCCGCGGCCGCGATCTTGGCGAAGGTTCATCGCGACGACCTCATGCTTCGCTATAGCGAACAGTATCCCGGCTACGGATTCCACTCGCACAAAGGGTACAGCGCCCCCGAGCACTTCGCGGCGCTCGACAAGCTGGGTCCGTGCGCCATTCATCGGCGCTCGTTCGCTCCCGTCGCCGAGCGCCTGGGGCTACGGCCGTCACCTTCGGCGCAACTCGCCCTCGGCCTCTAGTTGAGGTCCTTGCGGATCGGCGGCGAAGGTTCCTGGGTCTGCGTGTCGCGTTTGTAGTCACGGATCGTGCGTAGGACTGCCCGCGTGGCAGCCCCAAAGCCGATGATCATGCCTACCCACATCAGCACCGGTGTCGTGTCGAACTTGCGATCGAGCCAAATGCCCAGCCAGGTGCATCCGCCGACCTCCATGGTCATTTCGATGCCGAGGGCCGAGTACTTACCGGCAATCCTCCACATCTTCTGAGACTCGGAGAGCTGAGGCATTGGCATGTTCTAGCTCGCGATGTCGACTGGAACCAACGGTGAAGATCGTGGAAGCTGTGAGGGCATTCCTGCCCCATGACGACCCCCTCCCTCCCGTTCATGTCGCGCATCGGCCTGCTCTCGGCGCTGCTGGCTTTTGCTGCTTGCGATGCTTCGTTCCTTCACGATGTCGAGACGCGCCGCGACGCGACGGACCGTGGCTGCCCGGCGCCGACCGATGGCGCCAATGACGTGGCGTTGGTGCTCGAGAGCAACGGCTCGGTCACCGTGAGCTGGACGACAACCGCGACCAACGCCGACCGTTTCTTCGTCGAGCGTCAGTCGTCGCGCGAGCCGACCTGGGGTGAGATTGGCGAGGTCACCGGGCTCGGTTTCAACGATGATCGCGTGGAAAACGACGAAGAGTATGGTTACCGCGTCAGCGCCGCGCGCGCCGCGGGCGGCAGCACCTGCGTCACGCCCGCGAGCGAGCCGGTCATCATTCGTACGACGCCCCTGCCGGCGGACGCCTTCCTCGGACGTGGCACCGCCGTCGGTGAGATCACTCTCTCCTGGGACGACCCGAACACCTTCGAGGACGGTTGGCGCGTGGTCCGTCGCGATTCCGGCGGCGCGACGATGCAGATCCCCGACCTAGCCGCGAACGCGACCTCGCTGGTGGACAGCGGTGTCACGCCCGGCACCGTCTACACTTACGAAATCGTCGCCTTCAATGTGAGCGGTAACAGCGCGGTCGCGAGCATCGACCAGCGCGCCGTGACACCGGCGGTCCTCGCCTGGACCGCGCCGCCGACGCTCGACGGTCAATGCATTCTCGAGGTGTTCGGCAACGCCACCTACGATTCGGGTGCGACGTTCGCTTCCTCGGTCGGCCTCATCGACGGCGTCGAGACCTTGGGCACCGCCGGCGGTTTCAGCGGACCCGTCGATCCCGCCACCAGCGGGACACTCGCGACCGAGTGGATCGTCGATGACTCCGCGGGTGGCCAGTCTTCGCTATCGCGGACCTTGAACGTCACCCAGACGACCTTGAACGTCTCGCTGTGGCGTCAACGCGGCGTCAGCGAGCTGACCGGCGAGGGCTATCAACCCATCCAACCGGTGTGCGGCAACTGTTCCACCACGGCGCCGGCGAGCATCGCCATGGGCGCGACGTTCGCCTGTGAGGTGACCCCGACCGGTCAAGTGTCGTGTTGGGGCGGCGACGATTACACCCAGCTCGGCCAAGGCGCCGTCGGTAACCTCTACGATGCCGTGCGCCCATGCGCGCAAGGCCTGCCGGGTACCTGCGACAATCAGCCGTTCAGACCGACCGCGGTCTCGGCTGGCAACGCCACGGCCTGCGCCATCAGCGCCGATGGGCACGCCTGGTGCTGGGGCGAGTCGAGCACGCTCATGCTCGGCACGGGCGCGACCGAAGATGTCGATCGCCCGGTCGAGGTCTGTGCGAACGCTGGCTGCACGGCGGCTTTGACGGGGGTCACCCAAATCTCCGTCGGTCCGACCGCCGCGTGTGCGATAGCGGCCAGCAACGAAGTGTGGTGCTGGGGTGAAGACCTCGCGAACGGCACCTACCACATGCCGGAGCCCGTCTGTGTGAGCGGCACGCTACCTGGGTGCACGCGTTTCACCGCGCAAGAGGTCTCCGTCGGCGATTCCACCGTGTGCGCGCGTCGCGCCGGCGAGGTGTTTTGCTGGGGCCAGAACTACTCCAACATCTTCGGCAACGACGGAGGTGGCACGACGCCCGGTCCGAGCGCGACTCCAGTCGCCGTCTGCGTGAGCCATAGCGGCGCGTCATGCACCGACACACTCGACGGCGTCGTCGAGATCGATGTGGGATCGAGCTTTGCGTGCGCGCGGCGGACCGATCAGACGGTGGTCTGCTGGGGCTCGAACTCCGACGGGCGTCTCGGCCGGGCATCCGCGAACGGCAGCGAGGAGATCCCGGCGCCGGTGTGCACCGCTGGAAGCGCCGGCACGTGCAGTCAGACTCTGAGCGGCGTGGTGAGCGTGGACTTGGGGTCCGACCACGCCTGCGCCATCGTCGGCGCGTCGCGCGAGGCGTATTGCTGGGGCGACAACAGCTACTACCAAGCGACCACGTCCGCGAACGATCACGATGTCGCGACTGCCGTCTGCGCCAGCGGAACACCGCCGAGCTGTCCGCCCGTCGCCAACGTCGCGACGATCACCGCGAGCGCCGATCAATCGTGCGCGGCTCTCACCGATGGCAGCGCCGTTTGCTGGGGCTACTACGCAGCGAGCGGCAATCCCGAGCTGCCGGCGGTCGACGGCGAGCCGCTGCCGGTCTGCCGCGATGGTGGTGGCCCCGCATGCACCGGCATCGCGAACGTCACGAGCATCACGTCGGGTCGCTACTTTGCGTGCGCCATAGCGGGCGAGGGCTTGCTTTGCTGGGGTGACAACGACTCCGGCGAGCTCGCTGTGCCGCGTGCCGCCGAGTCGCGCCTCGCCGGCACCGTGCTCATCGGCACCGGCGCCGACGCCGCGCCGCTCACCAACGTTCGCATGGTGCAGGCCGGCTTCCACACCGCCTGCGCCATCCGCACCGACGGCAGCATTTGGTGCTGGGGAGAAAACTACGACGGTCGTCTCGGTGTCAGCGACCAGGGTTACGGAGATGCCCGCGGCTTCGCGCGGCCTGTCTGTGTCACCGGCACCGGCGCCACCTGTGCGTCGTTCACGGATGCTGTTTCGGTCGCGATGGGCAGCCATCACGCGTGCGCGGTGACCGCCGCCGGCGAAGCATGGTGCTGGGGCGCCGAGGATTGCGGTGAGCTCGGCCGCAACAACATCGCAGCCTGCGACGCCGACAGCGAGTTCGATGCCTACGACGGCTACGAGACTCGCCCGCGTCCGCAACGCGTCTACCGCGATGAAGGTGGCCTGCCGATTACCAACGTCGCCGAGATCGGCGCCGGCCGCGATCTGACCTGTCTGCTATTGCAGAACGGCGAGGTCCATTGCTTCGGCGAGAACGCCTACGGCCGCTTGGGCCTGGGCACCGCCGTCGCCAACGCCGCCGTGCCACGTCGTGTTTGCGACAACACCTCGGGTATCTGTGTGCCGATCGGCGGCCGCATCGCCCTGCGCGTCGGTAAATACGAGGTCTGCGCCATCGGTGATGATGGCGGCGTCATGTGCTGGGGCGCCGACGAGTGCGGTGAGCTCGGCAACCCGCAAGTGACCTCGTGCGTGGACGGTCGCTCTCGCAACAGTGCGCGCCCGGTGTGCGCCGGCCCGCCGCCTTGCGCACCGGTCACCGATGTCGTCGATGTCGCACTCGGCATTCGCTACGCCTGCGTCCTGCAGACGAACCGGCAGGTGTCGTGCTGGGGCGAGCATTATTGGGGACAGGTCGGTCACAACACCGACACGTTCGATGAAGACGAAGCGCGCTTCAGCGGCACCGTTCTCGCGTGTACGAACGCCTGCAACGCCGCGTGCTCGACACCGCTTGCCAACGTGGTGGCGATTGCCGCCGAAGACTCGACGACCTGCGCCGTGCTCGCCGACGGCACGACACATTGCTGGGGCTATAGCGGCTTCCGCGAGACGGGCTCGGCCGACGCCATCGGTTGGACCTGTTCGGCGCTTCCGAGCTGCGCCAGTGGCGACTACGCGACCTGTGTGCCGAACGACGTTGGCGATACCAAGACATGCCAGTCGCTCGCCGTGGAGGTGCCATGAGGAGGTTGTTGCTCCTGCTGCTCGCGGCTCTCCTGGTGGCGAGCCCCGCCGACGCCGCCAAGAAAAAGAAGGGTAAAAAGGGCAAGCGCGCCAAAACGACGCAGACCCAGCCCAAGAAGCGCAAGGAGCCCTACAAGCCTCTGCCGACGGTCGCCGAGCAGCCACGCATCGTCGAGACGCCGCCGCCCCAGCCCGAGGTCTTCGTCGACACCCAGAAGCTCAAGCTCATGACTGTCCGCTTTAGCGGCAGCGCCGGTGTCGATCCCGTCTTCATCGATGGTTTGACCCAGGCGGTCTCCGAGACACTGGCGCAGATGGGCCCATTCGCCGTCGCGAGCAGCACCGACGTCCAGCGCATCGTCGAGCACGCCGCCACGCGCCAGATGCTCGGCTGCTCGGACCCATCGTGCTTGGCCGAGCTCGGAACCGCTTCGGGCGCCGACTACCTCGTGACCGGCAGCGTGACCTTGGCGGGCGACGTCCACGTCTTGCAGCTGCAACTGTTGCGCGTCGACGCGGCCCGGGTCGATGGACGTGTTTCGCGGCCATACCAGGGCCCTTCGGACGGCTTGTTCGACGAGGCGCGCGCCGCGGCGAAGCTCCTCGTGCGCGATGTTTTAGCGGAGCGGCAAGGCCAGCTTGCCATCGTCGTCAAAGAAGAGGGCGCGAGCATCACCATCGACGGTGCGCTGATGGGTGTCTCGCCGTTGCGTGAGCCGGCAACCTTGGCCGAAGGCTTGCACCGCTTGGAGGTCGAGAAGCAGGGCTTCATCGTGTCGCGCGAGGATGTGATGGTCGAGCGTGAGAAGCAGCTTACGCACCGCGTAACCTTGCTGCCTTCCGACGAGTGGAAACGCGACTACGCCAATCACGCGCGCTTCGTGCGTCGCGCGGCCTACGTCACCTTGGGCACGGGCATCGCGGCGCTCGGCGGCGGCGCGGCCTTGTTTTTCGTGGGCAGACAGAAAGCGGATGAGCTCAACCGCGACGTCGCCGCCTACAACGGCAACGACGTTCGCCCAGCAACGATACAGGACGACCTCGACAAGAGAGAACGCACGGTGGCGACCCTCGATGTCTTGACGCTGGTCGCGGCGGGCGTCGGCGTCGCGTGTATCACCACCAGCATCGTGTTGTGGTCGCGCGGCGATGACCCCGACCGCTACGAGATCGTGCCCTCGACCCGGGTGGTGAAGGCGAGTCCGCCATTGCGCTTGGTGAGCGGACGTAGTGAGCTGGGAACGCAGACGCTCGGGTTGCAGCTCAGATTCTGACGGGCCTACAGCAGCGCGATCAACTCTTTGCAGCTCGAGGCCATCACGTAGTCGACGATCTGCTTGCGGCTGTAACCGGTCGCCTCCTCGATGCCGTCGAAGGAGACGCCGTATTCGACCATGGCGTCGGCGATACGACCCGGCGAGTCGAGGTTGGCCTTCACGAAGGCGGCGATGTCGGCGTTGGAGACGTAAGGCTTCGCGGGCGTCGTCGGCGCATCGCCGCGCTCGACCCCATTCGTGCCGACCACTTCGATCTCGAACCCGGCAAAGCCCATCACCGACCCGGACTCGTTACGGAGAGCTTCGGCGAGACGCTCGCGGTAGCTCTGCGCGGCCGCGGGGTGCATGTCTTTCCACAT
>JBGGMJ010000046.1:0-18968 GCA_041288095.1 Myxococcota bacterium
GCGCGCAGCATGCCACGGTCTTCAGGGCTTCGCGAGCGCGACGAAGATGGTCACCCCCTGCCGCTCGATCTGGAAGCGGATGGGTTGGCCGCTCTTCACACCCTTCACCGCGGCGATCACTTCGCGGGCGTTATTCGCGGCTTTGCCCTGCACGTTGACGATGACGTCGCCGCGCTGGAAGCCGGCCCGCGACGCGACGCTGCCCGGAGCGATGTCCTGAACGACCGCGCCTTGAAGCGTCTTCGCCTTGAGCTGCTCGCGGAGGCCGGCAGTGAGATCCACCACGGACAGACCGACGCTGCCCGCCGATTCGCCGTCGCCTTGGCTCTCGTCTTTGCCTTGCGCCTTGACGCGCGCCGCGTCCTCGGGAAACGCTTCGAGCTTCACCGACAACACCTTGCGCTCGCTGCCGCGCCAGACCACCACCGGTACGCTTTTGCCGACACCCGCCATGCTGGCGTAGAGAGGCAGGTCGCTCGAGCGGACGAGCTTCTTGCCGTCGAACTCGAGGATGACGTCTCCTTGGCGGAGGCCGGCGGCGGCGCCCGGACCGTGGTCGACGACCTCCGAGACCAAGACGCCGTGATCGTCTTTCATGCCGAAGCTCTCGGCGAGCTCGCGGCTCAGGGGTTGGATGCGCACGCCGATCCAGCTGCGCGTGAAGCGCCCTTCGCGCAGCTGCGGCAACATGCCTTTCACCATGTTGATGGGAATGGCGAAGCCGATGCCCTGGCCCTGCGCGTTGATCGCGGAGTTGATGCCGATGACCTCGCCGCGCATGTTGATGAGCGGGCCGCCGGAGTTACCCGGGTTGATGGAGGCGTCCGTCTGCAAGAAATCGTAGAGCCCTGTCCGCCCCGACGGAGCGATGTCGCGGCGCTGCTTGGCGCTGATGATGCCGACGGATACCGAGTGATCGAGGCCGAAGGGGTTGCCGATGGCGAGCACCCAATCGCCCATGCGCACGGCGTCGGAGTCACCGAGCACCATCGGGGTCGAGCTCGGCCGCTCGACCGTCTTCACCAGCGCGACGTCGTATTCGGGCGCGGTGCCGACGAGGGTCGCCTTGATGGTGCGCTCGCTGCCGTCCGTCGTAGCGAACGTCACCTCGATGTTGGTCGCGTCTTCGACGAGGTGGTTGTTGGTGAGGATGAGGCCGCTCTGGTCGATGAGAAAGCCCGAGCCCAAGCCGTGCCCGCGCGGCTCGGCTTCGGGGAGGCCACGACCGAAACCGCGGAAGAAGTCGAAGGGGTCCTGGGCTTGCGCCTGCCCCTCACGGCGGCGGCCGCCGACTTCGACCTGAATGCTGACGACGGAAGGCACGAGCTTCTCGGCGAGGTCCGCGAGCTGCGGCAGGGTCTGAGCGGTGGTCTGGGGACTGACCGGGTTCTCCGCCGGCGTCGGCAGCGCCAGGTCTGCCGGGTTGGCAGTCGCGTCGGGGGCGAGCGCTTGCGGCACTCGCGGCGTGGATTCAGGGTTTTGGGGCGCGTTGGCAGTCGAATCTTGCAACCGCTCGCAACCAAGAATGAGGAGTAGAGCGAAGGTAGTGGATAGTCGTCGCATGGCGTTGGCTCTCGTAGACGGGCTGATTGGCGCGAGACAAGATAGGTCGCAGCTTTTCAGCACCAACCCCCGCCCCCTGCCGATAACCCGATAGACGATAAACGCGTCAAGCATCCTTCTGCCCTGAAGAACGCTTGCACCTCGAGGGTTGAGCTGATGGACGTCTCTCGTATCGATTCGGTTCAGAGCTACGGTCAGACAAGCCAAACCACGGAGCAGGCGAAGAAACGCCTGACTCTCAACGAGTCGAGCAGCTTCGCCAAGGGCACCTCGGGCATCGACCTCACCGCCATCAAGAACCCGGTCGACGCCGTCAACAACACCCAAGAGGGGCGCGTTCTCCAGACGCGCGACGGCAACGAGATCGAGATTCCGACCCTCGACGCCGAGACACGCGCCAAGGTCAACGCACTCCACGCGAAGGTCAGTGAAGCCGGCCGCCAACGCCTGCAGGCCGCTGGTCTCGAGCTGGGTCGCGCTTGTTTCGCGTACGTCGCCGCCACCCGCGCCATGAGCAAGGGTGAGCCGACCGGCAGAGCCCAGCTCGAAGCCGCGACCTCGGCGCTCTACGGCGCCGCGCAAGCGAACCTCGCAGCCGTCGCCAACGAAACGCAGGGCAAGCCGCCGAGCGGCCTATCGCAAAAGGCTTACAACGACGCGATGACGGACGCGATGACCAACGGCATGGCCGGCGTCGAAGCCGATCTCAATGCGACGATGGAAAAGTTCATGAAGAAGGCGCAGATGGCCGAGACCATCGACACCGACTCCGCCGAGCTCGCCGACATGCTCGCCAATTGGCCCGAGGGCAGCTCGCAGACCTTCACCTGGCACGAGGCGGTGAAGGACGACAGCGGTAATTGGAGCATCGTCGAAAAGACCGCCACGCTCTCGAAGGAGCAGGCCGAGGATCTCTCCCACAAGCTCTCCGCCGACTCGCAGGGCTTGAACAGCATGAGCGCCATCGAGATGCAGATGCTGCAGGTCCAGGTGCAGGACTATCAGCAGGCGATGACGACGCTCAGTAACGTCATGAAGTCGCACGACGACAACCTCAAGGGCATCATCCAGAACGTCAAAGCGTAACCCGCTTTAGCGAACTGGCATATCGCGGCCGAACTTGGTCTTGTAGGCCTCGCGAATCGCCGTCAGGGCGTTGTTGTTCTTGTCGTACATGTAGAGCTTGGCGAGATCGGTCCAGGCGCTCTCGAGATCGGGATCGAGCTCGACGGCGCGCAAGAGGTGCTGAACCGCGGCGTCGGTGTTGCCACCGCGCGCTTCCATGAAGCCCAGCAGCTGATGCGCACGCACGAGCTCGTCGTACGTCGCGAGCGCCCGAGTGCACTGCTCACGCGCTTCTTTCTGGTGTCCTTGGCGCGCCTCGAGCTCGCAGCCGATGACTTGCAGGCCGGGCGCCTTGGGGAACTTGGCGAGGCCGCGACTGAGCAGCGCCCGCACGTCACGCAAGTGACCGACCGCGAGACCTTCGCGGGCATCGCGGAGGATGGCGGCGTATTCGCAGTCGTTCCCCAGGTTCACGCCCACGTCTTGACCGGCGGGCAGGCCCTGTTGACGGCGCGCCGCGACGCTCCAGGTCGCGATAGTCGCGGCGCCCTCGCCGCCAGCGAGCTTCCCGGCGCGCTCGGCGGAGACGATACAACCGAGCTGCGCGTAGATGTTGGCGATGTTGGTCCAAGCGGTGCGCGCGTCTTCGGCCACCTTGGGGTCGATGGGAGTCGCCGGAGCTCCCTGAGGGGCCGCCGCGGGCACCGGCTCCGCCGAAAGCTTCTTGTCGACCTCGCGCGCCTGCTGCAGCGCCGACGCCGTGCTGCCCGCTAAAGCGTCCAAGCGCGCGAGAAATACCTCGCTGGTCACGAGGTCGCTCGCGTCGGCGGCGCGGGCGCAGAGCTCACGTTCCTCGGCGAAGCCCTTGACGCGGCTCGGGTGATCGGTCGGAGCGCCGATGGCCATCGATGCGCGTACGTTGCACCCGAAGTCGAGCAAGCGATCGTTGTCGGGGTGCTTCTCGATCATGACGTTCGCCAAGGTCCATGCTTCCTTGAGCCGGCCGGAGTTGGCGTAGGTCTCCGCGTGCGTGAAGGTCTCCTTGGTGAGGTTGTCGAACTCGCGCTTCTTGGGCTTCGCCATGCCGGCCTGCTTGCTACGCCACGGATGCTCGATGGCGTCGCGCACGCGGGCCAGATCCGCTGCATCCGCTTCAGCGGACTCGCGAATGAGCAGCACGTTGAGCTTGCCGTGCCAGGACGCGACGGCGCCGTTATCGAAGAGCTGATCGCGGTACGCCAAGCCCAAGGCGAAGATGCGTGTCGCGAGAGCGCCGAGGTCGCGGGTCTGTGGATCGTAAGTGACCGCCATGATGGACGAGGCGTCGCGCGCGTGCGGCGCGCCGAGTGTATGGCCGAGGTGATGCAAGAACATCACCAGCTCCTTGTGCGCGCGGCGCTGCCTGTAGATGTTGCCCCTCTCGAACTCGGCGATGCCCTCGAGCTGAGCTCCCAACGCCGCGAACTCCGCCGGGTCGTTGATGCCACGCAGCACCATGTGGCGCCCGAGCGTCACCGAAGTGCCCATGGCGTGGATATCGTTGGTGACCTCGCGCGAAGCGCCCATCAAGCCTACGATCCAGCCGGTGTCTTCTCCGGCGTCGATGGTCTGCAGCTCGGCGAGCGCCGCTTGCAGATCGTCGCCGGCGCTGCGCTCCCAGATACGCGTGTTGCTGACCTCGAGGCGCACCGCGAACTTTGGTGCGAGCAGCCGGTTCGCCTGCTCGACCAGCTCGCGTACGTGCAGGTCCCACGACGGATCCCGGGTGCGGTGGCTGGCGTCGGCGTAAACGCGCAGCTTCAAGATCTGCCGCACCGCCGCCGTCGGAGCCGTCCCTTCCATCGTCGCCGGGGCGACTTCGCGCGCCACCTGGGCCTCACGCTCGGCGGGCGAAGGCCAGCAACCAGACAGGGCCGCGGTGGCGAGCAGAAAAGCGAGGCGGTGGCGCGCCATGGCGGCTTACCATAGGCCTTCGCGGACTAGCAGGCGAGTGTTAGCGAAGCTTCGCCCACATGGTAGAGTCGCGACGTGACCATCAAGAAGACCGTCATTGGTCGCGGCCTGCCCCGGATCCACCCGGGGCTCGAGCAGAAGCTGCGCGAGGCCGAGGACGCCGAGAAGAAGGGCAAGCGCGTCCGCACCTATGACGGCGTGCAGCGCGTCACCCGCCCCTCGCTCGATGCTTCGACGGAAGAGCGGGCCTGGCAAGCGCGCACCATCGGTCTCATCGATCCTCAGTACAAGCTCGAGAACGACGCGCTGCAACCGCTCGCCGAGCAGGCCGCCTTCCGTCCAGGTCAGGACCTCGACAAGATCTGGGACGAGCTCGGCGAGGCCGAGTAAATTCGCGCCGGCGCCATCGAGCGCTTCCGCCTCGAGATGGAGTCGGTGCTCAGGCGCGCCGGCAGGGAGTACAAGGAGCCCCACCGCATCGGCGGACGTCTCGACGCCCGTAACCTCAAGCGCAGCGCCGAAAACGTCAGCGCCGAGGTCGCGACCTTCGCGGAGGTCTTGGCACCCGACAGCTACAGTCTGCTATTGCGGTTCGTCGAAGAGACGCGCGCGGTCCTCGATTCGGCGATGCGCCAGCAGGCGGTGCAAGGCGTCGACGCCGTGTTCACCTACGAGCTGGTGCGCGACATGGCACGCAAGCTCGTCTACCAAGAGCTGGTCTCGCGGCGACGCGGCATGGGCGACCGCGGCATCCGCCGCATCATCGCCAACATCCAGCTCGGCGAATCTCTATACGGCCAGCTCGTGCCGCAAGGCCTCGCCACCGTCCGCCATCGCATCATGATGCGCATCATCCACGTGCATCAAGACCTCGGGCACACGGCGTATGCGGCGCGCGTGAGCTTTCGCGGCGGCCGCCTGCATCGCGCTTACGGCGCACGCATCTTCACCGACGAGACCAACAGACTGCGGCCGCTGCTCACGCCCACGGAGCTCGATCTGGTGCGCGCCGCCGTGGCGACCCACTCCTCCGAAGAGCTGCCGTTCGCGCAAGAGATGGTGCTCGCCTTGGTGCGCGTCGCCGATCACCTGGCGCCGTTCGCGCCTCACCGCGTCTACAAGCATCTCGAGGGTATTGCCGGCGTCACCGACTACCTCGACGACATGTTGGCGCGCGCCCGCGCCGGTGACGGTCCCCGCTATGCCGCGATCCGCTCCTCGCTGCGACGCTACCTCGCGGAGAACACCGAGCTGCCCGAGACGCTGCGCGACGACATCATCGCCGACTTCCGGCCGATCGATCGCGGCGCCGACTTCATCGAGATCGGGCCCATGGCGGGCGAGGTCAGCGGCATCACCATCGAGCCACGCGCCAACGGCTCGGCTGGCCGGGTACTCGCGCAGGTCACCTACGACGCGTTCAGCCACCGCTATCAAGGACTGTTCGATCACCAGCAAGACCAGCTCACGCGCCTCGCCCGCACCACGCGAGTCGACCTCGCCAAGGCGCGAGAGCAGGTGCGCTTCATGGTGAGCGGCCATGGCTCGCTCGATCTGGAGTTCGTCATGCCACCGGAGCCGGTCGAGAGTGGCGCCGCCTGACGTGTGGGCGTTGCTGGGCCTGACGCAGTTGGGCCGCGGTGACGCGGGTGAGCGCCGAATTTCGGCTGGGTCGCGGACACCCTAGAGCACAGACACCTCCACCCAACCGGCTCGGATCGCTCGCGGAAGGGCTTCCGGGCGGCCCGGACGCGCTCTCAGGCCGTGGCACAGCACTTGAAATAGATAGGAACCGAGGGCGGCGACGCCCTGGTTCGACCCTTCTTTTCTCTGCATGTGTCGCCCCTGCGCGACTCCCAAGTTTCCGTCGGGCCAACCCGACACCCTTCCCCCCTCTGCCTGCGCGGCGCCCGGTCCAAAAGCCGGGCGCCGCCTCCCTCCTTTTTGGACGCCACAGTGCCGCAAGGTCTCCCCGTGGAGGCGCAACCCGCGTCGCAGCGGCCCGATAAAGCTCCAACAAAACTGGAGCTCCGCTTGGGTCCGACTACCGTCAAAGAGTCCATCGCACCGCCCCTGAACATCGTCGGAGCCTCTTCGCTGACTGGCCGCGAGGTCGTCCCGGTCGCCTCGGCGGGGCAATCAATGCCTCTCGCCGTCGCCGCGTCCTTGATCCGGGAGCAGGACAGCAGCTTCGAGCGCGTCACCTACGGCAAGGCCGACTTTCACAACGGGCCATTCGTGCGCGCCAAGAATTGGTGCGCTCGCAACGACCTCAACGTCGACGGCAGCAACTCGCGCGTCGCGGTCGGCTTCGTCGGTATCGCCGGCGCCCTGGCGGCGACCATCGGTTATCACGTCTACGTGAACACCGATCCGAACGTCATCACAGCGATCACCGGTGCGCTCATTGCCGCGCCGTTCCTGGGCTCGCGTTACGTCGTGGGCGCGATCGATTCCCTCGCCGCGCGCAGCATCAAGAAAGCCTTGCGCCGGCAGGTGCAGCTCGAAGCCGTGCGGCCGAGCATCGTGGCCTTCCGCGAGAGCGTCGGCGTGGAGAAGGCCTTGCGCGGCACGGTCTTGACCTCGTGGTTCGAGCTCATGGACACGAAACGCGCGCTCAGCGGTCCCGCGCGGGTCGAGCTCATGCGCGTCAAGCAAGAGCTCGAGGCCTTGAGGGCATCCGATCGCAACGACGCGAGTCGTCTCTTCGAGCTCACCAAGCTGGTCGACGCCAAGGGCGACGTCAGCAGCCATGCCGTCGATGCGATCGTCAGCCAGCTGCAAACCGCTTCAGACGATGAGCGTGCCGCCCTCGCGCAGGGCGTCGTGCAGCTCCTCCACGAGAACGGCCGCGACGTCGACTACGTTCCCGGCCATAAGCTCCACGAGCTGACCATCGAAAAGCGTTAACGCTTGACGCAGAGCTCCAACGCGAGCTCCAGGGCCGACAGCATGCCCGCCGGCCGCGCCTGGTCCTTGCCGGCGATGTCGTAGGCGGTGCCGTGATCCGGTGATGTGCGCGGATGCGTTAGGCCGAGCGTCACGTTGACCGCGTCGCCAAAGCCGAGCAGCTTCACGGGGATGAGCGCCTGGTCGTGATAGAGCGCGACGACGCCGTCGAACTCCCCGTCAACGGCGCGGCGAAACAGGGTGTCGGCGGGATAGGGTCCGCTCAAGCGCACACCGGCCGCGCGCGCCGCCGCCACCGCCGGCTCGAGGATCAGCTTTTCGTCGTCACCCAAGAGGCCGTCTTCGCCGGCATGCGGATTGAGGGCGGCCAGCGCCAGATTCGGATCGGCGATGCCGAGGTGAGAGCGCAGAGCCGCCGTGAAGAGCGCGGCCACCTCGACGATGCGCGCGGCTGAAAGCTGCTTGATCGCCAGCGCCAGCGGCACGTGGACGGTCGCCAGCACGGTGCGCAGCTGCGGCGAGAAGAACGCCATCGCGGTCGGGCCGGTGCCCATCTCGCGCGCCAGGATCTCGGTATGGCCGCGATCGTTGCTGCCGGCCAACGCCAAGGCATGCTTCGAGATGGGAGCGGTGACGAGGCCGTCCGCCTGTCCGCTCTTGCACAAGGCGATACCGGCGGCGAGCGTATCGAGCGCGGCGCGGCCACTGGCGGCGCTCGCGCGACCGAGAGGCCCCGCGAAGGGCGCGATGGAGTGGGCACGCTTGCCCAAGCGCCGCGCCATCGGGTCCGCTATGTTTTCGGGCCCGACGACGATGATGCTCGCGGCCGCCGGCAGAGTCGCGATCGCTTTTTCGGTGACCTCGGGCCCGATGCCCGCCGGGTCGCCCACCGTGACCGCCAAAACAGTCATGTCCTAGATACGGACGTCGATGAATGCCTTGGCGCGCAGCTCCTGCATCCAGGCACCCATCTGGCGCTCCATCTCCTCTTGATAGATCTCGTTGCGGAACTGGTTGAGCGCGTCGCCGCTGCAGTCGAGAGGCGCTTCCTCGGGGACGGTGTCCTTGCCGGCGAGCTTGATGACATGGAAGCCGAACGGCGTCTTCACCACGCTCGAGACCTCTCCCGACTTGAGCGCGAACGTCGCCTTTTCGAACTCCTCGACCATCTCGCCGCGCGCGAAGCAGATGCGCCCATCGGGCGACGCTTTGTCGTCCGAGTACTTGTTGGCGTAGGCCTTGAAATCAGCGCCGTTCACGAGCTCCGCCCGGAGCTGCACCGCTTTGGCGTACAAGCGTTCGGTCTCCGTCGCGCCGGCGCCGTCGGGAACGCGCAACAGGACGTGCATGGCACAGACCTTCTTGTCGTCGCCGATG
Organism: Myxococcota bacterium; assembly: GCA_041288095.1. GTDB lineage: Bacteria > Myxococcota > XYA12-FULL-58-9 > XYA12-FULL-58-9 > JALHOP01 > JALHOP01. The sequence goes on from JBGGMJ010000046.1 coordinate 8,869, forward strand.
CGGCCACGCTCTTCGCAACGGCGCAGGACCTCGGCCTCCTTCACCTGCACGCGGCCCTGCACCTTGAACTGCACGAGGCGCGCCCGCTCGATCTGATCGCGCAGCTTCTTGCGGTATTCGGACCAGGTCATGCCCTGACTGTAGAGCGCTGCCTGCAGTTGATCCTCGGTGATGTTGTTCATGCGCAAGACTTCTTGCACGGCGCGGTCGACGTCCTGCTCGGTGACGCCGAGGCGATCTTTGTTGGTGCCGAGCTCGTGCGAGACGATGCGCTCGTCGATCTCGATGTTGAGCACCTGCTTCAAGATGGCGACGCGCTTCTTGTCGCGTTCGCTCGGGTCAGTCACGCCCTCGAGCTGGCTCATGTAGGGCTGCGCCTTCTTCTCGAGCTCGCGGATGGTGATGACTTCGTCCTCGATGACGCAGGCAATGCGATCGACACCAGTGCGCGGCCCCTTGGGCGTCGTTCGCTGCATCGGCGCGAGCTTTGGCGGCGGCTTGCGGCGCTTGTCGTCCTTGTCCTTGTCCATGTTCGGGAAGCTGTTGTTGTTGCGGCCGCCGAAGCCACCACCACCGCCTCGGCCGCCCATGCCACCCATGCCGCCGTATTGGGCATGCGCACTGTCCGCGATAGCGAGCACGGCGAGCCAAGCCACGATGAACGTCTTAAATGACACGGGACAACTGCTCCTCACGAACCACGATCTGCGATTTGCTCCGCAGCTCGGCGATCTTCGCCGCATGGGCGTCTCGTTCTTTGTCTTTACGGAGCCGCGCCTCGACGTCATCGCGTACCTTTTCGATGGGACGCGGGGCCGGCGGGCGATGCTCGAGCACTTTGAACACGTGAAAGCCGTATTCGCTAGGGATCACGGGGCTCACCTGGTTCACCGGCAGCTTGAAACAGGCCTCGTCGATGACCTTGGGCATCTCACCGTGCGCGAAGAAGCCGAGATCACCGCCGTTCTTGGCCTCTGGGCTAATGGATTCGCGCATCGCCACCTCTTCGAAGGCCTTGCCGGCGCGTAGCTCCTGGAGGACGCGTTTTCCGTCCTCTTCGGTCTTCACGATGATCTGACGGGCGCGGACCTGCTCGGGGGAGACGTTCAGCGCCGGGTTCTTCGTAAGATAGCCCTCGATCTCGGCGTCGGTCACGGCGACGCGCGAGTAAACGTGGTCGTGGAAGTACTTGCGGATGACGAGCAGCTCCCGCACCTCGGCTTTGAGCTCGGCCGTGGTCATGTCTTTCTTCTGCAAGAGCTGGTCGAACTCGTCGTCGCGCCAACCCTGGCGTAGGTTGTCGTAGCCGCGGTCGACGTCGTCGGTGCCGACGATGACGTTTTCGGCCTCGGCGGCGCGCGTCAGCAAGCGCCGATCGATCAACATGTCGAGGATGGCGCGCTTCTGGGCGTCGTCCGAGGTCTGCGACGGCAGCCCTGCCTCATCGTCGTCGCTACCGCCGTGGAAACGCTTGAGCTCACGCTCGAGCTCGTCGACGTAGATCGGCGAGCCAGAGACCGTGGCGAGGATCTCGCGGCGTTCTTCTTGGTTGTCGTTCTTGCATGCGACGGCCGCCATCGCGGCGACGAGCACGAGACGTTTCATGGAGTCGGCTCCTGCGCCGCTTCGATGCTGCGTTGCAAGCCCTCGAGCACCAGGGCGAGCTTGTCGTCGTAGACGGCGATTGGATAGCGCGCGCGCAGCTCGGCGAGGTACTTGTCGAACGCGAGCGACCGCTGGTTCTTCAGGAGCCTCTCGCGGATCTCGTCGCGCACCTCGTCGATCGGCCGTGCCAAAGCCTCACGCACCGCGACGACGCGCACCACGTGCCAGCCCTTGGTGCTCTGCACCGGCTGGGCGGCCATCTCGTTGGTGGCGAGAGAGAAAACGTCGTTCGCGAAAGAGACACCGAGCTCGCTCGCCAGCTCCTGCTTGGTCTTGAAGAGCAGCTCGCCGCCGCGGTCCTTCGACTCGGACGCAGTGGAGAAGCGCTGCGCCATGGTCTTGAAGAGCGCCCGGTTGTCCGTTTTAGCGGCGAGCTCGGTGATGAGCGCGGCGGCGGTCGACTGGCCCTTCTCGTCGGGTGAGAGCTGGATGTGCGCGATGCGCCGCATCTCCGGCTGCATGTACTGATCGCGGTTGCGATCGTAATACGACTGCATCTCCTTCTCGGAGACGACGACACCCTCTTCGTTGAAAGTCGCCTCGCCGAGATCGCGCTCGAGGAGCTTACGGACCATGATCTTGCGCGCCGCGGCGATGACCTCGGGATCGTGGTCGAGCCCGCGCTCCAGCGCGGCTTGCGCGAGGAGCTCCAAGCGCACCTGGTCCTCGACGAACTGCTTCACCTCGCCGACGTCTTTGTAGCGACGCGGCGCCGCCTGTCCCTGGGCGCGGATGGCTTCGACAATCTGGTCGCGGGTGATCGGAGTGATGCCGACCTTGGCCACCGCCGGGCCCTCCTGCACCGCTGGCTGCAAGCACCGACCGCTGCTACCCGAACGACCTTGCGGCGGCGTGCAAGCCACCAAGGCGAGGCAGAGAAGATGAGCTAAGACGCGGCCGTAAGGCATCGGTGCCAGGTGGGTAGCACCCGGAACCTGCTCAAGCAACCAACCGGCTGCGCCGCGGGTGATCTAGCGCTGAGCCGCCGCGTGACGAGCCAGGTAATCGCGAATCGTCTGCTTGGCGTGGGTCACGGCCTCGAACGGCTCCTGCCCCGTTGGCCACACCAGCTCGAGGACGTCGAGGGCACGGCGGGCTGCGTCCGGATTCGGCAGGACGCCCGGCGCGGCGTCGTCTGACACCGTGTTCACGGTTTCGAGCAAGCGGCGGTAGGTCGCGCGCTCGGCCTCGGGACGCGAGCTGTCGGCAACGCGACGTTCGAGCTCCGCACGGAAGGCGGCCGGATTGATCATGTACGGGAAGGCGAAGGAGCGCTCCGGGGTCGCGAAGACACGGCGACGGAATTCCGGATCCATCGTGATGTCACCATTACGATCGGCTTCCTGCATGGCGCCGTAGAGACCGATGAGGATCGAGTCACCGCAGTGCCCGAAGACGCCGTAGCCATCGGCGCGCAAGCGCTGCGCGGTAGCGGACGTCGATATGGTGTCGGCATAGAGGCCGGCGTCGATGATCGTGCGCAAGGCAGCAGGGCCTCGCACGGTCACGTAATCGCGACCATTGGTCCAGGCCGAATCACGCTCGACGCTGCCCGGGAAGAAGCCGATGTTGCTTACGCCCTGGAACCACGCAGCGCCGCCGGTGATGCGCGGGCCGGGCGCGGCGGCATCCGCCGGCGGGCGCACGCTAACGTTGAGCTCGAAGTGGACCCAAGGCACCAGCGCCTGGCGTCCATCGGCGCCGCGTAGACCGATAGTCGAAAACGTCGGCACGGCGAGCTTGGTGAAGGAGCCGTCGGCGTTACGCACCGACAGGTCGGGGAGATCCGCGCCCTGCATGCGCAGGCGCACCTCGAGCTGGTGGCCGCTCGCCTGGAGATCGGTGAGGAAGCTGGCGAGGCTCGTGTACGTCTTGTCGCCAAAACGGACACTGAAGCGCTCCCCTGGGTTCTTGACATGCTCGTTCGAGCCAAGGCGGTCGAGGACCTCGGACCAGAGGCGATTCTGACGCTCGGCGGTGAGGTCGCCGGTCGCGGGCAGCTCGCCGTAGTAGAGGGGGCCGGCAACTTGCCGCGGATTCACGCGGTTGGTGCGGATAGTCGAAAGGTCGAAGGTGTTGAGATCGACGTGACGGCCGAGCTGATGGTCACGCTCCGTGCCACCGACCTGACCGGCCTGGTACGCGCGATTGAGATGCTGGAAGCCGGTGCGGACCTCGTCCGGGCCCCAGGCGAAGATGCGCATGAAGAGCTCGGGGCGATTGAGGAGACTGCGAACCGCGAACTCGGGCAGGGGGATGCCCTGCGCGCGCAAGACCTGCGTGAGCTCGCGCTGGAGCTCCGGGTTCTGCTGCGCCAGGCGGAACATTTCGGGATAGCTGAGCGTGTCGTTGTAGCGCGTGGTGTCGAGGCGCATGGCGGTCGAGAAATCCGCAAAGCCCTCCGGCGGATGCAGAGCACGCTCACGCAGCATGCCCATGAGGTCGCCCTTGGCGTTGGCCGCGGGCTCCGGCACCAAGAGAGGAAGGCCGAACAGGAAGCCGACCGAGTCGGCCCAAGCGGCGGCAGCGGTGCCGACGATGCCGGTAGCCACGGCGCCGGCGCGGTAGCCGGTCCCGCCGAGAGCCCACAGGTCGCGGGTGATGCCGTAGTTTGCGCGGCTCCAGCCGCCGACGCGCGAGAAGGGCGAATACCAGCGCGAGCCCGACTCGGCTGGTGGATCGGGCTGCGGCGTCGAGGCCGGGCGAGCGGTCGGTGTCGATTGAGCGCGAACGACCGGGAGCCGCGGGGTGGCGTCCGCGATGCGGAGGATGGGGGGCTGGGCCGGGGCATCGTCGGTGAGCACCACGGGGGTTCGATTGGGCTCGACTCTGGAAGCTGGGGAAAGAGGTGCCACTGCGACCATCCTGTTCTTAGCGAAGGACAGGATCGGTGACGCGCGGTCATTAGTTGCGGCAACGCGAACTGAAAACGAAGCAGCACAAAGTGCGCAACACCCGGCCGCCGCAGCCGAAAACCAGAGTGGACAATCAAACAGATACTCAGGGTGCTTTTATGGATTTGATGGCCGTAGCATCGCGATTCCTCCGTCGTGACGCGGACTTAGCGCCGGCGCCGAAGGCACCAGCCAAGACGACGACCGCCCCCGCTGCCTCCTGCGGTGATTGTGGAACCTGCCAAGCTGTCGAACCGTGCGCCAACGCCATCGACGAGGCCCTGAAGCTCGCCGCCAACCGCATCGCCTCCCTCACCGCGCTGGCTCCGAAGGGCGAGCCGTGGACCGGCTGGCGGCCTTTCGAGATCGTCAACCGCATCGAAGAGGCCGATCACCAGGTCACCTTCGAGCTCAAGCCCTGCGACGGCGAGCCCATCCCCGGCTACAAGCCCGGCCAGTTCCTGACCGTCGGTCTCACGATCAACGACGTACAAGAGCAGCGTTGCTACAGCCTCTCCGACTCCCCACAGCAAGACGTCTATCGCATCACCATCAAGCGCGTGCTCGCGCGCGGCGAGACCGCCCCCGCTGGCAAGGTCTCGAATTTCATCCACGACCAACTCCAGGTCGGCAAGAAGCTCGAGGTGAAGTCGCCGGCGGGTGAGTTCGTGCTCGACATGGCGAAGACGACCCCGGCCGTGTTCATCGCGGGTGGCGTCGGTGTCACGCCGTTCCTCTCGATGCTCAAGATGGTCGCCGACACCGGCAGCGAGCGGCAGGTGCATCTCTTCTACGCGGTCGAACAGACGAGCGAGCTAGTGCGCGCCGCCGAGCTCCGTGAGCTCGCCGCCCGACATCCGAACATCAAGGTGAGCTTCGTCGTCGCCAAACCCAAGGATAGCGAGCAGCCGGGCGTTCACTTTCACCACACTGGTCGCATCAGCATGGACCTGCTCAAGAGCCAGCTGCCGAAGGGTAACTACGACTTCTTCATGTGTGGACCGGGGCCGATGATGGCCGCGATGACCGAGGCCTTCCAACACGCCGGCGTCAGCCACCGCAACATCCACACCGAATCGTTCGGCGCCGCGCCGGCGAAGCCCGCGAGCGCCAGTCCGCTCGAGCGTGCACTCGGCGTCAACACCCCGGCGGTCGAAGTGCACTTCGTCGGCGTCAACCGAACGGTCGCGTTTTCGCCCGACAAAGGCTCGCTGCTCGAGCAGGGGCTCGCTGACGGCATCGAGCTCAACTCGATGTGCCGCTCGGGCAGCTGCAAGGGCTGCCAGTGCAGTCTGGTGAGTGGCAAGGTCGAATACCCCTTGGGTGACCCAGGCGTCCCCCCGGGCAAGGTGCTCCCGTGCGTGGCTGTGCCACTTGCCGGTGAGCCCGTCGTCATCAACGAAACGATCGCGCGGAGCTAATCGTGAACAGCATCGCTCAAACCTCCACAGCCAAGACCTCCGACCTCGTCACCCGCGCCGTCGCGGAAGCCGTGGTCATCGCCCAAAGCGGCAAGCCCAATGCAGGTGGCGAAGCGATTCGCGCGCTCGACGCCGAAGTCGCCCGCCTCCAGAGCGCCGGCCAAGGCCGTGAAGCCCGAGCGCTCACCGCGAGCTTCAAGTCCGCTACAGCGGTCGCTGTCGACAAGCTCGCCGGCGACATCATGAGCGGCAAGACCAAAGTGACCCAAGGCCCGGACACCGCCAAGCGCGACTTGAGCGCTGGTGGCGCCCCCGCCGGCCGCACCGCCATGTTGCGGCCGGTCTTCCCCGCGGTCGCCGACACCCGTCACACCGTCACCGACGAGCACGGCGTCACGCGTGTGGCCGCATACGACACGACCAAGGAGACTGCCCCGCTGGCGCTGCGCTGGATGCGCGAGGCCATGCAGATCGGCGAGGTCCGCCGCAAGTTCAAGCAGTACAAGAAGCGCGTCAACGAGATCGTGAACGCTATCCCGGACAAGGAGCTCGCCTGGTCGCTGACCCGCTTCGACGCGCTCGCGACCCAAGAAGGCATCTTGCGTGACAACAACGCGCCGCTGGTCAACCAGTGGCACGACGGTCACCTCACCTTCCAGGCGAAGCCCACCGACTTCAAGGACTCGACGCTGTCGCGCGAGGCGCTCACCTACCTGTTCAAGCAAGCCATGGACCGCGAAGAGCCGGCCGAGCGTTACGGTTGGGCCGCGGCGCGCGCGCTGCACGATCGCTTCCACCGCGTCGCACACTTCATGGGCTCGACGCTCGGTGAGCGCGTGCTCAAGGTCGCGCTCAAGGGCACGCCCGGCAACGTGCAGATGGGCTCGATCTGGATCCAAGAGGAAGCGCGTCACGGCGACATCATGGAGTCGTGTTACAACGCCATCCGCCTGCCGAACGAGCCCGAGCTCAAGCAGCAAGGCATCAACTCGGTCATGCGTCCCATGACCGACAAGGGCGCCAAGTCGATGATGCTGGCGCGCGCCTTCGCCGAGCTCGGCGCCGCCACCGGTTACCTCACGCTCAAGGGTAACGCCGTCCCCGACTCGAACGCCGACAAGGCGCTGCAAGGCATCTTCCTCGACGAGGTCTACCACTACGTGCTCATGCGCGCGGCGAACGTCGTCGGCTACGAGCTCAACAATCGCTGGATGCACGTCGTCAGCATGCTGATCGACAGCTTCAGCTCCACCAACCAGGAAGCGGCCGACGCCGCGGTGCACCGATTGCCCGAGTTCCTCTTGATCATGGAAGTGGCGTACGCCTTCAACGCCATCGACAAGCGCGTCGACAAGTTCTTGAAGACGCTCACCAGGCAGCAACTCGAGGCGGGCGTTGGCCCCGTCCACCCGAAGCAGGACGACCTCAACGCGGCGTTCGCGGACGGCAGCCACGCGCGTACCATCCCGTTCGTGATGGAGCAGAACCCCGACCTCTCGCACGAAGATGTGCTGATGCTCGAGAAGCGCTTCCCTGGCGACTACAAGCTCGAGAATCGCGTCATCCGCCAAAGCGACATCGACATGATGCTCGGCGAGTACCGCAGCCAACGCTTGAGCAATCCGAAGTACTGGATGGCCAAGAAAGGCTTCCAGGACGTCGGCAACGGCACGCTGGTACGCCGCCTCGAAGAGGGCGACGGCAGCATCACCTTGCGCTTCAAGGGCCGCGGCGAGACGCCGGATGTGCGCGTCGAGAGCGAGCACTTCGTCTCGTTCGAAGGCAACATCGGCACGATGACCATGCGCGAGATCGGCGCTCTCATCGACGCGACCGGCAGCAAGCAGTTCAACGCGGCGCTCAAGGAGCTCGAGAAGACCGACTACGAGCGCACCAACCCACCGAAGTTCTACGAAGAGATCGTCAGGAAGCTCGGCCCGAGCGCGAAGTACCAAGCGAAGCCGTTGACCATCATTGAAGACGTCACGGGCTTGCCCAAGGCCTCATGAGCACGTCGTATCGGCGCGTCATCGTACCCAAGTTCGGCCCCGCTGACGTTTTAGCGGTAGAGACGGTCGAGACGCCGCCGCTCGGCGCGAAACAGGTGCGCGTCGAGGTGCACTTCATCGGCATCAACTACGCCGACACGCTGGCGCGACGTGGCTACTACAAGTGGGCGGGTGATCCGCCCTTCGCGCCCGGGTTCGAAGTCTCTGGTGTGATCACCGAAGTGGGCTCGGAGTCGCGCTTCAAGGTGGGCGACACCGTCATGGTGTTCAGCCGCTTTGGTGGCTACGCCGAGATTCTCACCGCCGACGAGGAGCGCGTATTCGTGCTGCCTCACGGCATGTCGTTGCAGGAAGCAGCGGCCGTGCCCGCCGTGTACGCTACAGCGCACCATGCGCTCTACGAAGTGATGCGTGTCCGCGAGGGCGAGAGCATCTTGATTCAAGCGGTCGCGGGAGGCGTTGGCCTCGCGGCGCTACAGCTCGCCAAGCACAGCGGCCTCGTCACGTATGGCACCGCGAGCTCCCCCGAGAAGCTCGCCTTCGCCGCGGAGCACGGGCTCGACCACGGCATCGACTACTCAAAGGTCGACTTCGAGGAAGAGATCGCGCGCCTCACCGACAAGCAAGGCGTGCGCTTCGTGCTCGATTCCTTGGGTGGCGAGGGGTTCCGCAAGGGCTACCGCTGCCTGTCATCGCCCGGGCACGCGCTGGTCATCGGCGGCGCCGGCATCGTCCCACCGGAGTCGACGTTCTCCGTGGAAGGCGTGCTCGAGTGGACGCGCGTCATCAGCGACTTCGTGAAGGGTGGCGTGTTTCATCCGTTCCCCCTCATCGTCGAGAACAAAGCCGTCTCGGGCATGCAGATCCTCCTGTTGTGGGATCAGCTCGAGTACCTGCGCGGCGTCGGCGAGCGCATCCTCGAGCTCTACACCAAGGGCGCCATCAAACCATTCGTGCACGAAATCTTCCCGCTGACGGAAGCCGCTGAGGCGCATCGCTTCATCGAAGGACGCAGGTCGAAGGGCAAGCTGCTGCTGTCGACGGAGTCTGCCCATGTTTGAGCTGCCATTTTTCAACTGGCGCCGAGGCGGCGGCAAGGTCGAAGCCAAGCGAACGCCAGCGACCGCGTCGGATAGCGCTCCCGTCAAGCCGGTCCCGACCGCTCCGTCGCGCGGAGAGGGGCCGCGGGGTGACTACGGCGCGCTCACGACGCCGACACCCGGCCTCGGAAGCAAGCGATCCGCGCTCGTCACCGTCCGCCTGAGCGATGTGTAGCCACGGGGCTCGCTCAAGGGGTCGCCTTCAAAAGCCCGACCTCGTGGCGGATGACCCGCAGCAGATCCGCGTCCGTCGAGCCGGGCGGCATGTCGACGGTGATTTGCAAGCGCCCGCTCGGTAACAAACGATAGCGCTGCGGCTCGCGCTGCAGCTTCTTGGCGAGATCGTCGCGGTCGAGCGGCGCTTCGGCCACGAAGGAGAGGCCCATCTTGGCGACACCCGCGTCCGCCACGGCAGACAAGGCGCTGCAGCCCATCGCCTTGAGCCGGCGGCGGATGACCATGACCTCGGCGAGCTGCGCCACTTCTTGGGGCGGGTCGCCGAAGCGCTCACCGATCTCGGTGTAGACGTCGAACACGGCCTCGTCCGTCGAAGCAGACGCCATGCGCTGGTAGAGCTCGAGGCGCAACATCGGGTCCGGGAGGTACGATTCGGGAAGGACCGCGGTGACCGGCACCTTGATGTCGGGCTCGACGTCGACACGCGCGCGCTGACCTTTGACGCGCTCGACCGCTTCGGCGAGCAGCTCGGTATAAAGCTCGAAGCCAACGGCGGCGATATTGCCGCTCTGCTCGGCGCCCAATAGGTCACCGGCGCCACGCAGGTCGAGATCGTGCGAGGCGATCTGAAAACCGCTGCCGAGCATGCTTTCGCGCTTGAGCACGGCGAGGCGCTCGACCGCGTCTTTGGTAAGGTTGTCGCCGGGCGGCAAGAGCAAATACGCGAAGGCGCGCTCACGCGAGCGGCCGATGCGGCCACGCAGCTGGTAGAGCTGCGCCAGGCCAAAAGTGTCGGCGCGGTTCACGATCATGGTGTTGGCGCTGGGGATGTCG
>JBGGMJ010000047.1:0-60824 GCA_041288095.1 Myxococcota bacterium
TCTTCGTAGACTTTGTGCGACGGGATGCTGCCGGCAATGATCTTCGAGAAGATGGTTTCGGCCATGCCGCCGCATAACACGTCAGACCCGGGCTGCATAAAGCGACATCATGCTTTCGACCCGTGTCATCGACGGTCTCACCGTCCATCGTGCCGGCGGCCCCTTTCGCCGTGAGATTCACCTCCAAGGTGGCACCCAGTCCGAGCGCGATCAGGTCTTGCGCGATCTCGAGGCGGTCCTCGACGGGCAACCGCACACGCGGACTTTTCGCTTGGCCCTCGGCCGGCTCGAGCTCATGACCCGGCGCGGTGGCATCTCGATTGGCCTCTCCCGGGAGGACGAGACCGTCCTGCGCGGCAAGCTGGAGTCGGCCACCGACGCGAGCCTGGCGGACGTGCGGTCGACCGCGCAGAAGGTTTGGCGATAAGCGCGCTGTCCGCGGCGCACACTTGGCGGCGCCCTTTGTTCACCCGCGATCGTCGCGCTGCAATCGCCGGCCGCACCGATACTGGACTCAACGTTTGAGCCTGTGAGGAGCGCGCCGTGAGTATCCAAGCCCTTCGCCCCGCCCTGAATGGATTTAAGCCGTACTGCGCGCGAACCATCAGCGCCAAGGCCGCTCAGCTCCTTTCGCCCATCGTCGCGGTCCCCGTGGGCGCGACCGCTGGCCTCGCGCTCGGAGTCACCGAAACCATCTCGCCAGTTTCGCTCGGGCGCTGGACGCCGCGCTACGACGTGATCCCGGCACCGGGCTGGTACGACAAGCTGCCGCCGATGGTGAAAACCGGCATCTGGGCCGCTGCTGGTGTGCCGATCTTCATAGGCATGGTCCCCGAGCTCACGCAGCTACCGGCCGACAAGCTCGTAGAGGTTCTAGCGACCGACGGAGCCGTGCTGGCGATGGCGGGAGCGATGCTCGGCGCGGGTGCCCGTGTCGCCAAGAACTGCCTCATGACGACCTGCGCGGGTGCCATGGCCGCTGGCTTGCTGGTGTGGGACGTGGTCGGTCGTGAGGTCGACGCGCGTAACGGGCTCCTCGTGCCACCGACGCCTGCCGCTCGCCACGTCTGAGCGTTTCCAAGGAAGCGCGATCGACATCGGCGACGGCATAGGCTCCACGGCCTGAAACCCTCCTTGACTCGCTAGGTTTCAAGGACATAAATCGCCGCGTGCTTACGCCAAAAGACCTCGAATCGCTGATCGCGCTGATCCCGATCTTGCCGCTCGTGGGCGCGATCATCAACGGTCTGTGGGGCCACCGCCTGCCACAGCGCGTGGTGAGCTTGGTAGCCTGCGGCTCCGTGCTCGCCTCCTTCGTCTTGTCCGCCATCGTGGTCGGGCATCTCGCGCAAGCCGAGGACGGGGCGCGCTACGTCTCGACTCTCTACACATGGATGGCGAGCGGCAACCTCAACATCGGGGTCAGCTTCGTCGTCGATCGTTTGTCCGCGGTGATGATCCTCGTCATCACCGGCATCGGCTTTCTCATTCACGTCTACTCGACCGGCTACATGTCGCACGAGCCGGCGTACGCTCGGTACTTCGCGTATCTCAACCTCTTCTGCTTCGCGATGCTCTGCCTCGTGCTCGGCAGCTCGCTGCCTCTCTTGTTCCTCGGCTGGGAAGGCGTCGGCCTCTGCAGCTATCTGCTCATCGGCTTCTGGTACACCGACATCGAGAAGGCGCAGGCCGGCAAGAAGGCCTTCGTCGTCAACCGCATCGGTGACTTCGGCGTGCTCATCGCGATGGCTCTGCTATTGCGGACGACGGGCACGCTCGAGTTCGAGACCCTGCGCGCCGCCGCCGCCGGGGGTGTCATCACCACGACGGTCGCCACCGCCGCGGCGCTCCTGCTCTTCCTGGGCGCCACCGGTAAGAGCGCGCAGCTGCCGCTCTACGTTTGGCTCCCGGACGCGATGGCCGGCCCGACTCCGGTCTCGGCTCTCATCCACGCCGCGACCATGGTCACCGCGGGTGTCTATCTGGTCGCGCGCACCGGGTTCATCTACTCGATGGCGCCGATCGCCATGCTCACGGTCGCGGTCGTCGGCGCCGCGACGGCGTTGTTCGCCGCCACCATCGGCACCGCCCAATACGACATCAAGAAAGTGCTGGCGTATTCCACCGTCTCGCAGCTCGGCTTCATGTTCATCGCCGCCGGCGTCGGCGCGTACGCTATCGCGCTCTTCCACGTCATCACCCACGCCTTCTTCAAGGCCTGCCTGTTCTTGGGCTCGGGCTCGGTGATCCACGGTATGAGCGGCGAGCAGGACATGCGCCAGATGGGCGGGCTCGCCAAGAAGATGCCCATCACCTTCGCGACCTTCTTCGTCGCGACGCTCGCCATCACCGGCTTCCCGCTACTTTCGGGCTTCGCCTCGAAGGATCTCATTCTGTGGAATGCCTTCATCTCGAGCGAGGGTCACTACGACTCGGTGTTCCACGGCATCGGCTTCTGGCTGTGGCTCATGGGCGCCATCGCCGCCGGCTTCACCGCCTTCTACATGTGGCGCCTGGTGTTCATGACCTTCTTCTCGGGCCAGACTCGCGCCTCGCACGAGGTCGTGCATCACGTGCACGAGTCGCCCAAGAGCATGACCTTCCCGCTCGTGGTGCTCGCGACCTTGTCCGTCATCGGCGGCGCGCTTTGCTGGCCGGCGGTTCTTGGCGGGCACGAGTGGCTTGCCGAGTCGTGGCTCTTGCCGATCACAGGTCATCTGCCGACGCCCGAGGGGCATCACGAGACGCTCGAGTGGACGCTCATGGCGTGCTCGACCGGCATCGCCTTCCTCGGGTTCGCTATAGCGTTCGTGCTCTACGCGCGCCGCATTCACCCGATGTTGAATCGCCTGGTCTCGGAAGCGCCGTTCCGTGACCTCTTCGTGCTCGTCAACAACAAGTGGCACATCGACGAGCTCTACGACACGCTCGTGGTGAAGCCCATCGGCTGGGTCTCGCGCATCGTCTTCTACGAGGGGATGGACCGCCGCGTGATCGACGGGCTGGTGAACCTCGTGGGCTGGTTCGGGCGCTCGATCGGCTTCGTCGGTCAGCTCTTCCAGAGCGGCAACGTGCAGCGCTACCTCGCCATCTTCGCGCTGGCTCTCGCGCTCTTGCTCTACGGCTGGCTCTCTCCGAGCACGCCCCAAGCCGACCAACCGGCCGAAGAAACGCCAACCTCGATTCAGGCGCGGTGATCACGATGGGCTTTCTCGAAACACACCTTCTGACCGCCATCGTTTTCCTGCCGCTGCTCGGCGCCTTCATTTGTCTCGCTTTCCCCAAGGGTGAAGACAGTGGCGTCCGCGGCTTCGCGCTGACCGTATCGTTGGTCGACCTCGGCCTCGCCATTTGGTTGTGGTCGCGCTTCTCTCCGAACGTCGCCGGCATGCAGCTCGCGGAGCGCGTCGAGTGGATCCCATCGCTCGGCATCACCTACGCCATGGGTATCGATGGCGTGGCGATGATCCTCATCCTGTTGACGGCGTTCTTAGCGCCCATCGTCGTGCTCTCGACGTATTCGAGCGTCGAGGAGCGAGCCCGCGAGTTCATGGTCTGCATGTTGTTCCTGCAGACGGGCATGCTCGGCGCCTTCGCCGCGACCGACTTGTTCCTCTTCTATACGTTCTACGAGGTCATGCTGGTGCCGATGTACTTCCTCATCGGCATCTGGGGCGGACGGCGCCGCATCTACGCGGCGCTCAAGTTCTTCCTCTACACAATGGGTGGATCGCTGCTGATGCTGGTCGCGATCATCTACACGGTGTGGGCCGTGAAGGACCAAGGCGGGCTCACCTTCGACTGGGCGGTGGTCACGCAGCGTCTGGCGTCGGCGAACCTCGGCAGTACCGAGATCTGGCTCTTCCTCGCCTTCGCGGTCGCCTTCGCCATCAAGGTGCCGATGTTCCCGTTCCACACCTGGTTGCCCGACGCCCACGTCGAGGCGCCGACGGGCGCTTCGGTCATCCTCGCCGGCGTTCTCTTGAAGATCGGTACGTTCGGCTTCGTGCGCTACGCGTTGTGGATGTTCCCCAAGGCCGCTGTAGCGTTCTTGCCGACCATCGGCGTGCTCGCGGTCATCGGCATCATCTACGGCGCGCTCGTCGCCATGGTGCAGAGCGACTTGAAACGCCTCGTCGCCTATTCGTCGGTTTCGCACTTGGGCTTCGTCATGCTCGGCCTCGTGTCGATGTCGGTCACCGGCGTCGCCGGCAGTGTCCTGCAGATGGTGAACCACGGCATCTCGTCGGGCGCGCTCTTCCTCTTGGTCGGCGTCATCTACGAGCGCCGGCACACCCGCCAGCTCGATGACTTCGGCGGTCTCGCCAAGGTGATGCCGAAATACGCCTTCTTGTTCGTGCTGCTCGCCTTGTCGTCGGCGGGTCTGCCGGGCCTCAACGGCTTCGTCGGCGAGTTCATGATCGTCATGGGTAGCTTCGGCGCCATGGGCCCGACCATGGACGTGACCAACGGCGAGCTCGCGCGCATCGGCATCTCGCTCGCAGGCGTCATCGGCTTGGGCGCGGTGATCTTGATGGTCATGAAGGTCGCGGCGGAGCGCGCCCGCATGAGCCTCTGGCAACGCGTCGGCGCGGTGGCGCTGGTCGCGCTCGCGGCGCTCTTGATCGTCGCGCCGCCGATCGGTGGCTTCGGTGGTGGTCTCTTGGTGCGGCCGCTCGTCGGTCTCACCTCGGACAACGGCGACTTCCGCGAGATCTTCGCGCTGCTGACCGTTTTCGCGGGCACCGGCGTCATCTTCGCGGCCGTCTATCTCCTGATCGCGGTGCAGCGTGTCTTCTTCGGACCCATCCGCCATGCGGAAAACGAAGGCTTGGAAGATCTGTCCTTCCGCGAGCAGACGGTGCTCTGGCCGCTCGCGATCGTCGCCATCCTCATGGGCCTGTTCCCGCAGCCGTTCATCGACATGGTGAACCCGACGGTCGACGCCTACGCGCGTCAGTTCCGCGAGCGCGCGAACCTCCCCGCGATCGCGATGACGGACGCCCCGGCGCTGCAACCGCTGACTCCGGCGCAGCGCGATCAGGCAAACGAGCGCCGCCGCCTGCCGGCGCCGCGTGCTCACGGGAACGATCCCAACCTGCGTGTGCGCAAGGGAGCGCAGGAGTAAGCCATGAACATCGTCCAAGATCTGGGTTTGCTCGCTCCCGTTCTCGTCGTCACCATCGCCGCCTCCGTGGTGCTCTTGCTCACGGTTGCGCACGGCTACGGTCGCCCGGCGCCGCAGACCAACGGTCACATGTCCTTCGTCGCGCTGGCCGCTTTGGCGGTCGCTGCTTGGCTCATGTGGACGGCCGAGCCCGGCTCGCACACCGCGTTTTCGGGCGCCATCGTCGTCGATGGCTTAGGCATTTCGTTCGGCCTCACCGCGGTCGTCGGAGCATTCCTCTCGGTGCTGCTCGCCACCTCGTATTTGAACGAGCACGAGCTCGCGCACGGCGAGTTCATCGCGCTGGTGCTGCTCTCGACCGTCGGCATGCTGGTGCTGTCGATGGCGGGCGATCTCATCACTCTCTTCATCGGCATCGAGGTGATGTCGCTCGCTGTGTACGTTTTGGCGGGCTACCGGCGCAGCTCTCGGCGCTCGCAAGAGGCGGCGCTCAAGTACTTCGTCTACGGCGCCTTCGCGTCGGCTTTCGTGCTCTTTGGTATCGCGCTCGTTTACGGCGAGGTCGGTCGCTTGCTCGGCAAGCCCGGCATCACCATGCAGGTGGTGGCGCAGGCCTTCTCGCGTGACGATCTCTCGAACCTCGGCTGGATTGGCGTCGCCATGGTGCTCGGCGGTCTCGCTTTCAAGGTCGCGGCGGTGCCGTTCCACATGTGGGCGCCCGATGTTTACGAAGGCGCGCCGACCCCGTCGACCGGCTTCATGGCGGTTGGTGTGAAGGCGGCTGCTTTCGCCGGCCTCCTGCGCTTCGTCGCCGCCACGCTGGTGCACGCACCTAACGGCCGCGAGACCTTCGTGCAGATCTTCGAGCTGCTCGCCATCCTGACGATGGTCACCGGCAACCTGCTCGCCATCCGTCAGTCGCAGCTCAAGCGCATGCTCGCGTATTCGAGCATCGCGCATGCGGGCTATGTCTTCGTTGGTCTCGCTGCCTTCGTGGCGCAGCCTCAGGGTCGTGCCGTGGAAGCCATCGGCTACTACTTGCTCGGCTACACCGCGATGACCCTCGGGGCCTTCGGCGTCATCTTGGCGTTCGAGCGTCGCGGTGATCGTCGCCTCGACCTGCCCATGGAGCGTCTCTCGGGGACCGGCCACAAATATCCGGCTCTCGGTCTCGCCATGTCGCTCTTCATGTTGTCGCTCGCTGGGATTCCCCCGACGGCCGGTTTCTTCGGCAAGCTCGCGGTCTTCTCGGCGGCGGTGGAAGCAGGACGCGTGCCGGTCGTCGTCGTAGCGGTGCTCGCGAGTGTCGCCGGGGCGTTCTACTACCTGCGCGTGCTCGTGATGATGTACATGCGCGCCACCGGCTCGGACGAGACCCGCATCCACTCGCCCTGGCTTGCGGCGGGCTTGTGGGCTTGCGCGGCGCTTACCACGGTGGCCGGGGTCATTCCAGAGAGCTATCTAGGCTTCGCCAGGCGTGTTTTAGCCGGCTGGCTGACCTAGACACTTGGTAGCGGCGAGCCCCGCAATGGGCTACATCAAAGGCCATGCGCAACGGTGACGCCGGCGGTGGCAAGCCACCATCACCCCCCGGGGGTGACGGCAGCTCCGATCTCTTTGCCAGCTCCGATCTTCCTGACTTCGACATGCCGGGTGCCGCTACCCGGAAAGCGGTACCGCAAAGCATGAACGACGAGCCCACCAAGCGTCGCGACGCACCCGTGCCCGGAGCCTTCACCGAAGGCGCCACCACCGTCATGAACGACGAACAGCGACGCCAAGCGCTCGCGGCCGCCGGCCTCAGCGTCGATCCGCCGCCAGCAGCAGCTCCAGTGCCGCAAACGATGCACGACGAGCCGACCCGCGAGGCGGGGACGTTCAGCATCGGCTTCGACCTCGAACCGATGGCGCAGCAGGATTCGTCGATGAGCTTCGAGGCGCCGGCCGAGTCGACGAGCTTCGAGGCGCCGGCCGAGTCGATGGGCTTCGAGGCGCCGGCCGTGGAGTCGCGCCCATTCACCGCCGCCGACGCGGCCCCGCGCGTTGATCCTCCTGCTAACGACGGCTTCGACCAACCGGCCCTCGGCCCGGACGCGGGCTTGCCGTCGCACCTGCAGCTACCCTCGATCGACTTCTCGTTGCCCTCCGGCATGGGTGAACCGACGTTCTCCAGCGGCGGGTCGGCGACCCCGACCGATCTACCCGCGCACTTGCAACTGCCGAACTTCCCCGAGTTCGATTTGCCGGCCCTGCCCGGCGTCGAGCAGACCAAGCGGCGCCTCGTCGACGACGTCGGCATCGAGGGGAGTCTCGGCGGCTCTTTTGGCTCCCTCGACAACTCCCCAGCTACCGGCGCTCCCAAGCCAGGCGCCGGTGACGGCTGGGCTGTCGCTCCAGCGGCCCAGGCCGCGACGCCTCCACCTCCGCCCAAGCGGAACATGAAGCGCCCGTCGAACGCGCCCCTGCCGATGGACCTGTCGCTGCCGCAAATGAGCTTGCCCTCGGTCAACCAGCCGGCGTCCAAGAAAGAGCCGACGCTCCTGCGCTCGGATGTCGCCGAGAAGCTCGCGACGGTGAAGAAGAAGTCGATGGCGGGCCCGATCATCGCCATCACCGTGCTGATCCTCGGCACCGGCGCGGCCTTGTACGTCTACAAGGACACCATCCTCACCCGCGTCTTCGGTAAACATCAGAGCGAAGCTGTCGAAACCAACACCGACAAGGCCCGCAAGCTCGTCGCTTTAGGTACAACGTTCTACGACAAGAACGAGATGCCGACCGCCATCGAGAACTTCACGGCGGCGCTGGCGGTGGACCCTACGTACGCTAAAGCGCATCGTTCGCTGGCGATTGCGTATGCGAAGATGAATCAGCCCGACAAGGCGGTCACCCACTACCGGACGTATCTGGTGCTCGCGCCGACGGCCGACGATGCGGCGGCGGTGAAGAAGATCGTCGACGACTACGACGCGAAGGCGAAAGAGCTCGAGAAGCAGAAGGCGGAAGAGGCCAAG
Source organism: Myxococcota bacterium (assembly GCA_041288095.1). GTDB lineage: Bacteria > Myxococcota > XYA12-FULL-58-9 > XYA12-FULL-58-9 > JALHOP01 > JALHOP01. Next base: position 8,143 of record JBGGMJ010000047.1, read on the forward strand.
GCGGCAAGAGAGAAGGAGCGGGAGAAAGAGAAGGAGAAGGGTAAGAAGCACCGGTAGCAGCCACTCGGCTTTCGGCTTTCGGCTAATCGACTACCGATTACCGATTACCGAACCTCAACCTCCACCGTCGTCGTCCTGCTCAGCGTCTCGCCCTGCGCCCGCACCGTCACCGTATACGTCCCCGCCGGCGTCCCCTCGCGAGGCTCCGGCGCGGTCGGCGAATCCGTGCACCCGACCACCACCCCCAGCACCAGCCACGCAACCCGCCAGCGGCGCGCCGCCGCTCGCAGGACCACAGCCCCGCCCACCAGCACGAGCAACGCCCACGCCGCCGGCGGCACTCTCGGCACCACGACACCACTCGCAAGAATCGGCCGCTGCGTATTCACCAGCAAGCCGACCAGCGTGCCGACGCTGGGCACGTCCGTGATCGCAGGTGAGAACGTGCACGAGCCTCCCGGCGGTAGGTTTTCGCACAGGAACGTCACCCGCTCGGCGAAGGTGTCCGCCTCGGGAGTCAGCGTCAGCGTGAACGGCACCGAGCCGCCGGCGAAAGTGACCGCTCGGGGTGGATTCGCGGCCAGGCGGAAACCCTCGAGGTCCACCGAAAACTCGACCAGGCTGCCCGCGCTGCCGTTGTAGTTCACATCACCTTCGTAGCGCGCTGCCACCGTATGGCTGCCGCGCGTCAACTGCTCGCTGGTGAAAGTCGCGGCCCCGTTGGCAAGGGTAGGGTCGCCTACGTCGACGTCGTCGATGGTGACGACGATATCGCCCGTCGGGAGAGGCAGGGTGTCGGCTGAGCGGAGCACCTCGACGTTGACCGTGACGATGCCGTCGTGAATGTCCGCCACCGTGAGAATCGTGGTGGTGTCCGCTTTGGCGACATCGTGCGTGATCTGTGCCGAGAGGCTGGCCGTGAAGTCACTGGTCGCGGGCAAGAACTGGGCGACGATGATGTGACTGCCCGCCGACAAGCTGGTCACGTTCGTGGTCGCCGCGCCGCCGGTCAGTGTTACTTCGGCGAGCTCCTGAGCTCCGTCGGCGATGAAGCGCACCGAGCCGATCGGCATGCCGTCGGCGCTCGAGACCGTGGCATTCAGAGCGAAAGCCTCGCCGAGCGCGGTCACGGGCGAGCTCTGGCTGAGTGTCGTCGTCGTCGGGCCGATGACGGTTACTTGGATGGACTGCGATGTGCTCGGCCCGAAGCGTCCGTCGTCGCTAGCGAACGACGCGATGATGGTGTGCGGGCCAGCGCCGAGCGTCGACGGATCGAGCGTTGCCGTCGGGCCCACTAGCGCGACTGGCGCGCGATTCACGCCATCGACATTGAACGTGATCGAGCCCGTGGGCGTGCCGGTCGCCGGCGCGACGGCCGACACCGTCGCCACGATCGGGCCGTCCTGGGCGGTCAGCGCTGTCTGCGTGCTACCCGCGTTCACGGTGTGCGCGACATTGCCGTCGTTTTCGATGTGGTAGGCGTTGCCGTCATAGACGGCGTTCACGGTGTGCGGGCCGACCCCGAGCGTCGTGGTGCTCACCGTGGCTACGCCGGAGGTCAGCGTCGCGGAGTCGACGGCGGTCGTGCCGTCGAGGAAGCGCACCGAGCCGGTCGCGGGGAGCTCATAGGTCGTACGCGGCGTCACGATTGCGCTGAAATTCGCGGGCTCCGTGATCACGGTCGGGCTGTTGCCGCTGACCGCGACGGTGACGTCCAGGAGGCTCTGCAGCGACCGCAAAAACGGACGGCTCACGCCAGCGCGGATTGCCCAAGTGCTCGCGAAGTCGAAGGTGAAGCTCCCCTGGACGCGCATGTTCGTGGTGGTGAGCCCAGTCGTTCCGGAGATGGTGTCGCTCGGGACGCCGCTCGTTTGGGTGTCCCAGTAGACATTCGATGCGCTACCGAACAGCCCAACCTCGCCGATCGCTCCGCCGACTTGATTGCTGCCGGAGACCGCGCCCGCCGACCACGACGTCGCGAGACTCGATCCCGCGAGCCCGTTGTTGACTCCCACGGAGCCGGCAATTCCGCCGACTCGCGTCGTGCCGGTGACCCGCACCTTGCTCATCCCGTTGCTCACGCTCGAGGGGGTGCCACCGACGCCTTGACCATCGGCGCTGCCGATGAGTCCGCCGACGTCGTTCGTGCCGCTGACGCTACCGCTCGCGTAGAGCCTCGTGAGATCGCTCGCGACCACCGTGCCGACGACACCGCCGACGTTGTTCGGGCCGACGATGGTGGCATCGAGGACGGCGATATTCGCGATGGCGGCATTGGTTGCGCTGCCGGCGAGCGCGCCGACGTTGTCACCCATCGAGCTCACGCCCGGCCGCACGAGGACGATGTTGCTGACCGTGGCCCCGCTCGTCAGGGCCGTGAAGAGGCCGTTCCCCGAGGGAACGAGGAGATTGACGACGGCATGCCCAAGGCCATCGAGCACGCCGCCAAAGGTCGGTATCGGCGTATAGCCGCCGGGATCGACCATGTCGCGGCAGAGCGCGAACGAGCCGGTTGCCGGGAGGGCCGAGAGCTCGCCCGTAGTATCGATGAGCTTGAAGGCGCTGAGCGAGCCGCTGACGACCGTCGTCGTGAGGTTCACATCGTCGTGGCTGTAGGCGAGGGTGTTCGCCTGGATGGTGGCCGAGCCCGGGAGAATACCGCCGACCGAGAGGCACGCCGCGTCGGCGCGCAGCGTCAGAGCACCGCCGTTGGTCGCCGCGAGCGACGCGTTCAGCACGATGTCCTGCGCCGCGCTCAAGGTCAGGCGCGAGCCGCTCGCCCAGGTGATGTCGTTCGCCACGATGATGTCAGCGTCGACACCACCTGCCGCCACAGTGACGTCGGCGGCGGCGAGGGCGGTGACCAGCTCGGTCACGTTGAGGCTGCAGTCCGCGGCGCCGCCGCAGTTGTAGTTGCCACCGATGGGCGTGACGGTGGAAGCCGCCGTCGAGATGGTCAGGGTTCCAGCGAACGCTGGTCCCGCCGCGAGCAAGGTCGCGGCTGCTGCGAGTAGTCGGAGTCTCCCCATACCGACAACCTACGTACGAAAGAGGGCGTTTGGACGCCTCCGCCGAGCAATTTTTCTCAGCTCTTTTCGTCCTCTTCGAAGTCGCGTTCGGCAAAGCCATGGCTCAGGACAATCTTCTTGCCCTGCATCTGCAGGAAGCCCCGCCGCTGGAATTCCGAGAGCACGCGCGACACGGTCTCGCGCGACGTGCCAATCATCGACGCGATGTCCTGCTGGGTCGGACGGCTGCTGATGACGATCCCTTCATCGGTCGTGTCGCCTTCCTTCTTGGCGAGGTCGATGAGCAGGCGGGCTACACGCCCATACACGTCGAGCAGGGCAAGGTTGCCGATGATCTCGTCGGCCTTGCGCAGGCGGCGGCTCATCTCGGCAAGGATGTTGACCGCGACCGCCGGCTCGTCGCGCATGTGCCGCAAGAAGTCGTCGCGTGACAACACCAGCAAGCGCGCATCTTCCATCGCCAAGACGTTGGCCGAGCGCGGCTGCCCGTCGAGCAAGCTCATCTCGCCGAAAAAGTCGCCGGGGCGGAACATCGTGAGGATCATCTCGCGGCCGCTCTCACCGTAGAGCACGACTTTCACGCGCCCGCGCTCGATGATGTAGAGCGCGTCGCCTTGATCGTCCTGGCCGACGATGAGCGCGTCCTTGGCGAAGTCCAAGGGGCGCAGCGACGCCGAGAGCTTGGCGACGCCTGGATCGTCGAGGCCCTTGAAAATGGTTACTTGGCGCAACAGCTCGGTCTGCTTATTCACGGATTAGCTCGCTCTAGCCTTCGCCCGCGATGAGAGCTTGGGCGACCTCGCCGGGCACCTGAGTGCCCTCCGCAATAGCGGCGAGGAGGTTGTCTTGGTGATCGGAAACCATACGTCGAATTTCGTCTTCATGGAGCCGATGCCGGCCGGTGACCTGGATGGCTTGCTCCCGGCCGGTGTCCATATCGCGGGCGGCGACGCTGACGATACCGTCCGCTGAAATGGAGAACGACACCTCGATGTTGACCTCGCCCCGGGGCTTGGCCGGCAAGCCAGTCAGGGTGAACTCGCCCAGCACCTCGTTGCGCTCGATGTGCCGCGCGTCGCCTTGGTAGACGATGATGCGCACCTGCTCCTGGTTGTCGGTGGCCGTCGTGAAGATGCGCTTGAACTCGGTCGGGATCGTCGTGTCCTTGGGAATGACCGTTTCAGCGAGGCCGCCGAAGGCCATGATGCCGAGGTTGTGCGGCGTCACGTCCATGAGCTTGACGCCCGGCGACGATGCCACCAAGAGCGACCCCTGGATGGCGGCGCCGACCGCGACGACCAAGTCTGCGTGCACCCCGGACGCTGGAGTCTTCGCCATGGCGTCGCTGACTCGCCGCTGGATGCGCGGCGTGCGCGTCATGCCGCCGACAAGGATGATCTCGTCGATCTCGGCGGGTTGCAGGCCCGCGTGCGCGATGGTGGACAGGAACATCTCGAGGGTGCGGTCGACGTAGTCGGTGACCATCGCCTCGTATTGCCCACGATCGATCTCGCATTGCAGGTGCAGCGGCTGGCCATCGCGCCGCGTCGCCAGGAAGGGCAGGGCGACCTTGGCGTGGAGCTGATCGGAGAGCTCGATCTTCGCGGCCTCCGCGGCGTCCCGCAGGCGCTGCATGGCGTTGCGGTCGCTGCCGACGGCGACTCCGTGCTCGCGTTCGATGAGGGCGAGGAGCCACTCGAGCAAGCGGTCGTCGAAGTCGCGCCCGCCCAGGAAGGCGTCGCCGGCGGTGGCGAGGACCTCGACGACATCGGCGCTGATCGCCAAAACGGACACGTCGAAGGTGCCACCGCCCAAGTCGTAGACGGCGATCTTGCGCTGCCCGCCTTTTTGCAAGGCGCCGTACGCCAAAGCGGCCGCGGTCGGCTCGTTGATGATGCGCAGCACCTCGAGCCCGGCGATGCGGCCAGCGTCGATGGTTGCCTGACGCTGACGGTCGGTGAAATACGCCGGCACCGTGATGACGGCCTTCAAGACCGGCTCACCGAAGTAGCTCTCGGCGGCGCGCTTCAAATCACCCAGTACCAGGGCGCATATTTCCTGGACGGCGTAGGCGTTGGGCTCCGCGTTGGGCCCGGCCGTGAGCTGGATGCGAATGTCGCCTTCCGGCCCTGCTTTGCATTTGAAGGGCGAGGTGTCCATGGCGCGCTTGGCGAACGGGTCGTCGAAGTCGCGGCCCATGAGCCGCTTCGCCGCGAAGACGGTGTTCTCGGCATTGACCACGGCCTGGCGCTTGGCGGCGCGGCCGACGAGGTGTTTTCCCTCGGGATCGACGGCGACCACCGAGGGCAACGTATAGAAGCCTCGGTCCACCGGGACGACGAGTGGCGTGCCTCCTTCGACCACTGCCACGCACGAGTTGGTCGTGCCCAGGTCGATGCCTAAAACTCGTGAAGTCATGCGTTTCTCGACCCTACCACGGCCCTGGGGGCTTGTGCGCGAAGGCTGACCAGACGGGCGGCCACCAAGCGGTAGAGCAACGCCGCGACCTGGAACGTCCCCGACCCGACGAAGTCGATGATCTCCTGAACGCTGCGCCGGCCATCGATGGCGGCGAGCACCGTAGCCTCCTCCTCGGTGAGGGTGCGGTCGGCGGTGCCGCCCGGCGCCGGAAAAGGCACATCGTCGAACGACGGGATCGCGGACTCGATCAGCCCCCACTCGTCGACGCGGCGATAACCCTCCATGAGGAGCTCGTCGATGGTCAGGTCGAAGTCGAACTCGAGGACCTCGGGGGGCAGCCCTTCGGCGCGCTCGAACTCGAAGCTGCCGCGTCCCCAGCGAATGAGCTCGTAAACCAGCTCGGCGGACTGGCGCCGCAAGGCGCTGAGCAACTCCTCGCGCGAAACGTAACCGAGCCGGACCAGCTGCGCGCCGAGGAGACGTCGGGTGCCGCGGCGGTTGTTGAGCAAGACCTCGAGGTCCTTGGGCTCCATCAGACGCTCGCGGACGACGATGTTGCCCAAGAGCAGCTCGTTGGGAATGTTTTCCCCGGTAACCAGGCGGACTTTGCCTTCCTTCATGGCGATCGAGATGACCAACTGGTCGCGCCGGGCGATGAGGAAGCCGCTTTGGCGCTGCAGCGACAGCAGCTGCAACACCTCGGCGATGGGCACCATGGCGAAGTCGCCGGAGAGAGCTGGCCCCCCGGGAATGGTGAGCATGACATCGTGGACGGCGCGCGCCACGTGCGGCATGCGCGAAACGCGAAGCATCTCGGCGATCAGGATCTCGTGTTGGACGCTTTCGAAGACACCGCTTTCGCGGAGTACGGTGGCGAGGCGCTCGAGCTGTGGCGTGACGAGCTCGGTATTGAACTCCGTCGGGCGGCGCTGGGTTGGCTCGCGGTTCGACTTGGTCAGGCGGTGCTCGACGACGGCGAGGAGCGCGGCCGGAGCGAACGGCTTGGTGATGTGGTCGACGACGCCCATGGTGCGGACGAACTTGTCGACGACGGGGTCACCCTTGGTGCTCATGATGACGATGGGCACGCCTTCGAGGAGAGCGTGCTCACCGAGCGCGCGGCAGACGTCGAAGCCGTTGACGTCCGGCATGGCGAAATCGACGAGCACGAGGTCCGGCTGGAAGCGCACTGCGTTGTCGACGATGTCCGTGCCGTGATCGAGGCAGTGCACGGTGTAGCCGGCTTTGACCAGGACACCTTCGACGACCCGCAGGACGATGTGCGAGTCGTCGACGACCAGGACACGGCCCAGGCTCACCCGCGCCTCACTGCTGGACGGGTCGCGCGGCCGCGATAGCCGACGCCGCCTGTTGGCAGACCTCGCGGACGGCGGCCGACTTGTCGTGCTCGCCCATGCGCGTCGTCACCTCGAACGCGTCGAGCTGCTTGCGCAAGCCGGCGAGCTCGCAGCCCGCGGAGCGTACGTCGTCGTCTCGGTGCTCGAGCAAGCGCGTCAGCACGTCTCCACCACGGCGGGCGGCGCGGATCTCGCGTAGCTCCGCCGCGTGTTGTGGCCAAAGCAGAATGAGGAACAGGGTCGCGAGGCCGACCTGGAAGGCGGCGCGGGGGAAGGGGTAGCCGTTCTTGGCGACCTGGAAATAACGGTCGATGGCGTAGGCGGCGACGAAGATGGTGAACGCCGCCGGCGCCGCGAGCGCCGTCCAGATGGGCAAGCTTCCCGTTCGCACCGCGGCCCAGACCTTGTCGGCGAGCAAAAATGCCGCCGCGGCGCTGGTCAGCAGCAGCGCGAAGACGACGAACCGCACGATTCGCGGTGCTTGGCGAGGTGTATCGTCCACGGGTGCGGTTTAGCACGAGTTAAAGGTCGGCCCTAGCTTCCGTAGTGGTTCGATTCTAGGCCTTCAAACGCACGGTTTTGCCGGTTTTGACGGCCTCGTCGATGGCGGCGATCACCCGCATATCCTTGAGCCCTTCCTCGCCGGGGGTGCGGACGGCGCTGTCGTCCAGGATGGCCTGGGCGAAGTGGTCGAGCTCCAGCGCGAACTGGTTGCCGCTTTCGAGCTCGATGCTGGTGCGACTTTCGCTGCCCGCCGCGTCCTTGCGCGCGACCGAGAGGCGCAGGCCGCGGTAGGAGAACGCGGGGTCGAGGTCGATGAAGCCGTCGGCGCAGTGCACGCGATAGCGGCGGCTGGCGCCGGCGGCGAAACTGCAGTCGCAGTGCGCCATCGTGCCGGATGGAAACAGCATGGTGAAGGCGACACTCTCCGGCACTTCACGAAAACGCTGGTCGCCCGGCGACGAGTACGCCATGGCGGTCACGGCCGTGGGCTCCTCGCGGGTCACGTAGCGCGCGGCTTGAATGCTGTAGATGCCGATGTCACCGACGGGTCCGCCTCCGAGTGGTTTGGACAAGCGAATGTTCGGCGCCTTCACCTGCATGCAGTGGCTCGACGAGAACGTCTTGATGGCGCCGAGCTCGCGCGTGGCGCACATCTCCATGACCTTCCGGTTGTAGGGCTCGTAGTGCAGCCGGTACGCGATCATCAGCTTCTTCTTGGCGTCCTTGGCGGCGGCGACCATGCGCTCGCCCTCGGCCACGCTCACGGCCATGGGCTTTTCGCAGAGGACGTGTTTGCCCGCCTTGAGGCCTCGGATGGTGTACTCGGCGTGCATCGAGTTCGGCAGGATGATGTAGATCGCCTCGACTTCGTCGTTCTGGGCGAGCTTGTCGTAGCTCGCGTAGTCGTAGATGGCGCTCTCGGCGATGCCGTAGGTCTGGGCGACGCGCAGGGCCTTGTCACGATGGCCGCTCACCAGCGCGACCGGGCGCGACAGCTTCGACTGCGCGAACGCCGGCATGACCTCGGCGAGGGCGAGCTCGCCTAGACCGACGACGGCGTAGCCGATTGTCTTCTTTGGCGGACGAGGGACCTCGAGCGTCACGGGTTGTTTGTCGGGCGGCGCGAGCGAGGCTTGGATGGCGGAAGCGTTGGTCGTCCAGACGGTCGCGGTGGCGCCGGCGGCGGCGTAGAGAAAGTCGCGTCGCGTGGTCATCTTTGGGCCCCCCAGCGGACAGGCTGGGGACGCTTACGGCGAAGTCAACGGCTACTTGCTCTGGTAGATAGCGACCATCTGGTTCGCCTTCTGATTGGCGCGGTCCCAACGGCCGTCGGTGGCGAGCTCGCCGAACTCCGAGAGCAGCTTCTGGATTTGCGAGCTGCGGCCCTGGTCGAGCTTGGTGTTCGCGTAAGTGCGGTTGATGCGCGTCATCTTGCCTTGCACGAAGGCGCTGTTGACGATGACCGCGTCGACCGCCTTGTCGAGCTTCAAGAGCGCGTCTTGCGCGCCCGAATAGTCCTTCGACTTGAGTGAGGCACGCGCGTCCTGATCGAGCTCGCGTGCCGTCGGTGGCAGATCGTCGGGCAAGAGGCCGCGGTATTCCATCTTGCGCATGACCTCGCGGCGCATGGCACCGACACTCGCCGAGGTGGGGTTGGCCGCGGCGTTGGCCTGCGGGGCGGCGGCGACGACGACGGTGCGTGTGCTACCGGCGTTCGCGAGGAGCGACTGGGCGTCGCGCAAAGTCTTGACGACCTCGCCTTCGCGCTCGGCGACGGACTTTTCACGCTGCGCGAGATCGGCTTCACGCTTGGCGAGGTCACGCTCGCGCTTGGCCATGGTCTCTTCGCGTTGCTGGATGGTCTGGGTGCCTTTGGGTTGTTCGAGGCGTCCGATCTTCTCGAGGAGGACGTTCTTGTCGCGCTCGAGCTTGTCGCGGTCGTCTTGGAAGCTGCGCAGGCGTGCGTTCAGCCGCGCCTCTTCTTCTTGGACCCGCTTTTGGTCGGCCTCGAGCTTGTCGCGCTGTGATTTGTCTTTTTTGGAGAGGCTCGCCAGCTTCTCGTTGATCTCGGCGCGCTCGCGCTCGATGCGGGCCTGTTCCTCTTCGACGTTTGCGCGCTCCTTCTTGAGGGTCTGCTCTTCCTCGAGGATGCGCGTCTTGTCGGCTTCGACGACGATGGACATTTCCTCGACGGGGGTCGCGCCACTGCCGGGGCCTTCGTCCTTGCAGGCGGGAAGGAAGCCGGTGAGCAGGGTCAGGGTCGCGGAGAGGGCAAAGGCTTTGGTAGTCGTCATCGTGCGCCCAAAGGTTAGCAGCTAGGCGATTTGCCGCAACTTGGCGCCCAAACGGGGGTTCTGTCGGGGTGTGGGTGTACGGTCGCGGGTAGCATGGAGCAGCTCGGCTTATGGCAACCCGGAGGGTGCGCAGAGGTGCCGGCGGAGGCGGAGTATGGGCCTCCGGAGGGTGATCGACCGTCGTTCGGGGATGACTTTGAGGCGATGGGCGATGACCGGCCGCCGATGACCGACGGCCGAATACCGATGGCCGATCACCGAGCGCCAAACGCGGATGACCGAACACCGATCGCCGATGACCGACCGCCGATTGGCGACGCCCGGGCACCGGTGGCGGCGACGCCCGAGTCCGTGGCGCGCACGTTGTCGCGTTACACCGGCCGCGGCATCCGCTGCACGTTCACGCACAACCGCTCGACGATGATTTCCTATCGCGAGCGTCCGGGCGGCTCGCTCGACATTCGCTTGCATCACATGTTCCTCGACGCGCCCGACCCCGTGCTCGCCGCGCTCGCCGTTTTTCTCACCGGTGGCGACAGGCGCGCCGCGGCGGTCATCGACGGGTTCATCCGCGCCCGCCAAGCAGAGGTGCCGCCACCCGACGTGCGCTGCGTGCCGCAAGGTCGCTTTCACGATCTGCGCGCGCTCTTCGACCGCTTGAACGCCACCTACTTTCACGGCGCGTGCGTCTCACGCATTACGTGGGGCAGCGCCGGTTCGCGTCGCTATCGTCGCTCCATCCAGCTCGGTTGTTATGTGCGCAGCGAGTCGCTCATCCGCGTGCACCCGTGTCTCGATCAAGCGTTCGTGCCGGAGTTCTACGTGGCGTGGATCGTGTTCCACGAAATGCTGCACGAAGTGTTCGGTGTCGAGCGGCACGGCGGTCGTCACTCGGTGCATCCACCAGAGTTCGTCGCCATAGAGCAAACCTATCCCGACTACGCGCGCTGCAAGGCGTGGGAAGAACAGAATCTGCCGCGTCTGCTCCGCTTCCGGCCGAGCGCGAACCGCTTTGGCGTACGCTAGAGCGGTACGCGCTTAAGCGGACACATGCCGAACCGCGCAAACGGACAGCGCGGCACCTAGTAGCGAACAGTTTTGATCGTGTCTAGTGCAGATTTCTCTGGCATTGACCCGCCCAGATTGACCACAATACCGGACAGGAGATTTTGCACATATGAAACCAGGTCCCACGCGTCACATCGTTGCTGAAAACCTTCGCCGCGAGCTCGAGGCTCAGTCCCTCAGCATGAACGAGTTCGCGAGCCACGCCGGCGTGTCGCGCTCGCAGGTCTACGACGTCCTTGCCGCTCGCAAGGCCCCGTCGGTCGACTGGCTGCAGAAGGTCAGCGAAGCCCTCAAGATCGAGCCGTGGAGCTTGCTCAAGAAGGGCGCCAAGGCTTCCGGCAAGAGCGGCGGCAAGGCCAAGGCCAAGAAGAAGAAGAAGTAAGCACTCCAAGCTTGCTCATCGTGAGATGGCGTGCGCGCGGCATTGGTCGCTCGCATCAAGCCGCGCCCGCCATACGCAGATCGTTCCGCCCGGTTACTTCGCTACCGCGCCCTTCGGCTCTTCGTCCTTCGCTTCTTGCCGCGGCGCCGCCTCTGGATTGTCGATCACCCAGCCAGGCCAGAAGGTCACGAACGGGTCGCCGTTTTTCATGCCTTCGCTGACCGCCTTGGCCTCCGCGATGTCCCTCGCCGTGGCCGTGGGTAGCGTGTAGACCGCGGCGAACGGCACCACTGACGCGACGGCCTGCATGAGCTGCGACAGACCCATGTTGCTGCGCGCGCGGCTCTCGGCTTCGTTGTCGGTGAGCGCGCCCCAGATGGTGAAGCCGGCGGCGAATGCGGCGGCTGCGACTGGACCGACCGGCCCCCAGCCGACCACGGTCATGGCGCCATTGATGGCGGCCTGGGTCTGCTCGTTACGCAGCGTCGAGATCGGATCGATGACCCACGGCGCGTAACATCGTGATCCGCCATCGCGGTCAACGACCTCGACGATGACGCGGGTCGCGACCATCTCGGCGTTGTCGACGCGGCGGATCAAATCACGGCCGGTTTGGTAGCGCGAGGCTGCTTCCGTGGCCGCGTGGATGCCGGATTGGACCAGGCGCCCGGCGGCGAGGAAGCCCTCCTTGGCGAGGATGCCGGTGACCACTACGCCTTCGCGGACACGCGGCGGTGTGCGGTCTGCGACCCAGTCGCCGGCGGAGAGCGCCGCTTCTTTCGCCGCGCTACCGACGGCGCCAGCGATGCGCCAGCCCACGCTGGGCTTTTGCTCACGCTGGACGGCGGTGCGCACCGCGTCTTCGATGAGATCCTTGAACTTCGCCTGAGCTTCACGCGCGACGCCGGCGGGGTCCTCGATCGCGATGGGCTTGGTGCCACCGTTGCCGGTGTTGACGCGGACGGTGATTGTCGCCCAGGGCACCTTGTTGGCTTCGAGGTCGCTGACCACGGCTGCGAGGCCGCGGGCGTGAACGAGATCCAGTGGTCCAGAAAGCTTTGTCTGCAAGACGCCTCGACTCGTTCGATCGCAAGGCGCTCCACGTCGCGCCGTTTGCGACCCCGTTATCGGTCGCGCCTAGGTCAGGTTGCGTTGCGCCCTGTGACACGGACGAGACGAGGGAGCTGACGTGACTGCACCGCAGGGTGCTCGCCTTGGCGCCGAGGAGCCTGCTCTCCCGGCAGGGTCAGTCCTAGGAGGCCGTTCTTGCGGACGATGGTTGCGCGAACGCCGGCGGCCGCCTGCTCGAAGGCAAGGTTGATTTTCGGCAACAGGCTGGCTGCCTCACGCCCCTCACGGACCAGGGGCGGCTCGACCAGCCAAGGAGAAAGCGTTCCGATATCGTGGACAATCCCGGTCGTCGCGACGACGAAGCAACGCTGATTGCGGGCGGCGGCGGCGCCCGTTTCGGCGTCGAAACCTCGGAGAGCACGGGCGCGCCAGGTCGCTGCGCGGCTGATCTTCTCTTCTGGATCGACGATGTCTCGAAGGGCCAACCTCATGCGCTCGAACTGCGCGACCCTGCGTAGCGAGCCCAGCTCAGCCTCGGTCGCGCGTTGCGTCGCCGAGACGCGTTCATGGGGGCTCAATCTCACGGCCGTCTAGGTGCCTCCGTGGATTTTCCCGGTGCTTGGGTCATCGTCCGGCACAGTCGGCCGATCGGGAATTTTCGCCCCGGCCTCCGCGAGATCGGCCTGCGCGGCTTGCACCCCAGCCTTTGCGGCGCCGTAGGCCGGGCGCTGCTCGAGCGCCGCCTCGCCGGTAGCTTCGATCAATGCGGGTGTCGGCCGCCCCATGAGGAGTCGGCTGAGGATGGCGTGAGCGTCCGAGAAGATGAGGGAAATGCCGTGCAGACCATGCCGAGCCGTCTCGGAGGCGGCACGTGAGTCTTGGTGATGGCGTGCGCGGACGTCTTCGAGCAGGTCGCGGTCGTAGAACTTCGAATGGCGCAAGATGTCCGTCTGCGCTGTCGTGACGTTCGCGGCCCGCTTCGCAGCTTCCACCGCGCTGCCGGCCCGAGCCCTGCTCATCGCGTGCGAGACCTGATTGGTGCGCGAGATCACGGCCGCACCGGCCGCGTCGCTCTCGACGGGGATAGGAAGCATTCCTTGGGACACCCCAACTGCTTCCATGAGCTCGGAATGGCGCGCAGCCGCGGGGTCGACCGCGGAGCTTGGAGGATGATTGTCGCGTCGCGTTGCCCGCTGCATGGCGCCTACCTCGGCATCAAGACCGGTTCCGCTGGACACGAGGCGCCCGACGGGTGCGCGTCGACTGACGCGCACCCTCGAGACGCTCGAGTCATTTGCCTCGCTACTAGACCTGCTTGTCAGTCTTCTCGGCCGGCTTGACGGCTTCGGCTACGACATGACCCTCGCCCTGTGGGGCGGCTGGCTCGCCGGTAGCGGCGTGTTGCTCACCGCTCGCGGGAGCGTGCTCGGCAGCCTCTTGAGTCGCCGGAACCGGCGCCGGCGGCGGCTCGGACGGAGCCTCGGGGGGCAGCGGCGGAACGGTGACTTCGATCTCGCCGTAGGCCGTCTCGAGGGGCTGCGAGTAGGCGGCTTTGACACCGGCAACGAAAGCCTCGTTGGCGCCCGGGAAACCCTCGAACACCTTGGCTGCTTCAGCGCTGCGCGACAGATCAGCGATGACGCCCTGAATGATGATCGCGGTGGTCGCCTTGGCGAGCGCGTCGGCGCCCAACGCTTGCGCGTTCGGGTGCGCTTGGAGAATCGCGCGGGCCGCTGCCGCCGCTTGCGCGCGGATGAAGGCGGTCACGCCGTCCTTCAACGCGGTCTCGGCAAAGCCGCTCTTCTTGGCCAGGCCGTTGAGCATCTCGAACGTGCTCTTGACCTTGTCTGTCTCGGCTACCGCGGTGGCTTTGACGCCGCCGCCGATGCTGTCGAGCTTGGCGTACGCCTTGTTGGCTTCTTCTTCAAAGTTGAGCCGAAGCGAAGCGCTCGGCTGATTTCCGGAAACTGCATCCATAGCAAAACCTCTTTGCGTCAGTTGTTGCGGCTCAGGCGAGCAAGTTATCGAGCCTGACACGCTGACGTTGCGCCAAAGAGGGCGGGCAGATTGTCTTTTGTAAGTTATCGAGCGTCGGCAAACCCGCGTCCTGTCTGGCCGCCCTGACAAGTGTGCATGTTCCCGAGTGATTTCGATCACAGGTGCGCGTGACGCCGTGAAACCGCGGCCTTAGCGCATCGGGCGGGGCTCAATCCACGGGCTTGGCCGCACTGCGTCGAGCACCGGTACGCTCTTGCAGACATCGCTCAGCTCGAAAATCGACAGCATTTCTGGAGCCGTGGTCCGGCGGCTGAAGAGGGCGGCGTCGAGGCGCGCATCCGCGACCAGCCCATCGCAGGCCCGTCGCATGTGATTCCAGAACATGATGGGGTCGCAATGCACGCGCACCGAGCCGCTCGTTGGCAGCGCCTCCTCGACGATGATGCCGCGCTCGGGCGCCGTAACGAAGGCGATGTGCTCGCAGCGTGAAAAAGCATCGAACATGTCGAGCGAGAGGAAGCGGCCCTCCCCGGTGAGCGCGGAGTCGCCGGGGTAGAAGGCGGGCGTGAGCTGGCAGAACGCGAAGACGGCGGCGAACGCATAGGCGCGTCGTGTCGCGCGTCCGCTGAAGAAGTCACCAAAGTCCAAGCTAGCGCCGGCACGCCAGGCAAGCGGGAAGACGCTGAGCAAGCACGCCATCACCAGCGGGTAGAAGTAGCCGACGATGTGCCAGGAGAACGCGTGGAACATCGCGAGCTGCGCGAGCGTCGCCCAGCGCACCCACCGATGCCGCGATAGCAGACCGAAGACCAGCACGAGCTCGAGGACGACGACGTAGGCCAAAGCGAAGCGCTCGAGCAGCGTCCCGGCGAGGACGCTGGGGCGGATCATCGCCGCTCCGGACAACCACTCCACGTTGATCTTGAGCACGCCTGCGCCCACGTAGAACGCGACCAGCGCCGTCTGCGCCACATCGAGCCGGCGCGGTGCCATCAAGTAGGCGATCGTGGCCATGAGCGGCATGTCGTGGAAGTTGCCCATGAACCTGAAGTCCTGGGCGATCACCCCGAGCTTCACGACCGTGAGCAGGGCGAGACCGCCAAGAGCCACGCGGCGAAAGCGGCGGGTTAGGAACAGGGCAACGACCAGCGCCGCGCACATCGCATAGATGGCGAGCCCGGTGTCCGCGAATGCGCGCAATAGCGGACGATACGCCTCGCAGTCCGGGAGCTGCGGCCAGCAGATGGCGCCGTCACGCTTGGCGATACGCGGCAGCATCTCTCGCCAGAAGTAGACGGTGAGGAGATGGGTCGCGGTGAGCGCGGCCCCGAACCATGCGGACGCGGTGTCCGCACCGCGTGATTCAGCCGCCGTCACCGTCGCCGTCACCGCCGCCTCCACAAGCGCACGAACCGCTGCAGCAGTAGTAGATGCCGCCGGCGCAGGGCGTGAAGTCGGGCGCGGACGCATCGCCGGGGCAGGCGTGGCTTGCGCCATTGCAGTACTCGACGGCGTCGCATTCCTGCGCCGCGCCTCGGCACGCGACGCTCGGTGGTTGCACGTTGTCGGGACAGGCGAATGACGAGCCGTTGCAGTAGTCGGCGACATCGCACACGTTGTCGGCGTTGCGACAGAGGGTGCCATTGGGTCTCGGCGCGCTCGCCGGGCAGGCGGGGCCGCCGCTCGTGCAGTAGGCCGCTTGCTCGCATGGCTGCCCAGGCGAGCGGCAGAGCGTGCTGCCGTTGTAGAGCGCGTCGCCGGGGCAGGCCGGCGAGCCACCGCTGCACACCTCTTGTGGATCGCATGGACCCGCCGAGCCCCGGCAGACCGTGGCGCCGCCATAGAGCGTGTTCCCTGGGCAATCGACGCCGCCGTTGCAGGTCTCGGCGGGGTCGCATGGTCCAGCGGACGCGCGGCAAACCTGGCCGGTGAGGAGCGTGTCGGCGGGACAGGTATTGGCGCTGCCGTTGCACGACTCGGCGACGTCGCACGCTCCAGCGGACGCGCGGCATACGCTGCCCGCGGGAACCTTGGCGTCCGCTGGACAAGCAGTGCTGCCTCCGCTGCAGGTCTCGGCCGGATCACATACTCCGCCCGAGCCGCGGCAGACGGTGCCCGGCGGGTAAAGGGTATCGCCGGGACACGCCGGCGACGAGCCGCTGCAAACCTCTTGCGGGTCGCACGCTCCGCCGGAAGCCCGGCAAACCGTGCCGCCGCCGGTGAGCACGTCCGCCGGACACGCGACCGAGCCGCCGCACACTTCCGCTGGGTCGCAGCCGCCGGCCGACGCTCGGCAAACCTGACCTGTGCGCAAGGCGTCTGACGGGCAACTGTCGGCCGCACCGTTGCAGTACTCGTCGGCGTCGCAGGCTCCGGCCGATGCTCGGCACACCGTCGTCGCCGGAGACTTGCTATCGAGAGGACACTGGCCGCTGCTGCCGTTGCACGTCTCCTGGGGATCGCAGGCACCGGCCGACCCACGACACGACGTCCCCGCCGCGACCAGCGTATCGGCGGGACACTGCGCCCGGTCGCCGGCGCACTGCTCGGCGACGTCGCATGCGCCGCTCACCGGGCGGCAGGTCGTCTCCGCGCCGCGGAAGCCGTCCGCCGGGCAGCCGACGTTCACGCCGTCGCAGGTCTCGGCGAGGTCGCAGGGACCGGACGAGGGTCGACAAATCGTGCCGCTGCCTTTGCCCGCGCAGGGTTGCGGGGCATTACAGTCGGCGGCGCAAACGCCGCTGCAGCATTGCTCGGTCGGCGCGCAGATCGACGTCAGCACGCACGCGTTGGCCACGCACTCGGCGCGCTGGCAAGGACCCGCGAAACAGTTGTCGGGCCCGCACGGCGGCGGTGTGCAACCGGTGAGCGCGCTAGCCTCGTTCGCGAAAGGATCGCAGGCGCCCGCGCCGCACAAGCTCGAGTCGGGTAGGTTGCTGCAACCGCCGCCGAAGCAAGCGTCGAGTGTACAGCGGATCGCATCGTCGCAATCCTCGGGGCCGTCGCACTCGGGCATGCGCGCGACGCAGCCGGCGGGCAGCCGACAATCCATGCCAGCGCCGCACAGCGCGTCGTCGGCTCGCTCGATGCATGTGCCTTCGACGCAGGCGACGCGCGCGCAGGCAACGCCGGGCTCACAATCGTCGTCGCTCCCGCAAGTCGCCGGCCCGCACGCCGAAGGGTCCAAAGAGCTGCAGCTCGGGGTCACGCATCGTCCGTCATGGCAGACAGTGGCGTCGAGGGAGTCGCCCGACGAGGGGCACGACATCAGGGTGCAGGAGCGCGTGAGCACCAGCGTTACGTCGGTGTCGGTGCGCACGAAGACGCGGACCTGCCGGTCCATGATGACGTCGCCGTCCTTGGCGAGCGCGACGCGCGCCGTTCTCATGCCTTCCCGGAGCGCGACGAAGGTGGCGATCGGCCTCGCCTTGTCGAAGTGCATGGCGACGGTGAGCGGGTAGACGACCTCCGAGCCGTCCTCGAGGATCGTGTGGAGCGCATCGAAGTCGACGACGGGCGCTAGATCGCTTACGACGTTGACGGTGAGCACGGCGCTGTACGTGTATGGGGAGTCGTCGATGATGTCGTCGATGGAGCAGCTCGCCGAGCACCTACCGTCGCAGCAGGACTGGCCGCTCGGACAGTTACCGTCGTTCAGGCACGAGTCTCCCTCGGAGGAGACGAGCTGGCCGATGCCGCAGCCGACGGCGAGCAACAAGCCAGCAATTGTACAGACGCGGCGCGCTCGCATCCCTAGAAGCGTACAGCATCCGCCGTCGCGCGGCTGTCGGCGTTCTTCACGCGCGAGCGCGCAGCCGCTTGCAGGTGACCTGTGAGGCTCGCTTTCGGCGTCTACGCCGCTGCTGTCGTGTTGGCAGTGATGTGGGTGTCGGTAGGTCAGCTGGGGTCTTCGCCGAGCCCGAGCGCGCCGCGGGTCGAGCTCGTGCGCCGCATGCCCGCCTACGAGCCGCGCCCGCTCACGCCCGTGACCTCGGCGTATCGCGTCGACGGCCGCCACTCCGGGGTCAGTACGAGCGTGGTCCCCTTGCAGCTCGTGGCGACGGCTGTCGGCGCCGGCAACAAAGGCATTCACAGCGCCGCCAAGGGGTCACCCGCCGCCGACGCCAGCGGCTTTTACGTCGGCACGGACGACGGCCACCTGTACGCTTTCGCGAACGACGGGCATCTCCGCTGGCAGGTCAAGCTCGCGAACGCCGGCCAGGGCGTGCACGGAACGCCTATGCTCGACGGCGAGCGCGTTTACATCGGCGCCTACAACGGCCGCTTGTATGCGTTCGACAAGAACGACGGCCGGCCGCTCTGGCTCGCCGTGCTGGGTGATGCCATCGGCGCGTCCCCGACGCCGGACGGCGACGACCTGTTGATTTCCGTCGAAACCAGGGCCCCGAACGGCTACGTCGCGCGCCTGTCGCGGGCCGATGGCCACGTCGTGTGGCTCTCCGATTGGCTCGGTGAGCAGTCCCACGCCTCGCCGACAGTCGCCGGCGACGCGATCTTTCTCGGTGCCAACAACCAAGACTTCTTCGCGCTCGCTCGCTCCGACGGCCATCTCCTATGGCGGACACCAGTCGGAGGCGACGTGAAGGGCACCGCCTGTGTCATTGGTGACGCGGTCATTGCCATCACCAACGCCGGCACCGCCTTCGCTTTGAGACGTACTGACGGCGGTGTTCTCTGGCGTCGCGAGCTCGGCAGCGAGGGCCGCGGCAGCGTCTCGTGCCTCGAACAGAGTACGGGCGCCCCCGTATCGGTTGGGCTCGTTTTCGTCACCCTGGGCACGGCGGCCGCGCGCGGGGGCTTCGGCACCTCATATGCGCTCGACGCCGCGACCGGCGAAGTGCGCTGGTCGGCTCCCCAAGGCTCTCCCCGCCCGCTCATGAGCCCGCTCGTCGCACCGGACCCTGGCGGCCGGCTCTTTGCTTGGTTTCGCTGCGACGACACGGCCCTCTGTGCCTACGATGCGTGGAGCGGAGTGCGACTGTCGCACGTCGAGCTCGGCGCGCCTCTCAGCGGCTCGCCGGTTGTCTATGATGGCGGACTGGTGGTGAGCCTCGACCATCCCGGTGGTATCGTCCGATTGGTGCCCCAATGAGAAAGCTCGCGCTTTTCGCAGTCATGCTCGCTACCGCCGCGGCGGCCGCCTACGCGTTCTGGGACGGCTGGATTCGTTTGAACACGCCGAGCGAGGTCATGTTCCCCGTGCGCGGCATCGACGTTTCGCATCATCAAGGCGTGATCGACTGGGAGCGCGTCCGCGCGGCCGGCGTCCGCTTCGCCTACATCAAAGCGAGCGAAGGGGCGGACTTCGTCGACGCGAGCTTCGAAGCCAACTGGCGCGGCGCCAAGGCCGCCGGCATCGCTCGCGGCGCCTACCACTTCTTCACGCTGTGTACGCCTGTACGCCCCCAGGTCGACAACTTCGTCGCCACCGTCTTCGAGGTCGGCGAGCTGCCGCCCGCCCTCGACCTCGAGCTCGGCGGCAACTGCGCCAACCCGCCCGCTGTAGCGGACGTGAAGGCGATGATCGAAGAGCTCGTGCCGATGATCAGCAAGCGCTTCGGCGAGCCGCCCATCGTCTACACGACGTACGAATTCCGCGAGCTCTACTTGTGCCCGACCTGCGTCAACGGCTCGCTCCCGCTCTTGTGGATCCGCGACGTCATCTGGAAGCCGCGCCTCACCAACGCCGAGCCCTGGGTGTTCTGGCAACACCACAACCGCGGCCGCCTGGACGGCATCGACGGCCCGGTGGATCTCGATGTCTTCCGCGGCGACGTCGCCGCCTTCGGGCGTTATCTCGACGGCCGAAGGCTCGACATCGTGCGGGGCAAGTAGCGCTACCTGACGATGCCGAGCTCTCGCATCACGTTGGTCGCGACCGTCTCGCCCATCTTGGTGCTGACCATGTCGGACAAGTAGCTCAAGCCACCGACGATGCGCGACGCGCGTGCCCCGGACGCCATCGCGAGCCACTGCTTTTTCTTCTCCGGGAAGACCTGGTTGAGCAGGGCGCTGATCGCACCGCCCTGACCGGCATGAGCGGACGGATACGCCGGCGTGTTCGGGAGTTTCACGGCCTCCTTGATGGGATCGGCGGGCTCGATCTGCCACGGACGCCGCACAAATCCATTCATCGGGTCGTACTTCGCCTTGAACACGGCGACGTACGCATCGGCACGCGCGGTATGGAAGGCGAACAACAGCTTCGCGGTCGCTTGCGGGCTCATTTCACGCGCCTTGATTTCCGCGACCAGCACGTCGTTCCACGGCTTCAGGTTCTCCCACTGCTCCGTCGATGCCGCGAAGGACCGGCCTTGCTCCTTGAGCTCCGGCGTGGCGTCGGTGTCGAGGATCTGCCGCACGTCGTATGAATTGCGTGACAGCCTGTAGTTGATGGCGAAGATGTCCGAGCCTTCGGCGGGCGGCGGCGGCGCGGTCACCGCGTCATTGGCGGCGGTCCACATGCGAACCGCGCCCCAGCGCGGGCGAAAGGGCGGCTCGTTGGGATCCTTGGGGACCCATTTGCCCTCGGGGATGGTAATCGGCCGGTCATCGTCACTACCGTCGCCGACGCGCGCCGCGATCGACTTGCCGGCGATCGCCAGCGCCATCGCTTGATCGATCGGGCTGAGGGGCAAGCCGAGCTTGGCGGCGAAGACGTGAATCGACGCGATCTCGGTGGGAAAGTAGTTGGTCAACACGGCCCCGATTGCCGCATTGGCGATCGTCGCTTTGTTCGGGCTCGCAAGGGCCAACGCGTTCATCTGCGCTTGCACCGCGACGGCCAGTCGCTGCGCGCCCATGAGATCGTCGAGACCTACCTTGGTGATGAGCGTCGTCGCGAAGTCGTGCCACGCGATGACGTCGCCGGCGTGCGGAGCCCGCTTGCCGACGCGCTCGACGCGATCGACCTGACTACTAGTGCTCGGGATTGTCGCCCGCGCCGAAGCCGTCGCGGAGAGTGCGGTTGTGCCGAGAAGCTGCGCGCGAAGCCCGACTGGTCCAAGGGTATCCATGGGACCGATGTTCGGCGGCGCGGCTGCGACGTTGTGTCAGACAGCAGTGACGAGGAGGGAAGAATGAGCGCGGTCGGGATCGAACCGACGACCCGCGGATTAAGAGTCCGCTGCTCTACCAGCTGAGCTACGCGCCCTGAAACAGGCGGGGTCTGTACCGAAAGCGTGCTGTCCCCGTCAAGCACGACCTGCGTTGAGCCACGCGTACTTTCGGCCATGGGGCCTGGGCACCCTGGGTTGGGCCGACGGTGCTTCGAAGCCCCGAGAAGGCCCATTTGCGCCATTTTGGGCCCGGCTTGCTTCCTGCACCTTGGATGCTGCGTTCTGTCTTCTGGGGGAACCAATGCCAATGCGCGCCCTGATCGCCGATGATGACCCGATGTCGCGCCGCATGCTCGAGCTCGTGCTCGGCAAGCTTGGCTACGAGGTCACCGCCGAGACCAATGGCCAAGCCGCCTTTGACCGCCTGACCGCGGCGGATCCGCCGCAGCTCGCGATCCTCGACTGGATGATGCCGCAGCTCGATGGCCCGGAGGTGGTGCGGCGCGTGCGCGCCAGGAGCGGCGCCCCGTACGTTTACATGTTGCTCCTCACCAGCAAGACGCAATCGAGCGACATGGTGAAAGGCCTCGAGGCCGGTGCCGACGACTACATCCTCAAGCCCTTCAACGTGAACGAGCTGCAGGCGCGGCTGCGCGCGGGCGAGCGGGTGCTGGCGTCACAACGCGACCTCGTCGCGGCGCGCGAAGCATTGCGAGGACGTGCCGCCATCGATGAAGCAACCGGTGCGTTCGGACCGGGCGCGCTGCAGCCGCTACTCGCGCGGGACCTCGCCCGGTCGCGCTTCGAGCGCGCGTCGATGAGCGTGGTTGTCGCGGCGCTGGACGCTCCAGCGGATCTGCCGCCGACCGTTCGAGGTGAAATGTTGGCCGCGGCCAGCAGGCGAATCACCGCGATGCTGCGGCCGAGCGATGCCTTGGTGCGCGCGAGCGACGACATGCTCTGCGTGCTCCTGCCGAACACGACGAGCAGAGATGCCATGATCTTCTCCGAGCATCTGCGCGCGGCGAGCCAGGCGGAGACCGTCGTGACGCCGAAGGGCGCGATGTCCACCGGTTGCAGCTTCGGCATCGCCAGCTCCGATGGAGCGCAGGTCGAAGCCCCGATGCTTCTGAAGATGGCGACGTCGGCGCTCGAGCATGCACGCCACGGTGGTCGCGGTCAGATCGTGACGTCGCGACGGACGGCGCCAGCGTCATCGCCTCCTCCCGGACCGCCGCCGATGCCACGCGCCATTCGTTCGCTGAGCGGCTCCGCTGAAACGGGACGAGGCTTGTGAAGATGTTCGCAAGCTTCAACGGCATGCGACGCGGCGCGTTCTCGCCAGGCGTCCTCGACGCGTTCGACAACCCACAGATCGCGCGCCAGGTTCTGATGCTGGTGAGCGTGATGTATCCCGCTTGGTCGCTCCTCTTGCGCTGGGCGGACCCGCAGGCGGTCGGTGGGCTTTGGCCCCGTCTTGGGGTGTGCGGCGTGCTCGTCGCTTTGACCGTTGCCACCTTCCAGGCCCGGTTCGTCCACCGCGCGCAACTCGCGATGCAGGTGGCGCTGTGGGTCACCACGGCGCACGCCTTCTACGACTTCGCGCGCAACGGCCAGAGCTTCGTGCACGTGCTCGCCTTGCTCGTCTCCTTCATGCTGGCGCTCATGACGGCGGTCGCGCCTATCTCGACGCTCGCGTATTTGCTCTTCACCACGTCACTGACCGCTGTGTACGGCTGGACCTGCGGCATGGACGAGCCCCTCGAAGTGGTCATCGTCGTGACCATCGGAAGCCTCTCGTCTGTCACCGTGCTGCTGGTGCTGATGCGGTCGTCGATCGCCGGCCGCGTCAATCAAGAGCTCCATCGGACGACGCAAGCCTTGCTCGATAGCGAGACGCGCTTCCGGGCGCTCGCGATGAACGCTCCAGTTGGCATCTTTCGCATGGACGCGCAGCGGCGCTGCCTCTTCGTGAACGATCGTTGGTGCGAGATCGCGGAGTCTCCGGCATATCTCGCGGCCGGACTCGGTTGGGTGAACGTCGTGCATCCCGATGATCGCGTGGCTGTGATGGCGGATCTTGATTCCGCTATCGCGAATGGTCGCGAGTTCAGCAAGGAGTTCCGCTATCTGCTGCCTGACGGCAACGCCCGCTGGGTGCATCTGCGTCTCGTCGGCATTCGCAATGCGTTGAACGAGGTCATCCAGTTCGTTGGGACCGTTATCGATCTTACCGAGCGCAAGGTCGTCGAAGAGAGCTTGGTGCGCGCCAAGGAAGTCGCGGAGACCGCGACGCGCTCGAAGAGCGAGTTCCTGGCCAACATGAGCCATGAGATCCGCACCCCGATGAACGGCGTCATCGGTATGACCGAGCTGGCGCTGCAGACCGAGCTCACCATGGAGCAGCGCGAGTACGTCAGCACGGCGCGCGACTCGGCGGAGAGCTTGCTCACCATCATCAACGACATCCTCGACTTTTCGAAGATCGAGGCGCGAAAGCTCGAGCTCGAGAACGTTGGCTTCAGCCTCCGCGAGGTGGTGGAAAACGCGGTGAAGACGCTTGCGTTGCGCGCTTCCGACAAGGGGCTGTCGCTGGCCAGCCAGGTGCCCGCGGATGTGCCGGACACCCTCCTCGGCGATCCGGTTCGCTTGCAGCAGGTACTGGTGAATCTGCTGAACAACGCGGTCAAGTTTACCGAAGTGGGCGGCGTCACGCTGACGGTCAGCAAGGTCACGAGCACAGCGGACGGCGCGGCGCTCAGGTTCAGCGTCCGCGACACCGGCATCGGCGTCGATCCCGATCGTCAAGCGAGCATCTTCGAGGCCTTCACCCAGGCCGACGGTGCCATTACGCGCAAGTTCGGCGGCACCGGCCTGGGTCTCACCATCAGCTCGCAACTCGTAAGCATGATGGGTGGTACCATGGCGGTGGAGAGCGCGCGCGGCCGCGGCAGCGAGTTCCACTTCACCATCCCGTTCGTCAACGCGTCCGTCGAGACCGCCGTCGAGCCCTATACGCAGACGCGCTCGGAGCAGCCGCGCATCAAGCCCGTGGCCCGTTCGCTGTCGCTCCTCGTCGCCGAGGACAACGTCATCAATCGCCGACTAGCTATTCGTTTGCTCGAGAAGGCAGGGCACAACGTGGTTGCCGTCGAGAACGGTCGCCTTGCCTTGCACGCGGTGAGTGAGGCGCGCTTCGACTGTGTCCTCATGGACATTCAGATGCCGGAGATGGACGGCTTGGCGGCAACCATGGCGATTCGCGCCGAGGAGGCGGTGCGCGGCGGACGCGTTCCGATCATCGCGCTCACCGCCCAGGCCATGACTGGTGACCGTGACCGCTGTTTCGAGGCGGGCATGGACGCCTACGTTTCGAAGCCCATCGACAGTGTCATCTTGCTCGAGACGTTGTATCGCGTCGTCGGCGTCGACACCTCGGCCGCTCCGCCACAGCCCGCACTCGCCGCGCAGGTGATGGCGTTCCCGATGCTCGTGCTGGAGCCTGATCGGGAAGAGGGACGCCATAGCGGACACGCCATCGACAAGGGCGAGCTCATGGGGCGCCTCGGCGGCGATGAGCAACTCGTCGCCGAAGTGGTCGGGATGTTCATGCACGAAGGACCCGCAAT
Source organism: Myxococcota bacterium (assembly GCA_041288095.1). Taxonomy (GTDB): domain Bacteria; phylum Myxococcota; class XYA12-FULL-58-9; order XYA12-FULL-58-9; family JALHOP01; genus JALHOP01. The sequence goes on from JBGGMJ010000047.1 coordinate 32,976, forward strand.
GCTCGCGGCGCTACAGCGCGAGGTGTCACGCGGCGAACCAGTGGCGATCGAGCGCGCGGCGCACAAACTGAAAGGTGCCTTGCTCAGCTTGTCGGCGGGAACCGCGGCGAACATCGCCAAGGAGATGGAGCTCGCTGCCCGTGAGAGCGACGTCTCGCGAGCCCCGGTCATGGTGGTCCATCTCGAGCAAGAGATTGACGCCGTCTACGACGACCTGAGCGACCTGCTGCCGAAGCCGGTGAGTCAATCGGGCGCGGCCGCGAGTTGACGCGCGCTAGAAGTCGACGTTGTTGCCGTACTCTTTGATGACGCGCTCGGGGAGTCGCAAGGTGCGGCCATAGAGAGCGCTGTAGACCGCGAGATTGCTGATGACGCGGCGGACGTAGCCGCGGGTCTCGCGGAACGGTATCTCCTCGACGAACTCGTCGACCGCGAGCGTGTGCTTTTGATCGACCCACTTGGCGACGGCGATTGGGCCCGCGTTGTAGCTCGCGATCGCCATGATGGGGTTGTCGTTGAACTTGGTCATGAGCTGCCCGAGATACCAGGTGCCGAAGCGCACGTTGACGGATTTTTCGGTCACTTGCGGCCCTTCGAATCCGTCTTCGCGGAGCGCTTTGGCGATCTTCGTAGCGGTGTCCGGAATGATTTGCATGAGGCCATTGGCGCTCGCCGCGGAACGCGCGCGGTCGTCGAAGGCGCTCTCCTGGCGCATGATCGCGAGCACCAGCAGGGGCGAGACTGAAAATTCGCGCGCGGCGCTCTCGACGAGGTTGGCGTGCGCGTCGGGATACGCGATGCGCATGAGGGCGCGATTCGTGGGGGTTGGGGCCTCGGCCAGCTCCTTCCTGAAGACGATCGCGCTAACGCGATACCCGGCGTTGTAGTCGCCCAACGCGTAAAGCAGGCGCGCGCGGGCATAAGCCACAGCCGCCTTCTCTTGGCCGGCCTTCGCCGGGAGCGACATGACCAGGTCCGCGGCGGCGTCGTAGTTGTGCAAGGCGATCAAGCGGAGCATCCGACGCGCGGTCGGACCCTGCCAATCGAAAGCGGCGTTGCCCCACGGAATGATCTCATCCGGCCGGCTGTCCAAGGTGCCGGGCGGCGCCAGCGGGCGATCCGCCATCGCGGATGTCGGCGCGGCGGCGACGAGCCGCCCATCCGCGGCGGTCTCACTAGGTGTCGCGTCGAAGCCGCCGATGTCGAGTGACGCGAACAGCAAAGGTTCGTCGTTGGCATCCACTATCGGGCGGGTATCGCTGACGAGCTCACCTAGTCGCTGACGGGCGAGCACCCCGTAGTAGTCGAGTGGCGCCGCTGCGAGCGTCGTTTCGTAGGAGCTGCGTGCCTCGGCCGCGCGTCCCAGGCTCGTGAGGACCCGACCCTCCCAGTAGTACGTGCGTGGCACCAGGGTGCTGCTCGGAAACTTGGTGCGCAGCGCGGCCAGCGCGCTCAACGTGGCGGGTAGGTTACCGCTTCGATAAGTCGCCCACGCGAGATACCAAGCGGCCTCGTCGGCTTGGCGGTCGCGGCCATAGCGTTCGACGTAGCGGCCGAAGAGTTGGACAGCGGCTGGATATTGACCGGCGTTGAAGGCGAGCCAGCCCGCCTTGTAGAGCGCTTCGCGACCCTCGGTACGGCTTTGGTAAAGCTCGGCGAGCTCTTGATACGCGCGCACCGCGGCTTCGGCGTCGTCCGCCGCCATGTAACAACGGGCGATCCACGACTTGTATTCGAGCTGAGCGATGCCGGTAGCGCGGCTCGCGAGCGAGGCAAATCGTACGACGGCGGCCTTGTAGTCGCGGCTCTTCATGGCGAGGCGGGCAGCGCGAAAGTCGACGATCTCTTGTTGTGCCTTCGTCTTGGCGAGCGCCGTGACGGTCGTTAGCGCCGTGGCCGCGTCCTCGAGAGAGCGCGAGCCGAGCAAGCGATCGAGTCGCGAGACGAGGTGCTGGAAGGTCGGCGCTGGTGCTCGGCGTTTCGCGACCATTGCGCCCAAACGCTCGTTGGCAGGGCCGCTGAAGGGTCCACCCGCGTCGTTGTAGGCCATCGTCGCGTAAGCATCGGCGGCTTCGGAGTAGTGGCCGGTGAGCTCGAGGATGCGCGCCTGGTTGAACTGCACAGCCGGGACGCGCTCGTGGTTCGGGTGTGCTTCGGTGGCGGCGGTGTAAGCCTCTTGCGCCTTGGCCAGTTGGTTCGTGGCGTAGTGGGCGTCCGCTATACCGTATCGCGCGTCGTCCGCGACCGGTGAGTCCGGCCAACGTTGCAGGACTTTCTCCCAGGTCGCGAGCGCGTCCTTCCATCGCCGAGCGACGCGGTAGGCGAGGGCGGTCTCTGCGAGCACGAAGTCCGCGACCTCCGGCATGCTGCGTTGCACGGCGGTCAGGTGGCTGAGCGCCTTCGTGGAGTCCCCGAGGCGAAGGGCGGTGCGCGCCGCGAGGAAATGCGCTTCGTCACGTTCTCGCTGGCTCAGGTTCTTGGCGATGGCGCTCTCGAACAGCGTGAGGGCCTTGGTGTCGTCGCCGACATCGAAGGCATCGACGGCTGCTAGATAGTCGCGGTCGCCGAAGCTGTCGGCGAACGCCGGCGTCGCTCCGGTGAGGAGCGCGAGAATGAGGGCCGCGCGCATGATGTGAAACGTATCGTGGCCTGCCTGCCGCCGCCAAAAGAACGAACGAAAGCGCGTCGCAATTTGCGACATCGCCATGGGTGAGCCGCCTCGTCGGGGCTGGAGGCCGTTCCTGCGCGGCGGGGATTGGCCCGACCTTTGCGAAGGCTTGCGGTATGCGGCGCCATCCTCTCCTGTTCGCGTTTCTGGCGGCCGTGACCGGTGTCTGGGTGGCCGAGCTCCTGGCTCTGTCGGTCTTGCTCGCCGGTGGAGTCACCGTGGCCACGACGGTTGGCTTGCTGGTCGCCGTCCGGCGACGGCGTGGGGTCGTGATCGCGGCGTGGATTGCCGCGGGGGCAGCGGCCGGCTGGGCACGCGCGGCTACTGGACCCACTCGGGCACCCCCTACCTGCGCGGTGGCCGGCGGCATTCGCGGGTACGCCGCGAGCACCTGGCGCGGCCGCGTCGACGGGCCCCTCGAGGCACGTCCGGCTGGAGCGCGTACGGTGCTGGCGCTGGAGCGAGAGCTCTGCGGTGGCGTGTGGGTCGGGCGTCGCGCGCGGGTCGGGGTAACGTTGTGGGACGGACCCGCGGTCGCTCGAGGTGATCACCTCGAGCTCGTGCTCGCGGTCGAGCCCATCGCCGCGGCGCGAAATCCGACGGATGCCGACGCGGAGATCCAGGCGCGCATCGATGGCGTCGATGCCGCGGCCCGCGTGTTGTCAGTGCACCGCGTCGTCGCGACCGATCGCGGCGGGCTCTCGTACATCGATGGAGCGCGTCGGCTGGCCGCCGGGGCTTTGATGTCGCGATTATCGGCGGACCACGCCGCGGTCGCTCGCGGCTTGGTCATGGGAGACCGCGGTGGCCTAGGGGCGGCCGATCGTGAAGCCTGGGCGGACGCGGGGCTCGCCCATCTCCTTGCGGTCAGCGGCATGCACGTCACGATGGTCGTCGTGGCGATCGGCGCCGCGGTGCGCTTTCTCGTTGGCCGCGTGCCTGGACTGGTCGAACGCTGCTCGTTGCTCCCCGTGGTGGCGCTGGTCGCGCTGCCGGCGGCGTTGCTGTTCTGCGCGTGGTCCGCTTCCCCAGCTTCGGCGGTTCGCGCGACGCTCATGGGCAGTGTCGGCCTCGTCGGCTCCATTCTCGGTCGACCGGCGCGGGCCGTCGAGGCTCTCGCCTTCACGGGGCTGGCCATGCTGGTCGAGCAACCACTCATCATGCACGACGCTGGCTTCGTCTTGTCGATGGCCGCGGTTGCCGCGCTTCTCGCGTCGCCAAGGTTGCGAACCGACGCCGCCGGACAGCTTCGCCGACCGCTCTGGCGCTTGTTGCTCAAGCTGCGGCGCACGATGTTGCTCGGGGTTGTCGCCTCCGTGGCGGCGACTCTCGCGGCGTTGCCGATCACCGCGGTCTTCTTCGGACGGGTCTCGCTGGTTGCACCCCTCACGAATCTCGCGGCGGTGCCCATCGGCGCGACTCTGGCGACTCCCCTGGCCTTGGCATTGGTGATTGTCGCCCCGGTGGCGCCTCGATGCGCCGACTGGATCGCCATGCCCCTCGAGCGACTTCTCGGGTGGTTGCTCGCCATCGTCCATGTTGGTGAGCAGCTGCCCGGCGCGACAGTGGCGTTGGCGGCGCCTCGGCCGCACGAGCTCGTCTTCTACGGCGTGGCGCTGACGGCCGGGTTCGCGGCGTTGCGCCTCCCGCGCAGGCGACTACGCTTGGGGGCCGTCTTTTTCGCGGCGCTACTCGGCTTGGTGACGAGCGCCCTGGTGCGTTGGGTCACCTCGCGACGCACCGATGAGCTCGTCGTCTTGGTGCCGTACGTCGGCCAAGGCGACGGCATCGTCGTCCGTTTTCCCGGCGGGCAAACGGCCGTGGTCGATGCCGGCGGCGCCATCGCGACGAGTGACTGGGATCCCGGGCGGCGGGTGATCGCTCCGCTATTGCGGAAGAATGGCGTGACCTCCATCGATCTGGCGGTGGTCAGCCATCCGCATCCCGACCACATCGGTGGCTTCGTCTATCTCGCCGAGCGCTTTCACATCGTCGAGCTCTGGCGAAGCGGCCAGCACGACGAAATGGGCGCGATGGCGCGACTGGAAGAGAATGTGACGCGACGGGGCGGGCGCCTCCGAGCTTCGGGGGCGCTCGCCGCGACCGTCGACTACGGCGGCGTCCGCATCGACGTCGTTCATCCTCGCGTCGAAGACACCTCGTATCTCCCGGAGCTCGATCTCAACGACAATTCCGTGGTGTTGCGGCTCAGGCACGGCGCGCGATCCATTCTCCTGACCGGCGATATCGAGGCCATTGCGGAGCGCGAGATCGTGGCAACCGGTGTCGACATCGCGGCCGACATCCTGAAAGTCGCGCATCACGGCAGCCGCACCTCGTCGACTCCAGAGCTGCTCGACGCGGTTCGACCCTGGGTGGCTGTCGCGTCTTGCGGGGTCCACAACCAGTTCGGCTTTCCACATCCCGAGGTGATGGACCGCTTTAGCGGACGGGATATCCCCCTGTTGAGCACCGCGAAGCACGGCGCCGTCACCCTCCGGACCGACGGCGTGACTTGGCGCGTTAGCGGGCACCGCCCCGGTTTAGCCCTGCCTGCAAGGCCGGCGCTCATGGAGGTACCCGATGGTGATTGACTGGCGGGCGGACCCCCCGGGACAATGCATCCATCGTGGTTTCCCGATTGGGAAAATACCTGCTGCTCGAGCATGTGAACCAGGGCGGCATGGCCGACGTCTTCTTGGCGAAGACGTTCGGGTTTGGGGGAGCCGACCAGCTCATCGCGCTGAAGTGTATTCGCCCGGAGGTCCAGGCGAACCACGACTTCATCACCATGTTCATCGACGAGGCCAAGCTGTCGGCCCTCTTGAGCCACGCCAACATCGCCAAGACCTTCGAGCTCGGGCGCATCGACAATTCGTACTTCATCGCCATGGAATACGTGAGCGGCCGCGATCTGCGTGCGCTGGTCGATCGAGCGCGGGCGCGTGGCATGGAGATCCCGGTCGGGCTCGCGCTCTTCATCATCGCGTCCGTCCTCGAGGGGCTCGACTACGCGCATCGCAAGGCCGATCTCAAAGGCCAGCCTCTGCGCATCGTTCACAGCGACGTCAGCCCTCGCAACGTGCTCGTGGGCTATGCCGGCGAGGTGAAGCTCATCGACTTCGGGATTGCCCGCGCGGCCCAGGGCCCGTCCGCGACCGAGGGGCACGGCAAGCTGGGATACATGTCGCCGGAGCAGGTCCGCGGTGAAGCCGTGGACGCGCGCTCGGACTTGTTCGCCGTCGGATCGCTGATGTTCGAGCTCCTGACCCGCTCGCGTCTTTTCGACGGCGCCAGTGACACGTCGGTGCGGGACAAGGTGAAGAACGCCGAGATCTTCCCGCCAACCCTCGTCGCCCCGAGCCTGCCGCCGGACATCGAAGCGATCGTCATGCGCGCGCTCGCCCGCAGACCCGACGACAGGTACCCTAACGCCGAGAGCATGCACCGCGAGATAGTCGAGGCCATGCTCCGCCATCACGGACAACCGCAACCGCGTGAGTTGGGCAACTTCGTGCGCCGCCTCTTCGACGAGGAACACCGTGAGGACCTGGCACGGATTGAGCGCGCCATGAACGTCCAGACGACCACCGAGGGCGCTTCCAGCCCCGACTCCGACTCCGACGCGGGAGCCGAGCCGACCAGGATGGTCAACGTAGCCAAGTTGGCGCCGCTGATCGAAGAGACCACATCACCCGAGGCGACTCGCTTCGCCAGCATACTGCCGAGCGGCGTCATCCTCACCCACCCATTCGCCAAGCCCGCCGCCGCCGCTGCCGCCGCCGCGGCAGCGACCGCCGCCGCGAACAGCGCGCCACCCAAGGATCCCGCGATGACGCCGCCGGTCGTCGGCCCGGTGACAACCGGGGAGAGCGCGGCACCTGACCCGCAAGCGCCGGCGCCGCGCGAGAGCACGGCACGTGCCGCCGAAGCGGCCGTCGAGAACGCGATGAGTCGCGCCGCGGCGGAGCAGACCAGCAGCTGGGAATCGCCAACGGTGGGCCAACCGGCCGCACCGGCGGCGAAACCAGCGCTCGCGCCACGGTCGCTGACGGTTGCCACGCCGCTCAAGCCGCAGCCCATGACGGAGCTCGAGCGCACCGATGTCGACGACGAGCCGGACGGTGATACCGCGGTCGTGGCCCGCGACGCGGGCACCGATCCGCGAGCCATGCGGTTCGATACCGACCGGCACCTGTCGCTTCCGCGGACTGCCGACGTCGAGACCGATGAAGAGCCCAATGACGGCGACACGGCGATCGTCCGCACCGACGGCACGCGCATCGCTTCACTCCACGATGTTGCGCAGCCCGACGAGGACGACTTCACCGATCGCATCCACAAGTCGCTCGCCATCTTGGGCGTGCACGAGGACAGCGACGCCGGGCTCGAGCCCACGCAAGTCGCCTTCAAGGCCGATGCGCTACGGCAGGGGCCGACGCCTCAGGGCGCGGCACCGATTTCGGCCGGTACCGCCACCGTGCCGCCGCCAGCGAAGGTCCGCCGCGGGACCGTGGAGAGCCTCGCCGCGATCGGTATTACGCCCGCTCCCGCCGCTGGCGACGACGATGTCGATGACTCGACGGATCGCGTGATGCGCTCCGGCGGCGGCGCTCTCGAGCAAGTGCCGCGCGAGGTCACCATTATCGATCATTCACGGCGCACCGCCGGCGTCGACGACTGGGCCCGCGAGGCGCGTGGCCAACGTCGCTCGGGCCTACGACGGGTGGTGCTCTTCGGGCTCGTTGGCTTGCTGGTCGCGGGAGGGGGCCTCGGGCTCCTGTGGCTGCGAGCCAATGGTCGCCTGCCGCGGGGCGCCTACGCCGTCGGCGGCCTCGTGGTCATCAGCCAGCCGGCGGGCGCCGAGGTCCTGATGGACGGGGTCGTCGTGGGAACGACGCCGTTCTCGTCGCAACGGGTTCCGACCGGCCACCATCAAATCGTCATTCGCGGTGTCTCCGGGAGACAGCGCGCCATCGAGATCCAGGTCAGGGAACGCGAAGTAGTGACGCGCGAAGTGAATCTCCTCGAGTGATCCGCGGGAGATTGGGCGCGACGGGCTCGAGCGGGTATGATCGAGCCGTGCGTCATTGCCTCATCGCTTCGATTCTCTTCGTCGCTGCTTTGTCCACTATGGCGGACGTGTCGGCCCAGGTGCAGCCGCAAGCGCCGGCGAAGGTCAAGGTCGTCGTCCTCGAGCTCAACGGCCTGGGCCTCCATGGCCGCGACGCCGAGCTTCCCAAGGCGCTTGGCACCTATCTGCGCAACAGCGTCGCCACCATCGATGGTCTGCAGCTCCTGCCACCAGTCGACGTGCAGCTCGCGGTGCAGGCCTCGAAGAACCCCAAGCTCATCGACTGCGCTGGCGGTGCCAAGTGCGCCACGGACATTGGTAAGCTGGTGGGAGCCGACCGAGTCATCTTCGGAGGCATCAGCGCCTTCGGCGAGGCCTACAGCCTCAACGCCCGCGTCATCGAGACGGCGACCGGCAAAGAGGTAGCACGCCACCAGGCGACCTTCGCCGGCTCGCGTGACGCGCTTATCCCCGAGATCCGGCTGGCCGCCTACAAGCTCCTCGCGCCCGAGCGCATCCTGGGCTCGCTCATGGTGCAGGCCGACGTCGACGGAGTTAGCGTCGAGATCGACGGCGAGCCGCGCGGCATGACTCCCCTAAGTGAGCCCATCAAGAATCTCGCGCCCGGCAAGCACACCGTGGTGCTCAAACGCTCCGGCTACTCGCAGTTCCAGCAAGAGCTGACCATTCGCCCGTTCGAGACCGCGAAGCTCCAACTCAAGCTCGACCGGCCGGCCAAGGCCGAGCAGTGAGCGACAGTCCCGAGGACCAGCAGGTAGTCGAAGCACTGCCACCGGTCTATTCGGTCGTGAAGGACGGGCGGCTGGTGGCTTACGCTCGCCGCGCGCTGCCGGAGGGCGGTGGAGCGGTGCGCCGCGCCAGCGGCAAGGAGCCAAGGATCTTGCACGCTATCGCGTACGGCGTCGTCGACTGCTTCGACAGCAAAGCGGCACCGACCATCGTCGCCAAGGCGCAGGAGGTCGAGACACTCGATGCCTTGCTGTTCGAGCTCAAGCTCGAGGGCTTCGACGTCCACGAAGGTGAAGCCAAGCCGAACGGCTCGCGCTGGACCTTCTAGGCCTCGGCTTCCTCGTCCGCATCCCAGGAGGGTTGCATCATCGTCTTGCTGCTCATGAACTGGCGGACGAGCTCGACGACTTCTTCGCGCTTGCTACAGGCGAGTGTCTCGGCAAGCAGCGCATCACACTCGCTCTTGGCGAGCTCGAGGACGAGGCGTTTCACCTTGGGGATCGACGTCGCGTTCATGCTGAGCTGGTCGAAGCCGAGGCCCAACAGTAGCGCTATGTTCTCGAGGTCTCCCGCCATCTCGCCGCAGACCGAAGTGTGAATGCCCGCCGCTTGGGCGGCGTCCGCGATGGCGCGCAGCGTCCGCAACACCGATGGATGCAATGGATGATTGAGATAGTCGACGCGCTCGTTGGTGCGGTCGGCCGCGAGCAGAAACTGCAGCAGATCGTTGGTGCCGACCGCGAAGAAATCGACGTGCTTCGCCAGATGGTCGGCGATGAACACGGCGCTCGGCACCTCGATCATGATGCCCACCGGCACGTCTGTTTTGTGCTGTACGCCCTCGCGGGTGAGGCGAGCCGAAACTTGGGCGATGACCTCCCGCGCGTCTTCGACCTCTTCGACCGCCGCCACCATCGGCAGCATGACACGCACGTCGCCGTGCATCGCGGCACGCAACACACCCGCGATTTGCGGCTCGAAGATCTCGGGGTGCCGTAGGCAATAGCGGATGGCACGCAGCCCCAACGCGGGGTTCGCCTCGAGCTCCAGCGGCGCCATGCCCTGGAAGATCTTGTCGCCGCCAAGGTCGAAGGTGCGGATTGTCACCTGTCGGTCGCCGACCTCGGCGAGCACCTTGCGGTACGTCTGATAGTGGTCGTCTTCGCTGGGTGGGTCGCGCCGTCCCAGGAACATGAACTCCGTGCGGTAGAGGCCGATCGCTTCGCCGCCGCGGCTGATCACGGTCGCGACTTCGACCGGTAGCTCGATGTTGCCGGCGACGCGGATGGAGTGCCCGTCGGTGGTTTGCGCCGGCAGTGCTTGCGCCTCGAGCAACTCGAGCGTCATGCGCTCGAAGACCACGCGTCGCCGCTCGCTGCGTTCGACCTGCGCCTTGGTTGGGCGCAGCAACACCTGACCTTCGAGGCCGTCGATGATGATCTGATCGCCCGAGCCAGCCGCATCGACGATGCCGTGGGCGCCGACGACCGCAGGGATCTCGAGCGCGCGCGCGATGATCGAGCTGTGCGAAGTCTTGCCGCCGACCTCGGTGACGAACGCCTTGACCTTGTGCTGTGAGAGCACCGCGGTATCGACCGGCGAAAGGTCGTGCGCCACCAAGATCACGCCCTCGGCGTGGGTCGGCACTTCGGCGATGTCGTTCATCTGGCCGACGAGGTTGCGCAAGATGCGCTCACCCGCGAACTCGACGTCACCTTTGCGTTCGCGGAAGTACGGGTCGGCGACGCTGTCGAAGAGACTGCGGATGCGGGCGATGACTTGCGACACCGCCCACTCGGCGTTCACGAGCTCGTCGCGGATGGTGCGTGACGCTTCGGTGAAGAGCGACCGATCGCGCAGCATCATCTCGTGCGCTTCGAGGATCGCCTTGTGGTCCATGGCGGACCCGGCGAACGAGGTGCGCACTGCTTCGAGCTGGGCCACCGAAGAGGTGATCGCGGCCTCGAGACGCGCGATCTCGGCGTCGGTGTCGCTGTTCTCGATATGGAAGCGACGAATACGCACGCTCCGCCGGTCGAGCAAGACGACGCGCCCGATGGCGACGCCCGCCGAGGTGCCGATGCCGCGAAAGACTCGCGGCCGGCCGCTGCCCGGCGGGACAATTTTCACGACTCGAAGCCCCGATCGATCAACGCGCAAAGCGCTTCCACGGCGCGCTCGGCGTCGCTGCCTTCGGCTTCGACCACGAGATCGGTGCCACGGCCGGCCGCGAGTGCAAGCACGCTCATGATGCTCTTGGCGTTGGCGCGCTGGCCACCTCCGCCATCGCGCTCCAGCGTGATCTCGCAGGTGAAACCACCAGCCATTTGTACCAAGACCCCGGCGGCGCGCAGATGCAGCCCAAGATCGTTCGACACCCGTACGCTACGGCGGATACGCGGGTTCACGACGCATTCTCCTTCACCGCGGCGCCCAGCACTTCGCTGGCGACGGCGATCGATCGCAAACCGGCTTCCTTGACCTGCCGGGCAGCGGTCGCGAGGTCTACATCTTTGACGCTGAGCTGCAGCGCCTTGATTGCCATGGGGAGATTGGCGCCTGTCAGCACTTCGACGACGCCGACCTTGTGGAGCGTGAGTCCGACGTTCGAAGGCGTGCCTCCGAACATGTCGGTGAGAATCAAGACCCCGCGGTCGCCTTGAACGCTCGTCACGGCTTCGCGCAGACGTGTTTCGTAGGTTTGCGTCGTATCGTCCTCGCTGATCTCCACGGCGACGAAACGTGTCGCGTCCGCGACGACCCCTCGCGCGGTCGCGAGTAGCGACGTCGCGAGACGGCTATGCGTTGCGATGACCACACCGATCACGGCGACTCCTTGGTGGTTTTCACGGTGGCTTCGGGCGGCCGGGCGAGCCGCGCGGCGTTGTGTACGTCGCGGTGACGCAAGTCGACGTTGAGGCCGAGCTCGCGCAGCTTGTCCGCGATAGAGGAGGCGATGACCACCGATCGATGCTGGCCACCGGTGCAGCCGACGGCGAGGGTGAGATACCGCTTGCCCTCGCTTTGGAAGCGCGGCGTAAGGAAACGAAGGAAGGCCATGGCCTGGTCGATGAACGCCACCGTCTCGGTGCTGTCGAGCACGTTCTTCGCCACTGCTTCGTCGAGCCCCGTTAGCTCGCGTAGTCCAGGCACGAAGAACGGGTTGGCAAGGAAGCGCACGTCGAACACCATGTCGGCGTCGAGAGGCAGGCCATGCTTGAAGCCGAAGCTCAACACCGCGACGCGTAACGTGTCGCGCATGCCGACGCCTGCGATCTGCTCGATAACCCGAGCCTTCAGCTCGTGTGGCGACATCGCCGACGTGTCCAGCGTGTCGTCCGCGATCTCGCGCAGCGGCACGAGGAGCTCGCGCTCGCGCTCGATGGCGTCACGCAACCCGCCGCCGTTGTCGAGTGGGTGCTTGCGTCGTGTCTCGGAGTAGCGCCGCAGCAACGCCTCTTCGCGTGCCTCGAAGTAGACGACACGCACGGTGTGCATCGAGCGCAGCGTCTCGACCAGAGCCGGGGCCCCGCGCAGCGACGCGGGATTGCGCGCGTCCATCACCAGCACCACGCGTGCGGTGGTCGGATCATCGGGGAGGGTGCGGACCAGCTCCGAGACGAGCGACGTCGGCAGGTTGTCGACGCAGTAGAAGCCTTGATCCTCGAGGACGCGGACCGCCGTCGATTTGCCCGAGCCTGACTGGCCGGTAAGGATGACGATCTGGCGCTTCATTCGCTCTCCACCGTGCCGCGCATCAGTCGGCGCTCGAGCGCCTCCTTGAACTTCATGGCGGCGTTGTGGCCGCGTAGCTTGAGGAGCTGGTTACGCGCCGCGACTTCGACAATGGAAGCGACGTTGCGGCCGGGGCGGATCGGCAGCCTGACCTTGGCGACGCCGACTTCGAGAATCGTCTCGTACAACTCATCGACGCCCAGCCGGTCGTACTGATCTTCGTTGCGCCACTCGGTCATTTCGACGACGAGCTCGACGCGCTTGCGATCGCGGACCGACGCGGCGCCGAAGAGGTCAGCGGCGTTGATGATGCCGAGGCCGCGCACCTCCATGTGGTGCTTGGTCACCTGCGGCGAGAAACCTTCGAGATAACCGGAGCGTCGTTTTACTTGTATTACGTCGTCGGCGACGAGGCGGTGGCCTCGTAAGACCAAGTCCAACGCGCACTCGCTCTTGCCTACCCCAGAAGGACCGGTGAGCAGCACGCCGACGCCAAAAACGTCGAGCAGGACGCCGTGCATCGACACCTCGGGCGAGAGGTGCTCGTCGAGGAACTGATGCACCCGACTCGTGAAGATGTGGGTGACGAGGGGTGTCCGGAATAGCGGAAGCTCGAGCCGCTCGCACATGGCGACGAGCTCGCCTTGCGGCATAAGGCCGCTGGTCACCACGAGGCAGGGGATGTTGACGCTCCCCAAATACTCGACCGCGGCGCGGCGCGACTCTCCCTCGAGGCTTGCGAGGTACGAGATTTCGGTGGCCCCGACGACCTGCATGCGCCCGGGCTGCAATGAGGCGGTGAAGCCAGTCAGCGCCAAGCCCGGTCGCTGTGTGCGCACGTGATCGATCTCGCGGCGTAGGCCGGCGGCGCCGGCGACCAGCTCGAGCTCGAGCTTGAAGTCGGTGTCATCCCGCAGCGCTTTGGCGAGCACGGTCATCAACAGCGCGAATCCTCTTCGAGAAAGGCGCGGTAGAGCGGCGCTTGGCCGCCCGCGCGCTGGAGTCCTTCGCGAAACGCGGGGTTCTTCAAGAGACGCGAAATGCGAGCCAGCGCCTTCAAGTGAACGCCGGCGGAGTTCTCGGGAACGAGCAGCGCCACCACTAGAGTCACGGGTTGTTGGTCGATGGCTTCGAAGGGAATGCCGCGCATACTGCGGCCAAACGCCGCGGTGAGACGCGCAAGGCCGGGCACCTTCGCGTGCGGGATGGCGACGCCTTCGCCAACGCCGGTCGAGCCGAGGCGCTCACGGTCGAGCAGGGCGCGCACCACGCGGTCCTCGGCGTCGCCGATGCCTGCAGCGAACGTACAAAGATGGTGCGCCATTTCACGGAGCACTCCCTCTTTGTCCGTCGCCTTGAGGTCGGGGAGAATCATCTCCTCGGTCAAGAACTCGCTGATTCGCAACATCGCGATGCCGCCCTCGTCACGCCCCGCGGCCAATGGCAGGCGCTCGCTCGGCTTGTAACACGCCGAGGGTGAAGGGGCACACCCTTGAGGCTAGTCGAGCATGAAGTAGCGAACCGTGTAGTGCCCGAGGGACACGTAGCGGTCGCCGATGCGCGGCCGGCTGATGAGGCCGGTGGTGGGGTTGACGTCGAGGTGGGAGCGGGCGCCGGGGCTTCGCGAATTGATGCCCGGGTCGTTGATGTTGAGACGCAGGCGAATGCCCCGACTGTCCAAAGCCCCGAGGAGTCGGTTCCAGTCGCCGCCGGTGGCCGCGACGGCCGCCTGTACGTCGGCGTTGGCAACTCGACGACCCTGCGCGTTGACGAACTCATAGCCCGTCAAGGCGACGACGTGGCCGCTGTCCGACCCGCGAATGGAGGCACCGGGGCCCTCACGCGAGCGGACGCCGAGTTGGATGCCGGTGGTTTGCAGCTGCGTGAGCACCCGTTGCAAGAGCGGGCCGTCGAAACGCACTGCCTCGTTGTTGCCGACGCGCTCGCGGCCAACGTGACCGTCGCGCGCGCGAATCATGCGCAGCGTCGTCGGAATGCAGGTGCTGCCATCGGGCTGGACGTAGTGCGGGATGTTCAGGTCGGGCCCCGCCGCTCCGAGGTTTGCGAGACTCAAGGTACCGGTGCGATCGCGTACCACGGGTTGGTCGGGCTGCGGGCGGACCCGCGGAGTCGGCGCCTCGGCGGCTTGTCCCTCGAGTAGACGCCGCTCCGGCGAGCTCGCCGGCAGCGCGGCGCGCGTCGCTTCGAGGATGCGTCGCGCGTCGGCGTTGGTGCGTGCGTGCTCACGCAGGCTCGTGGCGATCATGCGGCGCGCGTCGGCCTGAACCCGCTCGGCCACTTGGGGGTTTGCAGTGGCGCCCGCCGCTTCGAGGAGCTGACTCATCGTCGGCTGCGGTCGCCCGTCGCCGCCCGCGTGGGGGAGATTGAAGGCGAAGGCGACGTTCGCGGCGAGGTCCTCCGGCTTGCCTCGCTGCAAGCGCTCCATGCGCAAGTGAAGCGCGGCGAAGCGGGTCTGCGGATCGGCCTGCGAGAGGTCCGCGCGCAGCAGTGCATCGGAGAGCTCGTTGTGCTGATGATCAGCGAGGTTCGGACGGGTATCCGGACGGCCGTCGCCCGGCAGGTGCGTTTGGCTGTAGGCCCTCGCGCGCGCGACCAAGGCGGTGTCGACACCGGCACGAATGTCGCGGACGGTCGGCGTATCGCCGGCAGCGGTGATCAGACCCAGGCGACGCTGGCGCTCGGTCGCGGCGGCGGCGGTCTCGTTCTCGGTCGGGCTGAGCTCGCGCGTGATCGCGCCAGCCAGATCAGCGGCGTCGGCGACGCCGTCCGGGCCTCGCGCGCGCCATTCCTCGAGGCTACGCGTGAGCGCCGCGGCGCGCGTCGCGTCGAGGTTGGCGAGCTGGTGGCGTGCGGCGTCATCGGCGGGCATCGGCCGCAACCCGAGTCGCGTGTCGAGGTGGCCGCGGGCCACTGGATCGATCTGGTCACCCGCGCCGGCGAGCGCGGTTCGCAGGCCTGCCTGATAGGCGGCGAGCTGACGGCGCGCCGATGGGGTTGGCACGGGCGCATCGCCGAGGCGTGCGAGCTCGGCGTTGCGGAGCTGTGTGCGCACGTCGGCGTGCATGGCGGCGGCGACGCGATCGTCATAACCGCCATCGGCGCGCGGGGTGCTGAGGATACGCAACCGCTCCGCCATCGCGCCTGCCTGCTGCGGATCACGTAGGTCGAGCGCCTGCTGCTCGCGCGCCTGAGCGCGTAGGGTCGCGGCGCGAATGGTGGCGGCGGCGGCCATGGTCAGGCGATCGGTGTTGTTCGCGAAACCAGCCGCCATGCTGGCGTCGATATCGCGCAGAGCCGCCGGGGGAAGGTTCGCGAGCGCTCGGTTTTCGCCCCCAGGTTGTGGGGTGCTCGCACCGATGGTCATGCCGAGGGCAGCGAGCTGCTCGGTGGTGTAACGATGTTCGCCGTCGGCCGCCACCGTCGGTGGGTCGTCGGCCCGGCGTGGGCGGATACCTTCCCAGAGACGCGCCGCGTCCGCGGGATTCATGGTCGCGAGCAAGTCGCGGGTGATTTCGTGACGTCGCGATAGCGGACCCTGCATGGCGGTCCGCGCGATGCGGTCGATGGCGGCACGGCGATCTTCACCGGGCGGGCCACCCAGTTGGTCGAGTCTATCGAGCTCGGCCGCGAGGCCTTCCATGGGCCGCGTCGTCATGCCGCGCGCACCGGCAAAGCCTCGCTGGGCCGCCGTCACCGCTGCGTCCGTGACATCGCCCCCTCGAGCGATGGTGCGCAGGCGCGTGAAGCGGCCGGCGAGGTCCCCTTCGGGCGGGGCGACGTTGCCGAGTGCCGCTGCGACGGCGGGGTTCGCGGCCCTGCCGACGACGGGCTCGAGCCGCGCCAGGAGATCGCGCTGCAGCTGCGCGCGCGCCGTGTCGGGCAGCGCCGAGTGCACCGGGTCTTCGGGGTTGCGCTCCATGAAGGCGGTCGACAAGCTGCGCGACCGATCGGGTCCGAAGGCGAACGTCGCGTCACGCGCAAGACGCTCGCGACCGGGGTCGGTGTCGAGATCGTAGCTCTCGCCCGCGCGTGCGCGCATCGCCGCAGCGCGGACGGTGGCCGCCGCGCCGGCGTTCTCGGGTGTCGCCGCGAGCGTGCCCGTGAGATGACGGTCGAGATCGCCGAGGACCTCGGGCGACATGCCGTCGAGTGTCGGATTGGCCACGCCGATGCGGGCGCGATCTTCCGCGACGTTGGCGCGCACCTGGTCGGCGATCCGCGTCACAGCCTGCTGATACGCGGCCGGATCGCCGCCCTGGCGCAGGCGCGCTAGATCGGCGGCGGTCGGGACGGCGTCGGCGGTGCGCTCGGGCGGCCGATCGCCGCTTTGCTGAACGATGGTGCCGGGAACGACTACCCCTCGCGTACCCGCCGGGGGCTCGCGCAACCGCTCACCGAGCCTGTCCGTGATCATGCTCTCGGGGACTTGGCTGAGGATCGAGCGGAGCTGCGTGCGGTAGGCTTGCGCCCCCGCGGCATCGGCGGGCGGCTCCGCCTTCTCGAGTCGATCCAGGACCGAACGAGTCAGATGCTCGCGGCTGCTCTCCGGGATCCGAGCAGCGATGGCGTCGTCGGGCGAAGGGGTCGCGCCCGGCGTGCCGTCGGGCTCGGTGCCGCCGCGGGCGAACCGGAGGTCAGCGAGCAGCGCATCACGCTGGGCCTGATCGCGAACGTCGACCGGCTGTTCGGCGCCGCGGCGAATGACCTCCGCGCGCAAGTTGGCCGCGGCGTCCCGATCGGCGTCGGTGCCTTGCGGCGAAAGCGCACGCTCGCGGATGGCCGCGTTCAGACCGGTAAGCGCGTTCGCGGGCAAACCCGCGGCATGCTCGCCGCCATTGCCCTCGAGACGGCCAATGGAGCGTGCCATGTCGAGGTGCTGACCGGGCGTGAGCCGGCCCGGCTCGTTGGCACGCGGAGCGATGCGGTTGTAGAGCTCGGTGCCGTCGGCGTTGTCGAGGCTGGTGAGCAGTGTCGCGGCGAAGCGGCCTCGCGACTCGGCGGGATGGGTGCCCACCTCCGTGGCCAAGGCGTCGAGAGTGCGGGGGCGCGCATCGGCCGGCAACGCGCGTACGCGATCGCGGAGCGCCGCCGCTTCCGGTTGGTCGGAGCCGATGGGAGAGTGCTCGATCTGGCCAAGCTGGCGTGCCGCCGCGATCGCTTCTGGATCGCCGCGAGGCGTTCCGCGCGGGACGTCTTCGGGGGGCGTTGGGACGGCACCTTGATTCGGCGGAAGGGTGCCGATGGGATTGCGAACGCCGCGCTGTGCATGGACCGTCGCCATGCGATCGGTCAGATTCGCGGGAACGTCGCCCTGGCTGAGGGCATCGGCCAGCGCTCGTAGGGTGGGGCCCGCTGCTCGGCCCCCGCCGATATCCCGGCGGTTGCTGACGCGACGGTCCTCGTCGAGCATGTCCTGAACGTCGGTGAGCGCACGTTCGGTATGGCGACCAAAAATGCCGTCGACTTCGAGCCGGGCGCTGTTGGTGTAGAGATTGATGCCGCGCTGCAGCGCCTCGACGTCGGCACGTTCCGCGGGTCGTCCGCGCGCAAGGCCGCGCGTGATGCGGTCCGCGATTCCACGCAGCTGCTGCGCTGTCTGCGCGCGAACTTCAGGGCTCTGCAGCTGGACGCGGTGTTCGTCGCTGACTTGCGAAGGCTGCACGGCCGCGCGTCGAGTAGCGGTCGTCATATCGTAAACTTACCTCGAACTAACCGTGGCGCGCTGGCGGAGGGCGAGCCACGCTTGAACTTACCCGAGTGTAGGTCTGTGTGGATGCGCGAAAATGCAGGATCTCACATGAAAATTGTTGCTGCACCGCGGCAAGCCTAAAACACCTGCTTGCGCTTCGACGAAGACGGAATTCTCAACATTTCCCGATACTTCGCGACGGTGCGCCGAGCAATGTCGATGTCCCGGCTCTTGAGCAGCTCGACGATCTGCTGATCGCTGACCGGAGACTTCGGATTCTCGTTGTCGATGAGCTGCTTGATGAAGTCGCGCACCGACTCGGAAGCGATGCTCTCGCCACCGACCCGGTTGATTGACGAATTGAAGAAGAACTTGAGCTCGTAGATGCCCTGGGGCGTGTGCACGTACTTGTTGGAGGTCACGCGCGAGATCGTCGACTCGTGCATGCCGACGTCTTCGGCGACGTCCTTCAAGATGAGTGGCCGTAGGTGCTGGACTCCTTTGTCGAAGAAGTCGCGCTGGAACTTCAGGATGCTCTCCATCACGCGGTAGATGGTGCGCTGCCGCATGTGGATGCTGCGGATCAGCCACACGGCGCTGCGCAGCTTCTCTTGGATGAACGACTTGGTCTGACCGCCGCTGCTCTGGAGCGCGTCGCGGTAGTAGTTCGAGATCTTGAGCTTCGGCAGGCCGTCTTCGTTCAAGACGATCTGATAGTCCTCGCCGACCTTGTGCACGTAGATGTCGGGCGTGATGTACTGCGGCTCCTTGACGCTGAAGATGCGGCCCGGGCGCGGCTCGAGGTGGCCGATGAGCTTCACCACGTCGCCGACTTCCTGGAGCGAGACCTTGAGGTCCTTGGCGATAGCCGCGTAGTTGCGGCGCTCGACATTCTTCAGGTGCTTGTCGATGACTGCGTGCAATAGCGGATGGTCCGCTTTCATCTTCTCTGCTTGGATGAGCAAGCACTCGCGCAGATCGCGCGCCGCGACGCCGGGCGGATCGAACTCGCGCAGCTCGGAAGCGACGACCTCGACCGCGTCGAGGCTCTGACCGAGCTCCTCGGCGACCGTGGCGATGGCGTCGGCCGCGAGATAGCCGTCGTCGTTGATCTCCTCGATGAGCATGACCGCGACGATCGCTTCGACCTCGGACATCTCGCTCATCTGCACCTGCCAGCGCAGGTGATCGTGCAGCGACTCGGGCGCCGACATGGTGGCTTCGAACGGCGGCAGCTCGTCGGTGTTGCCGGACCCCGCGGTAGCGGGCAGCGCGTAGGTGTTGCTCTCGAGATACGCTTCCCAATCGATCTCTTTTTCGACCTCGCGGTTCGTCGGCTCGGGCGTGGCGTCGACGGGGCTCGATTCGACGACGCTGCTCGCGTCGATGGTGCCGCCTTCGTTGCCGGCGCTCGGCTCGACCGATGTCGATCCGCCACTCGACAAGACTTCGAAGTCGGTATGGTCGTAGTCGGAACCGTTGCCGTCGTGCGCTTCAGCGGACGGCGCCTCGAGACTGTAGCTCTCGCCGCTCGCCTCGTAGTCGCCTTCGGCCTCGCCGCGTGACTCCGCCGTCTCCGCCGACTCCGGTTCGCTCGAGCGGTCGAGCTCACTGCGCTCGTGAGCTTCGCCTTCTTCGAGGGTCGGGTTTTCCTCCATCTCCTTCCGGAGGACTTCCGCCATCTCTAGGTGCGACAGCTGGAGGAGCTTGATCGCTTGTTGCAGCTGGGGGGTCATCACCAGCTGCTGACTCATCTTCTGCTGAAGTCTTAGATCGAGAGCCATGCGAGGGGTCAGGATAGTGCAAGAGTCATGCACAGCCAACCCGAATTTGTGGCATTACTCGAATCTCTAGTTGAGACGCCTACTTAGCAAGGTACTCTCAAGGCCACGAAAAATGGCACGAAAAAGCGTTCCGGCGACGGTTGGCTTTTATCGCGGTCAGGCGGCGCGACGTCAGTAGATCGTCTTGCCCAACGCGCTCTGCGCCAGCTCGGTCGCGAGGATGGCGGTGATGTTCTGATTGTCGAGGACGGGATTCACCTCGACGAAATCCATGGAGACGATGTTCGCGCGGTCGGCGCAGATCTCCATCGCCAAGTGCGCTTCGCGATAGGTGATGCCGCCCCAGACCGGCGTGCCGGTGCCGGGCGCGTCTTCGGGATCGACGACGTCGAGATCGAACGAGAGGTGAATCCCGACGGTGCCGTCCCCGGCGATGCGCACCGCTTCTTCGACGACGTCACGCATGCCGCGCTCGTCGATGTCGCGCATGGTGTAGACGGTGACGCCGCTCTTCTTGAGCGTCTTGCGCTCGCCTTCATCGAGGTCGCGCACGCCGATGAGCACCACGTTGCGCGGGTCGATCTTCGGAAAGTGTCCGTTCAAGCCGACGAGCTCTTTGTCGCCGATGCCGCAGGTCGCCGCGAGCGACATGCCGTGGATGTTGCCCGAGGGGCTGGTCTCGTCGGTGTTGGCGTCGCCGTGCGCGTCGAACCACAACAGGCCGAGCTTCTCGTTGCGCTTGTGGAAGTAGGTCGCGGAGCCGGCGGCGCTGCCGATGGTGATGCTGTGATCACCGCCCAAGATGAGTGGGACGCGCCCTTCGGTGAGCGACTGCTCCACCATCTTGGCGAGCTCGGTGCACGCGGCGAGGATCGGCTTCTTGTACTTGAGGCGCGTGTCCCCGACCTCCTGGGTCTCCGGGATCATCACGTCGACATCGCCGTAGTCGACGACGTTATGGCCGAGCTGTTCGAGACGCGCCTCGAGACCGGCGACGCGAATGGCTGACGGCCCCATATCCACGCCACGACGACTGGCACCCAGATCGATGGGGATGCCAATGACGGCAATCCGCTTATTTTTGCTCGCAGCTGGCATGGCGCGCTCCGTAGCACCCAGCTTGGTTGCCGTCTAGGAGCCTGCTAGTGACCAGCCCCAAGGAGGAATGACCATGTACCGCTTGCTAGCTCTTTCCATCGTTGCGCTTTCCACCACCGCTTTCGCCGGGGAAATGCCACCAAAGGCCGCACCGAATTCCATGCTCGAGGCCGCCTTCAAGGACGCCGCCGGCACCTGGACCTGCACCGGCACGTGGAACGATCCGGCGTCTGGCAAGTCGATGACGATGACCAGCAAAGCCAAGATCGCCAAGGCCCTGAATGGCCACCAGTACACCGCCGAGTTCAGCTCGCCGAAGACCGGCGACATGCCGGCCATGAAGTCGAACGCCGAGTGGCACTACGACCCCATCAGCAAGGGTCTGGTCGGCAACATGGTTTGCGATAGCGGAGACGTATCGCGCTCGACCTCGAACGGCGTGCAAGGCCAGACCATCATCTGGGTGAGCGAAGGCACCATGATGGGCAACCCCATGAAGATGCGCGCGACGCACACCACGAAGAGTGCCAAGGAGATGACGATGGTCTACGAGGTCGAGGCCAACGGCAACTGGGCCAAGATGGGCGACGAGACCTGTAAAAAGAACTAGAGCTCGAAGTCTTTTCCCAGATACGACGCGCGGGCGATCGGGTTGTCGACGATCTCCCGCGGCGTCCCACCCAGCAGAATCGCGCCTTCGCTGATGATGTAAGCCCGGTCGCAGATCTTCAGGGTCTCCCGAACGTTGTGGTCGGTGATCAAGACGCCAATCCCGTCGCCCCGCATCTGGGTGATGAACGCCTTGATGTCGCCGACGGCGATCGGGTCGACTCCGGCGAACGGCTCGTCGAGCAGCACGACCTTCGGCGAGTGAATCAACGTTCGCGCCATCTCCAGCCGGCGTCGCTCGCCACCAGAGAGCTGCGAGCCGAGGTTGTCGCGCACGTGCTGCAAGGCATACTTGGCGATGATCTCGTCCGCTTTAGCGACACAAGCGGCTTTCGTCATGCCGCGTGTCTCGAGCACCGCCAACAGGTTTTCGTGCACCGTGAGGCCGCGGAAGACGGTGGGCTCCTGCGCGAGATAGCCTAGGCCCATGCGGGCGCGGGCGTAGAGGGGCAGGCGCGCGAGATCGTCCTCGCCCAAGCGGATGCTGCCCGAGTCCGGCCGCGTGAGGCCCGCCACCATGTTGAACGACGTCGACTTGCCGGCGCCGTTGGGACCCAGGAGGCCGACGATCTCACCGGCACGCACGTCGAACGACACGTCGCGCACGACCCTACGTCGGCGAAACGCCTTGTTGAGATTCGTCGCGGTGAGGAGCGGCTGCACGGCTACTTCCCAGTGGGCTTTGCCGGCGGCTCGCGCGCCGGCACGATGCGCGGGACGGGGCAGGTCGCCGGGAGTTGCTTCTCGTCGACCTGCGGCGTGAGTGGCTTCTTGTCGAGCTTGGTGTCGGCCTGCTCGATGCGGCCGCGCGGTTTCTCGATGTGTGCTTCGTTGGTGTTGACGTCGACGACGATGCGCTCACCGGCGAGCAGGCTCTGGCCGCGCTGCAATCGCGGACGCCCGGTCAACAACAGGTTCGAGGAGCCGAGCTCGAAGACCGCTTCGTCGGACTCGACGAGCTCGTCGGGACGCTGGGCGCGCACGTCGTTTTTGCAAATGAATTTCTGCCACTGCCACTGGTCGTCGGCGATGCCCTCGAAGTACTCGCAGCACAGCAACACGTCGCGGCGGCGCACCACGACGTTACCTTTGCATTCGACGCGGTTCGGCTTGCTGAAGATCTGCATGCCGTCACAGCGGTAGTCGATGGGGCCTTGCTGGCCGGGCGCGTTCGCTTTCGCGGCGGGCGGAGCCGCGAGTATCCAGAGAACGAGCGCGAGATTCATGGCTGCGTCGTATCACCGGACGGTGGTCTTGTCTTCCAGCGCTTGTGCAGCCACACCCATTGCGCGGGGACCCGGCGGATCGCCTTTTCGAGCTGCTCGGTGAGCTGCCCCGTGAGCTCGGAGGCGTCACGCTCCCCGTCGCCGGACGGCGTGAAGCGGAAGCGCTCGACGTGGACGTCGAAGCCGTCGGGGTAACGATGGGCCCAGCTCAAGATGATGGGCGCTTCGAAGCGCAAGGCGAGGGCGGCGGCGGCGATCGGCGTGTAGGCTAGCCGACCGAAGAACGGCACGAAGGTGCCTTGGACCTTGGTGTCCTGGTCGATGAGCAGCCCCAAGATCTCGCCGCGCTTGAAGACCCGCAACATGTCCTTGCCGACCGATGCTTGGCCGCGCCACAGGATCTTGGTGCCGAACTGGCGGCGCATTCTGTCCACCAAAGCGGTCAGGCGCGGATCGTACAAGGGCTTGGCGATGGCGTTGATGGGCAGGCCGGCACGCGCGTAGGCGTGCGACAAGAGCTCCCAGTTGCCGATGTGGCCCCCGACGAGCACCATACCTTTGCCCTCGGAGAGCGCCTCGGCGACCAGCGCCTGCTGTTCCGCCGAGAGCACCGGCCCGCCGCCGCTCGCGAAGAGGCGGTCGGCTTTGAGCACCTCCACCGCCGAGACGCCCAGGTGCTCGAACATCTCGTCGGCAATGCGCCGGTGAAAACGTGGCTCGAGGGCCGGCAGGGACTCGGCGAGCTGGTTCACGGCGCGGCGTCGCTCACCGACCGCCAAGAGACCCGCGAGCCGGCCCGCCCAAGCGCCCCACCAACGCAGGAGCCACAGGGGAAAGCGCCGAGCCACCGCGATAGCGCACACGATGACCCAGTAGATGACGGTGTTTTTCCAGCGCTGCACGCGGCCCCAGCGGGCCGGAAGCTCTACCTTGCTCAGCGGCTCACCAGCTTGGCGCTGCGCTCCCAGAGCTCTTTGGCGAGCGCCTGGTCTTGGGCGACGCGAGCCGGCTCGCGCGGCTTACTGGCGTCGAAGTAAGCGCCGTTGAGCCCCGCTTCCAGCGGCGCGGTGGCGCAGTGCACGCTGGTGCGCGCGCCATCTTCGGTGCTGCTCATGCTCATGAAGAGCTTCATGCCCCAACGGACGGGCGCGGGAATGTGGCGCCAGATGTCGGAGGCAATGAAGCCCGGGTGCACGCTGACGGCCGTGATCCCGTGCTCGCCATAGCGGCGCGCCAGCTCACTCGCGAACAACACGTTGCAGAGCTTCGAGTCGCAGTATTCGTCGATGCCGGTGACGCTCTTGGTTGGCCCCTCGAAGGCGGCGAAATCGAGGGTCTCGGAGCGGCGATGCATTTCGCTCGCCACGCAGACGACGCGCGTCTTGCTGGCTTTCAAGCCTTCGATGAGGCCCATGGTGAGCGCGAAGTGCCCGAGGTGATTGATGCCGACGTTCATCTCGAAGCCATCGGACGTCTTGCCGCGCACACCACCGACACCGGCGTTGTTGATGAGCACGTCGATCTGGGGCGCTTTCGCCATGATCTCGGCGGCGGCTTTGCGCGTCGAGGCGAGGTTCGCGAGATCGAGCTCGACGAACTCTACCTCGGCGCCGCGTGCCTTTGCCGCGTCGATGACCTCTTGTGTCCGCTCCAGCGACCGACCGGCCAAGATCAACTTCGTGCCCGGCGCCGCCAAGCCCTCGGCGGTGGCGCGACCGATACCAGTGTTGGCTCCGGTGATGACGATGGTGGTCATGCGGTCTCCCTGCGGGCGCGGTCGATAGCCACGACCTGGTCCAGCGTCTTCTCCAGGAGGTCGAAGGTGAGCGAATTGGGCCCATCCGACAAGGCCTTTTCGGGATCCGGGTGGACTTCGCAGAAAAGACCGTCGATTCCGACGGCGGCGGCCGCCCGAGCCAGCACCGGCGCGAAACGGCGGTCACCACCGGTTACGCCGTCTCCAGCGCTCGGACGTTGCACCGAGTGGGTCGCATCGAAGACCACCGGGCATTGCGCGGTCTCCTTCATCTGCACCAGGCCGCGCATGTCGACCACGAGGTTGTGATAGCCGAACGAGGCCCCGCGCTCGGTCAGCGCCACGTGCTTCGCGCCGCCATCGCGGACCTTCTTGACGGCGTGCTTCATGTCCTCGGGCGCGACGAACTGACCTTTCTTGACGTTGACGGCTTTGCCGGTCTTCGCGGCGGCCAACAGCAGGTCGGTCTGGCGGCAGAGAAAGGCCGGGATCTGCAGCACATCGACGACCTCGGCAACGGCGGCGCAGTGAACGCTTTCGTGGACGTCCGTCAAAACGGGCACGCCCACTTCCTTCTTCACTCGCGCCAGCACC
Source organism: Myxococcota bacterium (assembly GCA_041288095.1). Lineage (GTDB taxonomy): Bacteria > Myxococcota > XYA12-FULL-58-9 > XYA12-FULL-58-9 > JALHOP01 > JALHOP01. The sequence goes on from JBGGMJ010000047.1 coordinate 58,040, forward strand.
TCGAGCCCCTCGTCCATGCCGCGGCCGCGGAACGAGCCACCGGAGGTGCGGTTGGCTTTGTCGTACGACGCCTTGAAGATGTACGAGATGCCGCGCTTGTCGCACATGCGGCGAACGCGCTCGGCGATGGCGAGGCACATGTCGGGTGCTTCGACGACACAGGGTCCGGCGATGAGGGTCAGGCGGCGGGCCTCGAAGAGATCGAGGACGGCGCTCACGCGTGGCTCTTCTTGTGGTCGAGCGCCGCCTTCACGAAGCCGACGAAGAGCGGATGCGGCGTGAACGGCCGGCTCTGCAGCTCGGGGTGGAACTGACAGCCCAAAAACCACGGGTGCGACGGCAGCTCGACGATTTCGACGAGCGCGCCGTCCGGCGAGGTGCCCGAGATGCTCAAGCCCGCCTTGGCGAGGCGCTCGCGATAAGCGTTGTTCACCTCGAGGCGGTGACGGTGGCGCTCGGAGATCTCCGGCTTGCCGTAGAGCTTACGCGCGAGCGACCCGTCGGTGAGCTTGCACGGGTAGGCGCCGAGTCGCATCGTGCCGCCCTTTTTCGTGATGTGCTTCTGGTCCTCCATCATGGCGATGACCAGCTCTTTGCCGTCCGGCTCGAATTCCTGCGAGTTGGCGTTGGCGATGTGCATGACGTCGCGGGCGTATTCGATCATCGCTACTTGCAGGCCCAAGCAGATACCGAAGAACGGCTGCTTCGATTCGCGTGCTTGCTTGATGGCGTGGATCTTCCCCATGACGCCGCGGCTGCCGAAGCCACCGGGCACCAGGATGCCGTCCGCTTTAGCGACACGCTCCATGACCGACCCGTCGCGCTCCAGTAATTCGCTGTCGATGTAGTCCATCTTGACGCGGCAGTCGTTGGCGACGCCGCCATGCAAGAGTGCCTCGTGCAGCGATTTGTACGAGTCGGTGAGCTCGACGTATTTGCCGACGATGGCGATCTTCACCTCGTCGCGCGGCTTCAAGATGGTGTCGACGAGCTTCTGCCACTTGTCGAGTGACGCGGCGCGCGACCAGATGTTCAGGAGCTCGGCGACCTTGTCGTCGAAGCCTTCACGCGCCAGCTCCAGCGGCAGCTGATAGATGGTCGGCACGTCCATCGCCGAGAACACGCAGTCGGGACGGACGCTGCCGAACATCGCGATCTTCTGTTTCACGCTCTTCTCGAGCGGCTGCTCGCAACGGCAGAGCAAGATGTCGGGGGAGATGCCGATCTCGCGCAGCTCTTTGACGCTGTGCTGCGTAGGCTTGGTTTTCACCTCACCCGCGGTCTTGATGTACGGCACCAGCGTCAGGTGGACGTACAAGCAGTCTTCCTTGCCGACGTCGTAAGCCATCTGACGAATGGCTTCGAGGAAGGGGAGCGACTCGATGTCGCCGACCGTGCCGCCGATCTCGACGATCATGATGTCGTGACCTTCGGCTGCCTCCTTCACCAAGGCTTTGATCTCGTCGGTGATGTGCGGAATCACCTGCACGGTGGCGCCCAGATAGTCGCCGCGGCGCTCCTTCTCGATGACGCGCGTGTAGATGCGACCCGTGGTGTAGTTGTTCTTCTGGGTCATTTTAGCGGACACGAAGCGCTCGTAGTGTCCGAGGTCGAGATCCGCTTCGGCGCCGTCGTCGGTGACGTAAACTTCGCCGTGCTGGAATGGGCTCATCGTGCCCGGGTCGACGTTGATGTACGGGTCGAGCTTCATGACGCCGACCTTGAGGCCGCGATTTTCCATCAAGGCGCCCAGCGATGCCGCGGCGAGGCCCTTACCGAGCGACGAGACGACGCCGCCGGTGACGAACACGAATTTGGGACCGCGGGGCTTCGGCTGCTGTCTCATGGAAAGCATTCCTCTCCGAGCCTTGCGACTTCGCCGCGGGCCCACTGCAAATCTTCTTCCGTATCGATCCCGCGTCCTTGGCTCATGGCGGAGACGGTCTGAATGGTCATGCCGATGGCGAGCGCACGGAGCTGCTCGAGGCCCTCACGGCGCTCCATCACGTGGACCTCTTCTTCGCTCAAGCGTTCCAAGGCAGGCCGTTTGTAGCCGTAAACGCCGATGTGGCGATACGCATTCGCGAAGGCATTGTTACCGCTGCGATCGTACGGGATCGGAGCGCGCGAAAAGTACAGCGCCTGGTTGTCGTCGCGCACAACGACCTTGACCACGTTGGGATTCAGGAAGTCGTCGACGTTCTGGATTGGCCGCTTTAGCGTTGCGATGTCGCAGTCGCGGGTCTTGAGGGTCTCGACGATGCCGGCGAGGTCCCGGGGGTCGATGAATGGCTCGTCGCCTTGCAGGTTCACGACCAGGTCGTAGCCGCGGGCGCGCGCGACCTCGGCACAACGGTCGGTACCGCTTTGATGGGACGCGGAGGTCAGCATGGCGACGCCGGCATGCTCACCTACCACTCCGACGATTTCTTCTGAGTCCGTGGCCACCACGACCTCGTCGACGCCGGCGACCTTTTGGGCCTGGTGCATGACGCGCACCACGACGGGGAGATTTCCCAACGCTAGCAACGGCTTCCGAGGAAGACGCGTGGCCCCGAGGCGCGCCGGAATGATGATGGCAGTACGCACGATCGGGAGGCCGGTATAGGGACCTCGCCGCGGGTCGTCAAGTCACGGTGGCTGTCTGACATGGTGGCGCAAGGCGGATCGCCGTTCCCACGCGTACCAGCCATGTTAGAATCCTCTTCCAGAGGCTGGGATATGGTCGTGGTCATACCGCCGGTTGCAGCGCGCGTAGCAGCCGCTGAAGCACGGCCCATCGTTC
>JBGGMJ010000048.1:0-7732 GCA_041288095.1 Myxococcota bacterium
AGGCGAGGCGCCTGAGGGTTCGCCGCTGCTCCTCCTTCAGCTTCTCCTGGTCGGTCATCGTTTTCCGCTATACCGCACCGCGCGCTTCACGAAAATGGGGACATCCCGATTTCAACCTGCGCCTCGGCTGCACTCCGGCCCCGCACAACTCCCTCCTCGTCACCGCGATAACGACGCCACTGACAGGAGCGTGTAATGGAAATCAAAGCTGATGGCGCTTCCACCGTTCGCGCCGCTGCCGTCGCGGGCCCCAACGCTGAAGCCCAAAGAGTCGTTTTTGGCGTGCTCAGTGAGTACTTCGGCGACGCCGCGTATCTCGCGGAGTACCGTAAGCGCACCGATGGCCAAGATGTCGTCGACTTGACCAAGTTGCCCCACGTGGATCGTGGCGGGCCGGGCGCCGTCGTGGTGTTCCACACGTTCAAGGGCCAGGTCACCATGCAGGACATGTACAAGGCGATCGCCGACGGGCAGAAGAAGGCCGGTATCCCCGAGGCGAACCGCATCGAGGCGACCATGACCGTGCTCGAGCTCCCCGGCGCTTAGTCGCTCGCGCACCGCGCAAGGAGTTGCCCCATGTCGAATCCGCTTCCGCGGATCGCGCCGACAACCACTATCGGCACAGCCTCGCCGTTTTCCCGTGAGGGCTTCGAGACCGCTGTAAGTAACGTCCAGGCGCACGGCACGATCACCGACTACGGCCCACCGATCGGTGAGCTCAAAGAACTCGAGCAGATCGTCGGCAGCCGCGACGGGACCCACCAGCGCTACGTCATGACCCTGCGCGGCTTTCACGGCAGCGACGGCGTCTTCTACCCGTACGAAGTCGGGCTCATGTCGCAGAACTGGGTGATGCACGACGAAGACGGCCGCTTTCACATCGACATCTGGAAGCACTTCATGTCGATGGACGGCACGCGCAGCCGCTCGAGCCACGACTCACTCGTCGAGGACCGCAGAGGCAATGTCTTCGGTTGGGGCAGCACCCCGCACACCGCCGCCGAAGCAGAGGAGAATCTCACCGCGGCTCTACCGCGTTGGGTGCGGTACACGCCGCCGGCGAGCCTTACGCCCGGCGACGATGTCGACGCCACCGAGGAGACACGTCGCTCGCGCAGCCGGATAGCGCCGAGCATCACCCCACCGGCGACGCTCGCGGCCCCGACCAGCACCGGTGCGCTCCCCGGCCGTTAACGGCCACGCGCCTCGGTTGCCGCAAATCTTGTCGTTCATTTAGTCGTTGGGACGCTGTTCGTCTGCTAGGCTCCTACGACTGTGGGTCGATGTGTTGCAGCAACACAGATCGCCTTTTTAACGACCCTTTTGGCGGCGCGTGTCGCCTCGGCGTCGGCTTTCGACCTGCAGACGCTGCGTCTTACGCCTGATGTGAGTGGGCTCATCACCTTGCCCGTGGGCGAGGTTCTGCCGCACGGCACGTTGGGAGTCGCGCTCGGCTTCGACGTTGCGTACAAGCCGCTTTCGTTGTCGCTGCCGAGCCTGTCGGTGCCCAGGGGCAACATCGTCAAGGAGCGCGTGTCGCTCCAGGCGGCGTTTGCCTGGGGCTTGTGGGGTTGGCTCGAGATCGACGGCTGGCTCGGCATGGTGGCCCAGCAGGGCGGCATCGACAGCTCGTTTACCCGCACGACGCTCGGCTTCGACAACTTGGGTGAGCCGCGCTTGGAAGATGTCAGTCTCGGCGCTCGGGTTTGGGCCACCAAACGACGCGGTGCCGTGCCCGCGATATCCATAGGCGGCCGTGTCGGCCTGCCTATTGGCGCCGAAGGTTCCTTCGCCGGCGAGCCCGGCCTGACGGTGACTCCGGAGGTCGTCGCGAGCTACAGCGGCGGCAGGACGACGTGGTCGTCCCGGTTCGGCTACGAGCTCCGACCCAACAGGGTCGAGCTTGGTGACGCGACTCTCGGCGACCGCATCCGCCTCGGCGTGGGCGGTGCCATCGGCCTCGACCCGAGCACGTACGTGCAACAACGGCGGTCGGTCATCGGCGAGGTGCACGTGTCGGCCTGGGCTCTAGGGTCGCACGTCCCCGACCGTGTCTTCGGTGTCGAGGCGACGCTTGCGTATCGTCATCGTTTCTCAGGCGCGTTTGGTTACGCGGTGGCATTCGGCGCTTCGGGAGGCATCGCGCCGGCGTACGGCGTGCCGCTCGCGCGGGTCTTCTTGAGCATCGAGTCGGTGACCAAGGACCCGTATCGCGACTCCGACGAAGACACGGTCCCCAATCGGCGTGACGTGTGCCCCGGCTCCGAGGAAGACCTCGACGGCTTCGAGGATTCAGACGGCTGTAGCGACAGCGACAATGACGGCGACGACATCGTTGACGGCGACGACGAATGTCCGATGGCGGCCGAGGACCAGCCGGGTCCTGACGCCGACGGCTGCCCCATGGTCATTCCCGACGACCGCGACTTGGACACCGTCCCTGACGACGTCGACCGTTGCCCCGACCAGGACGAGGACCTGGATCAATACCAAGACTGGGACGGCTGTCCGGAGCCCGACAACGATCGCGATGGCCTCCCAGACATCTCTGACCAATGCCCGCTTGCGCCGGAAGACAAGAATCGTGTTCAGGACGATGACGGCTGTCCGGATGACGGACACGGCCCGCAGTTGATCTCGTTCAAGAGCAGACGACTGCGCTTGAACCGCGCCATTACCTTCGAAGAGGGGAAGGCGCAGCTCAGCAAGGACAGCGGCCGCGTGTTGCTGCAGGTCGCGCAGCTGCTCCGCGACCACGGCGAGATCGAGAAGGTCACCATCGCGGTTTATCCGGAAAAGGGCGGCCGGCGCGCGCGCAAGCTCGCTCAGGATCGCGCGAATGCGATCATCAACGAGCTCGGTGTGCTCGGCTTGACGAGGGACCAGGTCAGCGGCGGAGCGGCGCACTGGGACCGCAAGCAAGCCGGCAGCGTCACGATCACCGCGGTGATCGCCCCGGGTAAGACGCGTTAGGAGGCTGTCCGTCGCCCCTGGACGTTCACTCGCTGACGACGTTCGGATCGCGCGCTTCGCAGAGCTTGATCGTCTCGGTCAGACCGAGCTCGGGCACCACGGTGCAGGCGTTGATCCAGGCGTTTCCGCAATCGGTATCTTCTTGGCACTGCTTCCAGGTGCAGAACTTGCGATCTTCGAATGGCCCATACGTCATCACGACGCGGCACTCGAATGCCTGCGGGCAATTGGCGTCGCTGCGGCACTCGCGCGTGCAGTAGGAGCCGCGGCCGAGCGAGGCCACGCACACGATGTCTTGGCAGGGGAACTCGGTATTGTATTCGACGACCTCAGAGCCCTCGGTGCGCCGGAGGTCACCCTCGGTGCTCGCCTCTCCTTGAAAGGGGACGACCATGTTCGGACACGCCAAGCCGATGTCTTCGGTTTCCCCGGCGCAGGCGAGCAGCGGGATCAACAAGACAACCAGGTGCCTCATTCGCCCACTCCCTCGAGCTCGTTGAGCACGGTGAGCACGAACTCCTGGCCCACCTCTTTCTTCAAGCCGCATTCCAAGCAAAACGTGCGCTCGTCGACGTAGCGCCACGCGCCTTGCGCGCACTCGCCGCCACACGTCTGGCAGTCCGCGCTGCTGTCGCCGCTGTCGAAACGTGGGACGATGCGATCCTGCGTGGCCCCTGCGCTATCGAGGCTGCGAATGGCGACCTGCACCGCGTCGGGGCCAAGCGCAGGCTCCTGCAGCACGAAGCAGGTAGAGAGCACGACGGTGTTCGCGATCTTCAGCAGCGTTTCGTCGTACTCGTCGCGGCAGATCGAATCCGCGAACGTACCGCCCGGGAAGCTCACCGCGAGCCGACGCCGGCGTAGCTCACGCAAGAAGTCATAATAACGCGAGCTCGGCATGGCGTCGCAGCGCTCAGCGGTGCAACCGGCGAGGGCCGTGCACACGTGACCGAAGTCGTTCAAGTATTCGCAGAACGCCGCATCGTTCGATTCGTTCCAGCAGCCGCAATCGACCGACGGTTCGCCCGCTGTGGTAAGGCGACAGCCCCTCGGGGTGAAGCTCGAGCCGTCAGATCCCTCAGGCGCGCCACCACCGATGAGGGCGGCGCGGATCTTCCGCACTCCGGCGGCTGGATCCTTCTTGCTCACCAGGAAATCGATGAAGTTGCCGAGGGGCGTCGCGTTGGCGATGTTCTCGTAGCACCACTGGAGGTCATTGCTCTCTGGTGGATACGACTCGTAACTGCAGTCTTCTTCGTCAGTCAGGAAGACCACGGCGAGGTCAGCGGCCGGTCGGATGAAACCGCTGTTCGCGGTAGCGGCGTCGGAGGCTGGGTCCACCGCCTTGCGCACGCCGAGTAAGCCCGCCTCGAGGCCGGACCCATCGGTCCCGATACTGCCCACCGTTGCGGCCATGTCCTCCACGAGCCGGCAGCGCAGGGCGTCGACTTGTGGACTGTCGAGCGCGGGGCGCTGGAGATAACGCAGTCCGCTCGTGTCTGGGCCGATGCCGCAGCCCGCGGTGTTCAGTTGCGTCTGCGTCGCCCGCCGCATGCGCAAGCGGCCACCGTCTTGGCCGGGACTTTCGAAGTCGAGCGCGTCCGTGGTGATGATGCCGATGCGGTAGGCGTTTTCGGAAAGGCTGAGCGTTTCGATGAAGGCGCGCGCGTTGCGTCGCAGATTATCCTGCTCGTCCTGCATGCTGGCGGAGCTGTCGATGACGAAGAGGATATCGGTATCCGAGTTGCGCACGACAACCTCGCGCACCGACGTCACGGCGACGCGCTGCTTCGGCCGATACGAGAACGGATACTCCTGACACCCCGCTAGCGCGATGGCCAACATGGCGAGGGGACGCCAAGCCACTACATGCGACGACAAGGGCATACAGAAAGGTATCAGCCGGGGGAGAAGTTGCCAGCTCGAGCGAGGGGTCTTCTGACGCTTTCAATGTAGCGGGCCCGCGGGGCGGCAAAGACGTTCCACCACGTACTGCCGCGGCCAACATCGTGGCGGGTATCGAACATGGGACCGGAACCCGACTTGACGTCGTCCGCTTTAGCGTGTGGTGCAAAGCGACAGTGCCCATCGACATCCGCTGAGGTAGTCTCATTGCTAGGTGCAGCGATGAGCACAGGCCCTATCTCCACCGGCTTTACCTACTATGACGGTCGGACCTACGAGGTTCCGCCGACTTTGCTGCGCCGCACCGATGCGTCGGGACGCGAGTCCGATCAGTCTTATGCTTCGCGCTTGTTGCAGGCATACGAGAACGCCGGTGACGGACGAGACCGCTTAGCGATCCGTGCCGCCCTCGCACACGAAGTCGGCCTGCCGGCGGATTTCCGACCGGTCCCTGGACGACGTCCAGACAACCCCGGGGCGCTCCTGCGCTACCAAAGGGTCATCAACCCCGAAGCCGGACGTCTCGTACCGGACGACATCCAGCAAGAATATGCGCGGATGCCCAACGCCACGCTCCTCACCACTCACTTCGTCGGCGCCGATGGCCGCGTCTACGAGTTTGGTCGCGGAGCCCGACGCGCGCGACCCGACAGCGATCCGCTGATGCACGCCTTCCGCACCGTGCAGTCGAGCTACGACCGCCTCGACCGCGGCACCGACCTACGGGCTTACGCAGCGGGGCTCGAGCGCGCCGGCGCTCCGGTGCACGAGCGCCAGCAGGCTCGAGACCAGGTGGAAACCTACGAGAGCGCTCTCATCCACGCGTCGATCATCAGCGCGATGTTCGGTTTCAGCCGCGCCCGATCGACCGTTGGCGCCCATCCACCTGCGCCGGAAATCGTCGCTGCCCGCCCAAGCGGACCGCAGGCGAGTCTCTCTCCCAACAACCGCCATGGGTTCCACGGGTTGCCATGGGCGCGGCCCATGCAAGGCCACACCGCTAAGGGCGTGCGCATCTATGTTCACAACGGTCCCCCCACCGACCTCAACGTCCTCGTGCGTGAAGCGCAGCGGTGGCTCGGGCCAGGATTTCGGCAGGTCCGACCCGGCCAGTTCGAATCGCATGGCGGCATGCGGCGCTTCCGCCTGATGGACGGCGATATCGCCGGCAAGCATGGCGACCTCGGGCCACACGTACACTTCGAGTATCTGGGGACGAACCAGCGCTCGAATCTCCACGTCCGTATCAACTGGCCCTAGTTCAAGGTGTTACCGTTTGCGCCGCCGCTGGTTGCGCTTGCGTGCCCCGACGATCTCCAAGCGCGCCGCGATGACCGGGCTCGGGCCGTTGGGGAAGGTTTGTCGACAAGAGTCGGCGCTTAGCGTTTCGGCTGCCGTCAGGTAGCTCGCCTGCTCCTGGACGTCGGTGACTTCCCCCGGAAAGCTCGCCGCCAATGCGACGAACGCATCGATCGCTTCGGCGCGCGCCAGTCCCTGACTCTGCAAGCGGGTCAGAGCACCGCGCAGGATGGTCATCGAGGGGCTCGCGAGCAGCTCCTCCACCATACAGTGCAGGCGTGTGCGCTCGCGCAGTTGGACGCCCGCTTGGTTGGGCTCGCGACGCACCAGCGCGCGCATCACCGCGGCTTCGAAAGCGGACACTCGGTCGCGGTCGCCCCACTCCTGGAAGTTGGGCTCGCGGTCTGGATTGTACGCCACGGTGAAGAACGCCCCCCGCAGGCGCTGGTTCAAGGTCGCGACGTCCGCATCGGCTGCCAGCACCGCGAAGTCGTCGTTCGAGCGTTCCTCTGTCCGCTCCAGCGTCTCAGCGGTGACGGTGAGGTCGAAGCGCTCGTCATAGAGATAGCTGACAGAGACGCCGGGAGCGCTGAAGACGCTGTCGACCCTGGCGTCGCCGCCGCTCGCCGTGCGCGCCGCGCCGAGCTTCCAGCGGTGCGCGTGGCGATCGTCCCAGCCCATCACCGCCTGGATGACGACGTGCAAGTCGTCGAGGCCGATGTCAGCCGGCACGCGCACGCGGCGCCAGGGAACGCCGACGCTCGTGTCCGCAACCTTCAAGACGAGGAGCTTCATGGGATCAAATGGGGACAGCTACCATTTATCCCGAACCGAGCGTCCATCAACGAAACCTCTGCACCGTTCCCACGATAATCCGCCATTCAGGAGATCGTTATGAACCGCATTCAGTCGCCTTCCTTGGCGCCAATGGCGTCCCTCGTCCAGTCGTCCGACTGGCGCAAAATCCCCGTGTCGGCCGCGTCCACGGACCCCTCGCAGCAGGTCACGGCCAGCATCGCCTACAGCGTCGAGCCTTCTTGGTACGTGCAGGTCCGCGGTGAAGCGTCGCGCGGGGGCAAGGCTACTCTCGAGGTCAACCGCGAGAAGCTCGAGATCACCATCGCTCCCGAGCAGGCCGCCGGGACCACCGTGAACCTGTTCAAGAAGGCGCTCGAAGCGCGCGGCTACTCGGTCAGCGTGAGCGGCAACGAGAAGCCGACCCCCGCCGAGCTCGCGGTTCTCAAGGCGCACCTGTCGCATGCTTTGCGGGCGCTCCGTAAGCATCTCCCGGAGGGTGAACGGGATCGCCTGGAGACTCAGGTCGACATCCTCAAGTCGCAGATCGCGAACACCGGCTACTTCACGCTCGTGGTCGACGCGCCGAAATAAGTTGTGGGGGAAGGGGCGGCCCCCGCCCTAGTTCATCGTGATGGCGTACACTTCCGCGTCGCCAGCACCCACGTACAAGGTCTTGCCGTCGAAGCCGCCGCTGAAGAGCACGTCGGCAAGGTCGGGGCGCTTGGACTCTCCCAGCGGACCGAGCTGCGAGCGCTCG
>JBGGMJ010000049.1:0-12643 GCA_041288095.1 Myxococcota bacterium
TGGCGAGCTGCTTTGCTCCCGCGACCACCGACACCCCACCCGTGCTCGAGGCGAGCGGGGGCGCGGTGGCTCCGAACCGCTCGGTCGAACGCTTGGTCGGCGCCTATCCGGGCACCTGCCATCCAGCGCGCGACGGTGGCCTCGAGTGCGTATCGAGCGTCGCGGTCTGGCAAGGCCGATTGCGTGACGGCGAGATCGACTTGCGGCGCGTCCGCCGGACCTTGGGCGTCATGCTGATGCGCGAAGGTGCCATGAGCGCGGCGCCGAGCGGCGACCGGATCGTCATCGGTATCCCCGAGGTGCGCAACCCTCGCATCGCCACGGTCCGCCAGGGCCTCGCCGCGGCACTCACGAACCTCGCGGCGCGGCCCATCGCCGGCGTCGCGGTCGCCGATGCGAGCCAGGCAACGGGCGATCTCCGCGTGGACATCGAGCTGCGCGACCTCGTGCTCGGACGCCTGACCAGCGCCAAGGTCGCCGCCACGAGCGAATACATCTCGCGCTACGAGGACAAGGCGAACCCGGCCTACGACATCGCCAATGCCGCGGCCATCCGCGCCCGTGGCGAGCGCGACGGCGCCAACGCCGCATACCAAGCCGAGCTCACGCAGTTCGAGAGCAACAAGAAGGTCTGTGAGATGGCGGGCCAGCAAGTGAAGAAGATGGCTGGCGGCGGCGTTCTGGGAAGCCTCGTCGGCGCCGCCGGTGAAGCAGGCTGCGGCATGGCCCTCTCACCCAGCACCGACGGGATCGTGAAGGCCGAGACCGCGGTCGCGACCGCCGAAGCGACGCTCGCCACGACCCCACGCACGGTGCAGTCGCCGGTGATGGCGCCCTGGACCTACGAGAAGACGACGTACCGCCGCGCCGTCGCGGTGAAGGTCGTCCTCAAGATCCAGGACACCAAGACCAACGCCGTGGAGACGCGCACCTTCGCCGTCGAGCACGCATGGGACGACTACAGCGCCGCTCGCGACGAAGCGCACAACGTCGAGGGTCACGACGTTCCCCCGGCGATGCTCGCGGACGCAGACGGCCTGTTGCCGGCGCTCGCCGCCAAGGTCGAAGCGTCGGCACGCGCCGCCGTGAGCCAGCGCATCGTCGAGCTCGGATTGTCGCCCGCGCGAACGGCGCTCGCCTCGAGCTTCGCGACGACGAAGGACGATCAACTCGTCGACAGCAGCGCCTATCTCGTAGCGCGCGAACGGCTGCGCGCCGCCTTGGCCCACGGTGAAGCCAGGGTCAGCGGCGACAAGAGCGTCACGGTGCAGCTCGGCAGCTTCGCGACGCAATCCAACGGCTGCGTCCTCGTGGTCGCCTTGCCGTCGGACCTCAGCAAGCGCGTGAAGATCTCCGCGAAGGGCAACAGCATCGCGGATCAGCGCGGCGTCGTCCCAGCCTACATCGAGGCGTGTGGCAGCGCCGCCGAGCTCGGCTCGATCGAGCTCGCGAGCGACGGCGACGCGACCGTTCGCTGGGGCGCATACGCGACGTCGATCTTCGATACGACGATTGCCGCTACCAATGCACCCTAGGTGCTGAAGCTGCTACCGCAGCCGCAAGCGCGCTGGATGTTCGGGTTCTCGAACTTGAAGCCCGAGCCCGCGAGGCCGTCGACGTAATCGACCGTCGTGCCCATCAAGTGGCCGGCGCTGTATTGGTCGACGAAGATCGGAATGCCGAATTGCTCGTCGACGAAGTCTTCGCCGGTCGCCTTGGGGGTGAAGTCGAGCAGGTACTGGAGACCCGAGCAGCCGCCGCCGATGACGCCGACGCGCAGACCGTGGTCGATCATCTTCTCGTCCGCCATGGCGCGCTTCACCATCTCGGCGGCTTTCTCGGTGAGCTTCACCGGAGCCGGGGTAGCGGGCATCTCGACGTGCGACGGGGCGGTATGCGGGGAGAGACCTTCAACCTGAGCCATGACGGTTACAAACCTCCAGAGGCAGGCTAATTTACGCCTCGCGCACGCGGATGACAATGCACAGGGGCCCTAGAACACGTAGCCGATGCTGAATACGCCGCCGTAGTAGCGATCGACGAGCCGGACGTCCTCGAGCTGGCTGGCAAGGGCGAGGTCGGTCGCACCGCTGAAGTTGCCGTTGTATTGCTGGAAACGCCCCGCGGCGACCAACTCGAAGCGCTGGATGACGGCCCGCAGGCCGAGCTCGGCGCGCACCGCCATCAGGGAATCGGCCTCGCCCAGAGCATCGCTCCCCGTCGCCATCCACGGATAAAACCGCCCGCCCGCGAACGCCGCCAGGTGCTTGACCAGCGGCACGTCGAGCACGAAGCCCAGGGCGGCCGAGCGATAGCTGGTCGCCGGGAACGGCAAGCCGGTCATCGGGAACGTCGCGTAGGCGAAGCCGGCTTGCAGCGTAACGGCGGGCGCGCGTGTCGTCGCACCGAGCGCGAAGCGGTAGGCGCCGCCAATCTCGGCTCCGGCCACCGTGTTGTCACTCGACGAGGAGCCAGCGCGAAAGTCGGTCGAGGCACGCGTGATGTAGCCCTCGGCGTAGAGACCGACGCCGTGTGAGGGCTTCTCCTTGGGACGCCGAGCCCAAGGGAAATAGGCAAAGGAGAGACTGCTCGCGACCAGCGGTCCGTCGTAGGAGGCACGCCCTCCGCTGCCGCGGACGCGACCGTCGCGCTGCATGGTGAGGATGCCGAGGCGGCCGTCGAAGGTCGGCTCGACGTTGATCATGGCGCGCTCGGGCCTCGCCTCGTCGATGACGATTGGCGCCGCGAGGCGGTGATCACCCTCGAGAGTCGGGTTGTCCGCGATAGCGACAGTCGGTTGCGGCGCCGTGGGCTCCACGGTGGACGGCGGCGGCGGCACCGGCTCGACCGGGAGGGTCGCCGGCACGGAGGGGGGCACCGGCACGGTCGCCACCGCGTCGGGTACCGTCGACGGGGTCGGCTGCGTGCTGGGGTCGAACGCGGGCAGCGTCGCGAGCTTCCCCGAGATGACGGCGACGATGGGCAGCGCCGCGCTGCGCGTGAGCCGCGCGCCGGTGAGCGGGCGCTTGGTCGTGTAGAGCGTCTCGCCGGTGGTCGCGACCAGCGACACCTCGACGACGTTCACCTGGACCGAACGTCCACGCTCGGTCTCGGTCACCGTCATGCCCTGCACCACCACGACGTGCGAGGCGCCAACGAGTGGACCGACGTGCTTGATGACGTTGAGATCCGCGGCGTCGCGCGCGAGGTGACCGTTGGCGAGCACGCCGCGCCGGTAGGTTTCGAAGGGCAGCACGGTGGCGTTCTTCGCCAGCGGCGCTTCGAAGAGACTACCGGTGTCCTTCGACAGGTCCGGGCCGCCGGGCGAGCGGGTGGGAATGACGACGATGGTTGGCCGCGTCGAGTTGACGTCGAGCACCTCGGCCCGCGCCACGGCACAGGCGAGCAAAACCACCACGAATGACGCGTTGCGTAGACGATTTGGGCTCAGAGTGGTTAAAGTCTAGCTCTGGAGCCAATGCGGCACCAATAAACACCTGCCAATAACCGACGACCCGGCTGGATCTGGTTGCGATCGCGGTTTCGATTTGGTAGGCCGTCGCCGCCTTGGGCGAACCCTGCGATCGCGCCGACAACTCGGCGGGCAAGTAGCGTTTGGCCATGGCAAAATCCAGATTCTCAAAGGTAAGTGAGAGCTCGCCTTTAGGTCTCGGATTCAACAATAACAACCACGCCGTAACGGCTCGACTGTGCGGTGCTCGTGGGAATCCCACGGGTTGAACAGTCGACATTCCTAAGTTACGGCGAGCGCAAGAACCGCGGAGAAGTCAGATGGCCGAGCTCACCATGCGTGAGATGCTCGAAGCAGGCGTACACTTCGGGCACCAAACCAACCGTTGGAATCCGAAGATGAAGCCTTACATCTTCGGTGCCCGTAACGGCATTTACATCGTCGACCTGCAGAAGACCGTTCCGCTCTTCTCCAAGGCCTATCGATTCCTCACCGACATCACCTCGCGCGGCGAAAAGGTCCTATTCGTAGGCACCAAGAAGCAGGCGCAGGAAGTCATCCAGCAAGAAGCCACGCGCTGCGAGCAGTTCTTCGTGAACAATCGCTGGCTCGGCGGCTGCTTGACCAACTACCGGACGGTCAAGGCCTCGATCGACCGCCTGCGCTCCATCGAGAAGATGGAGCTCGACGGCACCTTCGAGAAGCTGACCAAGAAAGAAGTTCTTCGCCTGACGCGCGAGCGCCAGAAGCTCGAGAAGAACCTTGGCGGTATCAAGGACATGACCAAGCTCCCAGGTGCGGTGTTCGTCATCGACACCAAGAAGGAGCACATCGCGGTCGCCGAAGCGCGCAAGCTCGGCATCCCGGTGGTCGCGGTCGTCGATACCAACTGCGATCCCGACGAAGTCGATTACATCGTCCCGGGTAACGATGACGCCATCCGCGCCATCCGCATCTTCGTGACCCGCGCCGCCGACGCTTGCGCCGACGGTAACGCGGCGTACCAGAAGGTGCTCGCGACCCAGAAGGCCGAAGAGGCCGCGCGCCGCGCCCAAGGTGGTGGTGGCCGTGACGGTCGCGAAGGCGGCGGTGGCCGTGAGCGAGGCGCCGAGCAGCGTGAGCGTCCCGAGGGCGGTCCGCAGGTCGAAGTCGTCCGCGCCCCGAACAAAGAAGAGGCGATGGCTCCGCAATAACGGAGTCCTCTCTTTTCCCCCAAGTAGAACGCCATTCTGAAGTCACCGCGGCCAAAGCGTCGCGGTGACCTGGAGAAGTTTGTGGAGACTCAGCGTATGGAAGTGAATGCGAAGATGGTTTCCGAGCTGCGCGCCAAGACCGGCGCCGGCATCATGGACTGCAAGAAAGCCCTGGCCGAGAGCGGCGGCGACTTCGAGAAGTCGGTCGATTGGCTGCGCAAGAAGGGCATCTCGTCCGCCGGGAAGAAAGCCGATCGTATCGCCGCCGAAGGCCTCGTGCAGAGCTACGTCCACGCCGGCGGCAAGATCGGCGTGCTCGTGGAAGTGAACAGCGAGACCGACTTCGTGGCCCGTAACCCCGAATTCCAGGCCTTCGTGAAGGACGTCGCCATGCACATCGCCGCCGCGTCGCCGCAGTACGTGCGTCGCGAGGAAGTGCCGGCCGACGTCGTCGAGAAGGAGAAGTCGATCTTGAGCGCGCAGGTGCTCGAGCAAGGCAAGCCGGCGAACATGGTCGAGAAGATCGTCACCGGTAAGATCGACAAGTTCTTCAAGGACATCTGCTTGATGGAGCAGCCTTTCGTGAAGGACACCGACAAGAGCATCGAGCAGATCCTAACCGAGCTCGTCGCCAAGATCGGTGAGAAGCTGGTCATTCGGCGCTTCGTCCGCTTCCAGCTGGGCGAAGGCATCGAGAAGAAGTCGGAAGACTTCGCGGCGGAAGTCGCGCGCCAGGTTGCCGGCTCGTAACAGCCGTCAGTCAGCTTTGTGTTCGTGAAACGGGCCCGTTCATCGGGCCCGTTTTTTTTGGGTTGTGATGACCATCACTTACCTGACCCCCCGTTGTGCCCCATGGATGAGCCACACAACCGGGAGTGTCTCGTCGTGGAGAACGCAGCGCCTAGCAATGCGTCCGTTGGTCTCATCGTGTTGGTACCCGAGGTCGCTTCGGCCCGAACCGTTCGCTTCACACTCGACGAGCTCTTCCGCCACGCCGAGGCCGCGGTGATCGGAGAGGTGCATGGCGTCGTCAACAGCTCGGGCGGGCGCTTCGCGGATATCCACGTGCACGAGGTGCTCAAGGGTGAGGCCGATCCGGTGATTCGCGTCATCGCCGAGTCCGCGTGGCGGCTCGACGCGAGCGACGTACTCGAGGCCGGCTCGCGGATCGTCTTGTTCCTCGGCAAGCGCGAGGCGCAGCCGCACCGGGCACTAGCGTTCAATCGCGGCTACATGCCCTTCGCCGGCCGCGAAAACGTACGCCGCTTGAGCGGCGTCACGCAGCTTCCCGCCTCGATCGCCGACGACGTGCAACGCCAGGATCTGCAGGCGGTGCTCACGACCGAGGTGTTCGCTCGCTATCTCGCGACGCTCGATTGACTTAGGCGGCGCGCGGCTCACTTCGAGATGACGATGTCCTGCTCGACGCCGCCGCGGCGCAGGTGGACGGTCGCACGACTCTTCTCGCGCAACGCCGCCAGCACCCGGTCGCCCCTCACCCGCTCGCCGTCGATCAGCAAGATGGTGTCCCCCGGTTTGAGACCCGAGCGGGCCGCCGGACTCCCATCACAAGCATAGCTCACGTCGTTGAGCTCCGTGTTCATGAGGTCGTTCTCTGCTTCTGGTTTCATCTTGGTGAGCAGCACCCCCCAACGACCGGGCTCGAGCGCCGCGCACATGTGCTTGTCGAGGACGCGCTTCGCCGCCGGCGACAGCTTGCCAACGCGGGATTGCTGTTCCGCTAGAGCAAACGCCGTGCGCTCGGAAGCCGTGGCGAGCTTTGCCTCGGTAATCGCGGGCGCGTCTTTCGGGAAGTGTTCCCACAGCAGACGTGCCGCGAGCTTGCCGTCGTGCTCACCCATGCGGCCGTCGATGGCGCCGATGAGCAGCGGTATGAGCCAGCGATCCGCGCCGGTCATCCGTCGCGTGGCGAAGAAGAGAGCCTCTTTCTCATCGCTATCGAGAGTCTGCGCGACGAACGTGCGCCGCGCCTCCTCGGTGCCGCGACGAGCCTCTTCGAAGTCGACCGGCGCGGCCGTGCCCGCGCACCCCAACAGGGCAACCAAAGTGGCGGCTGCGAGAGATCGACGAGGCATGGGCCGACAGTCATCTCACCGCGCGGCGGGTCGGCAATGTGACGCAGCTCACGTTTCCCACTCTGTCAGGGTCCTTCGACTAACGGAGCATTCACGGAGGATTGGCCATGCCGCGCACCACAGCGTCGTCCGTTGGTCTCATCGTGCTGGTTCCCGGGCTCGCTTCGGCAAAGGGCGTCAGCATCACCCTCGACGAGCTCTACAAACACGCGGAAGCCGTCGTCATCGGCGAGGTGGCCGGAGTGGTCATCGTCGACGGGCACCGTTACGCCGACATCCAGGTCGAGCAGATCCTGAAGGGCGAGGTCGAACCGACGGTGCGGGTCATCGCCGAGTCGACTTGGCGTTGTGACGTGAGCAACGCGGTGCAAGCGGGAGCGCGGGTCGTCCTCTTCTTGGGCAAGCGTGACCCCAAGTACTTGGGCGCGCATGCCATCGAGCACGCGGGGCGCGGCTATTTTCCCTTCGTGGGGCGCGAGCACGTGCGACTGATGAGCAAGGACGTGGAGCTTCCATCCGCTATCGCGGACGAAGTTACCCGTCGCGACCGGAAGGCTCTCCTCACCACCGACGTGTTCGTGCGCTACCTATCGACGCTAGACTAGCGTTCGCCGGTGCCGTCCTCGGCCATCGCGTCGACCCAGCCCTCGATGCGCTGGCTGAGGCGCTCGAGCTGGTCGTCGGAGAGCCGGCGCAGGGCGTTGACGATGCGGTGCTCCGCGGCCGAGAGGCGCGTCGTGTACATCTCGTATTCGGCGGTCTCGACTTCACCGACTTCGTTGCGGTGGTAGCTGATGATCGATTCGCGGAGCCATTCGGGCGCGCGCTGCGCGTACGCCAAGCGTTGGACGTATTCGATGTCCGCGATGGCGAAGATCTGACAGAGCTTCGTCGCCACCTCCGCCGACGGCTGCGACAAGCGCAGCTCCCATTGACCGATGTAGCCCGGTGAAACGTGCAGGGCTTTGGCCATGGCGCGCTGGCTCATGCGGTGCTTGCGCCGGATGGCTTTCACCAAATCGGAGAAGCGTTGATACGTGCGCGGATCCATCACTTTTGGACACTCCCCGGGGGGGTCCGCGCCTCGGGCGCGGTAGTCGTAGCTTAATACTTCGTGTGCAAAAGTAAAGCCTCCCAAACCCGAGTAATTACAAAGAGTTCGGTGCGATCTCAGCGACGGCCGCGAGGTCCTCGGCCTCCGGGGCGGCCGCTCGGACGGCCACCGGTCGCGCGTTTGTTGCGGCGCGGAGGACGGCCGTCGGCCGGCGCGCTGTCGCTCTTACGCCCCGGTTTCTGACCGGCGCGGCTGGCGTAGGGATCACTCACGTCGGTCATGCCCGGGCGCTCGGGGCGCGGACGCTCGCGCTCACCGCCGCGCTGACCGATGCGCTCCCGCATCTCTTCCCAGCGCTTCGGACGCACGGGCTCGGACGGCGGCGATAGGAATTGCTCCTCCCATGAACGCGGCCGCGCCGCCTGCTCGCCCGGCGGGCGCTGCTGCACAGGCGGTCGTTGCTCGGGCGGCCGTTGCTCGGCGGGGCGTTGCTGTGGCGGCCGCGGGCGCTGTTCGCTGCGCGTCTCCTCGCGGACGCGACGCAGCGAATCCGAGTGCCGCTCCTGACGCTCCGGAGCTGCCTTCGGCGCCGGAGGCCGTTTCTGCTCGAAGCGCCCACGCTTGCGCTCACCAGGAGCTTCCTCGGGAGGACGTCGGAGCTTGGCTTTGACCTCGCGCTCTTGGTCGCGATCACGGCGCCAGCCCATCTGCTTCTTCGAACGGAATGGCTCCTTGCCTTGCTCCGTCATCGCGAAATCGATCTGCCGGCGTTTCATGTTCACGCCGGTGAGCTGCACTTCCAATCGATCGCCGAGGCCGATCTTGGTCTTGGTGCGCCGCGAGAACAACATTTGATCGTCTTCGACGTACTCGAAGTACCCGCGGAAGTGGTGCGACAGCGCCTCCATCGGGATGAGGCCGTCGACGAAGAGCTCCACGGGACGCACGAACGCACCCGCGGGGTGCACACCCATGACTTGCGCGGTCATGTCCTCGCCGACGTGTTTGGTGGCGATCTGACAGGCCATGAGCTGCGTGACACCACGCTCGGCTTCCATCGCCTTGCGCTCTTGCTGCGAGCAGTGGGTGCCGAGACCTTCGAGATTCTGCAGCTTCCCCTGCCCCGCCCACAGCGCCTTCAAGGCCCGGTGCACCACGAGGTCGGGATAGCGGCGGATTGGCGAGGTGAAGTGGGCGTAGGCCTTCGAGGCGAGACCGTAGTGACCTAAGTTCTCCGGGCCGTAGCGCGCCTGCTGCATCATGCGCAGCACCAGCGACTGCACGACGCTCGCGGCCGGATGACTGCGCATCCGCAGGATGAACTTCTGCAGCACCTTCGGGTCGCGAGCCGCGTCGGGATCGAAGTCGATGCCGAGCTTGCCCGCCCAGCGTACGAGCAGCTCCAGCTTCATTGGGTCGGGTGAGTCGTGGACGCGGAAGAGCGCCGGCCAACTCTTGCCGATCAGATACTCCGCGACCGCCTCATTGGCGGCGACCATCAGGTCCTCGATCAGGCGGTGGGCCTCGAGTCGCGGGCGCTGCACGATGTCGGCGGCGGCGCCGTCCGGACCCATCTGGATCCTCGACTCCGGGATCTCGAAGTCGATGGCGCCGCGGCGGGTTCGCTGCGCGCGCAGCCAACGCGCCGGGATGACGAGCTTGTGGATGAGGTCGGTCTGCGGGTGCTTCGGTCCGCTGATGCCGACGTCCTTGGCGTCGAGGACCTCTTGGACGATGTTGTAGGTCAGCCGCGCCGCGCTATCGATGAGCGAAGGGTAGACCTGGACGTTGGTCATCGTGCCGTCGGCGTCGACCAAGAACTCAGCCGTCATGGTCAGGCGCGGCAGGTTCGGTCGCAGCGAGCACAGATCGTTCGACAAGCGCTCGGGTAGCATCGGCAACACGCGGTCGGGAAAATAGACGCTGGTGGCGCGCGCGCGGGCAGCGTCATCGAGCGCGGTGCCTTCGCGGACATAGTGCGAGACGTCCGCGATCGACACCCATACGCGATAGCGGTCACCCTCGGGCTTGGCCGAGACGGCGTCGTCGAAGTCACGGGCGTCTTCACCGTCGATGGTGACGTGTGGCACGCCTCGTAGATCGATGCGCCCATCGACCAAGACGCGCGTTGGATCGACGGGCGGGAACTTCGCGACCTCGGCGTCGACAGCGGCGTCGAACTCCCGTGGCCACTTGGTGGCCCGCACGGCCATCTCGACCTGCACCTTGGGATCCAGGGGATCACCCAAGACCTGCTCGACGCGCGCGACCGAAGCGCCCTCCGCTTCGCCTTCGCGGAGAATACGCGCTTCGACGGCGTCGCCATCCTTGGCGTCGCCGAGCTCCTCGGTTGGCACGACCAAAGCGCTCGAACCGTCGTCGGGGAGCAAGTAGGTGAACCGCGCTTGGCGACGCAACACGCCGACCACGGTGCCGGAGCGGGAAGGCCCGCGCTCGACGATACGGCCGCGCACCCTGCCCTTGCGGCCGACGCCGAGCTCGACGGTGACCACATCGCCATCGCGGACGCCGACGATTTCTTCGGGCGGCAGGAAGACGCTGGGTGTGCCCCGAACCTCGGCCAGCAGCTTGGCGCTGCCGTCGCCGTTCATGCGCACGGTGCCGCGGACGCGTTTGAGCGCCGGCTTCTCGGGCTCGCCTCGTCGGCGTTTGGGATGACGTTTACTTCGTTGCGGGCCGGAGGGTCGTGCCATAGGCATGTGGAATCTAGGTTCGTTCGTGACGTGAAGGCAACGTATGTGGATTTGGCGCGATCGTTACAGGGCCCACAGCCGTCTCGGACGCGAGGTCGGACTATGGTTCCACCCGGACTATTCCGCGCACGAGCTCGACGAAGCGCAGCTCATCCCGAACGTCCAGCTCGACCGTAGCGACCGCGTTCTCGACCGCCTTACCGACCGCGGGCTCGTTCGCATGGCCGATGTTCGCATGCCCGCGCTCGCATCCATCGAGGAGCTCGCGTGGGTTCATGGCCGCGAATACCTCGATGCGAGCGTCACGCCGGAAACGCTGGCGCACATCTTCGGTATTCCCGCGGAGACCGTCGATGTCGACCTCCTGGTGCAGGCGCAGCGACGCGTCGTCGGCGGCACCATCAGCGCGGCCATGGCCGTCAGCGGCGGTGAGCTTGCCGTCGGCGTCAATCTCGGAGGAGGCCTGCACCACGCGAGCCGCAACCAAGGCGCCGGCTTTTGCATCTACAACGACATCGCGGTGGCCATCGCCCGTGTCCGCAGAAGCGGATACAGCGAGCCCATCGCCATCGTCGACCTCGATTTTCACCAAGGGGACGGCAACCTCGATACCTTCGCCGAGGATCCGACGGTCCTCACCTACTCGCTGCACGGCGCCGCC
Organism: Myxococcota bacterium; assembly: GCA_041288095.1. Classification (GTDB taxonomy): domain Bacteria; phylum Myxococcota; class XYA12-FULL-58-9; order XYA12-FULL-58-9; family JALHOP01; genus JALHOP01. Next base: position 11,191 of record JBGGMJ010000049.1, read on the forward strand.
TGGAAAGAACGCGCGGCCGTCGCCAACCTCGACGTGCAGCTGCCGCCACGCGCCGGCGACCGGGAGTATCTCGACAAGCTCAGAGCAACACTCGGCCCCGCGCTCGAGCAGCATGCTCCCAAGCTCGTCTTCTACGTAGCCGGCACCGATGTGCTCGCTGGCGATACGCTCGGGGACTTCTTGTTGTCGCCGCGCGGCGTGCTCGACCGCGACATCGCCGTGACCCAGCTAACCAAGAAGCTCGGCGCCGGGCTCGTCGTGACCATGGGCGGCGGCTATAGCGGTGGCGCCTGGCAAGCCACCGCCAACTTCGTGCGCTGGCTGCTCACCGACGACAAGCGCGCCACGCGCCATCCCGAGCTGCCTATACGGCGCCGCTTCCGTCAGATTTCGCGCGGCCTCGGCGCCGGCGAGCTCCAGCGTATCGATGACCACGAGCTCACGTTCACCGACGAGGACTTCCAGATCGGCCTGGGTAGGCCCCACCGCTCACACCTCGTGCTCGGCTACTACACACGCCAAGGCGTGGAGTTCGCCCTCGAGAGCTTCGGCTTTCTGCCCGAGCTGCGTAAGCGAGGCTTCCACGAGCTGCGCATCGACGGGCTCGACCGCGAGCCGGCGACCATGCGCATCTTCGGCCGCGCCGAAAAGCGCCCCGAAGAGCTCTTGCTCACCGAGCTGATCGTTCGCAAGGCCACCATCGAGGCGCCCGCGGGCCTCGAGGGAGCGGCGACCATCGACGCCCTGATGATCGAGTGGCTGCTGCTACAAAATCCGACGCGCACCTTCGCGCCCGGGCGGCCGCGGCTGCCGGGTCAAAACCACCCCGGTCTAGGGCTCGCGGGTCTCATGCAGGAGATTCTGATTCGCGTGACGGCGCGCCTGCGCCTCGAGGGTCTGCTATCGCGGCCATCGCATTACCACAACGCCGCGCTCGCTGGTCCGCAGTACCAGTTCCTCGACCCGGTCGTCGAAGGACGCTTTCGCGCCATGCGGCGAGCGCTCGCCCACTTGAGCATTCCCGAGGCGACCTCGCTCGTCGAAGCCGGAGACCTTCGCGACAAGAACAGCAACGTCGTGCCCTGGGAACCCGGCGACCAGATTCTGCCGACGAGCCCGCGATTAAAGGCGTATTTCGAGTCCACGGCCTTCCAGAAGGCCGCCGCGGCCGCCATGGAGGAGCTCACCGAGGCCGGTTTGTTGGCGGTCGGCAAGTCAAGTCTTGTCGGCTCGGGTGCACCTAAGTAAGACCCTTCGCCGCCGTGCTCGACCTCTCCAGGCTCAACCCACCCCAGCGTGAAGCCGTCCTACACGAGCAAGGGCCGCTGCTCGTCCTCGCCGGCGCCGGGAGCGGCAAGACGCGCGTCATCATCCATCGCGTCGCCCGTCTCATCGAGCGTGGCGTGCGGCCGGAGCGCATCCTCGGCGTGACCTTCACGAACAAGGCCGCGAA